>JANWIJ010000049.1 GCA_025449935.1 Chitinophagaceae bacterium
AAAGATTTTCCTTCGTCAAATTTGCCTGTAAGTAATCCAAACTGAAGGGTCATCCTGGCCATAATTCCATATCCTTTGGTAGCTGCTTCCTTTAATAAAGGAACCGACTTTTGGTTCAACAGATTTAATACAAGCTGAAACCCGCTACCAGCAAGTGTTTTCATCAAATACTCCGCTTCGGGTCCCGGATCAAATGTATTCAGCGAAAGACCCCAGTACCTGATTTTCCCCTGCCTGATAAGCAATTCCATAGCCTCCATGCAGTCCGCTTCCTCCAGCTGCCGGACTCTTGCAGTATGAAGCTGGTAATAGTCGATCACTTCCCGTTTTAACCGGCGGAGTGATTGTTCGCAGGCTTTTAAGATATATGCTTTGGTATAATCAGTCATGAATTGTCCATCCCGCGATACATTGCCCACTTTCGTGGCAATGATCACCTCTTTTTCCTTTCCAATTGTCTTTCCTAATAATTGCTCTGAATGCCCTAACCCATAAATATCTGCCGTATCAAAAAAATTAATTCCGGCATCAAGGCCAGCATGAATAGCCATCACAGAGGTCTTGTCGTCTGTATTTCCCCAACCGATCGCTGTATTTCCAATCATGGTGCCACCACCGATAGCCCAGGCACCAAAGCCTACTTCGCTTACCCGCAAATCCGTATTTCCAAATTTCCTGAATTGCATACCTCAATTTACAATCCTCTAGCTCAAACAATGTATTTTCGTGACACAGATTTAACGTATGAACCGACCTGTCAGAGTTTTGGTAGCCAAAGTAGGATTGGATGGTCATGACCGCGGGGCAAAAGTCATCGCCACGGCTCTCCGGGATGCCGGCATGGAAGTGATATATACCGGCCTGCGTCAAACGGCTGAAATGGTCGTAAATGCGGCCCTCCAGGAAGATGTGGATGCCATTGGGATCAGCATTCTTTCAGGTGCCCACATGACCGTTTTCCCCAAGGTAATTGATATGATGAAAGAAAAAGGAATGAATGATGTGCTCCTCACCGGTGGAGGAATTATTCCCGAAGATGATATGCATAAGTTAAATGAACTTGGCGTAGGGAAATTATTCGCTCCGGGTACAGCTACTTCCGAAATCAGTGATTATATAAAGGGCTGGGTAAAAGACCACAGGAATTTCTAAACTATTCGTATGTACCAGACACTATTAACTTCAGCAGAAAATCATATTCTAACGGTTACCATCAATCGGCCCGACAAGCTGAATGCGCTCAATAAAACGGTGTTTGATGAACTGAATTCAGTGCTGGATGAAATAGCCGGCAATACCGGAATAAGATCGGCGATTATTACCGGGGCCGGGGCCAAGGCTTTTGTCGCGGGTGCAGACATTTCTGAATTTAACGGTTTAGACAAAGCGCAGGCAATGGCATTGGCCAAAAGAGGCCAGGATACTTTTTTTAGAATAGAAAATTCAACTAAACCAATCGTGGCGGCGGTAAATGGATTTGCACTGGGGGGAGGTTGTGAACTCGCCATGAGTTGCCATTTCAGGGTTGCTGCCGAGCATGCAAAATTTGGCCAACCCGAGGTGAACCTGGGTCTGATACCTGGTTATGGCGGAACCCAGCGGTTAGTCCATCTCCTAGGCAAAGGGAAAGCCATGGAGTTGCTGATGTCGGCACATATGATAGATGCGAACGAAGCGAAACTGCTGGGATTGGTGAACTATGTAACTACACCGGAAACGCTGTTGGATCACACCAGGAAGATCCTGGATCTCATTAATTCAAAAGCCCCGTCTGCCATAGCAGGTTGCATCAAAGCAGCCAATGCTGTTTTTGATGAAAAAACCGATGGCTATGATACAGAAATAAAGGAATTTGGAAAGGCATTTGGTACGGAAGACATGAAAGAAGGGATAACCGCATTCCTCGAAAAAAGGAAACCAAATTTCACCGGGAAATAAATTCACTTGAAAAGTTCATCCGGGAACACCCGGATCACTTTTACAAATCGTCCCAGGTAATAATTGCCCAGGGCTGTAATCACCACTCCTTTTGCTTTACCGGATGTAGAATGAATAAAATTGAGTTGCCCTTGCTCCACACTTTCTACGATCCCCATATGGCCAACGATCCGGATTGTACTGTCGGTCCCGGTAAACAAAATCAGGTCGCCCGGTTTAGCCATCTTAATTTCAACGTCTTTCCCATAATCCGTAAAGTCAACCGAAGAACGCGGCACAGTAATATTAAAATGGTTGAACACGTAAGTGATAAACCCGGAGCAATCAAATCCCTGGCGGGGATCAGTGGATGCATACAGGTATGGGATCCCGATCAGCGTCCTCGCAAAAGCAACGATCGAATCCGGTGTTACTTTTCCGGGTATGTTTTCTTCACTGGTTAAAACGGTTTTCACTTTGCCGGGTTTTACGACCGGTAACTGATCGGTTCGTTTGGTCATGGTGACTGTATCTGCAGCCAATTCCGGACCAGCAGGCTTTTTTTTATCTGTACAGGATGTTAAAGCAATAGCGGAAACCAACGAAAAGAATATATAGCGCAAGGCAGGTAAATAAATCATAAATAACTATTGTTGTGCCAGCTGTTGATTAATCAGGTAGGCGGCCACACCGATAATATTATCATGACCTTTTGCATCCCGGAGGTTAACCTTAAGAGATGTGATGGTCGTTGCGGGGAATGTTAGGATCCGTTTCCTGCCAACACTGCTCCCTTGAATTTCGTGTACCAGATTCTTATCATTGTACAAACCGATCCGGAAGCTTCGTATCGTCTGGCCAAGGTGGATGGCTTCCCGGAGAATGATACAGTTAATGGTGGTTGGCCGGGGGAGCTCAACAATAAAGTTCTGGAGATTGATACTGTAGCCTGACGAAGCTGAATCAAAACGGCGCAACAACAATTCATTTGAGGTAAGCTCTTCTTTTGTGAACTGGTAAAAGCTATTAGATTCTTTAAGCCGGTTATCGCGGAAATTCTCATCCCGGAGCTTTTTAAAGCCCGTTAAAGCAGCAATATCTTTTTCATTTACCAAGCCACGCTGATCAGGGGGGACATTTAATAAAAGATTAGCTCCCCTGCCCACGGATTTTAAATACAATTCAAAAAGTTTTTCGGGCGTCTTCACTTTTTCATCTTCCGCCGCATGCCAGAACCATCCGGGCCGTATGCTCACATCGCACTCAGCGGGAATCCAGTATTTCCCATTGTAATTTCCCTGGTTCAATGTATCAACCGGTGGAGCACCCTCTCCTCTCTTAAAACCGGATGTATCGAGGAAATTCCAGTTAGGGTCACCGGCAATTCCCTGCTCGTTGCCTGTCCAGCGGATATCTGGCCCGATATCGCTGAATACAACCGTCCTGGGAGAATATTGTTTTACGGTCCTTTCAAACAACTTCCAGTCATAAACCTGTTTTTTACCATTGGGTCCTTCCCCGTTGGCACCATCCCACCATAATTCCCAAACGGGTCCATAGTTCTGAAGAATTTCCTTCATCATCCCGGCAAACACATTATTGTATTTGGCGGTGCCATAGTCGGGGTGGTTTCTGTCCCAGGGTGAGAGATAGACACCAAATTTCAAACCGGCTGCCTTGCACGCAAGTGATAATTCTTTCAATATATCCCCTTTACCCTCCTTCCATTTGCTTTCGCGGACGGTGTGTTTAGAAAATTTACTTGGCCACAAACAAAAGCCATCATGATGTTTGGCCGTAATTATAATGCCTTTGGCACCTGCCGCTTTTGCTACTTCACACCACTGGCGGCAATCTAAGAAGGTTGGGTTGAAAAGATCTTCAGGTTCAGTGCCCTCACCCCATTCCTTATCTGTAAACGTATTTGGCCCAAAATGCATAAATAAATAAAACTCTGTTTCATGCCATGCCAGTTGTTGCCTTGTAGGAAGGGGGCCGGAATAGGGTTCCTGTGTGCCGGCACTTAATGCAAGAAGTACAGAAAGAGTGAAAAAAATTGTTTTCATGCTTTATTTCCGCATTTTTAAAACATAGTGTATCTCCTCAGCAATCGGGTGAGCGGCGGAATAGGTATAACCCATGAGCCGGGCGATGGTTTGTGCAAATTGCTTTTGATACAATTGCATTTCCGCTTTCAATTCCCCTCTTTCCGGGGTATCCGGACCCAGGACAGCAAACCATATTTCATGCGAATCCAGGATCTCATTGTTATGACTGGTCCATTCTTCTTTTTTCCGGTCTCCCCTTCCGTGATCAGTTGTTATAAAGAGGGTTGTCTTATTCCTGTATTGGGGATCTTTTTGAACAAAGTCCCAGATTTCTTTTATCCATGCATCTACCTGTTGCCCGGCATCCAGGTAAGAACGATACTGTCCGGCATGTGCCCATTCATCGGTTTCACCGTAAGCAATGTAAAGCACCCTTGGCTTTCTTTTTTTTAGCCACTCCATGGCAGCGTGATGCGTAAAGACATCAAAGCATTCATCTTCATGCCAGGGCTTGTATGAATCTTTTAATAATTTATTCAGCATGGCCTCATTGGCCGTGGGTGTCTTTCCGCCGGTTTTATCAAAACCAGCGAAGACGGGTATCTTACTTCTCTCCTGGTTTAATATCCGGTCAAAAGCATTCCACGCCCCAAAAGCTGCAACCCGGCCCCTGATCCGTGGTTGCTTATTCAGAAACTCCAGTACGGTTACATGGGGGTTAGCGGGATAGCTGTTAGAATTAATAGCGGTATCTGCATAGCCGGTCATAATCTCGCTATAGCCGGGATAACTGAACCAGTACGGGTTTGCATTATCCACTTTACTTCCTGAAATCCTGTTACCAAACAGTTGTCCCTTTTCAACCAGGGTGCTCCAGAAAAAAGGCATCAATTTTTTACGGCGTGCTTCGTCATTATCACCCCAGTATTTATCAAAGATGTAAGCGCTGTCGCCCTCGTTAAACCGCTTATCGTTGGCGATAGCTGAATCCATTCCCTTAAAAACCTCCTGCCAGCGGAAACCATCTGTAGTGATAATAATGATATTCTCTGTTTGCTGTTGCGCGTGGCCGGAAATAAATGCAATTATAAAAAGGAGCGTGTACAGAAATTTCATGACAGCAATTTAGCATCATACGCGGAACTTAAAAAAACGAAAATCAGGTATCTGTGTTTGCGTTTGACCTACCTTTGCGGCATTGTTTTTAAACCACAATTTGTTTTATGGAATACCGGATCGAAAAGGATACGATGGGGGAAGTAAAAGTGCCTGCCGCGGCCTATTATGGTGCCCAAACGCAGCGGAGCATTGATAATTTCAGGATTGCCCAGGATATCAATAAGATGCCGAAAGAAATTATCGAGGCATTTGCTTACCTGAAAAAAGCTGCTGCCATCACCAACTTTGAAGCCGCGGTATTACCAAAAAATAAATCGATATTAATCGGTAAAGTATGTGATGAAATCCTGAAAGGGAACCTGGACGATTCCTTTCCACTTGTCGTTTGGCAAACCGGGAGTGGCACACAAAGTAACATGAATGTAAACGAAGTAATTGCTTACCGGGGCCATGTACTAAAAGGGGGGAAATTGACAGATAAAGAGAAATTCCTCCATCCCAATGATGATGTGAATAAGTCCCAGTCGTCGAATGACACTTTTCCAACGGCCATGCATATTGCCGCCTATAAAATACTGGTGGGAACGACTTTGCCAGGCATTAAAAAGCTCAGGGATACACTGGCAAAGAAAAGCAGGAAATACATGAAGGTGGTTAAAATCGGCCGCACTCATTTTATGGATGCCACACCCCTGACAGTTGGCCAGGAATTCAGTGGCTATGTATCCCAATTGGATCATGGCATGAAAGCCATTAAAAACTCGTTGGCGCACCTGGGTGAACTGGCCCTCGGCGGCACGGCTGTAGGTACAGGCATCAACACCCCGCCTGGGTATGACAAGAACGTCGCAAAACATATTGCCCGCTTAACAGGTCTGCCTTTTATTACTGCGGAAAATAAATTTGAAGCATTGGCCGCTCATGATGCGATCGTAGAAGCCCATGGCGCCCTGAAAACTGTAGCTGTCAGCTTAATGAAGATTGCCAATGACATCCGCATGTTATCCTCGGGTCCCCGGAGTGGTATCGGGGAAATTTTCATTCCGGATAATGAACCCGGCTCTTCCATAATGCCCGGGAAAGTGAATCCAACGCAATGTGAAGCCCTCACCATGATTGCTGCCCAGGTGCTTGGTAATGATGTTGCCATTAATATTGGCGGCGCAACAGGTCATTTTGAATTAAATGTTTTCAAGCCGGTCATGATTTACAATTTCCTGCACAGTGCAAGATTAATTGGGGATGGTTGTGTTTCTTTCAATGACAGGTGCGTTGCAGGCATTGAACCAATCGCGGCAAACATTCAGAAACATGTTGACAACAGCCTGATGCTGGTGACTGCTTTAAACACTAAAATCGGGTACTACAAGGCAGCTGAAATAGCCCAAAAAGCCCATAAACAGGGTACCACTTTAAAGGAAATGGCGGTAAGACTTGGATACCTGTCTGAGGCCCAGTTTGATGAGTGGGTTAAGCCTGAAAACATGGTCGGAAGGCTATAACGGGCGTATAGTAAAAACACTTACAGGACTGTTGAGGAATCAATAATTTTTCATTTTTTACTTGGTAATACTTGCATATCTGGTGCTTTTATTTTTATCTTAACAGTCGATTTCAGCCCTGGATCCAACCCTTAAAACTATAAATCCGCCCATATGAAAAGTAAAGCCCGTTCCATTTCTTATTTTTCAGCCAACCCGTTGAAAAGTGTTTCCAACGAATCTTTAACTGCAGTAAAAAAAGACACCCGGTCTCCTTATTTAAAAGCTGTCTTATCCGGCAGCAACAGGAGCCTTATTACCGGCAGTGACTTATCAGGCACCGACAGGGATGCAGCATTGCGCTATATCCGTGAAAGCCGGATGTTACAAAAAAAATGATCCGGGTCGCTTAAACTGGATTACCAGTAAAACCCTGAGCATATCTTACAACAAAGCCCCCGTTTGGGGGCTTTGTTTTTCAGGTCTGTTTTAAACCCGAGTCCTTATTTCTTGATGAATTTTTCGATCTGTACTTCCAGGTCATACCCGTTATATAATTTCAGGATATAGGAACCCGGTGTAAAGGAACCCACCTCAACAGAGAAATTGTTTTTATAGCTGGTTTCTTCTTTTAACATACGACCATAGATATCATAAATCTGGACCAGCAATGGTTTCCTTAATTCTTTTTTCCCCTGGATATGCAGCGTGCTTATAACAGGGTTAGGATATATTTGAACCAGGTCTTTCACAACCGGAGGACCCCCAGGAGGATTTGGGTTGATTGGGAGGGTAATAAGCGCTTTATAGCTGAGTTTAAGCACTTTTCCGCCATCCGGTGTGGGATCATTGGACCCGTTAAATCCGCCCGTAGGCCCGGAAGTTGAGCCGGTGCTGTCGATTACGATCCAAAAAGTTCCACTGTTCGCCTCCGGGTGAATCGCCACATCCCTTACCCGCCAGCCATGCAGCAACGGGAAAGTATCGACTGAATTGGTAGAGGAAGAACTGTCCACAAAATCCCCGGTTGATTTTAATTTTAACCGGTACATCCCGTATTTGAGGGAGGTGACGAGCAATGAATTTTTCCAGCCCGGTATATTGCCTTTATAGAAATCAATACTGGAGGGTGCTATTGTTCCCCAGGTGAAAATATTTGATCCATCAGCGGGGATAGCGGAGGCTGGCCAGTTGAAAGTAGCGAACAGGGGCCGGCGCATACTATTCGTGGTCGCCCATGTACTCTCATTATAATTGACCAGGAGGGATGCAAGACGGTCATTATTGGCAAAAGCATCCAGGGAAGAATAGTTATTATCACTTCCCATCCCCGCAACTTTTGGCCACCCGTAATTACCGCCGGATAATATATTGTTTACCTCATCGTCTGATTTGTCACCATGCTCAGAGCTGTACAATCGCCAGGTGCTGTTGGCATAACCCCACACTACTCCCTGCGCATTTCGATGACCGAAACTATAGACCGGCGTCTTTAAGGAACTGAATTCGGGCACACTGTGATTAAAAGGGTTGTCATTGGGTATCCACAGTCTCCAGGTATTATAATCATGGTTAACACCATAAGAAGGATCCCCGTCAGGTTCAGTGTTTAATCGCAATATTTTACCCTCGCAGGTATCAAGTGTCTGCGCATAATTAGTCCTGGACGCATTATTAAACTGCCCGGCTCCCATATCACCAATTGTATAATATAGCCTGAATTTGTTATCGGGCCCTTCCGTAACAGGACTGATGGTCAATCTTCCTGAATTATGATCATTACTGCCGGGCAGGTTTGATAACACCGTATCCATGATCGTAAGTGTATCTCTTTTGGGAACACTGGTGGGGTTACCCGGGTCCGCGGCAAAATAAAACCGGCATCTTACAATTTTTGTACGGAAATAACAGGGATTGTTCGAGCTTGGGCATGTTTGCTTCTTATAAACATAAGAAAGATAGACCCATCTCTTATTCACGTCGGTCATAAACTCCGGGTGTATGACTAAGCCCTGCATTCCACCCTGTGGCCACCTGTTGGAAGTCCGGTCAAAGTTGATTTCACCTGTTCCCAATGGAATGTTTAACACTTCCTGGGGAGGATCATTTTTGTCCGAAGTAGATCTTGCAGAACTGATACGTAATACCCGGTATCCCCTTGCTTCTGTAATCCATAATGAATCGTCAGGTCCATAAGTAATTTCCCAGGGGTATCCCAGGTTCTTTGCCACCGTATCCATATTAAAAAGGATCGTAGTAGAATCTGCAACCTGCGCCTGAAGCGGTATAGAAAAAACACAGGAAGAAATACAGATAATAAATAATGGCGTTTTCATAAATAGGATTTGGTTCTTAAAACTAATCATTATTTAACCCCGTATCAATAGGGCTTTTCACAGGTAAAAGATGCGGGGTTTTTGATAGGAATAACAGCACATATTCCTATTGTTTTGGGTAGGCCGTTAATCTAATTTTATTACCCGGAGTCCGACTTGTGAACCTGAAAATCCGTTCTATGAAAAAAACTGTACCCGGTTTATTTATAGTAAGATTTGTTTTGCTGACTGCAATGTTCTGCATCAGTCCACTGATAAATTTTGCTCAGACTATCGACTTTGGTAAAAGTTATATCAACGTAACCAAAGGATTAAATGGCGGTACCGTTGAAACCGGTGACACGCTGGAGATACGGGCCTCTTTCGTGGTTCGTTCGGGAACGTACGACAGTTGCCGGTACCAGGATGTAGTTCCTGCAGGCACTGCTTATATCATCAATACCGTAAGGGTTCTGACAAACGAAGGAAAGATCTACAAACAGTTTACTGACGCATTTGGGGATGATGCAGGCTGGCGGAGTGGTGCTAATATCACCATACATTTAGGTTATAATACAGCCGCAGCCCCGGCCACTGCTTTCCGGAGGGGCAGAGTGGCCAACACGCATAAGCCATCGTTTTATGGCAGTTCCTGCATTATGATTGCTTCGTACAGGGTGAGGGTTACTGCAGCCACCGGAAGCAATATCAGTACAGGCGGGGGGAATATGACCTATAAAAACGGGATCCTGGCTGTGCAAACATTTACTTTTCCGTCCAACCTTGTCAGGGTATATACCAATTACGGTATCTGCGCCAATACAATTGGCGCCAATTCAATCGGAACCGAGTTTAATGGTACGTTTGGTACCGGTCAACCCCGCAACCGGGGTGTATCGGCCAATGTGCCGGTGGGATATACTTACCAGGTCTTTACTACAAATGCACCTAACGACTATAACTATGGGGTGGCTAATAATACGTCAACCCGCACAGCATACACCACTTTAAATACCTGGGCTAAACCTGACCCCGATCCCGATGGAGGAGGTCCGTTAACCACACACCGGGTTTTTAGTGTTTGGGATATTATTGGTGATCATACGGGAGCGGCATCACTATCTGCCGGAAACCCGGCCGCAGATACGGTTGCTAATCCAAATGCCGGGTATATGCTTGTGATCAATGCTGCCTACCGGATTGACTCAGCATTCCAGCAAACTATTTCAGGACTTTGTCCAAATACCTATTATGAGATCTCCTGCTGGATGAGGAACATTTGTTCCAAATGTGGTTGCGATTCGAATGGTAAAGGCGCAACAAATTCAACCGGTCCTCCTTTTTATATTCCTTCCGGTTTGGGTGACTCATCCGGAGTGAGACCAAACCTGACTTTTGAAGTAGACGGTATCGACTACTATACAAGCGGGGATCTTGTCTACAACGGTCAATGGGTAAAAAAAGGCTTTACCTTCCTAACCGGCCTGACCCAAACCAGCTTTACCCTTAAGTTTTTCAACAATGCCCCGGGAGGTGGTGGTAACGACTGGGCACTGGATGATATATCAGTTTCCACCTGTTCGCCCAATATGCGCTATTCTCCATCACTTAATCCAATTGTCTGCGACAGCAACGTGATAACAATTTATGATACGGTGCGCTCCTTCTTTAATAACTATGTTTATTATAAATGGCAGCGAAGCACGGATGGCGGAGCCAGCTGGTCGGATATAACAGCGCCGGCAGGGCCTGCAATCCCTTTCTGGAACGGGACAGCCTGGGAATACGTCACTTCTTATACCATTCCCGTCGGTCAAACACTGGTAATAAACAATGGTGATATGTACAAACTGGTGGTGGCAACCACCCTGGCCAACCTCTCGGATATCAACTGCCGGTTTACCGACCAGGGAAACATAATCACTTTAAATGTCATTGATTGCGGGATCCCGCTGGCAACCCAGCTGATATCATTTACAGGCAGCCTGGATAATCAAATCGCCCGGTTAAAATGGATAACCACCGGCGAGAATGAACCTTTGTTATTTGAGGTGGAAAAAAGCACGGATGGCATTAATTTTTCATCCATCGTGTCAATTAATAGTTATAACGATTATGTGTCTGAACAAAGTATTTATTCTTATACAGATCCTGTACCAATCACCGGCAAAACGTATTACCGCGTTGCAATGAGAAATGGTGCCGGGCAGTCCAGGTACACCAAAACAATCCAGTTATCGGCTACTGCTGCGCCGTTTTCGTTTATCTCGGTTATTAACCCTTTCGGCCATCAGCTAAGTTTCGATATATCTTCTGGAAATAATGGCAAAGCAGATGCAGAGCTGATAGATGCCGCGGGGAAAGTAATAAGAAAGAGTGTTTTTTACATCAGCTCGGGCACCAACCGTTTTGTTTTGGATAATACCGGTGATCTCGCAGCCGGTATCTATTTCCTGAAAGTACAATCCGGGGGTATTATTATCCAGAAAAGGGTCATGAAGCAAAACCAGTAACCAGGAGAGTTTTTATAATACCTGCATTTTATCACTCACTTCCGTACCGGTCTCCACCGTGGAATGAGTTTCCTGGTGAGAATGTTTTTTGAAGAATCTCTTTTGAAAAATCAGTAAGGTGATCACACCGGCGGAGATAGAAGCATCAGCGATATTGAAAATAGGACTGAAAAACTCAAACTCATCGCCACCGACAAAAGGGAACCAGGATGGAAATTGGCCCCTGAACATCGGGAAATATAACATATCAACCACGCTCCCGTGCAGGAACGAGCCATAACCATCGGAAGAAAAAGAAGCAATGCCGGAATAGCTCACATAATCATTGATGGCCGCATCATAGTGGAGGCCTTTGTCAAAGATCATCCCATAAAACATACTGTCTATTAAATTACCAAGGGCCCCTGCATAAATTAAGGCCGCACAAACAATAAATCCTCTTTTATATTGCTGCCTGACAATTTTTCCCAGGTACCAGGTACCAAATATTACAGCAGCCAGGCGGAAAAGTGTCAGCACCATCTTACCCGTTTCATTCCCAAACTTCCAACCCCATGCCATGCCCGGGTTCTCAATAAAGTGCAGCCGGAACCAGTCCATACCCATCACCCTGACAACTTCGCCGGTAGGATGGGATGTTTTTATCCAGATCTTTATAGCCTGGTCTACCACTATAATTGCGATGATAATAAATATGGCACTTCTCAGCTTCAATGTATAAGTTTTAATGGGCAAATATAAGTTTTTAACAGCCTGTTGTTTAGCCTTTGTTGTTAAAAATCACTCCTGGAAATAAACCCGCTTTACCCGTTGTGAAACACCGGTCATTATTTCGTAAGGTATTGTTCCTGCCCATGTTGCTAACTGTTGTACCGGAGGTTGCTCACCAAATATTATTACTTCATCCCCTTCTTTTATCCCGGTCTTCCCGGTAATATCTACCATAAACATATCCATGCAAACTGCACCGATTACCGGTACCTGGTGGCCATGTATGACCACTCTTCCAATACCATTTCCCAGCCGGCGGGGATATCCATCTGCATACCCAAGACGGATAGTCGCAATTACAGAATCCTTTTCAACAATACTTTTCCTGTTATAGCTTACGGACTCCCCTTTTTTAAGCTGCTTGATCTGTGCAATAGTTGATTTCAATGTAGCCACGGTCTGCAGGTTTAATTTTCCTGAACCGGCACTGTCCACTCCATAAAGCCCAATTCCCAGCCTCACCATATCAAGCTGTAACGCCGGATGCCGGATAGCGGCCGCCGAATTCGCTATATGGCGTATAAAAGCATAACCGAGCCTGTCCCGCAGTTTTGATGAAGCCAGATCAAACACCTTAAACTGCTCAAGCGTAAAGGCATCCTGACCCGCTTCCTCGCTTGCCGCCAGGTGAGTAAATACAGTTTGAATTTTAAACGCAGAAGTAGCTTGCAGAGTACTGGCAAGCTGTTCAATGTCATTCCCCGGGAACCCCAACCTGTTCATACCGGTTTCAATTTCAATATGAACAGGATACTGCTCTACTTGTTCTTTCTTTAAAAATTGATCAAAGGAATCCACCAATTCAAAAGAATACAATTCCGGCTCCAGGTTATTCTCTATAATTGATTCAAACGCATTTCTTTCAGGGTTCATCACCATGACAGGAAGTGTAATCCCGGCTTTTCTTAGCTCCACCCCTTCATCCGCATAAGCTACCCCCAGGTAATCTACTTTATGATACTGCAGGATCCCCGCTATTTCAGCACCCCCGCTTCCATAGGCAAATGCTTTTACCATTGCCATCACTTTTGTCGATGGCTTCAGGTATTTCTGGTATTCCCTGAGATTATGAACAATCGAACTGAGATTGATCTCGAGGACTGTCTGGTGTGCCTTCTGTTCCAGCAAATGAACAATTCTTTCAAAAGCAAAAATCCTCGCTCCTTTGATAAGGATGGATTCATCTTTAAAGGTGGAAAAACGGAAATGGCGGATAAAATCATCTGTAGATGAAAATGTTTCGATTTCCAGTTCATTATCTGTTCCTGAATTAATATTGGCCGCAATGTGCTCGCCTATCCCGATGAGACGGTTGATCTTATGTTTTTTAAGGCTGGCTTTTACCAGTGCATACAGTTGCGCCGGAGGTAAAGAACTTTGCAAGAAATCGGAAAGGATGGCTGTCTTTTTTGAACCCGTACGTTGCTGCTCCAAAAAATTAAGTGCGATTTCCAGCGAACTGGTATCTGTGCTGTAACTATCATTGATAATAGAACAGCCATTGATACCTTTTTTTAATTCGAGCCGCATGTTTACGGGCATCAAACCACTCATCCGGTTACCGATGACATCATTTTCATATCCGAGCATCAGCATCACCTGCCAGCAGGTAATGGCATTCTGGATGGATGCATCATCAGTAAAAGGTATGTTTATTGAAATAACTTCGTCTGCCGATTCCTGCTTTTTTGCCAGGATGGTTGTATTGTTACTATCACGTTTTAGTTCAACGCTGCATAGCGAAGGCGGTTGCGTGGCATTTTTAAAAAGCAATCTCTTTTCTTTTTCCTTCAGCTCCCTGGATGCAAATCCTTCGCTGTGTGCCTCGCCTATATTGGTCAATACCCCAATTCCGGGCTGAATGATTCGCTCCAGTTTTTCCATTTCTCCCGGCTGGGAAATACCTGCTTCAAAAATACCCAGGGTATGGTCTTTATTTATTTGCCAGACACTAAGCGGAACGCCGATCTGGGAGTTATAACTTTTAGGACTGCGTACGATATTATAATCAGCATGCAACAGCTGGTACAGCCATTCTTTTACGATCGTTTTTCCATTGCTGCCGGTAATGCCAATAACGGGAATAGTAAATTGTGCCCGGTGCCAGGCCGCCAATTCCTGCAAAGCCTCCAGCGTATCGTTTACGTGTAAAAAAACAGCCTCCGGGTAAAGATCAGGGGCAGGCAACCCGGAGACGACAAAATTGCGGACCCCTTTTTTGTACAATTCGGGAATGAACTGCTGGCCATCCTTGCGAAGACCTTTCAGGGCAAAAAATAGCGAAGTGGCCGGTGCGTAGACTTTCCGGCTATCCAGCAAAAGATGCTCAATCATTGCATTCCCTGCAATGGTTGTCTTTGCGTGAATGATACGGGCAATATGACTAACCGGGTAACTCAATTCGTTAGTGCGCTGCGAAAATTATATACTCTCATCCGTTACATCTTCAGGCCCACCTTTTTTCTTCATGAAAATGGAATAAAAAATTGAACCTGCCAGGCATACCATGATTACGCCAAGGGAAATAATTACCTGTACGGTCTTATCAGGGATCAACTGGTTTATCCAGGTCTGGCAAAGCATCTTGAGCCCGATAAAAGCCAGGACGATGGCAATACCCTGTTGCAGGTAATCGAATTTACTCACGGCACCCCTCAGCAGGAAAAATAAAGAACGTAGTCCCAGCACCGCAAAAATATTTGATGTATAGATCACCATCCTGGCTATTTCACGATGCTCATCTGAATTATCAACAATCCCCATTACTGCCGGGATAGAATCGAGGGCGAATACCAGGTCAATGGCTGCCAGCATTATTACCACCACGAATAAAGTAGTATAAAATTTTTTCCCGTTCTCCCTCACCACATATTTACCATCTCCATCGTGGGGTACAAGCGGCAGAATCTTTTTCATCCATTTGTATATCCTCGTATCATGCGGCTCAAACTCCTCATCATCACTGGCCGTAAACATTTTATACCCCGTATACACCAGGAAGACACCGAAAACATATAAAACCCAATGGAACTTCTCGACCAGTGCCACCCCCACCGTAATAAAAACGATCCGGAATACGATTGCCATCAGTATCCCGATAAGCAATACCCGTCCAAAATGCTTTTCTTTCACTGCAAATGAAGAAA
This sequence comes from Chitinophagaceae bacterium, assembly GCA_025449935.1. Lineage (GTDB taxonomy): Bacteria > Bacteroidota > Bacteroidia > Chitinophagales > Chitinophagaceae > JJ008. The sequence continues at coordinate 15,311 of JANWIJ010000049.1, forward strand.
AGATGAGAATGAAAACAAAAATATTATCAATGCTCAGGCTCCATTCCATCAGGTAGGCGCTGAGATATTCCAGGCCGGCCTTCTGGCCATTTTCCACCCACATAAAAACAAAAAATGCCAGCGCTAAGCCTACCCAAAAAAATGTTTGGTACAAGGCTTGTTTAATGGTGATCTTTTTGCCTTTTTTACTGAGCAGGCCGAGATCGAACACCAGCGCCAGCACCAGTACAATTCCAAAAACTATATAAGTAATCTGATCCTTTGTCATTGGTAAAATTTATGCAGGTTCTAAAGATACACCGCCCTCTGCAGCCAGTCAGCGGGCATATTTCCTTTTTCTCAGCTGTTGGTACAACCATCCCAGCAGCAGTACCAGCAATACCGGCAGGGCAATATTGATAAACTGCCATACACTTTTTTGGGCAGTGACCTTCTTTGTATCCAGCAGCCTGAGAACAATATCCTTATTTCTTGTTTCACTGATAGCGGGATCGTTAACCAGGTACTCGATACAGCTCAGTAAAAATTCCCGGTTAGCCACAGGAATAAAATATTTCCCAAATTCGGATTGCTTTTGATATTCTGTATAGGTAAATTTATTCCAGCCCATCAGCAAAGGAACGGACTGCCTGTCGGCTCCATCACCCGGAATTAATTCATTCAGCACCATATCCCCGTCTGACACCACGATCATTTTATTGGCGGCAGACGCATTTTGAAATTGAATCCCACGGGCTGTCAAACTATCTATTGCTGATTTGGTTATCCTGTTCTTAAACATCGAAGTGAAATTGCCTTCGAGCAACATGGCGACCGGAATGGCATTGCGTTTGAACTTTTCATCCTCCGGTACATTTTTATTTTCATTCAGGCTGATCAATGCCGGTGTGCTGATGGTCCGGGAATTAGGTGAAGTAACCAGCAACGGGGTTTTTATTACCCCCGCAACCTGGATGGTATCAATGGAATTGGCAAAACGGCTGGCCACATAACCAAGATTTTTATTGAATGACCGTCCCGCGGATGGAGAAAGAAGGGGAAAATAATTCCAATGAAGAAATTCATACTGGGGATTATCCATGGAACCTCCGACCACAAAAGGAATCATATCGCATTGCAGGTCCATGACCAGGTCAGTATTGATCCGCAGACCGTAGCGGAAGAAAAGATCCGTCAGGTTGAGGTTCCGGTCATAGGCGACAGTCTCAGGTTTAAAGGCGAGACTGTCCTGTTCCGCGTAGAGGTTGTCTATAAAACACAGCAACTTTCCTCCGCGCATTACAAACTGATCGATCTTAAACTTTTCATCATCACTGAAATCCTTTGCAGGCTTTACGATCATCAGAACGTCTGCTTCGGCGGGCACGGAACCACCCGACAAATCAAATGGGCCAAAGCGATAATCTTTAACCAGGGTCCGTTCCAGGTCAATAACTCTCGCATCCGTTGGCTCCCCGTTTCCCACTGCATAGGCTATTGCCGGTGTTTTTGCTTTGGTCATTTTATCAAGCGCATTGGCAAACTGGTATTCCATCAACGCTTCGGCGCTGTTGATCTCATCCTGCGAAATCCTTCCGCTTGCCCCGGGGTATAGATTGACAAGGGATTGCTTTCCTTTGTACCGGATCACCGCGACGGGGAAAATGATATTACTGCTTTCCCCTGCCTTTTTCTGAACGGTCAGGTTAATGGGCACTGCTCCCATACCAACCAGGGAATCGCCGTAAGTTGTTTTACCGCCCGGCATTTCATCGAGGGGAGAAATAAAACGGTAGTGAATTTTTGATCCATTCCTGTCCTTGAGTAATTGAAGAAACTCTTCTGTACTGGCTGCCAGTTTCCTGAAACCGGAAGGAAAATCTCCTTTCAGGAAAACATCTACCTGTACTTCTCCATCCAGGTTTTTTACCAGGTTTTTTGTAGCGGTACTGAGGGTGTATCTTTTTTCTTTTGTCAGGTCCACCCGGGCATGAAATACTGCAGCGAGGTAATTGACAGCGAGCAGCAGCACCAGCAGCATCAGCCACCAGTATTTTGAAGCAAATATTTTTTCTATCCCTCTTTTCATTGCCGCTTTAACATGTTTCGGTTTGTGATGGTAAAAAACAGGAAAATAACACTGATGAAATACACGACATCCCTTGTATCGATCAATCCGCGGCTAATACTCCGGTAATGAAAATCAATCCCCGCCATTTCCACCAAATAGTCAGGACCGTTGGTGAGCGCAGGCAGACGGCTGATCGCACTAAAACCATAGTATAACAAAGCACAACCCATTATGGCAGCAATAAAAGCAACGACGGCGTTATTGGTAAAGCTGCTGCAACAAATACTGATGGCAGTAAAAACGGCTGCCAGGAAAAATAACCCGATATATGAACCGATGGTAGCGCCGGTGTCCAGGCCTTCACCGGAAGAAAGTTTCTGGATCGAAATAATATAAATAAGTGTCGGCAGTAATGCGATAAAGACAACCAGCAGGCAACCGAGGTACTTGCCACCCAGGATCTGCCAGCGGCTCAGTGGCCGGGTTTGCAGGATCTCGTAAGTGCCCGTTTTAAATTCTTCTGAAAAACTGCGCATGGTGATGGCAGGAATCAGTAACAAAAGTATCCAGGGAGCGAGTTGAAAAAAACGGTCTAAGGTGGCGTAGCCGAAATCAAAAATATTATCATCAAAAACAAAAAGCACCAGCCCGTTTACCACGAGGAAAACGATAATGGCGATATAGCCTGTAAGACTGCTGAAAAATTGCCGGAGTTCTTTTTTACAAACGGACCACATAGGCTTGGAATGATGCAAAATAAGTCAAAGCTTCTATATTTCAAGGCAATGGATTTATTACAGATAATAAAAATCCCCCCGTACCGGAGGGACGTTTTATGTCAAGTTCGGTGTGCTGGTTCTTTATACGGCGAAACTCTCACCGCAGCCGCAGGTGCGGCTGGCATTGGGATTACTGAAGTAAAATCCCTTGCCATTTAATCCATCAGAAAAATCCAGTGTCGTGTTTACCAGGTAGAGAAAACTCTTTAAATCGGTCACCACCTTTATTCCATTGTCCTCAAACACCTGGTCCATTGGTTTTGCCTCGTTATCAAAATCCAATTTGTAACTCAATCCTGAACAGCCGCCGCCAACGACCCCCACCCGTACAAAATAGGATGGGTCGTTCTGCACACCGGCATCTTTCATCAATTGATGGATTTTTGCCCTGGCCCTATCGCTTATATAAATTGCGTTAGCTAATTCGACACTCATATTTTTAAGCCGGTAGTTAGTGGGAAATGTCGGGTGGGGTTTGCCCAGCTTGCTACTTGTTATTTCCCCATTTACTTAATTAATGAACCACACTTTCATCAAACTTCAGGGCAGGCAAACCATTTTTTACCCGGTAATCATTCACGGCTGCTTTGATGGCATCTTCGGCCAGTACTGAGCAGTGGATTTTTACAGGAGGCAGGTTCAGCTCTTCCACGATCGTCATATTGTCAATCGTCATGGCTTCATCAACGGACTTACCTTTCAGCCATTCCGTCGCCAGGGATGAAGAAGCGATAGCGGAACCACAACCAAAGGTTTTGAATTTGGCATCTTTAATAACGCCGGTTGTTTCATCCACTTCAATCTGGAGACGCATCACGTCGCCGCACTCCGGAGCACCCACCAGGCCTGTGCCCACATTTGATTTAGTTTTATCCAGTGTTCCTACATTTTTTGGATTCTGGTAGTGGTCGATCACTTTTTCTGAATATGACATGGTACAAAATTTAAAAATTAGATAATAGGAAATGTGAACATCATACTTTATTGATCACAACTCCTGTTTTAAGCGCTTTACCTGGCATGCAATTTCAACAGTTGCACATCCGCACATTCACTTTAATGATGAGCCCATTCAATGCTGTTCATATCAATTCCTTCCTTGTACATTTCCCACAGCGGACTCATATCCCTCAGCTTATTTACCGTTTTGGTTACCTGTTCAATGGTATAATCGATCTGGTCTTCTGTTGTAAACCTGCCCAGTCCAAAACGAAGCGAACTGTGTGCCAGGTCATCTCCCAGGCCCAGCGCCTTTAACACATAGGACGGTTCCAGGGAGGCAGACGTACAGGCCGAACCTGACGAAACCGCAATGTTTTTATTGAAACCCATCATCAATCCTTCCCCTTCCACGTATTTGAAGGAGATATTTGTTACATGCGGAAGTTTATGTTCTTTATCCCCGTTCAGGTAAGATTCTTCCACTTTCAGTAATTCAGTTTGCAGCTTATCTCTCAGCTTGCTGATCCTCTTCGTTTCTTCCTCCATTTCATTCAGGCAAATTTCGCAGGCTTTACCAAATCCGACGATGCCGGGTACATTTAAGGTACCGCTCCTCATTCCTCTTTCATGGCCACCCCCGTCAATTTGCGCGGTCACTTTAACCCGTGGATTCTTACGACGGACATATAAAGCACCAACACCTTTAGGTCCATACATTTTATGGGCCGTAAAAGCCATCAGGTCAATCCCGTCTTTATTTACATCCACCGGTATTTTACCAACCGCCTGAACGGCGTCAGTAAAAACAAGTACACCATGCTTTTTGGCAATGGCACTTATTTCTTTCATTGGCATGACAGTACCAATTTCATTATTCGCATACATGATGGCGATAAGAATCGTCGTGGGTTTAATAGCGGCTTCAAGTTCATTAAGATCGATCAGCCCGTTATCTTTTACTTTGAGGTAGGTCACCTCTCCCCCTTCTTTTTCAATATGCTTACAGGTATCCAGCACCGCTTTGTGCTCAATATTACAGGTAATGATATGGTTGCCTTTACTCGCATACATTTCGAAAACACCTTTTATCGCCAGGTTATCGGCTTCCGTAGCCCCGGAAGTGAAGATGATTTCTTTGGGATCTGCCCCAATCAGTTTTGCCACCTGCTCACGTGCATAGTCAACTGCTTCTTCCGCCTGCCATCCAAACGGGTGGTTCCGGCTGGCCGCATTTCCGAAATTGTTCGTAAAATAGGGAACCATGGCATCCACCACCCTTGGATCACAGGGGGTAGTGGCATTATGATCAAGGTAAATGGGAAAATTCAACATAAAATGTACTAATGGTTTTGTTTCAATTAAACACAAAATTAGCTTAAATGGTTCTAACTGAAAGGGGTAATTTCGGTTTGCCGGCCGATTTTACTGAAATCGAAACCCCCGCTACTCAATTCTTTATTTATGCAAAAAATTGAACATATCGGAATCGCCGTAAAAAGCCTCACCCATTCAGTTCCTTTGTTTGAGCAGCTGCTTAACAGCCTATGTTACAAGACCGAACTCGTTGAGGGTGAAAAAGTCAATACGGCCTTTTTCAAAGCCGGTGAGACCAAAATAGAGCTGCTGGAAAGTACGGACGCTGAGGGTGTTATTGCCCGTTTCATTGAAAAAAAAGGGGAGGGCATCCATCATATTGCCTTCGAAGTTACCGATATGGAGACAGAGGTGAAAAGGTTGAAAAAAGAGGGTTTTTTGGTGCTGAATGAAGTCCCTAAACCTGGGGCAGATAACAAAATGGTTTGTTTCCTGCATCCAAAAACAACGAATGGAATCTTAATTGAACTATGCGTGGAAAAGAAATAGCAGGCGGCCAGTTTATTGCGGGATGTTTCTTATGCTTCCTCTCCGATTGAATCAGCATTGATGATCCCGAGTTTTTCTACAGCCACCTGGGCGGCTATCTGCGAAGCGTCTTTCTTATTAAAAGCTTTCCCTTCTGCGATATTTTTTCCATCCAGTACGGCCGCGACCGTAAATAACCGGCGGCCATTTTCCAACTTTTCATTCAGGGTTTCAAATTCAAGCACTTTGCCGTTTTTGTTCGCCCAGCCATATAGTTTATTCTTGTGATTTATTTCAAGCAGTTCCAGGTCATCCATAAACATATGGGGAAGTATGATATAATCCAGTACCCATTTACTCGTTTTTTTATACCCGTGATCAAGGTAGATTGCACCAACCAGCGCTTCGAGGGTGTTTCCAAATATCTGGCTCACTTTCAGGGAACCATCCAGTTTATTGTACAGCGTAATCTTTTTCAGACCCATCCTCACGGCAATCTCGTTCAATTGCTGGCGGTTAACCATCTTGCTGCGCATCTCCGTCAAAAATCCTTCTTCCTTGTAAGGATAACGTTTGAAAAGATAATCAGCAATCAGGGCACTTAATACGGCATCGCCCAGGTATTCGAGCCGTTCATTGTTTTCATCGGCCCCTTCCCGGACCGACCGGTGGGTGAGTGCTGTTTTGTATAATGAAATATTTCCCGGCTTAAAACCAAGAATGTTTTTAAGCTCTTTCTTAAAAGAGGATCCGGAATGTTTATTAAAAAAAATCTTCAGGAAATCCACGGTAATCAAGCTACGAAAAAATTTTCAATCAGGTTTTATACTTTTTTACAATGACACAGGCATTGTGTCCGCCAAAGCCAAACGTATTGCTGAGTGCTGCCCGCACCTTCCGGGGCTGTGCTTTGTTAAAGGTGAAATTTAACCGGGGGTCCAGTTCAGGATCATCTGTAAAATGATTGATCGTAGGGGGCACTATATCATGAACAACGGCCTGGATGCTGGCGATTGCTTCAATAACACCGGCGGCACCGAGGCAATGGCCGGTCATTGATTTTGTAGCGCTAACGTTCAGTTGGTAGGCATGCTCCCCAAAAACGGCTGTAATCGCTTTTACCTCGGCACCATCCCCGATGGGGGTTGAGGTACCGTGGGTATTGATGTAATCAATTTCATCGGGCTCCATTCCGGCATCATCCAATGCAACAATCATTACATTTTTCGCCCCTAATCCTTCGGGATGCGGAGCTGTAATATGATGGGCATCCGCGGTAGCACCGCAACCAGCCACTTCGCAATATATTTTTGCTCCCCTTGCTTTTGCATGCTCCAGTTCTTCCAGCACCAGGATACCGGAAGCCTCTCCCATCACAAATCCATCCCGGTCCTTATCATAGGGACGGCTGGCTGTTTTGGGATCATCATTTCTTTCGCTCATGGCTTTCATCGCATTGAATCCGCCTACACCTGCTTCGCTGATCACTGCCTCACTGCCGCCTGTTAATATAATATCTGATTTTCCCAACCTGATCAGGTTGAATGCATCCATAATAGCATTGGTGCTGCTGGCACAGGCACTGACAACTGCAAAATTGGGACCGCGCAAATTATGCCGCATGCTGATCTGGCCGGCGGCAATATCCAGTATCATTTTCGGAATGAAGAAGGGATTAAAACGGGGTGTACCATCTCCTCTTGCAAAATCGGTGACTTCGTGCTGGAAAGTAATCAAACCGCCGATACCACTGGCAAACACAACACCTACACGGTCCGGGTTGATGTTTTCTTTATTCAGGCCGGCATCGGTCATCGCCTGGTCGCTTACCACCAGGGCAAGCTGGGTAAAGCGGTCTATTTTCCTGGCTTCTTTTTTATCGAGGAACTGTATAGGATCAAACCCTTTGATCTCACAGGCAAACCGGGTACGGAATTTAGACGCATCAAACAACGTGATCATATCAGCGCCGGACACGCCATTAATCAGCCCGTTCCAATAATCCACGACATTATTACCCAACGGAGTAAGAGCGCCCATGCCTGTAACAACAACTCTTTTTAATTCCATATAGCGGGAAGATACTTCAGTTTATTCAAAAGATAAAAAACCGCCTTCGCTGTAATTAGAACAGACAGAAGGCGGAGTTAATTTATTCCCTGCCTGCCACGGCAGGCATGCTGTTATCTGTCCGGGGACAGGTAACGTAGTAGATTACTTAGCGTGCTCTTCCAGGTACGTAACAGCCTGGCCAACTGTAGTGATGGTTTCAGCCTGTTCGTCGGGGATGGAGATATTGAATTCTTTTTCGAATTCCATAATTAGTTCAACAGTATCTAATGAGTCGGCGCCGAGGTCATTGGTAAAAGATGCTTCACCGGTAACCTCTGCTTCGTCAACACCCAGTTTGTCAACGATAATCTTTTTAACTCTTGATGCGATGTCTGACATGTTCTTAAAGTTTTGTTTATTGGGTGCAAAAATATACTTTTTGAATTAATCAGCGCCGGAAAGGTGGTTTTTTCCGCTTTTCATCCAATAAGCTGAGAACGAGGGAATAGCAATGACCTGAATTTGCGGGCGGAGTGAAATTAATGCCCGTAAACGGTTGGCGATATTATAAGTTCTTTGTATTTTGAAGCTCTCTCTATTAATACTCTTAGTAATGGCGCTGAAAATTATCGATCATGGTAGTTTCGAATACAAACAAATGGTGAAACTCCGGGAAGATATTTTGCGCAAACCGCTTGGACTCAGCATATCTCCGGGTGAGCTCGAACTGGAAAAGGAGAACATGCTGATCGGGGCATTCGAAGATGAAGACATGTTAGGTTGCTGTATGCTGGTGGAAAAGGATACTTCATCTGTTCGCTTAAGGCAAATGGCTGTTTTGAATGATCTGCAGGGTAAAGGCATTGGAAGAGCCCTGATGAATTTTGCCGAAAACCTTGCCCGGGACAGGGGCTATGCTGTTATTTTCATGCATGCCCGGAAGAATGTGGTGGGTTTTTATGAAAAGATGGGCTATGTTGTCGCCGGTGATGAATTTACTGAGATAACGATACCACACTTCCTGATGGAAAAAAAGTTATAACCTTCAACCTGTTCTTATTTCCCTTTTTTTACTTTCCCTTTAATGAGCTGCCGCAGTTCATATACTTCATCACTGTCTTTACATCCACTTTTTGGAACCAGTAAAAAAGACCGGCTGTCAAAATACAGGTGAAAGAAATGAGGGCTTTCCATATATGTTTTTAGTGACCCCCACAACCATGATTTAGATCCCCGCTCATGAGCCAGTGTAAACTGGTCTTCTTCAAAGCTCATACTGAAAGTATGTTTGAAGGTAACCGCCCTCCGGTATACCATGCCGGGTAAAATAAACCAGAAACTGATCATCAATACAATCCACAGGAAAGAACCAACCAAAAAAGCCATAGCGGTTATTTTCCCCAGGAAGTACAACGTAATAGAAGCAAGCGCAAAAACATTCACCAGTATCAGCATGATGCGGATCTCAGGACGGCTGATAAAATGATACCGGAGTGCCTGTATCACCTGTCTTTTATCATATCCAAAATAAATGGTCATTCACGTATTGATTTTAAGGCGTCTTTAATTCCTTTTCCGAAACGGACCACTCCCCGAGCTTATCTCCCTTTACCCCAAAATATTCTACCGTTAATTTTCTTTCTCCTCTTTTGCCACTGAAAGAAAATTTTCCATAATTCTGTTTTTCATCCAGGGCCAGTAACCGGTAGGGGTTGTTATTTTCGGGAGTTCCAAATTTATGCGTACCGGAAGTTAACGGAGACACGGTAATATCATACAGCGAATAGGTGCCGGGCCTGTCAACTTTTATGATCTCGCTGTGATGCCGGTCCCCCGTCAGGAATACGACACCATTGATCCGGTATTCTTTCAAAAAATTCATCAGCTCGTCATACTCGGCGGGAAAATCCCACCATTTGTCAAAAGGAGAAACCGGGTTCAATACCTGGCTGCCAAGGGTAATGATTTTAAATGTTGCTGTGCTGTAGAGAAGTGAATTTTTCAACCATTCCATTTGCTGTTTTCCCAGCATTCTTTTTTCAGGGTTTGGTTTTCCATCTACCGAATCTTTCATCCGGTCAGCGCTGCGCCACCAGCGGTCATCGGTCATAAAAATATCAGCATCCCCGTAGTTGATCATGGTATAAATGCCCTGCCCGTTCTCCCCGGAAGAAGGATTACAGAAATATTTATTGAAAATGTTCCGGCTGGCTTCTTTAAGAATATAGTTTTTACCGATGTCATTCGGCCCGTAATCATGATCATCCCAAATAGCCAGGTGCGGCATTGATTTCAGGAAATTTTGCAGAATGGGAACGGCCCTGTCATGACTGGCCCTGTACCATAGTCCCCATTCGCTGTAATAATCCACCTCGCGGGTATACCAGGCATCGCCCAGCCATAACATGAAAGCTGATTTTTCTTTTGCCATTGCTTCAAAAATGGAAGAATCTTTTCCATAAGGAGTTCCCGGACGGTCAAAGACCGGCTCATTGAAATAGGCGCAGGAACCGGTCAGGAAACTAAAGTCCGGTACTGGTTTGCGCCATTGCCACAAATCCTTGGTGGTAAATTCTCCGCCATAATTTGTCGCTTTCCCATTGATCCAAATTTTATACTGGTAAGTTGTATTAAAATCCAGTCCACCGACGGTAAACTGCAGGGGATTGAATTCGTTTCCCAGGATTCCTTTATAGAGGATAGTCCTGGTCTTCAACTCAGCTTTTTTATTGTATTGCAGGGAAACAGATTTTACTTCCGGCGACACTTCCACCCAGATCCGGGCATCTCTCAGTTCAACCGGGCCAAGCATCGGCCCGGATATAACCCGGGGCTGGGCATAGCTGAAGACGGCGGTAAAAAAAATGGTAAGGAGCGAAATACAATTTTTCATTGCAACTATTTTGGACACACAAGGTAAGCCAGAAATGAAAGTGATGGGAATGAAAAAACCGGTTTTACTTTCGTAAATCCGGTTTCATCTCAGATAGCAAATATTTTAATTAACGTGGAACTTTCAGGAGTGCACAAACCCTTTCATAAGGCATCGCTTTCAATTGTTCGGCCGTATAACCCGTTCCGCCGACACCGTTGCTGCTTCTTCCGGCTACACCACCGGGTATCAGTATGTACCTGAACTGTGCACCGGCTCCCAAACTTCCAAAAGGAGGTATGGTGGCAGGGCTGTTAACCAAATAGAAATAGAAAATAATTTTATTCAGTGCCGGACGGTTACCAATCTCCACAAGCTGGGCGGCACTGGTAAACAACGATGGTAATTGTATGGGATTGTTGCCTGATAAGGTCCACCTGTAATAGGTTAAGATAACACCCTGGTCCAGGATAGCCTGTGTTAACGAGGGTGCAGCCATGATATATCTCTTTGCATTTCCGGCAGGAACCGAGATGGATGCCATCACAGAATCTCCCCAGGTACCTTCAGCTGTCCAGGCGGAATAAATCACGTTGGCCGTTCCGGCAGGGCCTTGCGGACCAACAGGGCCAGTAGGGCCTTGCGGACCAGTAGGACCGGTGGGGCCAGTTGGACCCGTTGCACCATTTCCGCCATTTGGACCTTGTGGTCCGGTTGCACCGGCGGGGCCTTCAGGACCTTCCTTTGTACAGTTGACAGCTATAAAAGCGATGGCTAATAGTAATAGCGAAAGAGATTTGATCTTCCTCATAAAGTTTGATTTGGCTGTTAATTAGTTTCGGTTTTAAAAGTAAAGGGAAAAATCCGCTTCACCAAGAGAACTTAAAGTTAGAGGAAAAATAGGCATTTCATTTGGGCCGCCAAAAAATAATTTTACTCCCGGTTTATGCGAAAAACTATATTTGTTACTCATCCCGGCAACCTTTTTTCCGGTAAACAAAACCAGTATATGCAACTCAAAAAAATCCTTCTTTTTACATTTTTTGCAGCCCTGCATTATACCGGGAATGCACAGTTTAAGAAGGGTGATAAAATGGTGGGGACTTCCCTGGGGAGTGTCTTTTTTAATTCAGGAAATTCAGCCGTTTCCTTCCCGGATTTTAACGGCTACTCAAGTAAAACCACCGGTTATGGCTTAAGGATCGAACCCGTATTCGGGTGGTTCGTTTCTGATAAAACTGCGGTGGGTGCATCCCTTAATATTAACCCTTCCGGCCAGAAGATCCGTTACAAAGATAACAGCACCACTTTCCAGGAGGATAAAACAAATTCATTCAACATTGGCATCGGTGGATTTGCCCGCAACTATTTCAATTCCGGCAATGGGTTGATACCCTTCGGACAGTTTGGTTTTAACCTGGGCATCAGTTCCATGAACACCGAAGGTTTCGGTTTTTATTCCGGCCCGCCTGGTTACAAAAATACCTACGACGGTAAATCATCCGGTGGCTTTTTTGCCAATGCTTCGATCCAGTTCGGCCTCACAAAAATGGTGGGTGAAAATACGGGCCTTGATTTCTTTGCGGGCTATACTTATTCCTATAATAAGAACACATTGAAAACCACTACATCCACAGACCTGGATCTTGATGGAGATATAGACTTTACTTCCACCAATGAACCTACCACCAAATTCACCAATCATGGGTTTATACTGGGTGTAGGATTACAGGTTTTTTTGAAAGGAAAAAACAAATAAACCAGTTAACGCTGTCAAACAACAAACCCCGGTGATGCCGGGGTTTGCTTATTTTGAATATGGTATGATTACTTATTCATCAGCTGCTTGGCCTCGATGCTCAGGGTGGCATGAGGTACAGCTCTTAACCTCGCTTTATCAATCAGCTTCCCGGTTACCCGGCAAATGCCATAGGTTTTATTTTCGATCCGCATCATCGCCTTTTCAAGGTGATCGATGAAAGTGATCTGCCTGCTTGCCATCTGGCTTAGTTGTTCCCGTTCCATACTTACACTGCCATCTTCCATGGTCATGTAGCGGGCTTCGTCCATATCACCGCCTTCATCCTTGCGGGTGATTAATCCCTGTAAATAGGTCAGCTCTTTCTTCGCAGCATCCAGTTTCCGCTGGATGATTTCCCGGAACTCGGTCAGATCACCATCGGAGTAGCGCATGGTTGGTCCTGTAGATTGGTAAGCCTGTTTATCGAGCACTGATTTTGTAAACTCCGGTTCATATTTCACCGAGCTTTTAGTAGTTGTTTTGGGAATCACCATTTTAAGAGGTTTAGGCGGTTCCTTTTTAATAACCGGTTTAACCTTGGGTTTAATTGAAACCAATGATTTGGGGTCAACTGTACCGGGTTTTTTAACCACGGGTTTTTGAGCCGGGGCTTCAGGTTTTGCGGCTACTTTAGGTGCCGGGCCGGCAGCCGGACGGGCAGATTTAGCCACTGGTTTTGCGACTACTTTCGGGGCCGGTTTCTTAGCAACATGTTTTGCTGCTTTCTTCGGGGCCGGTTTCTTGGGTGCAGATTTTTTCACAGTTTTCTTTGCTGCCGGTTTTTTCGCAGCTGCTTTTTTAACGGGTTTGGCAGCCTTTTTAGAGGCATGTTTCTTTTTTGTAGCCATACATTACCCTTTTTTTAAAACAATGACTTTTAATGATATATCGTTCACATTGATGTCGGTACCGCCAGTTAATTCGGGTACCAGTTCCAGCTTGTCGGCCAGAATTTCGGCGCAAATATAGTCTTTATACCGGGCCAATGAATCATTTAATCCATTTGGTGCTGATACTTTAACTTCTATCCTGTCCGTAAGATCAAAACTATTATCCTTCCTTATTTTCTGTATCCTGTTCACAAATTCACGGGCATTTCCTTCAGCTTCCAGTTCCGGGGTAACGGTTACATCCAGTGCCACGGTCAAACTCCCCTTGTTGGCCACTGTCCAGCCTGGAATATCCTCACTGCTTATCTCCACTTCCGCTAGCTGTAATATTACAGGTTCGTTATCAATTGACAAATTATATTGACCTTCTTTTTCCAACCGGGCAATGTCATCCTGGGTGAATTCCGCCAATGCCGCGGATACTGCTTTCATCCGCCCTCCCATTTTTTTCCCCAGGGCCACAAAATTGGGTTTGATCTTTTTACTGATAAAAGTATTATCCGGGCCGGGATATTCTATTTCTTTTACATTCACTTCCGCTTTTATTAAATCCTCCACCTTTTGCAGTTGTTCTTTCATGGAGGCATTGATCACGGGGATCAACACTTTCTGCAAAGGTTGACGGACTTTCAGGTTCACCCGCTTGCGAAGCGATAATATTAAGGACGAGGCATCCTGCGCCAATTGCATTCTTTCTTCCAGTGATTCATCAATAAATGATTCATTGGCTGATGGAAAGTCTGCATGGTGCACTGATTCTGCGCTGAAACGGCCTGTTACCTTGTTCAGGCACTGGAAAACAACATCGCTGAAAAAAGGAGAAACAGGTGCAATTAATCTGGTGATGGTTTCCAGGCATTCATATAAAGTCTGGTAAGCACAAATCTTATCCTGTTCATATTCTCCCTTCCAGAAACGGCGACGGCAAAGACGGACATACCAGTTACTTAAATGTTCATCGACAAAATCCTCAATGACACGGCCGGCCTGAGTGGGTTCGTAGTCATCCATGTATTCATTTGCTTTCTTCACCACCGTATTAAGCGAAGAAAGTATCCAGCGGTCAATCTCGGGACGTTGCGCCAAAGGAATATAATCTTCCCTGAAAACAAAGCCATCCACATTGGCATAGAGAGCGAAGAACTGGTACGTGTTATACAAAGTACCAAAGAACTTACGCTGCACTTCTTTAATTCCATCCAGGTCAAACTTCATATTATCCCAGGGCGAGGCATTGGTAACGAGATACCATCTTGTAGCATCAGCGCCAAAGGTTTCAATGGTTTTAAATGGATCGACCACATTCCCGAGCCGTTTGCTCATCTTGTTACCGTTCTTATCCAATACCAACCCGTTTGAAACACAGGTTTTATACGCCACACTGTCAAACAGCATAACCGCGATGGCATGCAGGGTATAAAACCATCCCCGGGTCTGGTCAACACCTTCAGCGATATAATCGGCGGGAAAATTTTTCTCAAATGTTTCTTTATTCTCAAATGGGAAATGCCATTGGGCATATGGCATTGCCCCGGAATCAAACCACACATCAATCAGGTCAGGTACCCGTTTCATGGGTTCACCTTTTTTACTAACCAGGATGATATCATCCACATAAGGTTTGTGCAGGTCAAGAATCCCTTCGTGCAGGTAATGTTTATTGACATCCTCTCCCAATACCTCGTTGGCCTTCCGGATACCCGCATTTAATTCTTCAATGGAACCGATACAAACTTCTTCATCACCTTCTTCTGTTCTCCAGATTGGCAACGGGGTTCCCCAGAATCTTGAACGGCTAAGGTTCCAGTCCACCATGTTTTCCAGCCAGTTACCAAAACGTCCCTCACCGGTTGATTTTGGTTTCCAGTTGATGGTCTTATTCAACTCCACCATCCTTTCTTTGACGGCAGTTGTTTTAATGAACCAGGCATCCAGCGGGTAATAAAGGATGGGTTTGTCGGTACGCCAGCAATGCGGGTAGTTGTGTTCGTATTTTTCAACTTTAAAAGCCCGGTTCTCTTTTTTCAGTTTAACACTGATATCAACATTTACGTCAACATAGTTTGGGTCATCTTTATAATTCTTTACATACCGGTTGCTGAATTCACCCAGCCCATCCACAAATTTACCTTCCCTGTCCACCATCGTCAGAATTCCAATATTGTATTTCTTTCCCACTTTAAAGTCATCGGCTCCAAATGCCGGCGCTGTGTGCACGATACCCGTACCATCGTCGGTGGTCACAAAACTATCCGTCATAACCCGGAACGGTTTTGCACCGGGAGTGATTTCCTGTATGGTTTTTAAAGAATTGGCTTCATATGGTAGCAGTTGTTCGTATTCGGCACCTTCTATGTTTTGGCCTTTAAACTCAGTAAGGATTTTGTAAGGAATATTTTTACCGTCATGCTGGTAAGCACCAAAATCTGCATTCAGGTTTTCCGGTTTAAAATACTTGCCCAACAACGTCTTTGCCAGCACGATGTTGATCGTGTTGTGTAAATAGGGATTAATGGTTTTCACCAGCACATAATCAATATTGGGGCCAACCGTCAATCCTAAATTGGAAGGAAGTGTCCATGGAGTTGTGGTCCAGGCAAGAAAGAACACTTCTTCATTGCCAGCTGCATCAAATAAAAATTTGGATTGCTTATTTTTTACCGCTTTAAACATGGCAACTGCACTTGTATCCTTCACATCTTTGTAGGTCCCGGGCTGGTTAAGTTCATGCGAGCTCAACCCTGTTCCTGCGGCCGGTGAATAGGGCTGGATACTCACACTTTCATACAACAATCCTTTTTTATATAATTCACTGAGTATCCACCAGAGTGTTTCGATATACTCATTTTTAAAAGTGATATAGGGGTCGTCCAGGTCAACCCAGTATCCCATCTTGCGGGTAATGTCATCCCATTTGTCTTTGTATCTTAATACCGCTTCCCGGCATTTTTGGTTGTATTCTTCAACAGATATTTTTTTGCCGATATCTTCCTTGGTAATACCCAATTCTTTTTCAACACCTAATTCTATGGGCAGGCCATGTGTGTCCCAGCCGCCTTTTCTTTTTACCTGGAAACCTTTCATGGTTTTGTAGCGACAAACCAGGTCCTTCAGTGTTCTTGAAATAACATGGTGGATACCTGGCATACCATTGGCACTGGGAGGGCCTTCATAAAATACAAATGGTGGAGCCCCTTCCCGCAGGGTCACACTTTTTTCAAAAGCCTGTTTTTCAGACCATTGCCCGAGAATTTCCTGCTCAAAAGCCGGCAAATTAAGTCCTGTAAATTCCCTGTATTTGACACGCATAGCCATTCTAAAAAGAGGGCAAAGGTATGAAAATAAACGGCCGCATTCAGTACTGCATAAACGAAAAGAACCTCCGGGGCAGGAGGTTCTCCGGGATTCTTATTCCGGCTTAATTAAGTTGGGCGGTTTCAGCTTTGTCCTGCCCGGTAAACCGTCCAATTTCTGCTTTTATGACGCCATCAATTTCCGCGGCTGTGATTTTTTTAGCAGCATACTTGCTGGAAAGATCGATCAGGTATTCGTGGAGGAACTTACCATCAATTTTGTTCTTGAGTGAAATCGTATTCCGGGAGCCAATATAATCAGCCCATACTTTTCTAACACGGCCCCAATAATCTTTGTTCTTTTCCCAATATTCCCTGGCAACTGCACATTCTTTTTCGTTAATTCTTTTATAGGAGTTCCATCCTTTTTCTTCTACCAATACTTTATCCATTCCATGGCTGCGGATGATTTTTTCATTGTCCTGTTCATGCAGGTAACCAGTATCTCCAATATTAATGCGGTTTGTTCTTTTTAGAATATTGTAATCGTCCCGGACCGAATATTCTCTCCGGGGCAAAGGTGCATCCGCCGTGCTTTGCCAGGTGATCCTGTTGTCAACCTGGACAAACTGGCTGATCCCCTGGTAGCGTGGCTCATCGGCAACTTCCCAAATGGTTTGCGTCCATTTCCCCATTACCTGTTCTGCCGGAATCATCTCTTTCACCCAGGTTCTGTCGCCTTTATATCGCCAGATTACAGGATTCTCATAGGTCCATTCTTCCCGCCAGTGTTTTACAACGACAGTGGGTGATACGATCAGTAAATGTTGAATGACCATTTTCTTATCCGTTATTTCGATTGGCAATGCCAGTTCGGCGGTGCCACCTGTTTCTTCCCGGTCATGGTATTTATAATCCGGGTTTGAAGAAAATGTTTCCGCATATTTAAAATTCACTTCAAAACATCCGCAAAGTTTCTCAATGACCTGCCTGCCACCCGGGAGATCATTCGTTTGTCCCTGTACCGATAAACATACCATTGCTGCTGCCAAAAACCCCGTAAGTCTTTTCATGTCGTTTTCCTGTTTGCCCGCAAAGGAACAACTATAGGGGAAGGAAGGCTTACGGAATAAGAAAAGCAGTTTACGGAATAAGAAAAATCATCCCCTTACGGTGGATGATTTTCAAATATTGATCGTGCAGTCTACCCTCTTTTGATCAGCACAGACTCATAAGCCGGGTATCCTCTTTCGCCATTCTGGGTCAGCGCGGTGAATCTCAGTTTATAGTAATTATTATTCCCATCCCGGATAATATAATAACGATCCGTTCTTACAGCCGGAGAAGAAGTGGGTCCGCCACCGGAGCGCCAGTCGGAGCCGATAGCGGTTTGGGTGGTCAAAAAGGTTTGAGCAGCGATATTTGTAGAGTCAAAATCGGCAAAAGCTTTAGTGGCTGTCATCACTTTGGCCACCTGCACATTCCGGTTTATGATAATAATGTCCTGGAAGAGATAGGGCACTTCACCGGCGCCAAAGTTCGTGGTATTGGAAAAATAGCTCCAGGCCATATCCCATTTCTTTTTTTCGGGCTCCACGTTCACTGAGCCGTTATCAAATGATATATACTTAAAGAAATATTTATCGTCTTTGGCAATATTCATTTCCTGGAAACTGGTTGCGGAAATATCTGCGTACTGAAGCGTATAACCTCCGCCTGCATAGCGGATGATCCTTACTTTTTTCCATCCTCGTGCCGGGGCAGGGTTACCCGGACCGGTTCCGCGGTTGACTATATATACTTTATTGTCGGTGGCTATGGAACTAATCGCCCCGATGGCTGTCCTGGTTAAATCGCCATTCGGATAATCA
Organism: Chitinophagaceae bacterium; assembly: GCA_025449935.1. Lineage (GTDB taxonomy): Bacteria > Bacteroidota > Bacteroidia > Chitinophagales > Chitinophagaceae > JJ008. Next base: position 33,703 of record JANWIJ010000049.1, read on the forward strand.
ATATAGGGCAATGATACCGGGGTGGGCGCAAACTGGTTAAACGCAACCTCGGCCGAAAAACCAATCGTGTCTGCCGCAGTTACCTGGGTAAGGTCATTTTTGGCTAGTTGTTTTGCCATCATCGCCGATGATGAATTCAGTATCACCCTGAAATCATCCGGACCCGTATAAAAACCCAGGTCCCAGTTCCCACGGTTCACGGGAGTTTCCCGGTTCGCACTCAGGTCAATAAAAGTTTTATTTGGAAATAAAGCCCCGCCACCATTGATAACCGCGGAGGTGGATCCGGATACCAGTTCAGCAAAATTCAGTGCAAGTTGCTTCCGGTTACCGATAAAAACCGGTGACGCGGAGCTGTATATATCAAAAAGGAGTTGCTCATCCCCATCAAATAAAACCCCGTTTACTTTTGAAACAGTAAATGAAGTTTCGGTGTTTCCCGATGGAATTAAAAGCTGGAGTTTCCCGGCTGCCGCGGCAGGTGTAGTAACATAATCAGTCGCGTAAAATACGCCCTGTTCCGCGATACTGATCGTGACCGCTATATCCCTGTCTGTCGGCCGCTCTAATTTTATTTTAAAATTAATACTGTTTTCTGAAGCCGTAATACCCTGTTGGCTTGTTTCAAAGTTGACCAGGTTATCCGGCAACATGGCCTCTCTCTTGCGGCAACCGGAAACCAGGACAGTTATTAATAATGTTACGGTAATTATTTTTAGCATTTGCTTTTTCATGTTGTATAAAAATTTATTGTGATCGTAGTTCCTGTTTTCAATTATTTTTTCTCCCAGTTAAAGACAAGGCCGGTAAAAAATGAACGGCCTGTAGCCACATTCAAACCCCCGCCGGAATGAATGCCCCCACTGGTAAAACTGTTCCGGATGCGATCGACATCAAACAGATTCCGGGCTCCGCCATTCCATGAAAAATTCCGGAACAGTTTCTTGGTAAAGGTGAAATCAGCCATATGATATCCTTTTGTTTCAGCAGGTACGATATCAGGGCCACTGGCCACGTAGCTGGGTCGTTTACCGGTGAATTTGTAAAAAATGTTCAGGTCCAAACCGATCCGGGAGAGCGAATAGCCGGCTGCTGCATTTATTTCGCCTGACCATTGCAATTGGGGCAATGATTGATCTGCCTCGGAATAATCATTATAATACCCGGTGTAAGAAGCGCCCACTGATATATTCCATTGCTTGTATTTCACCATCGTATTAAGATGGGTCCCTGCTGTATTGCTATTGGAAATATTCGCTGTTAACACCGTATCTGATGTAGCCGAATACGCATAATCGATCAGGTTTTTTACCTGGTTATAAAAACCGCCCAATACCGTGGTGTATGCCACCTGGTTCGGTGTAATTTTTTTCCAGGTCAGGGAACCATTAAAACTGTGCGAGGTTTCCGCTTTTAGGTCTGTATTACCCAGGATAGTGTGATTGGCATCCATAAAATTAAAGTACAGCTCCCGCAGGGAAGGAGACCTGAAGCCCCTGGCATAGGATACACGCAGGTCCAGTTTGTCTGATAAGGCAAATCTTGTATTCAGGGATGGTATAAGGGGTGGCGCATCATACACCGAATTGCGGATAACCCTTAACCCCGGTCGGATGCTGATCTTTGCCGAAGGGGTGATCTCGGAAGTTACAAAGAAGGCGAAGTCGTTCACTTTATTCTTCCCGGTTTTCAACCTTTCTCCATCTCCCTTTTCCAGGTTGATATCAATACCGGGCTGGAAAGAAACCCATGATGATAATTTATGAAATACGGTTCCGCGGAAAACGAACCCCGTAAAGTCAACCACAGACTGGTGGCCTGCACCCGGATCAAGACGCACGTCGCCATTTTCCTTATTTGTTGTTGTTGAAAAAACCTGCCGCCTGAAACCCGTGTAGGCGGCCTGCGCCTGGAAGTTCAGGTTATTATTTACATAATAAGCAGCCTGCAATTGCTGCATCAGCCGCCGGGAAAGATACTCCTGGTCGTAAGCAAGGGTATCGCCGGAATTTGGTTCGGGAAAAGAAGCAAAATCACCGGGGTTAGTGATCACTTCATCCAGGCCTTCCAGGCGGTAGCGTATATTAAGTTTGCCTTTTGTATAAGCTATAAATCCGTTAGCGATCAATTGGTCTTTTTTATGCCAGGCAAGTTCCCTGCCAACCGCTGTGTCTTTCCATCCTCCAAAATAGTTATGGCCGAATGCTCCACCAATCTCCAGGGATTTATGTTTCCACCGAAACCCCACATACTGGTTATGAATACCCTGGTTGATACCATACTCACGGCCGATGGTTTCTTCGTGCAGCTTTGCAGTTACGGAGAACTTTGAAGCACCGGCTTTTTTGGTAATAATATTAATAACACCGGCCAAAGCATCAGCCCCATAGATAACCGACATAGGTCCTTCCACGATCTCGATACGTTCAACGGAGTTGATATCGATCTGGTTAATGTCTATTTCATTGGAGATACCCTGGCGCCCCGTTACCGGTATACCATCCACAAGAATCTTTACATTCTGCCCCTTCAATCCCAGCATGGTGATGCCCGAACCGCCGGTGGAAAGGTCCTGTGAAAAACGAATATTCAGTTCCTGCTTTAGCACATCCTGGAGTTTGGTAGCCGCTTGTTTTTGTATCCTTTCGCCGGAGATTACCCGGACCTGGTATACTGAATTTTTTACTGACTGTGGTTTATACTGGCCGGTAATAACTACTTCGCTAAGCTCTTTTGCCCGGGTGGTATCTTCCTGCGCTGATATTATTCCTGAAGCTAGAGCTGCTAACAGGACTGTGTAAATTTTTCTCATAAATAATTTATTGCCCGCAAAGATTATTGAAGAATGTTTTTATTTTATCACATCATTGTCATGAGAGGAGATGATAATTATCTTTTACAAATAAATGACAGCCCCGGTAATCAAATCATAGTGCGGGATGATGCAGATCATAATGCAATCACCCCGGTCTGTTTTTTATGGGCGCAAAATTGTAACTCTTCAAGGTGAGAGAAATGCCGGATCGGGAAAACAATTGCCGGAAAAGGGAAACTGACCTAGCGGTGACAATATGCAACAATAGTGACACCGTCAATGAACAGGTATTAAAATAAAAAAAGGCTGCTCATGATTGAACAGCCTTTAGCTTCTTACCGGCAGGGTGTTAGTCAATAATAACTATTCCCTTAGCCATCACCCGTACTTCCTTTTGAGGTTGTGTAATGGCCGCAATTTCTTCTTTTGATTTCTTCGCATCTTCCGCATAGTGCTTCAACTCGGCAACCGAAGTTGTTTTAATTTTTACTTCACCGTCAATCACCACTGTTTTCCCAACCGCTGCCACCGGCAGGAAGAAACCATAATCCTTCATTTTTACCATGGCGGTCTCACCATTTTCCAGTTCCAGTTTCAGCCAGCAGCCTTTTTTGGGACATACCTCTGTGATCCGGGCTTTAATCTTCCCATCGACAGTCTCGGTTCCGCCGTTCAATTTTGCTACCGCATCTTTGATGGTTATCGCGCCATCCGTGGTTACCTTTTCGCCATACCAGTCACCTGGTTTTGCATCGCCTGCGGGGGGCTGCGCATTGCCTGCAATGGCAAAGGCAGTCAAAAACAAAGTCAGGAATATTCTTTTCATATCTATCTTTTTATGGGATATAAATGTTTGGACAGCAAAGATAGCTGTTACCGGGAAATAGTTGCCTATTGGGGCAAAACAGGTTTGGTAATTTCCACTGGCGGTGCGGAAATAGCATGGAGAAAGGCTTCCAGGTCCTTCATCTCGCCTTTATTTAAGTTGACCATTTGCACCAGGGGATCATAATGAGCGACCCCGCCTTTACTGTAAACTACCAGGATATTCCCCAGGGAATGCTGGCTGCCATCATGCATCCACGGTCCCGTCCTGGCAACATCTCTTAACGAAGGAGTTTTAAACTTTCCTGTGTC
>JANWIJ010000050.1 GCA_025449935.1 Chitinophagaceae bacterium
CCTGATACAAAAATTACATTGGGGCAGGAAGATTTAACCGCTTCTGACACTTCTTCGATCATTTGCGCATAATTCGGGTGTTTAAGATCCTGGGGAGTTCCAAAAACACTGCGGGCTATCGGGTAGATAGAACCGATAATAGGAAGGGGGATGTAAAGATTCTTCCGGAGATCAGTAAAGGGAAACATGTGTTGGGTGAAGGTAAAATAGCCTCCGTGGGCACCCCTGCTCTTGAATGGATGGTGGCAGGCCAGGATAACCAGTTTTTTTGAATTCAGGGTGGCGATATCCCTGATCTGGTCTACCAGTTCCTCTTTGGTTTTGCATTTACAATCCGACTCGATCCCCGGTTTGTCGTAAGGATGCAGCCACCACTGGCTGTCAAACATGATCACGACAACATCTTTTCCCAGGTTCACGACGTCGGGTCCGGGGCAACCGTCTTTGGGATAATAAGTAACTGTATCCCCTTTCCCCAAAAAGTCAACATACAGGTTCTGCCGCAGCACGGCATCATATCCTCCGCGGCCACCGTTTTCCCAGTCATGGTTACCCGGGATCATGTAGACTTTGGCCGGGGTGCGGTCCACCAGCGATATTTGCGAATCAAGCACCGCTTTGGCTGCTGAATAAGACGAAACAAACTGCTTGTCCGGGAGACCCGCTTTGTATAAATTGTCGCCGAGGAACAGTACGGTGGTTTTGTTGTCGAGGGGAATATTTTTCCTCACCGCATCCACCACCGGGTGCTTCCCGTTGGTAAGCTGTCCCGCATCGCCGATCAGGATGATCCGCTGGGTGATGCTGTCATTTTTGGGATTGAGGCTGTCTTTCTGAGCGTAGAGGAACAAATTCAGGAATAAAATTGATCCAGCAAGTAGTATTTTTCTTTTCATTGCCACCCTTGATGCAAGTCTTGATTAATCAATTTTAATAAATCCAAAGAGACCAATTCCCTGAAAGCAAAGTCCAAGCCATTTGTTTCAGCGGTATAACATTAGTTATCAGAATAAAGGCTTCAATTTACACAAAACTTTCGCCAGAACTTCCTACATTCAGTAAAAAATAAAATTCCTGTCGGGTTTATGACCTGTTCTTTAAGGAATACGGGCAAAAAGGACCGATTTTATTTTCTATATTCCTATGATTTTTTTTAAAAAATCGTATATTTTGCAAACAGACTAACTTTTAGACTTCAATTCAATCATTAAACCTGCAACCATGAGACTGCTTAGCTTACTTATTCTATTACTGTTTTTCGCAGTATTGCCCGGCAATTCCCAGCCTGGCAGCGGCACCGCTACCGAAAAGGGAGGTTCTTTCAGCACCAGCCGCGGAAGAATTTTCTGGATGGGGACTAATTACCGTAAGGAATGGAATACCCCCATTACCGTACCAGTAATCAGTATCTCCAAAGAACACGGTGGCCTGACACCGGTTAAACGGGGAGGAGGGAAACAAACCAAATCACTCCGCCTGCAGGACCCCCAGGGACGTGAATATGTAATTCGTTCCATTCAGAAATACATCACCAGCAAAACATTACCGGGTGACCTGCAAAGTGATGCCGCCGCCGACCTGGTCGCCGATGGGGTATCAGCGTCATATCCTTATGCAGCCCTAACGATGGCTTCGCTCTCCGAATCAGCCGGCATACCCCATGGTAATCCCAGGGTGGTGATGGTCGCTGATGATCCGGGCCTGGGCGAATTCCGGGAAGATTTTGCCAATACACTGGTACTGTTTGAGGAAAGATTTCCTGATTCAGTCTCAAAAGGGTACGACACCGACGAGGTTGCCGATAAACTCGAAAAGGATAATGACAATACCGTGGACCAGCTGGCTTTACTGAAAGTAAGGATCCTGGATATGTTTGTGATGGATCTTGACCGGCACGAGGACCAATGGGCCTGGGGCGCTTATGATAACGGAAAGGGAAAAACTTATTACCCCATCGCTAAAGACAGGGACCAGGCATTTTATATTAACCAGGGTTTATTACCAGGCTTTGTGAAAGGCCGTTCACTGGTACCGCAGCTGGAAGGTTTTAAAGCCAAAGCCAGGAGTATTTCCCGGTTTAATTTTGCAGCCCGCAACCTGGACCGCTTTTTCCTGAACGAACTTACCGAAGAACAATGGCGGCAAACGGCGGAAAAATTTGTCTCTCAAATGACGGATGATGCCATCCGGAAAGCCATCGAGAAGCAACCGGCCGAAATCAGGGATATATCCGGAACTAAGATTATTGAAATGTTGCAGGCACGCCGTAATTACCTGGTGGCTGATGTAATGGAGTATTACACCTTTCTTTCAGAAATTGTCAGTGTAACAGGAAGTGATAAAAAGGAATTGTATTCCGTCACAAAAAATGACGATGGGTCTGTGCTGGTCCAGGTACATAAAATAGATAAAGAAGGCGCCCAGGCTACAAAAATGTATGAAAGAAAATTTGAACCCCTGGTGACCAAAGAAATAAGGTTATACGGTTTTGACGGCGAGGATAAGTTTGTCGTGAACGGCAAGAATGATAAAATGAAGATCAGGCTGATTGGCGGCGGGGGCGAAGACATCTTTGAGAATGCTTCCTCTACCGGCAGTGTAAAGATATATGACCGGAGAGACGGGAATAATAAAGTGATAGGGGCTTTCCGGAATAAGTTTGACAATGATACACTGGTAAACAGATTTGAAAGGATCTATTATAAGTATCCATACCAGTCATTTTTTGGCACCATCGGGTATACCCCTGATGATGGTCTTTTCCTCGGTCCCACTTTTAAATATATCCGTCATGGTTTCCGGAAGTATCCGTACAAATCTTTCCACCAGTTCAAGGCGATGTATGCGTTTTCCACCAAAGCATTTTACCTGCGGTACAACAATGAGTTTATCGGGGTATTTGGGAACAACACAGACGTGATTACGGATGTTGAATACAAAGGACCCAACGGTACTACCAATTTCTTTGGATACGGGGTGAAGACTATTTATAATAAATCCAATCCCGGGAAATTCAGGTTTTACCGGATCCGGTATGACCTTGGCGATATTGCCCTGCAGCTGAGACACCGGTTCTCCAACAAAGTGAGCCTGGCGATTGGTCCCAATTTCCAGTTTTATTCACTGGATTCAACCGACAAGCTTAATAAGACCCGCAACGTGGTATTAAACACCCTGGCACTCGGACTGAACCCGGCTACGGTATATGAAAAACAATCTTACCTGGGAGTACGTGCAAACCTCACTGTTGATACCCGTAACAGCCAGGCCTTACCTGATAAAGGAATCAACTGGATAACAACTTTCCGGAGCCTGAAAGGAATGAATGATGACAGTTATGATAACGTAAGCCAGCTTAATTCTGATTTCGCTTTTTACCTGAACCTGGTTCCGGACAGGCTTGTTTTTGCCAACAGGATCGGGGGCGGCATCACGATGAGCGATGATGGGTTCGAATTTTTCCAGGCGCAGTACCTGGGTACTGAAGATAACCTGAGAGGTTTCCGTAAGGAAAGATTTGCAGGCAAATCCAAATTCTACAACCAGGCAGAGCTCCGGTTGAAACTGGCGAATCTTAAAACCTATCTTTTCCCCGCGGCATTTGGTATTTATGCCTTTATCGATGCCGGAAGGGTTTGGGTAGAAAACGACCAGGACAGCAAAATGCTGACAGGTTATGGCGGCGGGTTCTGGTTCGCACCTCTTCGCCGGATTGTATTTACACTCAGCTATGCCAAATCAAAAGAAGATGGCATGCCGCTGTTTGGTATGGGCTGGAAATTTTAATTATCGTGTATAATCATAAAAAAAGCCGGTTCGCTGAGAACCGGCTTTTTTATTTACACGATCCTGGACTAATCAGGCTCCTTTTAATAATTGTTCAGTGGTCGTAGTTGACAACTCCACCGCTGTTTCTTTCCTGGGCTCATCTTCAAAATTCACTTCAACCCTTAACGCTTTGAGACCAATAACACCCTGCAGTTCTTCCAGGTCATGTTTTTCTATACCGGGTTTCAGTAAGTTTTTGTTCTGCAGGAACTCGATATATTCTGAATACTCTGCGGCATCTTTTGCCTGCGAGTATACGATAGCAATTTTGCCAGGCTGGGTAAGCCGTTCATTGGTTTCTTTAATACGGACCTTATCAATTCGTTTTTTTACAATTTCATAGCGGGTATTATAGGCCCCATCCACATCGAATTTTCTTTCTTCAATGCGGAAGCTGATCGATAATGGTTGAGAGTAAGAAAGGATCAGTTGGGTGGTTTTCAGCAAATGGGTCAGTTCTTTTTCGAGGTTATGAGTGACCCTGGCTGCTTTGGCCAATACGGTAAGTTGCCACATTTTCATATTCCGTAAATAGATTTCATCAAACCTTTTCCTTGGGCTGATGGACTGGCCCATGAAAATATTGAACTCCAGCCCGTCGGTTACATAGCGTTCGAAATAATGCGGGTAAACTTTTTGGGCAGCCGCCTGTTCCTTATCGATAAACCCCGCGAGGGTATCATTGATGCGGGAAATACTTTGTTCGTACTCTTTGCGGTGATGATAAATCATGCCGAGCTCGGGGTCCAGCGCTGAAAAGTATTCAGCTATTTTATCCTTAAGGGACGGTTCGGTGGCCTGGAGGTGATTGAAAACGGAGACCACCTGGCCCTGTAAAAAATCATGGATGCTGAGCTCTTCCTCTGCCTGCAGCACATCCGATGCAGCGGCAATAAATTTCTCAATCTTAAATTCTATTTCCTGCATTAATGGGAATGACAGCTCAGCCTGTGCTTTTTTGACAACTTTTTTTGCGAGTTCCAGTTGCTCCAGGGTATCCAGCTGTACAGAATGTGACCTGGCGGTAGAAGAATTCCGGACATCGATTGCGCCATATAGCGGGTACACATCACTAAAGGCAATCCGTTCAATCCGGATATCATCCGTGGTTTGTTTATTCACAATATAGTTCAGTGCCGCCTCGGTAAATTTCCATTCGACCGCGGGCTGAACCGCTGTAAATTTCTTCTTGATCACACTGTCGACCCGGTTATTTAAAAGGTCCAGGCTTTTTTCAAGCCCAAGAGTAAATAAGGGGATGACAGCTTCGATTTTCCCGATATGCGAAGGCTTTAGCTGGCCGGCTTCTTTTGAAATGATCTCCAGCATGCCGATCAGTTCGTTCTTGAGTTTTAACGGGCAAAGAATCAGGCTCCTTCCGCCTTCCTTGTAATAGTACCGTAGACATTGTACTTCGGCCAGGGACCGTTCGTGCAATGTTTCAAAAAGCAGGGGTTGATTATTTTCCCTGAACAGCAGTTTCGAATAATCACTTATTTCATCTTTTTCCGGTATGGAATGGAGGTGCCGGAACAACAAACTGTTATTATTATGGAGATCAGAATAGATATAGTGATTATTTACTTTGAAGAAAGGGGTAACGCCAATTGCCAACTCCCGGAACCCGATCAGGCTCTGAATATAACCTTCCAGTTCTTTATAGATGGCCGCATCTGAAAATGCATTATAGTCCAGCAACTTATTTTTTACTTCTGTAATGACCGCTGTCTCTGTTACATCATTTACCCGGATAGGTGTAATACCTTCAAAAACGAATTTTTCCAGCGGCACTTTTTCGACCAGTTCATCGATTGTCATCAGCCGGTTGCTCTGGGAGTCCAGTATGGTCTCCGGCAAAGCAGGCATTTCACCTATGGGTTTCACATCTATGAACCGGCCATCGAGCCGCAGTTCCATAAAACGGGTTAGCCCGGTGTTCTCGTCCTTAAACGGGTACACAGCCCTCGTGCCATCGGGGTTATTGTAACCCAGGTATTTTTTCAAAATAAGCCCACAGGCAAAATGTACTCTTTCCTGGCTGAGGCTGATGCCAAGCCTGCTTTCGGGTATGTTTATTTTATTGGAACCCGGGTGCAACAGGTTCGCTTTGAAAAGAGGCGACACATATACAGCCTCGAATTTGAAAGGGATGGATACTCCATACATATAATTGGCCGTGGTGGGAGGGAATACTGCGGAAAGTAACTCTTCAATCAGTTCTGAATGGGGGAGTAATAGCGACAGGTCCGTGATGGTATCGAGCAGTTCGGGATGCGCTTCAAAAGCTTCCACCACCTGGCCATAAAGCTTTTTCATGCCGGGGTTACCTTCGGCAATGGTTTTTTTAAGCGCAGCTACCAGTGGCCTGAAAGATAAATAACTGTTGAGCAATGATTCGTCTTGGTGTATTATATGGTCTTGCATTTTATTCTTTTTGCCGAATGCACCAAAAGGTACGTGACTTTCCGGGACGAACGGAATAACAAAGCTAACAAATAAGCTGTTTTTAAATGCAATGTTTGCCCGGGGCCAGGCCAGCGGGATAAAAAACCAGTTACCGTCTTTGCCGGCCGATTGTCAGCCCTATTTTAAGCTGTATGGTGAAAAAAGAGTCATTATCTTTTGGATTACCTCTTTGTTGTCCCGGAAAGGTTTTATCACCGGGGTTTATTTCTTGTTTCCGGCTGTAAAGTTGCCGGGCGATGAAAGCCTGGTTTACCGGGAGATAATTGGTAAACAAACCCGCATCGATATATTTTGTACTGACATCATCGAGGTAATCGGTCGTTAAAAAACGATAATTGATTTCCAGCCTTGCAGTTAAAACGGCATTGATCTCCTGTCTCACACCAAGCCCCGCAGCAAAATTAAACTGACTTAATTTGTAAGGTTTCCTGTCCGGGTATTCATCAAATCCCTGTCCCTCTGTGTGAAGCGGCTGCAGCGAGTACCATTTGCCATCCAGCTTTGCCTGCGGATCGAATGAATAATAACCGACGCCGCCCACCAGGTAAGGAGATACCCGGGGTGGATCACTATCGTAATCTTTGAAAAACAGCGGGTGCAATTCAAGGCCAAGCTGGAAATCCGCTATGGGGCTTTTAAAGCTCAGGTTGCGTTCATATCTTCCGAAAGTTGTGGTCCTTACATTTTCAAGAATGCTGTCGGATGCTGTCACCCGGCCAAATGTCCCCTCCAGCCTCAAACCAATTACATCTTTATACATGGCCACCAGGTATAAACCGAAGCAGGGTCTTGAATTATTCCAGTTCAGGTCCTTGGTGAATCGTTTACCGGTACCTTTTTTACCGCCCAGGTCAGTCAAAGCATTCATGATGCCGGTACAGGCACCTGACTCAATCACCAGGGCATGATCATAATACCTGCTGTTGAAATAATAATACTGTGCCTGCAGGGATTGGTTCACGAGGCTGCCCAGGAAAAGCATTACCAGGATATTTCTCATCCTCAAACAGATTTCATTAATGATTTAACCGGTCGGTTTTGCGAAGGAAGACGGGATCGGTTATGCAGGCGGGATATTGCAACTAAAGGGTAAATGTATAGCTCCCTTGAAACCGGCAAGGTTGAAAGCACGGTCATTATTTTAGAATGCCAGCAATCTTCAATGATGAATTAACCGGCCGGTAATGTCAGCCAGATCATTAAAAAAAGATGTATTTCCCCCCGGAAAGAAAGCTATTGCGGAAGCTTCATAATACTCAGTACTTTCTGTAAGGATTTGTTTTGCAATCTTAAGAAATAAACGCCGGTGGGAAGTCCGTCATCGTAAATGTCAATATTATAAGTACCGGCCGTGTATTCACCGCTTGCCAGCACTTTTACCACCTGGCCGAGTGAATTTATTTGCTGAACCATGGTATGCCCTCCCGTGGTTGAAAACTGGATAGTTGCATTAATGGTATAGGGATTCGGCCACATTTTCAGCAGGAGGTTGTCGGAGTTATTATTGGTATCATCCGGGTCATCCGCAACGCCGCAAGGCCCGGTAATAAGCGGTAATGATTGATAATTCTGTAAAAGAATAGAATTCAGCGCCGGTTGTTTTACACAGAACCATTGCTCCAGCACGGAAGCATAGATGCTTCTGAAATCATACTGGAACGGAATATTATTGACCACCTGTATGTCTGCGGGAATATCGGGGCTGTTTCCCAGAATCCCTTTTTTTGCATGCTTGCCAAACATAATCAGGGGAGCTGCTGCGCCATGGTCGGTACCCAGGCTTGCATTTGATTTTATACGGCGGCCGAATTCCGAGAAAGTCATGCCCATTACGCGGTCTTCAAGTCCCATCAGTTCAAGATCATCCTGGAATGCGCTGATACCACCGGAAAGATCTTTCATCAGCTTGGCATGTGTACCGGTGGTGGTGTCGCTGGCATTTACCTGTCTTTTGTGTGTGTCAAAACCACCCATGGTTACCGTGTATACGCGGGTTTTTAAACCCCCTTTTATCAACCGGGCTACAATTTTTAATTGTTCGGCCAGGCCATTATCTGTTGGATAAACCGCCATCGTGGCGGCCCGTTGGTAGGCGGCCCGGATAATATCCGAATAGATCTTTGTTTTTTCGGAAATCACCCGCAGGAATTTCAATTCTTTATTGGCAGGAACAGCATTCAGCGGGTAATCAGAGAACGGGTTAACAAAGGAATAAATTTTTTCAGGGTTGGTAATGGACAGACCCATCGAATAAATTGAACCCTGCACCGTCAGTGTTGGAAAATTACTGATCTGTATGGCCAGCGGATCCGGCATATCTGAATTTGGAAATGCATCGGGGTAGCCGGGATACTCGCTTTCAAGATAACGTCCCATCCACCCGGTCTTTACTCTCTCTCTTCGGTTTCTCCTGGTATCACCGCTGTTCCAGACGTCGGTATCACGGAAATGGGAAAAAGTCGGGTTCTCGTATCCTACCGACTGTACGATGTTCATCTTTCCTTCATTGAACATATTCTGCATCGCCGTCATGGCCGGGTGCAAACCTGATTTATCGGTACCATCCAGCCTGAGCACCTGGCTTTGCGGGATAGCAACGTTTGTCCTGGCATTATAATAATTGCCATATATATCCAACGGTATTACCATGTTCAATCCATCATTACCCCCGCCTAATTGAACCAGCACGAATACATGGTCCGTATCGGTTAATGTTTGCTGAAGCAATCTTGCCAGCGCACTCTCAGCACCCTGGGCTGTAAAAGAAAAGCCGTTTAACAGGGCCGGCATTGTTACGGCCACGGGTACTGTATTGCGTATAAATTTTCTCCTGTCCATATTCTTGTTTTTACATAGGTTTAAATTGATTCATCAGCACAAGTGAAATTCAGGCAGGTTCATGATGAATTTGAACAATCCTCTCAGCGATGTATTGATCACCGTATTGTTATTAGTGTTCCAGGCCGTCGTCCAGATCGTGTCATCGGTTGTGTTATTGAGCAGGAAATTTGTTTTGACATAGTTTTTCGAATTCGTGGATAACGGGTAACGCAGTAACAAAGCTGTTATATCGTCAATTAATTGATTGGGGTCGGCCGGGTTGGATGAATAATTGGCAAAGGCCCTTATGTCAATAACCGCGTCATTCACCAGTGCATCGGTAAAATCAGCCCTTTTGGGAAGCGAATTGCTGTTTACCCATAATTCATAATGCATGGGTTCCTGGTAATAGGAAGGCCAGCCCGCTACATCCGGCGGCTGGAATAACTGCTGCTGCATGTCGGCTGCATTTTGATACAGGGAATAGAATAAAGGATACCCGGTGGTATAATTGGTGTAAGCCGGGAAGCTGACATTAAACTCCCGCAGTGTGCCGACAATAATATCAAAGGGGTTCTTGATATAACAGGCCTGGTTAATCGTATCAAAGAAATGTTCGCTTTTGAATAACAGGGCCAGGGCCGGTTTGATCTCGTAATTGCTGCTTTGCAGGAGAGCCGCCATAGGTACAATGACATCAGCTTCCGTAGCGTCATCAATTTCATAATACACAAACCATTTATACAGTTTGCGGCAAATGAACCGGGCTGCTTCCGTGTTGGAAAAGATCATGTTCATCAGGGCATCCAGTTCCTGGTCGGGAACGGTGCTTCCGGTAATCGTGGTATTATTATAAAAAGCGGAAAATGTTTTGGACCCGGTATCGTGAGCACTGGCATCCAGGTAAGCACCCAGCGGGTTACTGTTGATCCGCCAGCCGGTCAGTACCCTGGCTGCAGCGATTACATCATCTTCCGTGTAAAGAGAATCATTTCCTTTTCCGATCGTAAACAGTTCCTGCAATTCCCTGGCGTAGTTTTCATCCGGTGCCTGTCTTGAATTCAGGTAACCATTCAGGTGCAACAGCATAGCAGGGTCAATGGTAACTTCTCTCGCAAGCGTTTTGAAATTACCCAGCACATTGCTGCGCAAAAGATTATGATGACGGTATAAGAACTGTGCATTTTCCACTTCTGATTCCTGTATGGAAAAGTGATGATGCCAGAAGAGGACCATTTTTTCCTGTATACTCCGGCCCTGGTTAATGATCAGTCCGGCCCACCATTTTTTTAAACTGTCCACCCTCCGGCTGTTGATCTGGCCTCTTATCTCTACAGCACTCGCCGTGTTGGGATCGTTGACCCATGTTTGTCCCTGCACAACGCCGAGATCATCATAAAATACACCATCGTCTTCCAGTAACCCATAATCCCTGACGGGGGGAGAGGGGGCAACAATATTGTTTAATAATTCATCAATGGCTGCATCGGGAGACAAGGTTAAGAAATAATCAATATCAGCTTTCTTAGCCCCGAACATGGTTCGTTTCAGCAGGTGTGTTACTTCATTGATGGTCCAGCTGCCCGTATAGGGTGCCAGGCCTGCAAACATTCTTCCTGCCGATTGCTTTCCATTTTTTCCCGGTGCTGAAAAATTTCTCCGGGCTTTCTTAAAAAAATCTCTTCTGTCCATATAGTAAGTTTTACTATTGAGTAATTACCGGATCAGCACAAGGGTTCCTTTTTGCTGATGGGGTTTATGTTGAATGTCATTATAATCAATCAGGTAAATAAAAACGCTTGATGGCTGCAGTTGTCCCTGGTAGGTGCCGTTCCATTTCTGATTCATCACGGAACTGTTAAACACCACTTCTCCATTGCGGTTAAACACCCGGAGACGGTAGCCATCCGGCACTTTTCCGATCGGGCCGAAATAGTCGTTGAGCCCGTCCCCATTGGGTGTAAAGGCTGTGGGCACATGCACCATGGCATCTTTTAAGACAACGACCGTAAAATTGCCGGATAACCGGCATCCACCCGGTAAATAATTAGTAGCGGTGTAAACGGTTGTAACAACCGGGGAGGCAACAGGGTCTGTACAGGCCGAACAACTCAGCGAGGTATGTGAACTCCAGACTACAGTTCCATTGCCATTTGAATGTAACGTAACACTCTGGCCGGCGAAAATCGTATCAGCCGTCCGGATACCATCAAAAGGACCTTTAATTATGACGGGTTGATAGGTAACGATCGCTGAATCGTACCCGCAGGCATCACGTAAAGTATCCTGGAAAGGAACATAGCTATTTATATCGCAGACTACGGAATCGCTGGTAATGGGTTTTGGTATCTTTAATTTAATGATAGCAAAATCGGCATCGCCCTGCGAGTTGCTGAAATCTCCATCGCCGGAATCAGAATCACCCGCCAGGTAATATTCAGCTTCAGCGGGGTTATGAATAATAAAACGGAGGTGATCATTATCGCTGCCACCCCAGCTTTTTTCCCAGAGCATATTGCCTGACGGGCTTAGTTTAACCGTCCAGAAATCGCCTTCACCCAACGGGTTACTGATATCACCGTCATCTGAATAAGACACACCACCGATGATATAACTGCTGTCCGAATCTGTGATGATGGTTTTGGCATATTCTGCATCGGTGCCACCCAACACTTTCTGCCAGTTCAGTTTTCCTTTCTGGGAAACATTTATTACCCAATAGTCCTGGCTGCCTTTGGCACCGCTCACATCGCCATCCGTGGAAGTAGTATAACCGGCCAGGGTTAACGACCCATCCGCGCCCCTGGTCATGCAATAAGCCACATCATTTTGTGACCCGCCATATATTTTGCTGATAACCTTATTGCCGTTTTGATCTATCGCCAGCAACCAGGCATCATAGTTTTTTTGATCGGGGGGTATATCGCCATCGACGGAATTGGTAAAACCGGCAACGAACGTGGTACCGTTGATGATTTCTATGTCAAACAATTCTTCGTTCTTGCTGCCTCCAAAACATTTACTCCATTGCAGTGTCCCGGTCGCATTAATTTTTATCAATGCCCCGTCGGTATAAGTTCCGGTGCTGTGATTTCCCCGGATATCTCCGTCATTCGACGAAGTCGTCGCCGCGATCAGGAAGCCGCCATCACTGGTTGATTGAATGTGATTGCCGATGTCTAACCCGGTGCCGCCATAACGTTTTTGCCATTCCAGGTTACCCGCTGCAGAAAGTTTGAGCAGCCAGATATCTTTGGTTCCTCCAAACCCGGCGATAACGCCGCCGTCAGTTGAATTGGTTTCGCCCAATATCATGTAGCCTCCATCGGCAGTCTGCAGCACATCCCGGGCACTTTCATAACCCGTTCCACCAAATGACCGCTCCCATTGAATAATGCCGCACTTATCAAGTTTCGTAATCCACAGGTCCCAATAATCCCGGTTGGGCTGCGCACTGACATCTCCGTCATTTGAATCAGTATAGCCGGCTACTACCGTACCGCCGTCAGTTGTGAATTTTATTGAGAAAGGAATATCAACATCTGAACCTCCGTATTTCAGGGCCCATTGCCGTGGGGGCAACTGCGCATGGGCAGTATGGATAATGCAAAGAATGGATAAGAGGGTAAGAAGGATCAGGTTTCTCACAGGCTGGAGGTTCTTGATAGAATGAATTAATGCCAGTCAGGAGCAAGTATTATGCTAAATCTTTATTTCAGGGGAGAAGTTTTTACCATTTTAAAATGATTTTTTCCATAGGAGTTTTACGATGTCAGCGGGCCGGTGAACTGTCGCGCACTATTTTATCAAAATAGCGACAGGCCTCCCGTACACCGCACTCGCTGCACTTTGGTTTCCTGGCCACGCAGGTATAACGACCATGCAGGATGAGCCAATGATGTGCTTTATGTATCAATGCCTGCGGGATGTTTCTTACCAGTTCTTTCTCAACGGCAAAGGGGGTAGAAGCACTTTGCGGCACCAGTCCAATCCGCCTGCTCACCCTGAATACATGTGTATCCACCGCCATGTTAGGCTGGCGGTCAATTACAGAAGTCACAACATTCGCCGTTTTTCTTCCCACGCCGGGCAACTGAACAAGTTCGTTGACGGTCATTGGGATTTTACCCTGGAAATCATGGAGAACTTTCTTCGCCATACCAAGGAGATGTTTTGTTTTATTGCTGGGGTAGGAAATGCTTTTAATGAATGGAAACAGTTCATCAAAGGAAGCCTTGCCCAGGGAGGCAACATCCGGGTATTTTTCAAAAATGGCCGGCGTCGTCATGTTAACCCGCTTATCCGTGCATTGGGCAGAAAGTATAACGGCCACGAGCAACTGGTATGGATCATTAAACGCCAGTTCCGTTTCAGCGTCGGGAAGATGCTGTTGAAAATAACCGATCACAAACCTGTATCGTTCGGCGCGGGTCATGCTGCAAGTTACCGGTGAATGACCAATGAAGATTAGGCAGGCGGGAACAAAAAAGCATCCGGGTGTTATGCCCGGATGCTAAGTTTTTTTAAGCTGTGGCAGACTACTGTACTTCTTCAGCAGAATGTTCCCGTGCGTGGTTCAACACATTTAATACGACTTCAGTGCGTGGTGATTCTGTAATCTTGTCGAGACGTTGCATAGATGCTTTTAGTACATTCAGCTTTTCACGAAGCGTCCAGTCTTTTTCCAATACTGTTTCAATAGCAGCGGCCTTTTCAGCAGAGGTTTCTTTGTACAAATACAATAAAAGGTCCTCGGGGGTAAAATTTGTCATTAGCAATACCGATTAATAGTCCAGAAATAAAGATGTCCTTGATAGCTGAGAATAATGTCCGGTATAGTAACGGGGTGCCGTTTCCCTTATTGTGCTTCTGTGGCTATTTCTTTGAGTCTCCGGGCGGGGTACCGGAGTTTTCCGGTACCAGGAAAATTTCCTCATTATCCCTTTTCATAAGGTGCTTTTCCCGGGCATATTTTTCCATTACGGCTGGGTCGTTTTTAAGACCTTCTAAATCTGTACGTTCGGCTGCGATTTCGCCCGTATAGAACTTCTTGCTTTGCTCTAATTCCCGGAGTTCCCGGCGACGCTCCAGCTGGGTAAAAAAGTCGTTTTTGTCCAGGAAAAAAACAATAACGCAAAAAACTGCAAAAGAGATAAAATACTTGTTTTTGATCCAAGCCGGGATATGGGTCAGTAGTTTCATAATATCGGAGTTTTGAACCAGGAAATCGTTGATTTGCAGACCGCCTGCTTCAGTTTCAAACCTTATTTACCAAATTTAATCTTTCCTTTTGGATAAACGGCAGAGCCGCCTAATAATTCTTCAATCCTTATCAGCTGGTTATACTTTGCCATCCGGTCTGTCCTTGATGCACTCCCTGTTTTGATTTGCCCGCAATTTAACGCAACAGCCAGGTCGGCGATCGTCGTGTCTTCTGTTTCACCACTGCGGTGACTCATGATGGTATTATAACCATTGTGCTGTGCCATCGTCACAGCATTGATGGTTTCAGTGATGGTTCCTATCTGGTTTACTTTTACCAGCAACGCATTGCCAATGCCTTTATCTATTCCCTGTTGCAGACGGGTAACATTTGTTACGAACAAATCATCTCCAACGAGCTGGCATTTTTTGCCGATAGATTGAGTCAACGCCGCCCAGCCATTCCAGTCATCTTCCGCCATGCCATCTTCGATAGAAACAATCGGGTACTGTTTCACCCATTTCTCCCAGAATTTCACCAGCTGGTCACTGCTCAGTTCCTTGCCATCACTTTTATGAAATACATATTTTTTCTTTTTTGCATTCCATAGTTCGCTATTGGCGGCGTCCATGGCAATCACAATTTGTGAACCGGCTTTATAACCGGAGGCCTGGATAGCCTCCATCACGGTATCGATCGCTTCTTCATTGCTTTGGATATTGGGAGCAAATCCTCCTTCATCACCCACATTGGTGCTGAACCCTTTTTTCTTTAATACGGATTTCAGGGTATGAAATATTTCGACACCCCAGCGCAGGCCTTCGCTGAAATCAGGTGCGCCGACAGGCATGATCATGAATTCCTGGAAGTCGATTTTGTTATCTGCATGGGCGCCGCCGTTCAGGATATTCATCATGGGGATGGGCAGTGTTTTTGCATTCGTGCCACCCACGTAACGAAAAAGGGGCAGGGAGGACTCTTCGGCAGCTGCTTTGGCTGCAGCCATACTAACAGCAAGAATAGCATTTGCGCCCAGGTTAGCTTTATTGGCTGTGCCGTCCAGCTGTATCATCATTTCATCAATACCGGTCTGGTCAGCTACGTCGTAGCCTAATAATACCGGGGCGATGCTGTCATTTACATTTTTTACCGCTTTCAGTACTCCCTTCCCAACATACTTTTTTTTATCGCCATCTCTCAGTTCCACCGCTTCGTGTACACCCGTGCTGGCCCCGCTGGGTACTGCGGCACGGCCCAATGCTCCTTCATCGGTTAATACGTCTACTTCAACGGTAGGATTACCTCTTGAATCTAAAATTTGTCGGGCGAAGATTTCGGAAATGTAACTCATGGTTGGTTTTGAAGATTTAAGATTTATAATAGCAATATCTTCCTATGGCAGCTTCGGGCTGCAAAGAAACGATGTTTTGGCTAATTATTAGCGTAACAATACGAAGATCAAAATTATAAGTAAATGGAAAACAGCCAGTTTATGGGTTTGAAATTTGCCTGCGGATTGCTGCGTTTTTTTGAATAAGTTTGACAGGAATTCAGGACGGTTATGTCAATCAGGATATCCAAATATTTTCTTGCTTCCATTATATTCCTCATTTCATTTCAGGTATCAAAAGGACAGGTTGGTCTTTGTCCTCCAAATCTTGACTTTGAAGCCGGAGATTTTTCCGGTTGGGAATGCAGGTGGGGTCTTACGTTCGATGGCCTGCCGCTCCCGAATATAGGTCCGCAGCCGGGAAGACATACGATCATCGATGCCGCCACGGCGGGAACTGATTTTTACGGAGGTTTCCCTGAATTATGCCCGAATGGCAGTGGCTATAGCGTAAAACTCGGAAACAACGGAACCGGCCGACAATCAGAATCTGTTTCCTATACCTACACGATTCCCCCGACCCTGACTGTTTTTTCCATGATTTTCCATTACGCGGTGGTGTTACAGAATCCCAATCACAGTGTGCTGGAGCAACCCCGTTTCCAGGCCAGGATCATCGACATGAGCACCGGGAACACCATACCCTGCGTAACTTTTGATTTTACAGCTACCACCGCACCCGGTGGATTTCTTCCTTCCCCGAATTCACCTCCCAATGGGCTTGTGGTGTATAAAGGATGGACGCCGATCACCGTTAACCTGAATGCCTATATCGGGAGAACGATCCGGCTTGAATTTATCACGAATGATTGTACACTGGGAGCGCATTTTGGATACGCATACCTGGATGTGAATACAAATTGCAATGGGGCCATTTCCGGAACCAATATCTGCGTGGGCGATAATGCAATTACACTCACCGCGCCATTCGGTTTTCAATCATACGCCTGGTACACGGATAATACATTCACCACTATACTTTCGACCAACCAGACACTGCCTTTGAACCCGGCACCTACTGTCGGAACTGTTTTCCCTGTAATAGTTACACCTTACCCGGGATTCGGGTGTATAGACACACTTTATGCAACCATTGGGGTTTCACCGAAACCTGTTTCCAATGCAGGGGCGGATGTAGCTATATGTAAATTCCAGCAGGCACAGCTGGGAGGGGCAAGTGCTCCTACGCTTACCTATGAATGGACACCGGCCAGCCAGGTAAGCAATCCCACGATATCAAACCCGCTGGCGTGGAATATTCCGCCCAACCCCACGGAGTTCATTGTAAAGACCACAGATATCCTGACAGGCTGCTTTTCGTATGACACAACGATCGTTTCAAATGTCGTGGTTGATAATGCGATCACGGCCACGGGAAATCTTGCTTTTTGCGATTATGGATTGCCGGAAGCTACACTATCCGTCAACAATACATCGTCGCCGATACAATGGTATAATAACAGCAACCCGGTTGCCGGCGCTACGGGAGCCATTTATCAACCCATGGTATCTGGTGATTATTGGGCCCAGCTGACGCAAAACGGGTGTACCGACAGTACCCAAACTATTTCAATTGCAGTTCACCCGCTACCGCAGGCTTCTTTTACATTCGTAAGTGATTCCGGCTGTGTTACGGATAATTCTTTCCTTTTTACCAATACCTCTTCCATATCCGATAACTCTTCCCTGCAGTACAACTGGAAATTCAGTGACGGGGTTACCTTACAAACATTGGATGCGGTAAGAGTTTTTGATGCGGTTGGCAATTACAATCTTGCGTTAGTGATCAGCTCGGCATTTGGATGCAAGGACAGCACAGCTCCTGTCGACCTGTTTATTTTGCCAAATGGTGTTCCGAACTTTAAATGGGATTCTGTTTGCCGCGACCAGCCGGTCTTATTTACCAATCTCAGTAAGGAAAACGGTTCCGTATCGGTATCGTATAACTGGAGTTTTGATGATGGCAATCCTTCTTCCCCGGTTAAAGATCCGTCGCCCGTTACCTATCTCAGCAGCGGGATAAAAAATGTTGTACTCGAAATGACCACACTGGGTTGTGAAAATGATCCCCAATCCCTTACTAAGAAAATAAAGGTAAATGCGCCGGACGCGGGAGTCCGCTACCGCACGATCACGGTTCCGGAAGGAAGTTCCAAAACGATTCATGTCAGGGACAGCGTAGGAAGTAATTTTTTATGGAAGCCACAGGTACAACTTAGCAGTTATACAACACGGTATACCGAATTCTTTGCTACTGCAAATGACGTGGAATACCAGATCGACATTACGGACGAGAACACTTGTGTGACCACCGATACCATATTAATGCAGGTGCTGAAAAAACCCGGCTACTATTTGCCAACCGCCTTTACCCCAAATGGTGATGGCCTGAACGATGTAGCAAGACCTTACCTGGTAAGAATGAAATCATTAAAAAGTTTTTCTGTCTTCAACCGCTGGGGAAACCTGATTTTCTATACTACCACAGAAGGAGAAGGATGGGATGGCACTTATAAAGGAATGAAACAGGATTCCGGCGTGTATGTCTGGATACTGGAGTTCATGAACAATGACAATAAGCTGTTAATAGAAAAAGGAACCATCACCATTATACGGTAGCTAAAATTACCCGTCCGGCGCCAGCCCTTTTTCGGTACGGGAGCTATTTTTTATAATCATTAACATTCCATCAACCGCCTGTCTGTTTTTTTTACCACCCGCCGACCAGCCTGCCATTGATTTTAGAAATCCCCTGTATCTTTAAAAAAAACAGGTAATCATGCGTCTTATCCTAATTGTATTAAGCATATCATTTTTATTTGGCCCGCACCGGGTACAGGCGCAGGCAGCCCCCAAACTAGTCACCACCGTTGAAGGCATAAAGGAATTTGAACTCTCCAATGGACTGCGGGTATTGCTGATGCCGGATGGTTCACAAACAAACATTGCTGTCAATATTGTTTACAAAGTAGGTTCCCGGCATGAAGGGTATGGAGAGAGCGGTATGGCTCACCTTCTTGAGCACATGCTTTTTAAACAATGTAAAAAATTCACTGATATTAAAAAAGCGATTGCCGATAAAGGTGCTTCTGCCAACGGAACCACCTGGTACGACCGGACCAATTATTACGAAGTCCTGTCTGCTTCGGATGAAAACCTGCGCTGGGCGATCGATATGGAAGCGGACCGGATGGTGAATTCAAAGATTTTGCCCGAAGAACTGAAAAAGGAATTCAGCGTGGTCCGGAATGAATTTGAAATAGGGGAGAATTATCCCAGCGGTGTACTCAATGAAAGAATACTTTCTGCCATGTACCTCTGGCACAACTATGGCAAATCGACCATTGGAAGCAAGGAAGATATTGAAAGAGTGAAAGCAGAAAACCTGAAAGTGTTTTATCAAAAATATTACCAGCCCGATAATGCGGTCCTCGTTATCGCCGGCAAGTTTGACGAAAAAAAGGCACTGGCCTATGTCCAGCAATATTTTGGCCCGATACCCCGGCCTTCCCGGAAACTCCAGCCCACTTACACGGTAGAACCCCCGCAGGATGGTGAACGGAATGTAACACTGCGCCGCACCGGGGATATACAGTATATCGGTATGGCCTATCATACACCATCAGTAGCCGATAAAGATTTTGTAGCCAATGACGCGCTGATCGAGATACTTACCAACGATCCTTCCGGCATTTTGTATAAGAACCTGGTAGAAACAAAACTGGCCTCCAAGATCTCCGGGTATTCCCTGGCCCTGTACGACCCCGGGTTTTCCTATTTTGAATGCGAGGTTCCCCGGGATAAGAGTATTGACAGCGCCAGCCGGGCCCTGTTTGGCACCGCCGACGAGATCGCCCGGATGAATTTTACAGAAGATGACCTGGCCCTGGCCAAAAACGCCATGTTAAAAAGCATCGAAGATGCAATGAGCCGGACAACTGACCTGGCTGTTGCCTTAACTGAATATATCGGTGCCGGCGACTGGCGCCTGTGGTTTTTAAACCGTGACCGTATAGAAAAACTGACAGTAGCGGAGGTACAGGCAGCGGCGAAGAAATATTATAAAACTTCTAACCGCACTTATGGTGTGTTTACGCCGGAAGCAACTCCTGACAGGACTGTAGTGAGTGAAACACCGGATATCGCAGGGTTATTGAAGGGCTACAAAGGAAAAGAAGCTGCGGCCCAAAAAGAAAATTTTGAAAATACGATTGCGAACATCCAGCAACATACTGAATACGGGACCTTAGCCAATGGCGGCAGGTATGCCCTGCTTGAAAAGCCAACCAAGGGGGATAAAATCAACGCTTCTATTTTGTTGCGGTTCGGGGACGAAAAAACACTTTCCGAAAAAACGGCCGCCGGGTATGTGCTGGCAGAAATGCTTTCAACGGGCACCACCAGCAGGACAAAAAAACAGATCAGTGACGAACTGGACCGGATCAAAACGGATATTTCTTTCTCGGGCGGTGCCGGATCATTGTCCATTAATATCAATACCGATAAACAAAACCTGTCTGCAGCATTGACCTTGCTGGAAGACATGCTGCTGCATCCAAAATTTGATGCTGCGGAGTTTGAAAAAATACTGATCGATATAAAAGCAAATTATGAAGCCAATAAAAATGAGCCCACAACCCTGGCTTCTGAGAAACTGGGAAAGCTGCTGAGCAATTATCCAAAAGGGCATCCCTATTATGCCTCCACCACCGACGAAGCGTTACAGGACCTGGCCGCCGTAAAGCGGGAAGATGTAAAAAAATATTATAAAAATTTTTACGGGGCCGATAACTCCCTCTCCGTGTTTGTAGGTGAAGTGGATAAAAAAAAGGTGACAGATTTCTTGCAAAGCACCTTTTCCAAATGGAACAGTGAAGAAACCTATAAGGAAATAGAACCCATGTACTTTGCATCAAAGGGGACAACGGAGACAATCAATACGCCGGATAAAACCAATGCCATGCTGGTGGGCGGGATGAACCTGAACGTTTCAAGGAAACACCCTGACTACCCCGCGATAGCCATCGCCAATGAATTGCTGGGCGGCGGCGCTTTTCTTTCTTCCCGGATCCCGCAGCGGCTGCGTGAAAATGAAGGAATGAGTTATGGTGCCGGCAGTTTTCTGAATGTGCAGTATAAATACAATACGGGTAACTGGGGTGTATATGCTTATTTCAACCCGTTGTATAAAGGACGGCTTGACTCCGCCCTGCACCAGGAAGTGGATAAGGCGATCCGGGGCGGGTTTACCGCGGATGAATTAAAAAAATCAGTGGCCAGCTGGCAGGAACAAAACAAAGCTTCGCTGGGCAGCAATGAAAACCTGGCGGGGATCATCCGCTCCTTTATGGCCAATAACCGGGATCTGAAGGAATACACTCAATTCGAGGACAAGATTCAGGCATTGAGCCTGGACGCTGTGAATGCAGCTTTACGAAAATACTTTGACAAGTCGAAACTGGTGATGGTCTATGGCGGCGATTTTGAAAAAGGGAAGACCGATAAGCCGGGCGATAAAAAAGGATTTTAATTTGTAAGTGTCTTGAAAATACTTTCAAGGCTCTGGCTTTCGCTTTGCAGTGAAATAATATTCAGGTTTTGCTGCAAAGCGATCTCCAATAGTTGTTTCCGGACGGCTTCGGGGTTGGCTGTTTGCAGCTTATAGCTGCCCGTTGTTTGTCCTTGTTCAACGTTGGTTACACCGTGTAGTCGCTGCAAAAGACTTTTATCAACAGATTCCTTGAACGCAACCATCACTACATGATTGTCTTTATTGCCGCGTTGTAAATTACTCAGTGTATCGTCGGCCACCAATTCTCCTTTATTGATTATGATTACGCGGTCACAAACGGCTTCTACTTCCTGTAAAATATGCGAGGAAAATAAAACGGTCTTATCCAGGCCCTGTTTTTTTATGACTTCCCTTATTTCTATTATCTGGTTAGGGTCAAGACCGGAAGTGGGTTCATCCAGTATCAATACTTCCGGGTCGTGTATTAAAGCTGCGGCTAACCCGACTCTTTGTTTATAACCTTTGGAAAGCTGGCCAATTTTCTTTTTGCTTTCTATTTTCAGTCCCGTCAGGTCAATTACATGTTCAATCCTTTTCGTTGTCTCCGTTGCCCGGTGTACCTCGGCTACAAAGGCCAGGTACTCCCTGACGTACATATCATAGTAAAGCGCATTGAGTTCAGGCAGGTAGCCGATCTTCTTTTTTGTTTCCAGGGGCTGTTCTGTCACATTGAGTCCACAAACAAAAGCCTCGCCGCCGGTTTGTTGCAAATAACCGGTAATGATCTTCATCGTTGTAGACTTACCGGCACCGTTGGGACCCAGGAAACCAGCTATTTCTCCCTTATCAACTTTAAATGAAATATTATTCACGGCTCTTTGTTCCCCGTAAAGTTTGAGAAGGTTTCTTACTTCAATGGACATACTACAAAAATAAGGGATAAGGAGCTAGCTGAAGGGAGGCCTGTACCGTGCTGGAGTTACAGGTCATCATATTCATACAGCTCATCTATATGCGTACCGGCCTTCATTTCGAAAACCGGTTTTATCAAACCGTCTTTTAAGCCATAGACCCAACCATGCAGGTCGGGCCTTTGCTCCTGCTTCCAGGCCCGCTGGACGATGGAAGTCTTGGCCAGGTTAAAAACCTGTTCCTGTACATTTAATTCGGTGAGCCGGTCTGATCTTTTTTCTTCATCGTTGACAGAATCCAGCTCTGCCCGGTGAATTCGGTAGACATCTTTAATACTGCGTAACCACATATTCAGTACGGCCTTGAAATCATGATTGGTAATGGCCGCTTTGATCCCGCCACAACCATAATGCCCGCAAACGATGATATGTCTTACTTTCAGGTGGTTAACGGCATAATCCAGCACACTCAGCAGGTTCACGTCGTTATTAATAACCAGGTTGGCAATATTGCGGTGGACAAAAATCTCGCCGGGCTGTGTACCTGTAATTTCATTGGCCGGCACCCGGCTGTCGCTGCAGCCGATCCATAAGAATTCCGGTGTCTGTAAATGGGCGAGCCGGTCGAAATAATCCGGGTCTTCGGAAATTTTGTCAGCGGCCCAAAGTTTATTGCCATTTAGTAATACCTCGTAAGGTTTCATATAAAGGACTTTGATTCAAAAATAGCTCTTAATAAACACAGATATACAAACACCTGTTTGGATTCCCGCGGAAAAATCGAGGCTAAACCTAAACAAGTTTATCGGTTTCCTGTTATTTTCCCTGATTGTGCGGATTGGTTTGGTGCTAAAAATTCAAATCATTATCTTGCAGCACTTTTTCATGGCGAAGAACCGAAAAAAATATAGTGTTTTCCAGCTGTTATCAGCCATTCTGATGATACTGGCCTTATTATGGCTGACCATCAGCATCCCTTTTGTATATGCAGGCCAGCAGGAGCTTTCGAAGCATGAAAAATTGACCAACGCAGCAACACCACTTTCCGCCACGGAAGAAGAAAATGCCAATCCCTTTGGCAACAATACAGAAGAGAAAGCTCCAAACAGTACCTCTTTTTCCGAAGAATACCTTCATGACAATCACAAAAGTGATTGCCTTTTTTCAGCCCGGTTACCCTACCACAAAGGTGAAAATGCCGATGCCTACACAGCTTTTCATGGTGAAGTCCAGGTTCCTCCTCCCAACATTGCCTAATTTAAGTTTCCCCTTTTTGTAAAGTCCTTTTTTTAGGGACTGTTTACCTATTACATCATTTATAACCATGTTGTCACCACGGTGTGGCAACCACTTAAATTATTGTGCAATGATTAAGCATTCAAAAGAATACTTGCAAAACCTCACGCCTTCACAGGGATATGAACTGCTGGTGGAAGGCAACAAAAGATTTATTAATAATCTTAAAACGGATCATGACCACCTGGAAATGATCAATGAAACCCGGGAAGGCCAGTACCCGTTCGCGGTGATCCTGAGCTGCATGGACTCCCGCACCTCCACCGAATTAATATTCGACCAGGGGCTTGGCGACCTGTTCAGCATCAGGGTGGCGGGAAATATTGTAAACAATGATATACTGGCCAGTATTGAATATGCCGTGAAATACGTGGGATCAAAAGTATTAATGGTGCTGGGCCATACAGAATGCGGTGCTATTAAAAGCGCCAAGCAAGGCGTTGAGGACGGCCACATTACGGCTTTACTGAACCGGATTCAGCCTTCCATCAGCAAGGCCCTGCTAAAAGACGGAAAAGAACACCTGTTTTCCGACAGTGTCGCTTATGCCAACGTAGAAAACAGCCTCGAAGAAATACTCACCCGAAGTGAAATAGTGAAACAGCTTTTCAAAACAGGTGAGATCGGTATTGTAGGGGGTGTATATAACATAGAAAATGGGCAGGTCGACTTCTTTAAAAACCTCACGAGAAAAGAAAAGAAACAGCTCGTGAGTGTTTAGATCCAAACGGCAACTGCCGGGCGGGTTTGAATGGTAACAGCATTTATATTTTTTAAATTTTAATCGTCAGATGAAAATAAATACAAGCTATTTAAAATCAGATTTGCCATCAGGATTGGTCGTTTTCCTGGTGGCCTTACCTCTATGTTTGGGGATTTCACTGGCCTCGGGGGCTCCATTTTTCAGCGGCTTAATCTCCGGGATCATCGGCGGGATAGTTATCGGCTCTTTAAGCGGATCAAGACTGAGCGTTAGCGGACCTGCCGCGGGACTTGCTGCGCTGGTGTTGGCAGCCATTACCAATATTGGTGCATTTGATTTGTTTTTATGTGCCGTTTTTATTGCCGGCATCTTACAGGTGCTGATGAGCGTGGCGCGGCTGGGAGGTATTGCCAATTATTTTCCATCCAGTGTTATCAAGGGATTGCTGACCAGTATCGGTATCCTGATCATTGCCAAGCAAATCCCGCACGCATTCGGATATGACCGGGATGAAAAAGGCAACCTGACCGAATTATTTCCTTTTGGAAATGAGGATTTGCATGAACTGTTACAGCCGCTGCACCATGTGGACGCGGGGGTATTAATTATCTGTATTGTCTCCATTTTGATCATGCTGATCTGGGAAAAACCTTTTATTAAAAAAAGAATGAAATTTATTCCCGGGGCATTGGTGGCTGTAATTGTTTCTGTTCTCATCAACGAATTATTTATAGCGTCCAATAGCCCTCTTGTGGTAACCGCGGATCACCTGGTTCAAATAAAAGCGGCTAAAAGCCCGGGAGAGTTTTTCAGTTTTTTCACCCTGCCTGATTTTAATGGTTTTTTAAACAGTAAGGTGATTGTTACCGGGATCATGATTGCCATCATTGCCTCCCTGGAGACCTTACTGAGCATAGAAGCAATTGATAACCTGGATCCGCAACGCCGGGTAACCAACACCAACAGGGAGTTGAGGGCACAGGGTATAGGAAATGCTGTATCGGGTTTGATCGGGGGATTGCCGATTACCAGTGTGATTGTGCGCAGCAGTGCCAATGTGCACGCAGGTGCTCAATCAAAGCTTTCCACTATTTTCCACGGCTTTTTATTGCTAACTACCATCATAGCCATACCGGGTTTGCTCAATATGATCCCGCTGGCTTCGCTGGCTGCTATCCTGCTACTGACAGGCTATAAGCTTTGCAAAGTTGCCATCTTTAAACAAGTGATAAAAAATGGAAAGTACCAGTCCATTCCCTTTTTTGTAACGGTATTTGTCATTATCGGTATTGATTTGCTGGGGCTTTATCCCCCGCTAAAGGGAGAAGGGCTGCTGGTGGGTGTGATTGCCGGGTTATTCTCGGCATTCGGCGCGATTCTTCACGGCAACCTGAAGAATTCTTATTTCTTCCATAAAGACCAGCACCAGGAAGGCGATATTATTAAGATTCGGTTATCCGAAGAAGTTTCTTTCCTGAACAAGGCCTCCATCCGCGAAACCCTGGATCATCTCCCCGCCAATTCAAGTGTGGTCATCGATGCCTCGCAAACAGATTATATAGACTTTGATGTACTGGAACTGATTAAAGAATTCAGGGACATCAAAGCCCCCCTCAAAAAAATCAGTCTCAGGCTGGAAGGGTTCCGGGAAGTTTATAAAATGGAGAATCAGATACATGTGCAATCTGTTCACTAGGAAAATTTTAATACCATGACCGAAAAACAATTTGATGAGCAGCATACCCTGGAGGAACTTAAGCATTACCTGCCATCGCAACAGGCTTTAAAGGATTTTATTCATCATAATTCCCTCCATGCTTTCCAGCACATGAAATTTTATGATGCCATTTTTAAAGCCGCCGGCATTTTTGGTTTCCAGGTCTGCCTCCAGCTGGAAGAATTCAGGCAATTGTATAAAGGGGGCCGCGTACGGGAAGACATTTTGGAGAGGGTGATTTCCGGTAAGCATGGAGATGATTGCGTAGAAGACTGGAAACAGAAATTAATTCACCAGGAATACGACACAATCAGCCAGCCCCGCATTGGCCGGCTCCGCCACTACTGGAAAAAAATATATAAACTGGATATGGACAACGAGGTTCACCCCCTGTTGTTCCGCATCCTCTGCAGTTTTTTAGACCAGGGCATTGCAATTGACAAATTCCCGGTACAGGGAAAATCTTTCCTGGCCAGTATCAAGGATATTGAGCAAAACAGCTTTGCCAGCTTTTTCAAAACTAAAAAAGCGAGGCAGTTATTTTTAAGCGGTAACTATACGCTCACCAGTCTCCTGGAAACCATTGCCGGCAATGCAGAATATTTTGAGCAATATTTATTCGACCAGCAGTTTGCCCATCATGGATGGAGCGGTTTTATTTCAGCCGTGGAAGATAACCCGCATACTTTATTAGACAGCAAACAAACGACATTGCATGAACTGGTGGTTTTTGAACTGTTCCTCGAATTAGATATCCTCTGTCATAAGTTCGGCAGCAACTGGAAGCCGCTTTCCGAACACGTAACTGAACCTCCTGTTGAATTATTTGAGGATGTCACCAAAACAGAACTGGCGGAAGTCCTCTCCCTGTGGCAGGATGCATTTGAATGGAGCTATTATGATTCGGTACTGGCGGGGATTCTTTTATCTCAAACGGAAACTGAAACGGTAAAAGTTCCCTCCTTCCAGGCTATATTCTGTATCGATGAAAGGGAGTGTTCCATCCGCCGGCATATAGAAGCCACCGATCCCAATTGTGAAACATTTGGAGCGCCCGGTTTTTTTGGCGTAGAATTTTTCTTTCAGCAGCAGGGTAGCCTGTTTTATGATAAATTATGCCCGGCACCCGTCACCCCCCGGTTTTTGATCAAGGAATCTGAAGCAAACCAACAGAAAAAATCCGAGCTCCTTTATACAAAGCATGCGCATGGTTTCTTAGGCGGCTTTTTGTTCAGCATTGGGTTTGGATTTTGGGCGCTGTACAAAAAAATTCAATTGTTGTTCCGGCCAAAAATGAGCCCGGCTATTTCTGATGCTTATTCACATATGACAAAAACTTCGGTGCTTACGATTGAGAACAAGGATACCCGGGATGTGGAAAATGGCTTGCAGGTAGGATACACGATGGAGGAGATGATCGTAAGAGCAGAAGCATTCCTGCGGGGCATTGGCTTATTGAAAACCTTTTCACCCCTTGTTTACATTGTCGGGCATGGCAGCAGCAGTGCCAATAACCCCCATCATGGTGCACATGATTGCGGCGCCTGCAGCGGAAGACCCGGCGCCACCAATGCCCGCGTGATGGCATTTATATTAAATAACAACAGGGTACGTGAGGCATTGACTAAAAAGAATATTGAAATACCGGGTGAAACCCAATTCGTCGGGGCCATGCATGACACTGCGGCGGATGTTATCGGTTATTATGATGACGAACAGCATTTGCATGCCGAAAATGCAGCCCGGCATTTGATTAACAGGCATTCCTTTGAAACGGCTTTGAATTTAAATGCAAAGGAGCGCAGCAGAAGGTTCGCATCCATCAACACTAAAAAAGAAATCAACGAAGTAAGGAAAGCCATTCTCAACCGGTCCGTTTCTTTATTTGAGCCAAGACCCGAGCTCGGTCATGGTACCAATACACTATGTATTGTTGGGCGCAGGGAGGTGACAAAAGGATTGTTCCTGGACCGCAGGGCTTTTCTCAATTCGTACAATTACCAGACCGACCCGGAGGGAACAGTTTTAACCAACGTGATGAAACCCATCGGGCTGGTATGCGGCGGTATTAACCTGGAATATTATTTTTCAAGAGTCGACAATATTAAAATGGGAGCCGGCACCAAGCTACCCCACAACGTGATGGGATTATTCGGAGTCGCTAACAGCAGCGACGGCGATTTGCGGCCCGGTCTGCCCTGGCAAATGATCGAAGTGCATGACCCCGTAAGGTTGATGGTCATTGTCGAGCATCGTCCCGAAGTGGTCCTGAAAGCTATACAATCAACACCGGAGGTGTTTGAATGGTACAATAATGAATGGGTTCATATTGCCGCCCTGCATCCCGGGGAAAAACGCTTTTATTATTTTAAAAACGGTGTCTTCCAGCCCTATGAGCCCATTACCGGGCACGTAGAGGTGATCGGCGATATGCATGAGTTTATTGAAAGCGCAAAGGAAATGGAAACCAACCATATTGCCGATGCCACCAAAGAAAACCTTCCTGTCTACCTGTTAAACAAATAACGCATGAACCAGTTGTTGTTCCTTTTTATATTGTCCCCGCTGATCGCTTTTTTTGTTGTCCTGTTTTTTAACAATAAACAGGAGAAAAGCATTTCCGGGATCGCCCGGTTTATAACTGCACTCTATATTGTTGCTGCCGTGGCGGCGGCTTTGCAATGGGGCTTCAACGGGTTTGATCCGGTCAGCGAACAATTCCTTATAGTATATAAGACCGAAGGTTTTGTTTTTGCGATCGCATTTTATTATGATCATATTACCGCCGTGTACAGTATCACGGGGGCCCTTGTTTTTTTCCTGGTCGTATCGTTCAGCCGTTTTTACATGCACCGCGATGAGGGATTTAAGCGTTTTTTTATTACGCTGCTCTTGTTTTTAACAGGCTATAACCTGGTTATCTTTTCCGGCAATTTTGAAACCCTGTTTACCGGCTGGGAAATCATTGGTCTTTCCTCTTTCCTGTTAATTGCTTTTTACCGCACCCGCTACCTGCCCGTAAAAAATGCGTTAAAGGTTTTGTCGGTTTACCGTCTCAGCGATATCGCACTGGTACTCGTAATGTGGATGATGCATCACCTGACTCACCAGAATGTCAGCTTTACGCAATTGACCGAAGCAAAAAACATGGCGGCTCAAATTCAACCAGGGGGTATGGGGCTGTTTATCGCCAGCATGATCTTACTGGCTGCTGTTGCCAAATCGGCGCAACTTCCTTTTACCTCCTGGCTCCCCCGCGCCATGGAAGGACCCACTTCATCCAGTGCTATTTTTTATGGTTCCCTATCCGTGCATATCGGCGTTTTCCTGCTCCTGCGAACCTATCCTTTCTGGCAGGATATGTCCGGGATTAAAATGGGTGTTATCCTGATAGGGGCCTCGACAGGAATTATAGCCACCCTGATTGCCAGGGTGCAGCCAACAGTTAAAACGCAAATAGCTTACTCATCTGCCGCGCAGATAGGAATTATTTTTATCGAAGTCGCATTGGGCTTTCACGTTTTAGCTCTCGTGCATTTTGCCGGGAATGCGTTCCTGAGAACCTATCAATTACTGGTATCACCTTCGGTATTGAATTACCTGGTGCATCACCAGTATTTTCATTTCAAACCAGCTGCTGCGACTGCCGGCAAAAAATGGCGGAATACCCTGCACACGCTCAGTATCAAAGAATGGAACCTGGATAGTTTTCTCCACCGTTATTTATGGATGCCCTTTAAATGGACAGGCCGGAAATTTAATTTTTTGGAAACCCGTCCTGCAAAAGTATTGACGGTAGTTCCGGCGGCCGTCCTGGTGTACGCATTAGGAAGTGAAACTTCGCCGCTGCAGTTCATACAATCTGCTATACCGGTAATAAGTATGTCCGTTGCCCTGTTATTGATCCTGTATTCATTTGCCAGCAGGAAATCGGCCAGGACAGCGTGGGTTTACCTGCTGCTGGCACATTTTTTTATTATATCCGGTGTTATTGCCAACCGGGAACTTGTGGACTGGAGCCAGGTCAGCATGTATGGAAGCGGCGTATTGCTGGCGGGCATTGCCGGTCTTATTTGCCTTCAAAAAATTCACCGCATTGATAAAAATATCAGCCTTAACCTGTTTCATGGCTATGTGTATGAACGGAAGCAAACAGCCCTGGTATTTTTATTATCAGCTATCGGCTTAGTGGGCTTTCCTGTCACGGCTGCCTTCATTGGTGTCGATGTGTTCTTTACGCATATCCGGTCGGACCAGACGGCGCTGATTGTATTAATGGCGCTGTGTTTTCTTTTTATTGAACTGGCAGCGATACGTATTTATTGCCGCATATTCCTCGGGTTGCATAAAAAGCCGGATCACCCCGTTGCGTACCGGTCATCTTAAGTAGTATCATGCTTTTAACTCTTTGGAGCTTTTTGGCACCCGGTCATATTCACCCCGGAAAGCATACCAGCCAAAAATGACCAGGCCGATAGCAATAGGGGTAAAGATGGCAATAATGATGATCCAGATAATGGGGTTGTTGATGTCTTTTTTCCCGGCGGTGTCAATATTGTTGATAGCCCCGTTGACGAGCTCATAAATAACAAAAGGGGCAACCAGTAACAACAGCAGGCCGAAATATCTTTTAAAACCAATCATAGTTTAGTCTTTTATATTTCTGTCAATTTTATTGGTCAGGTACAGGGTCCCAATCACCAGGCACAGGGCGGCCACCCCGATCGGGTACCAGAGACCCACTAAGGGATCGGAAGGATAGGTGGTGGTTAATAATAAACCGATAAACGGTACTAAGCCACCAAACACACCATTGCCGATATGGTAAGGGAGGCTCATCGAGGTATAACGGATCTTTGTCGGGAACATTTCAACTAAAAAAGCCGCAATGGGCCCATACACCATCGTCACATATAATATTAATATGAAAACAAGCCCGATAAATTTCCAGTAGGTGGATGAGGGCAGGTGTTTATCAGATAAAATAGTTTTGCTCCGTTGTACCTGTTGAAATTGAAGCTGGTTAATGCTGTCAATTTTTGTTTCTGTGTACGAAAAACCATTCTCCAGGCGGACAGCAGCTGTTGTCGTAATGACGGAATCATTTTTTACCAGCTCTTTTTTTGTTACCGCCGCTGTTCTTTCTTTTTCCCGGGAATTTTTTAACTGGTAAGTGGTACTGCTTTCCTGTAAGAATGTACTAAAAATGGGGCGGTAGGTTATTATCCCAAGCAACATCCCCGCCATCATGATCCATTTCCTGCCAACCCGGTCACTCAGCCATCCCCACAGGATAAAGAAAGGGGTTGCAATGGCAATCGCCCAAAGCATGATCGTTCTGCTTTGTTCAAATTCAATAAAACATTTTGTTTCTAGAAAATTCTGTGCATAGAACTGTCCCGTGTACCAGATCACCCCTTGCCCCATTACGGCACCAAACAAAGCCAGCAGCACCATTTTAAAATTTGCTTTTTTCCGGAAACTTTCTTTTAAGGGGTTGACGGAGGTTTTGCCTTCTGCTTTTAGTTTGGAGAACATCGGGGATTCTTTCATCTTCAGCCTTATGTAAATTGAAATACCCACCAGCAAAACAGATATCCAGAAAGGATAACGCCAGCCACCCCATTCAGCATTGAAAGCTGCATCCGTCATATTGGATTTTACCAGGAGGATCACACCCAGTGCAACAAACAAACCCAATGTCGCCGTGGTTTGGATCCAGCTGGTATAAAAACCTCTTTTATTTAAAGGGGCATGTTCGGCAACATAGGTGGCAGCACCCCCATATTCACCCCCCAGTGCAAGCCCCTGTAATAATCTTAACAGTAAAACCAAAATGGGCGCAGCAATCCCGATACTTTCATAACTCGGTACACAACCGATCAAGAAGGTGGAAGCTCCCATTAATATCAGCGTGAGCAGGAACGTGTATTTTCTCCCGATCAGGTCGCCTAACCGCCCAAATACCAGTGCACCGAACGGGCGGACAATAAAACCAGCTGCAAAAATGGCCAGTGTACTGAGCAGGGCAGCCGTTGGGTTATCCCGGGGAAAAAATTGCGTGGAAATAGTGGTTGACAGCATTCCAAAAATGTAAAAATCATACCACTCGATCATGGTGCCTACGGAAGAGGCTGCAATAACGGAACGGATGCTGCTGGGTGGACCGGGCTGATTCATCCGATTAAGATATGAATTTGTGACGCAAGCAAAAAACAAATTCACCGGAATCCATGCCCGCAATCCCGGATTAATTAAATCCAGTTATGTAAATTTATCACTTCGTATTAACCGGGTTTCTAATACAGCCGCATATGTCATACCCCTTCCAGATAAAAACGCAAGAACAGTACTACCAGGACTATCAAAAAAGTGTGGAGGAGCCGGAAGCTTTCTGGGGAGCCATCGCAGCGAATTTCACCTGGAGAAAAAAATGGGATAAAGTACTGGAGTGGAATTTCAGGGATCCGAAAGTGGAATGGTTCCGCGGGGCGAAGCTAAACATAACTGAAAATTGTATCGACCGTCATCTTTCAACAATGGCTGATAAACCAGCTATCATCTGGGAGCCCAACAACCCGGAAGAAAGAACCCGCGTGGTGACCTATGCCAGGTTGCACAAAAGAGTCTGCCAGTTTGCACAGGTCTTAAGAAACAATGGTGTTAAAAAGGGTGACCGGGTTTGTATTTATATGGGTATGGTACCGGAACTGGCCTATGCCGTTCTTGGCTGTGCCCGCATTGGCGCGATACACAGTGTAATATTCGGCGGCTTTTCTGCTCAAAGTATTGCTGACAGGCTGGACGATGCAAAGGCCGCTTTTATTGTAACCTGTGACGGGGCCTATCGTGGCGGAAAAGATATTCCGTTAAAATCGGTGATTGATGATGCGCTGATCGGCAATAAAACCGTTCAGCGGGTAATTGTATATACCCGCACAAGAACGCCTGTATCCATGATAAAAGGAAGAGATGTCTGGTGGGAGGATGAAATGGAGCATGCCGAAACACAGATCGAAAAAGAGGGTGTAGTATCCTTTCCCGCAGAGGAAATGGATGCGGAGGATCCTTTATTTATCCTGTATACATCCGGCAGCACCGGCAAACCAAAGGGTGTGGTGCACAGCGTGGCGGGGTACATGGTATGGACTACCTACACTTTTGTGAATGTGTTTCAATACAAACCGGGCGACATTCATTTCTGCACGGCAGATATTGGCTGGATCACGGGTCACAGTTATATTCTTTATGGCCCTTTGAGTGCCGGGGCCACTTCGCTGATGTTTGAAGGTATTCCCACCTGGCCGGATGCAGGTCGCTTCTGGGATATAGTTGACAAACACAAAGTCAATATTCTTTACACAGCTCCAACGGCTATCCGGAGCCTGATTGGATTTGGATTGGAGCCGTTAAAAGGGAAAGACCTTTCTTCCCTGAAAATCCTGGGTACCGTTGGCGAGCCCATCAATGAAGAAGCATGGCACTGGTATGATGAAAATATCGGGAAGAAAAAATGCCCGGTTGTGGATACCTGGTGGCAGACAGAAACGGGTGCCGCGCTAATTTCAAACCTGGCCGGCGTTACACCCGCCAAACCAGGATGGGCCACGTTGCCCATGCCGGGAATACAGCCGGTTTTGGTAGATGAAAACGGTAAAGAGGTTATCCATAAAGATGAGCAGGGCATGCTGAAAGGAAACCTGTGCATCAAAGCACCCTGGCCGGGGATATTAAGAACTACCTATGGTGATCATGAACGCTGCCGCACCAATTATTTTGCCACCTATGAAAACCTGTATTTTACCGGCGACGGAGCCCTGAAAGATGAGAATGGTTTTTACCGCATCACCGGCCGCGTGGACGATGTTCTGAATGTAAGTGGCCACCGGATTGGCACGGCTGAAGTGGAAAACGCTATAAATATGCACGCCGGCGTGATAGAAAGTGCTGTAGTGGGCTACCCGCATGATATTAAAGGACAGGGAATTTATGCTTATGTTATTTACAACGGGCGGCATGTAAATGATGAAATGACCCGGAAAGATATTTTACAAACGGTGACAAGGATCATCGGCGCTATAGCCAAACCAGATAAAATTCAGTTTGTCCCCGGCCTGCCCAAAACCAGGAGTGGAAAAATTATGCGAAGAATTTTGAGGAAGATAGCGGAAGGAGAGACCGCTAACCTGGGTGATACCAGCACCCTGCTCGATCCGGGGGTGGTGGAGGAGATCAGGAACGGGAAACTGTAAATACCCGCATCAAGGTACTCACCGCCGTTTCAATCTTTGTATTTTGTATCCAAAGAGACAGATGAAACGGTTTTCTTTTATATTTCTTTTCGCGGCTACTTATTATGCAGCCAGTGCCCAGCCCGGTGGAAACAATTTCAGCATCGATCCTGTATACCCGGTGAGTTGCACGCCTGTTAAAGACCAGTACCTCTCTGCTACCTGCTGGAGCTTTGCCAGCAATTCCTTTATCGAGAGTGAACTATTGCGCATGGGGAAACCTGAAATTGACCTGAGCGAAATGTACACGGCAAGACTTTCTTATATAAATAAGATACGAACACATCTCCGGTTGAATGGCAGCAATTACTTTACACCCGGCGGACAATTTCATGATGTGCAATGGGTACTAAAGAACTATGGGGCTGTGCCCGAAAAAATTTATAGCGGCAAACCAGGTGGTGAGCACAATCATAACCATGGGCAGCTGGATACGCTGATGAAGCGGTATGTCAACCATATGCTGGGCCTGGGTAAAACAAAACCCGATGACGCGGATATGCAATATATTAACGGGTTGCTCGACAGGTACCTGGGTAAATTGCCTGGTAGCTTCACCGAAGGAAACAGGCAGGTAACCCCGGCCATATATTTAACGGGAGAGCTGGGGTTTAATCCCGATGATTATATTGAAGTATCTTCTTACTCACATCACCCCTGGTATAAAACATTTGTATTGGAAAATAAATACAACTGGTCATCCGGGAAATATTTGAATGTGCCGTTGAATGAATTTATCAGGATTACGGATGAAGCATTGGAGAAAGGATTTTCCGTACTATGGAACGGGGACGTGAACGAAACCGGTTTCCGGTTCGCCCAGGGAACAGCATCTCTCCCGTATACCGTTACCAACCCGGAAGCTGAGCGCCAGAAAACTTTTGAAGACAGCAGCAGTTACATGGACCACATGATGCATATTGTTGGTAAAACAACAGATAATAAAGGCCACAAATGGTATTATATTAAAAACTCCTGGGGTAGTTACAGCAACAGTACCGGGGGATATTTATTTATGGACGAAAACTATTTTGCTGTTAAAACCGCGGCGATCGTTATTCATAAACAGGCCATCCCGGAAGCGATAAAAAAGAAAATAGGGCTATAAAAAATTAAAGCAGCACGGACCGGCTGCTTTAAAAGGTTTTTCTGAGTTCTTTTAGTGGTTAAACATTGTGCAAATTTCCGCGCAAAAATTATACCCTGCATCATTTTACCCCCGGAATTTATTAACGATATCGTAAAAATTTCCACATTAATCGTAGACGTTCTGAGTTGTAAAAACTATTTTTGGCTGATACCCTGCCGGGCCGGGTAAATATCCTTATGGAAAAAATAAGCTCCAGACGAAAGCTTCCACCTTTGCTGCGATGGATAATATGGGTGTTAATTGTGCAATTTGTGCTGATCAATATCAGCGCTGCACTCTACGCTTATAAGCTTACGCATTTTTATACCGGTTCAGAACAACGGGAGCCCATGGCCAGGCAAAATATTTTTGTCAAGACCTGGCGCTTATTTACCGGCCCGCGTTATTCCAAATCCTTTATTACGGATCCTCCTACTTTCTCTTTTGATACAGTTATACTAAAAACAAGCAAGGGTATTTTCATAGATGCCTGGTATGCCCGTGCAGATTCCTTACCAAAGGGAACGGTGCTCCTGTTTCATGGCATTACTACCACCAAAGCCAGCTTACTTTCCGAGGCTTATGAATTCCGGTTCCAGGGATATAATATCATGATGGTGGATTTCCGGGGACATGGCAACAGTGGCGGTACTACTACCACGATGGGTGTCAGGGAAACAGAGGAAGTAAAACTGGCTTACGATTACCTCGTGCAGCAGGGCGAAAAAAATATTTTTTTATACGGAAGCTCCATGGGAGCTGTGGCCGTGATAAAAGCCATTGCGGACTACGGATTAAATCCATCAGGGGCCATCCTGGAAATGCCTTTTGCCTCCCTGCAATCACACCTGCAGGCAAGAGCGAGACTGGTGGGCTTTTCCGGGTTTAACGAAAAACCGTTTGGGTTCCTGGTTACGGGGTGGATAGGGATAGAAAGGGGTTTTAATGGGTATGGTCACCGGACTGAAAAATATGCCGAGAAAATAACCTGCCCGGTATTGCTTCAATGGGGTGCCCTGGACAATATTGTATTGAAGAAAGAAACGGATAAGATTTTTAATGCCATTGGATCCGCGGACAAAAAATTGGTCATCTACGAACAGGCAGGGCATGGCTCCATGCTGCAAAACAACCCGGGGAAATGGCAGGTTGAAGTGGAAGGATTCTTATCAGTCAATAAAAACTAAGGTTATTTCCGGATCGTCACCCTCGTACCGGAGCTGGTATAGCCGTATACTTCTTTTACGTCTTCGTTTTTCATCGATATACAGCCCAGGGTCCAGTTCTTGTAGCGGTCTATTACAAAATCTTCATGTGGCCAGGTACCGTGAATACCGATTCCACCACCAATACTGGCATTGGCCGGGATCTCTCCTTTTTCTTTACGCTTAATAAATTTTTCACGGCTTTCCGGGGTGGGGTAATCTATTGCTAGAAACCGGCACCACTTTTCATGTACCCGTTTGGCCGTAATCCGGAAGCTCCCCTCGGGGGTATTTTTATCGCCTTCCATTTTCTTGTCCGCCAGGCTGCTGTTGCCAAACACGACGGGATACGTGGCATACCAGCCTTTATCGTCATAAACACTCAGTTCATAATCCGATTTGTCGATGATGATAGAAACAGTGCCAACAGGCCCCGAATTGTTTATTGTGCGTTTATGGGTGCCGGAACGGGCTGTGTTGTCAGTAACCAGCAGACCGCTTCCCAAAAGAACCGACGTGAGTACGAAAAAGTTTTTCATCCTGCGTTTGTGTTTTCAAAACCGCCACTGTAACCCTGATACTGGAATCTTCCTGGTAGTTTAATGGCTAAATATAACCGTCCAATTGCTCAAACGCAATGCCACAAAAGTTTATTTTATGCTGTGGATATGTTTTAACGGGATGTTTAGAAAATGTACTGTGTGGATTTGCGCGGTGATTTTGCTTTGCAAAAAAACTGCCGGTCTCATTTTCAATGAAACCGGCAGTTATAAATAAATTGTTGAAGGTATAATTACCAGTTGCTGAGCCGGAAACCAAAATTATAGGGCGTCATATCCAGGCTCTTTTCCCACATGTTTTTCATGGCATAGCTCCCGTAAAGCCGCACAGGGCCCAATGCTATCTCGCCGATATAGGATAGCTTAAAACGTTCCAGGTCAAAATCGTCCTTGACCTTGTTCACATCACCGTTTTCCTTGGTCTTGTACCTGGCAGAATACAGGTAACCCGCGCTGATTCCCCCGCTGATGCCAAAACCCTTCTTTCTTCCCGGGGTAAAATCAAAATTGATCATAATGGGGACAGTAAGATAGTCGGCGGCCAGCTTTACTTTCCGGTAATCGGTGCTGCCCAGTGAAATATTCGTGGGGTTCTTGGCAAACACGACATTGTCATTGTCAAAATAATAATTATTCAGTTCCAGCCCCATCCCGTATTTCAGGTTTACTACGTGCTTGACCATGTTCAGCTTCTGCATAAAGAACCAGAGGTTAACGTTGCGGGATTTACCGGACTTCAGTTTCAGCTGGTCTTTCCCTATACCGGGGGCCACAAATCCGTCGGCAGCGGCAGCGGTATAGTCAGACTCGTCATTATAATTGGAAAAGCCAAGATCCACGATCCACCAGTTGGTACTAAGGTTTGAAGGCTTGTCGCCCCGGCGGTTCCGCATCTTGTATTCTTTGTCCCGGACAATTTCCCGGTCCTTGCTGCCAGGTTTCCGGATGATGATCATGCCGCCGATCCGTATGGTATCTCCTTCGGGAGCTTTATTGGCTACTGTCGTATCTGTCTGTGAAATGCCCGGAATAAAAGTGCATAAAACAATGCACAGGGTAAAGATCCTCTTCATAAATGCTGTTTTTATAATTTTTTTTAATTGATCAGCTGGTGCCATGTTGACGAACCAGGGTTATCTTAATTTGATGGCCAGTCCCGCTACCAGCAATTTGTCATCATCGGTAGTAGCGTCAATGTTTGTTCTTTTTTCAAACGTCCGTGTTACTTTCCGGAAGAAACCGCGGAGTTTGTTTTTCTTGCCATCGGGTTGATTCAGTTCTGCATCATCCCGGAATGAAGCAGTTACTATATCTGACGGTTGGGCAGAAGGAGTTGTTACATTATCTTTTGTTAATGCATCCGGCCTGATGATTTGTTTTTGCGAATTATTTGCCGCGATCGTCACTTCTGTTTTTGGCAGGGTGGTATTGATATTGGGATTGTATAAAGGCTTTGGAAGATTGTTGGTATTGTTGTCAGCAACAACCGGTTCATTATTTTTTACCGGTAACGGTTTATTCGTCCGCTTATCATTTGCGACCAGGCGGTTCTGATCAGTAACTACCGGTTCTGCAGGCGGTCTTGCCTGGTTTGCCCGCGCAACATTTTCAACGGCATTCTCTGCAGCCAGCTGGTTGACCACTGAATGTTGTTCTTCGGG
Organism: Chitinophagaceae bacterium; assembly: GCA_025449935.1. GTDB lineage: Bacteria > Bacteroidota > Bacteroidia > Chitinophagales > Chitinophagaceae > JJ008. The sequence continues at coordinate 38,693 of JANWIJ010000050.1, forward strand.
CGGCCGGGCTGTTTCTACCGGGGTCGTTTTTTGTTCATTGGTTTTGGCGACACCTTCTTCAGTACCTGCTGATGATTTTTTATTCAGTATGCTGTAGGTGGTAAGACCAAGACCAAGGATCAATATGGCGGCAGCTGCTATTCTCCACCAGCGAACTTGTATTATGCGAATTTTTTCTTCTGCCCGGTAAAGGGATGCTTTATCAGTAAAGACAATTTCTTCAGGTTGCAGCCGGGTGCGCTGCAGCAGTGCCAGTTCTTTTTCCAGGGAGGGGTTTTCAGCAATAAATTGCTCCACCGTCTTTTTTTGGCCGGTTGTTAATTCATGATCCGTATAAAGGGTGAACCATTCTTCGTAATTGGCCAAGGAAATGGGAGTATCGCCGCCAACCTGCACGGCAGCCTCATTCATTTTCATCAGCTCATCTTTCCCGTTAAACAGGATATCGGTATCAGGAACCAATTTAAACTGGAGTAAAAGATCCAGTTCCTCTTTCAGGTCGGGATGCAACTCAACAAAAGCTTCCACCTGGCGGCGGTCCCCGCTGTTCAGTTCATTATCCATGTACAGGATAAAGTACTCTTCGTAATTATGGCGATCAATTTTCATGATAATTTCTTTTCCAATAGCTAAAAGCTACCAGCATCTCTCAGATTACATTTTCCATTTTTACTAAATATTCTTTCAGTTGCAGCCTGGCCCGGTGCAGGTACACTTTCACCTGGCTGCTGTTCAGGTTCATAATCTTTCCTATTTCCTCGTAACTGTATCCTTCATAATCTTTCAGCAATACCAGGGAGCGCTGTGTTTCGCTTAAGCGGTTGAGCGCCTCGTCCAGTATTTTTTTCAGGTTGTTTACCGGCCTGTTTTCCACACGGGTCTCCGCACTGAATTCTTCCCGCAATTGTATCCTTTTTACTTTCCGGATATGGTCAATCATCTGGTGATAGGCCACGGTAAAAAGATAGGACTTGCTTTTCTGTGCATCCACATCCTCCCGGTTCCGCCACATTTTTTCAAAAGCAGTTTGCACCACATCCCTGGCATCTTCCTCGTGGCGGAGATTTTTCAGGATGAAGCGGTACACATTGTCTGCATACTCGTTGACACATTCGTTGTATTGCCTTTCAGTCATAAACAGCCGGGATAGCAGGGGTAAAAGTACTTAATAGGGCCTGCTTTGATAAATAGTACGGGCACCAGTCCATAAAGTTACAGCCGGGGCCATATTTTTTTTGTCAGATCTATTTGAAAATCAATAGGGCAAAGGGGAGATTACTATGAATTGGCGGGACAGCCCTTCCAGGATCATATTGGCCGGGGCATTGTCTTTTTCTCTTTTCACGCATTCCTGCTTCCGGGTCTTACTGCAAAGCCGATTGTTTTTAGACGGCCCGGAGGAGTCGTTTTCTGACCTGCCGGCTACTAAAATGGTGGTTATCGCAGCAGCAATAAACACAAGGAATAACCAGTTTTTTTTCTGCATTTCAGCCGGTTTTTGGATGGGACGAAAGTAGTTTGGCAAATGTTACAATAATCTTAAATATAATTGAGGAAGGAAGTGACAAGGAACAAGAGACAAGACACCAAGGGCCGGGGCACAAAACTCCCGCCTCCCTGCTCTGAACTCCCCTCTCCGGACTCCCGGCACGCTTCGGGCTGATTCCGATATATTTGCCCCAATAAATAAGCTATATGAATGAAAACCTTGTCAGAAGGATCGCTGCAGAGGTGGAAGAAATAAAAAGCGCAGGTCTTTATAAAACAGAAAGAGTGATTGCCAGCCCGCAGGGTGCGGAAATAACAGTAAATGGAAAAACTGTTTTAAATTTTTGCGCCAACAATTATCTCGGTCTCTCTTCCCATCCCAAAGTGATCGAAGCCGCGCATCATGCCATTGATCACCGGGGATATGGCCTGAGCAGTGTACGTTTTATCTGCGGCACCCAGGATATTCATAAAGAACTGGAAGAAAAAATATCAAAATTCCTCGGCACTGAAGACACGATATTATATGCGGCCGCTTTTGATGCCAATGGCGGGGTATTTGAACCCTTGTTCAACGAGCAGGATGCCATCATCTCCGATGCCTTGAACCATGCTTCGATCATTGATGGTGTCCGCTTGTGCAAAGCCCAGCGTTTCCGCTATGAACATAACAATATGGAGGACCTGGAAGCAAAGCTGAAGGAGTCAGCAAACCTCCGCAGCCGCATCATTGTCACCGATGGTTCGTTCAGTATGGATGGAACCATCGCGCAACTGGATAAGATTGTTGCGCTGGCAGAAAAATACAATGCCATCGTGATGATCGATGAATGCCACTCTTCCGGTTTTTTGGGAAAAACAGGCAGAGGTACCCACGAATACCGCGGGGTGATGGGAAAGATCGATATCATCACCGGTACGCTGGGAAAAGCATTGGGTGGAGCCTCCGGTGGATTCACATCAGGCCGCAAGGAAATAATAGACATGCTGCGGCAGAAGTCAAGACCTTATTTATTCAGCAATACACTGGCTCCTTCCATTGCCGGTGCTTCTATTGCGGTGCTTGATATGCTGACAGAGACGACGGAACTGAGGGATAAACTGGAATACAATACCCGGTATTTCCGGGATAAAATGACAGCTGCCGGGTTTGATATAAAACCTGGTGATCATCCCATTGTTCCGATCATGCTGTATGATGCGGTGCTGGCGCAAACCATGGCTTCCAGGTTACTGGAAGAAGGAATTTACGTGATTGGTTTCTTCTTCCCGGTGGTGGCCAAAGGACAAGCGAGGATCAGGGTACAGCTAAGTGCAGCGCATGAACAGCATCACCTTGATAAAGCCATCGCGGCTTTTACCAAGATCGGGAAGGAACTGGGAGTGCTGAAGTCAATCGTAAATAGCTAATCGTCAATCGTCAATAATCAGTGTACCTGGTTGGTTGATACATTTCTGATCAGAAACATGTTTTCAAAATACTAAACACTAAACTTCTGATCGCTACTTAATATTCAAACCCCTGGCAGCCTGTTTTAATCCATCGATTCCTACATTATCTCCTTCCAGCACCACGAGGAAACGCCCCCCGGTGAAATAAGTGAGTGTGCATTCAATGTGCGTTTTCTTACAATTCTCAAAAGCTTTGCCGCCATTGAAGTCAATGGTTTTGGTATACTCATCTTCATCGTCAGACTGTATATTCATCATACCCAGGTACTGCATACCATAAATACCGGCGCCGGCCGGACCCGCGCAATCAATAATACTAAGGCGAACATCTGTGCTGTCATTAATTTTATATTCCGCATTGGCCACCGATGAACCCATGGCAGCCGATACATCCAGGTCTGTTCGGGCCGCTCCCATCAATTGTTCCGGCACCAGTGCTTTGAACTGCTCCTGGCTCAGCGGCGTGAGCTTTCCCAGGTCTTCTTTCATTTTTTCCATATCCGCAGCCGCCTGCTGCAGTTGTTTGGGGTCGTAGGTAACCTGTTCTTTCCCGTCTTCACTGGTGATAGTAACTGTATCTTTTGGCTTTTTGTTATTACAGGCAGCCGCCACCAGGAAAACAACCGCGAGCACGTAAGAATATCGTTTCATGTTTAAATTATTTTATATCGTAAAATTACTTCATTAGGGCTTTTACTAAAAATGGTATTTTCTAAGTATTATTTCAACAAAAACAGGAAAAAAACCCGGGAAAGTTATGAAAAGCAATAACAGGATATTATTTTCGTTTCCTAGTACGATGCGATAAACTCTACCCGCCCAATTTCCCTTGAAATTTCCTTAATTAATTTGTCGACCCAACTTTTATTAAAGAAAGTATGAAGAAATTATTGCTTTGCCTTGCCACTGCGGCGGTAGTAACCTTAATGCTAAGTTCCTGTGCAGCAACAAAAAGAGATTGCCAGGGTAACAAGCATTATCGCCTTAAGAACGGTATTTACCTGTAAAGGTAATTGCTGAAAATAATTCAGGTCCCGGTTCATCACCGGGACTTTTTTTATTTTTAATAAAACAACTACCATGAAAATATTTATCCTGCTGCTGGCTTGCCTGGTTTCCTCCGGTTTAACCGCGCAAAAAAGATCGTTCCCGCAAACCTGGTCCGGTGACTGGCAGGGGGAAGTAAACTGGTATAAAACAGGAGATGCAGTACCATCAAAAGTGAGCATGGAACTGAAGATACATCCAACGTTCAATGCGGACACCTGGACCTGGCAGATCATTTATGGCGCGGCAGCGGAAGACAACAGGCCTTACAAATTAATTTCCAAAGACAGCAGCGGTACGCATTGGGTAATCGATGAGAATAATGGCATCATACTGGACCAGTATTGGGTGGCGAATAAATTATGCGGCATGTTTACCGTGGGCAGCTCTACTATTATCAATAATTACTGGTTGGAAGGCGATAGCCTTGTGGTGGAATTTTACAGTATTGTTGCCAAACCTGTTAACGCCACGGGTGACGGTACAACCAATAGTCCCAAAGTGGACAGTTACCAGATCGCCGGGTATCAAAAAGCCATATTGAAAAGAAGATATTGACATTACCTTTGCCGAAATTGGTTTGCCAGATGAAGTGCCTAGTTTCCTGTCTCTTCCTTGCCCTGCTTTTAACTGCCTGTTCCCGGAATAATGTAAAGCAGGACAACAGCCTTAAAAAATATTTCGATGAGAACAGCGTGCAGGGTTGTTTTGCCCTGATGGATAATGGTACGGGAAAATTTACCGTGTATAATCTCAGCCGATACCGTGACAGCAGTTACCTGCCGGCATCTACGTTCAAGATCGTCAATTCGCTGATCGGTTTGCAGACCGGCAAAATTGTGAACGACAGTATGGTCATAAAGTGGGATGGTGTAAAACGATGGTTGGAAGACTGGAACAAAGACCTGACCATGTATGAAGCTTTCAGGGTTTCTTCCCTGCCCTACTACCAGGAAGTTGCCAGGCGCATCGGCAAAGACACCATGCAGTTGTGGCTGGACAGTTTGAAATACGGCGCTATGTCGGATACCAGTAAGGTAGTGATCCGTTCAGCTATAGATTCATTCTGGATCGATAATTCTATAAAGATCACCCCGGACCAGCAACTGGGGCTGGTGAAGCGTTTATATTTTGATGAACTTCCCTTTTTTAAGAGTTACCAGGAAGTGGTGAAACGGGCCATGTTGTTTGAGAATAACACCAATTACAGGCTGGGGTATAAAACCGGCTGGGGAACTAAAGAAAATGGCTATGCCCTGGGATGGATCACCGGCTGGATAGAGGAAAACAGGCATCCATACTTCTTTGTCCTGAATATCGAATCACCGGACAAGGATTTTGATATGCGGAAGGTAAGAATGAAGATGCTGAAAGATATTTTAAAGCAATTGGGTTTTTTTGAAGGGAAAATGTAATGGGCAATGACTTCCATAACCATCCTCATTTTTTTCGTGGTTTTTGCCGTACTCGTTGCACTCTTCGTGCGGATGATTAAAAAACAAAACCGGGAGAAAAAGAGAAAAAAAGAGCTGTATGCCGGGGAAGACACGGTCGATGTTTTCCTGCGCCACCTCGAAGATCTCTAGATTGGTACTTTTATTGCTCATAAACCTGCTCATGCTCCAGTTTCAACATAAAGAATTTATATGGCTTTTCGTGGTTTTAGGCATCCTGGTGATCCTTTTTGTCAACCTGCTGTGGTGGAAAAAGAAAACCACCAGGAAGATGGGTGACGCGAAACTCGTAAAAGCATTAACCATTAATTTCTCTCCCGGGCTGTTTACCACCAAATTTGTTGTGCTTTCCGCTGCCTTTGTTATCGGTGTCATTGCTGTTATGAACCTGCGCAGGCAGGGCGGATCGGAAAATATAAACCGCAAAGGCATTGATGTGGCCATCGCCCTGGATGTCAGTAAAAGCATGCTGGCCACCGACCTGGCTCCTAACCGGCTTGAAAGGGCAAAACAATTTATCAGTAAACTTATGGATGAAATGCCGGATGACCGGATTGCGCTGGTGCTGTTTGCCGGGAAAGCTTACCTGCAAATGCCGCTGACAGTTGATCATGGTGCGGCGAAACTATTTGTATCATCTGCCGGTCCGGATGCAGTACCCCAGCAGGGGACCATGATCAACGATGCACTTAAAATGAGTGCAAATGTCTTCAGCAATACAGACAGGCGCTATAAAGCCGTGGTACTTATTTCTGACGGGGAAGATCATGATGAAGGAGCCGTAAAAACTGCGGCCGGCCTGGCCCAACAGGGTGTCATGATAAATTCAATTGGTATCGGATCGCCCGAAGGGTCCACCATTACTGATCCGTCGACCGGGGAACTGAAAAAAGACGAAACAGGAAATACCGTTATTTCAAAACTGAACGAAGCAGCGCTTGCAGAAATCGCGGCAAAGACAAACGGTATTTATATCCGTTTGCAGGAAAGTGATGAAGCCATATCTGCCATAAAGGATCATTTATCACAAATAGAACGTAAAGCCTATGGTGATGTGTCCCAAATGAATTTCACGAGCTATTACACCTGGTTTGCCGCCGCCATGTTCCTGTTATTACTGATCGAGAATTTTATACCCGAAAGAAAAAAAGCCGTTGTATGAAAATAATAAGCGTGATCCTTACTTTTTTCTTTTTGCTGTCCCTTAGCGGCTGGTCCCAGCAGCAACAGGTTATTAAAACGATCCAGGCAGGGAATGATTATTACAAACAGCAGCAATTTGACCAGGCAGCAGCTCAATACAACAAGGCACTTCAAATTGACCCGTCCAGCCTGACAGCAAAATTCAACCTGGCTAATACATTATATAAACAGGACAAACCGGATGAAGGGGCAAAGCTTTTTTCGGAAATTACCGGCAATACAAAAGAAACGGATTTACGCTCCAAATCATATTATAATAAAGGAGTGATCTTAAGCAAACAGAAAAAGCTGGAAGAAAGTATTGAAACCTATAAAAATGCCTTGCGGCAGAACCCGGAGGATAAAGAAACCCGGGAGAACCTCCAGAAAGCCCTGCTTGAGTTAAAAAAGAAAAACCCGCCTAAAAAGAAAGATCAAAAAGAAAATAAAAAAAAGCAGGACCAGAAAAAGCAACAGCAACCCAAAATGAGTCCCAAGGAGGCTGAACAACGGTTAAAACTGCTGGAACAAAAGGAAAAAGAAGTACAGCAACGCCTGCAGAAGGAAAGAGCAAAATCCGGCGGTGGCCAGGGCAAGGATTGGTAATACAAATGTGAAAATGGGCATTTCTCAAAAGCAAGGGTTTACTTGTATGAGTTAATTAAATTTGCCTATTATCTCACCAGCCTGCCGGCAGGCAGGTATTAATCTTTGCAAAATTCTCATGCAATTGTACTGCGAATCTCTCACGCACTATCAGCGTCTTAAAACCAGGGAAGTTAAGATTGGCGACTTGTTGCTCGGCAATTTTCATCCCATCCGGGTGCAGACCATGACGACGACCGATACCATGGACACGATGGCAACGGTTGAGCAAAGTATCCGGTGTATTGAAGCCGGTTCGGAACTGATTCGCATTACAGCTCCTTCGAAAAAGGAAGCGGAGAATCTCCTGCCAATTAAAATTGAGTTGCGCAGGAGAGGTTATAAGACTCCGCTGGTAGCCGATATTCACTTCACGCCTAACGCGGCTGAGATAGCGGCCAGGATTGTTGAGAAAGTAAGAGTGAACCCCGGAAACTATGTAGATAAGAAAAAATTTGAGCTCATCGAATACACCGATGCTGATTATGCAGAAGAGATTGATAGAATAACGGAGCGCTTCACCCCACTGGTAAAAATCTGCAAAGAGTATGGCACCGCCATGCGGATCGGTACGAATCATGGCTCGCTAAGTGATCGCATCATGAGCCGGTATGGAGACACACCGGTGGGGATGGTGGAAAGTGCTATGGAGTTTCTCCGGGTTGCAAGAGGAGAAGCCTATCATAATATTGTACTGAGCATGAAAAGCAGCAACCCCCAGGTAATGGTCCAGGCGTACCGCCTGCTGGTTAAAACAATGTATGATGAGTTTGGCGAGTGTTACCCGTTGCACCTGGGGGTTACGGAAGCCGGTGATGGGGAAGACGGAAGGATCAAATCGGCAACCGGTATCGGCGCATTGCTCGAAGATGGTATTGGTGATACGATCCGTGTTTCACTCACCGAGGATCCTGAGTTTGAAATACCCGTATGCCGCGATTTGGTGAATAGATATGATGCAGCGGGCATGAAACCGGGAACCGGCAATAATAATGACCGGGAAATTCTCCCGGTGCCCGCTGAATCGAGGCTTCCTTACTCACCCTTTGAATACAAACGCAGGGAAACATTTGCCATTGACAATATTGGCGGCAAACAGGTTCCTGTCGTGATTGCGGACATCAGTAAAATTGAAAAAATATTGCCAGCGCATTTGCAGAGTGTGGGATATACTTATGATGAAACCACGGATAAATGGAATATCAGCGATGCAGCAGCCGATTATATTTTTACCGGGCATCAATTGCCTGGTTTCTCCCTGCCGGGCACATTAAAAGTCATTGTTTACCCGGACGCCTGGCAGTCTGCAAAAGATAAAACCAAGTATTTCCCGATTTTCAGCGACAGCGGGTTTGCAGACGCGGAACTGAAAAGCACAGAGTTGAATTTTGTAATGATCGATTGCGATAATAATGCGGTCGTCAATGATTTTGCAGTCCTGGGTGCGGTCAATGATCCAAGCGTGGTAATCTGCCTGAGTTCAACCAATACCAATGCCATGCAGTCTGTTCGCCGGATGTTTACCGAACTGATGAACAGGAAAATAAAAAACCCGGTGGTGCTGATCACGGACAGCTCTCATCAAACTCCTGATGAACACCTGATACAGTTTGCTGCTGAAACAGGTCCTTTATTTTTAGATGGCATGGGGGATGGTATTTGCCTGGGCTACAGCAGCAAAGCTAAAATGGAAAGCACGGCCGTATCTGGCAGAACCTACCTGGGCGTCAGGGATATTTACCAGTTTAGCAACAACACCGCCTTTAGTATATTACAGGCTACCCGGACAAGGATCTCCAAAACAGAATACATCAGTTGCCCCAGTTGCGGCCGTACATTGTTTGATCTCCAGGAAACCACTGCGAAGATCAGGGCAGTGACCAATCATTTAAAAGGAGTAAAAATTGCCATCATGGGATGCATCGTAAACGGACCCGGAGAAATGGCTGATGCAGATTTTGGATATGTGGGCAGCGGACCCGGAAAGATCACCCTGTATAAAGGAAAAGAAGTGGTAAAAAGAAATGTAAACAGCGAAGTGGCCGTGGAAGAGCTGGTTAACCTGATCAAAGAAAGTGATGCCTGGGTTGACGTATAAAATACTGCCATGAGAAATAAAACCTGGTTATATATCTTCCTGATTGTTTTGGCGGCTGATCTCGTTTGCATACAATTACGGCAACCCGGACTGCAGTATGTTTTCAAACCACTCATCATTCCCGTGCTGGCAGGATATTTCTGGTCAGGAACAAAGGATATAGCTGACACATTAACGAAATGGATTTTGCTGGCCTTATTTTTTTCCTGGGCCGGGGATATTTTACTGATGTTCCAGGATAAGGCTGAAGTGTATTTTTTACTGGGGTTGTCCTCATTCCTGCTGGCACATGTTTGCTATATCATTTTTTTTCACCGGGTGCGGGTAAAAGAAAATATAAAAAGTAACCTGTGGTTATTGGTACTGGTAGTATTTTATTATGCTTTCCTGATCAGCTGGTTATCCCCTTACCTGGGCGATAAAAAAATACCGGTCCGGATCTATGGCATTGTTATCAGCTTTATGCTGATGCTGGCTATGCACATGCTTTTCAGCAGGCATAAAACCGCCGGCAGGTGGATGATGGCGGGAGCGTTTCTATTTGTAATCTCTGACTCGGTCCTTGCGATCAATAAATTCTACCAGCCATTCAAAACCGCTGATATTGTTATTATTCTGACATACGGGTTGGCGCAGTTGTTGATCGTGCATGGCGCTGCTCTGTATGTACGGCAAACAAATACCCGTTAAATTTAATACATGCAAAAGACAGATTTTTTAGTGATCGGCTCCGGTATTGCAGGTCTTACCTATGCACTAAAAATGGCCAACCGGTTCCCGGACAAAAAAATCCTGGTAATGACCAAGGCAACGGCTGATGAAACGAACACCAAGTATGCACAGGGAGGTATTGCTGTAGTAAACGATCCTGAACATGACAGTTTTGAAAAACATATTGAAGACACCCTGGTGGCGGGTGATGGACTATGCAACCGGGAAATCGTCGAGATCGTAGTAAAAGAAGGCCCCGAAAGAGTCAAGGAGATTATTGACTGGGGCGCCCGGTTCGACAAGGAAGAAGACGGCGATTATAAAAGGGGAAAGGAAGGCGGTCATTCGGAGTTCCGTATCCTTCATCACAAAGATGTAACGGGTAAAGAAATGGAAAGGGCCTTACTGGATGCGGTGGCCAAACAAAAAAATATTGAATTTGTCAAGCATTGTTTCGTGGTGGACATCCTCACGCAACATCATTTGGGATACCTGGTTTCAAAAGCTACACCGGATGTGGAATGTTACGGGGTCTACGTACTGAACCTGGAAACAAATAAAATTGAAAAAATTCTTTCCAAGATCACCTTACTGGCTACCGGGGGTAACGGACAGGTTTACCGTACTACCACCAATCCTTCTATTGCAACCGGCGACGGAATTGCCATGACCTACCGGGCGAAAGGCCGGATTGAAAACATGGAATTCATCCAGTTTCACCCGACTGCTTTGTATGAAGCCGGGGTAACCGGGCAGGCCTTTTTAATCACGGAAGCCGTGCGGGGTGACGGGGGCATTTTGCGTAATAAGCATGGCGAAGCATTTATGGAGCGATACGACGAACGAAAAGACCTGGCCCCAAGAGATATTGTTGCGAGGGCAATCGACAGTGAAATGAAAAAAACAGGTACCGAACATGTATGGCTTGATTGCCGGCATTTCGGTAAGGAAAAATTCACGGAGCATTTCCCCAATATTTATGAGAAATGCCTGTCCATAGGAATTGATATCACAAAAAGCATGATCCCGGTGGCACCGGCAGCACATTATAGCTGCGGGGGCATTAAAACAGATGAATGGGGAAGAAGTTCTATCCGGAATTTATATGCCTGTGGTGAATGTGCTTCCACGGGCTTACATGGTGCCAACCGGCTTGCCAGTAATTCGTTGCTGGAAGCGATGGTATTTGCACACCGGTGTTTTGCGGATGCGGCAGAAAAAATAGCAGCGGTTTCTTTCCGGGAAAATATTCCGGACTGGAATGCGCAGGGTACATCAGAACCCAAAGAAATGATATTGATCACGCAAAGCCTGAAGGAACTGCAGCTGGTCATGAGTGATTATGTTGGGATTGTCCGGAACGATATCCGGCTGCAACGGGCGATGCGACGTCTCGATCTTTTGTGGGCGGAAACTGAAGAACTGTACAAATCATCAGCCGTTTCCCCGCAACTGCTTGAACTGCGCAGTATGATCACGGTAGGCTATCTTATTGTGAAAGGAGCGGGCTTCCGCAAAGAGAGCCGTGGACTGCATTACAATACGGATTATCCCGGCAAGAGTCATCTTGTTCAGAATATCGTTTTGTAGTTTCTATCTTTGTCGCGCATGTACTACGTTGTTTACGGATTTCTCTGGCTTATTTCCCTGTTGCCTCTTAGCGTCCTCTATATTTTATCAGACGGCATTTATGCCCTGGTATTTTATGTTTTTAAATACCGGAAAAAAGTGGTGATGAATAATCTCCGGGTCGCCTTCCCGGAAAAAACGGAGATAGAGCGAACGATGATTGCCAAAAAATTCTACCACAACCTTATTGATACATTCATCGAGACCATCAAAATGATAACGGCTTCCAAAAACTTCATTTTGAAACGATGTAAGTGTAACTGGGATGTCATCAATGATATCAAATCATCCGGCAAGAGTGTGCAGGTTCACCTGGGTCATAATTTCAACTGGGAATGGGGAAACCTCGCCGGGGCTGAATACATCCATTTCCCTTTCCTGGCTGTTTACATGCCGATCACTAATAAAGTTTTTGAAAAACTGTTTTACAGGCTGCGTTCCCGCAGTGGAACTATTCTTTTACGGGCTACGCACATGGGTGTCGATTTTGTACCCTACCGGAATACGCAATACCTCCTCGGCCTGGTGGCAGATCAAAACCCCGGGAACCCGGCCAATGCCTGGTGGTTTAATTTTTTTGACCGGCCAACACCCTTTGTAAAAGGACCCGCCAGAGCGGCCATCCTGAATGATACCGCGGTTATTTTTGCCTTTATTCATAAACCCAAAAGGGGTTATTATGAAGGCGTGCTTTCCTTAGCCGAAAAAAGCGCAAAAGGTCTTGATGAAACAGAACTAACCGGCAGATTTGTAAAATACCTCGAAGACGTAATACGGGAGTACCCCGATATGTGGCTCTGGAGCCACCGGCGGTGGAAACATGACTGGAAAGAAGAGTATGGCCCGGTACAACATTAAAAAACCTCCTGTTTTGCAGGAGGTTTTTTATTTCCGCGCAGGTCATGCGGCCTTTTTTTTCTTTTTTAAATTTTTTACCTGGAGGTAATCAAGGAAATAAATAACCTTGAATGAAATATTATTGTAATGACTTGTCTTCATTGTACTGCTGAAGTTTTTGAAATAGGTATGATCCGTGACCCGGTTAAAATCTTCTGTATAATTCTTCCAGACCAGATTGATAAAACTGCCCGGTGCGAATTGCCAGGTATATACAGCGTCTACATTAAACACGTTGTAATTCTGGTCAACATTGCCATTAAAGGTGGTATTCTTCTCCAGTGAACCATCCCCGAGCAGGGTGAAGAATTCCTGGTAGTCCACTTTTGTCCAGTAATGACGTACACGGGTATTGATATTCATTTTGGAATTAAAGCTGTATTTGAAGTTGAGGACATTTTCTACCTGTTTGATATCACGCCTTCCAAAAACAACAACGGAGTTGCCGGGACCTTCGAAACCTGCAAAACCTGTATTGTCATTTTGCGGCGCCAGGTTCAGCCCATAACTCACCGTGATCTTATCGCTGAACCGGTAACGGTTGTTGCTGTTGAAGCTGTAGCGTTCGCTTCCAAACAAACTTCTTTTTATATACATCATCTCCGCGTAAAAACTATATTTCTTGGAACTGTTCGTTTCAAACCATCCGTTTACAAAGTAATCGGTCCAGCCTTTGAAAACGCGGCCCTCCTTCCTGGCTTCGAAGAAGTCGTTATAGTGTGGCTCATATCCTACGAGTGCCCCAGCATACCACAGGTTCTTCAACTGGCCATTCACATTGGCATTGAAATTGGCCGACCGGTACATGGAGGGTTTTAGTTGTCTTGAATAAAAGGCATTGAAATTAAGGTAGATGTTATTATACCATTTGGTCGGTTTGATCCACCGGTAACCGACCCACGCATAGTGATCCAGGGTGTTATTAAAAGTAAAATAACCCATGTCATTACTGTTGAACTTATCGTTGGTCAGGTCCTGCCCCATATTGAAATTGAAACGGCCACTCGTTTTTCCAAAAGAAAGGCTATGGCTGTAACCACTCAGGGTTTTACCGTCAGCTAAATAGCCAATCAGCCGGCTGTTGGCAACTTTACCGCTTACATTCCAGGTATTCTTTTTGTCATTCAGGCTGAATAAAGCTGCTGTAACATTGGCATCATAATCAGCACCGCTTCGCCATACATTGGTGTTTACCAGTGATACGCTGGAGTTGTTTTTCAATGTCTGGTCCAGCACCATGATGTTGTAATTTGTTAGATTATCAACAGCCACCTTTCTGTGCTCGCCGGTCAGTGTATCCACAAAAACTGCATAACGGGTTTTGGTGACAGCATTTAATACCCCGATACCCAGGCCTTTTTGGGTGCGTCCCGAGATCTTGGTGGCATTAATGAGCTTGGCTTCCGCGGGATCATCCTTTATGATCTCGCCTGTTTTTTTATAATTTGAAGTAGCATGCAACCTGATAGCATCTTTCCCAATGCGGCGGGTGTAGAACAGGTTTCCTTTACTGAAAAGTTCTGTTCCTTCCGTAAAAAAGGGTCTGTTCTCTGTATACTTTACTTCAAAAGGAGAAAGATTGAGAATCCTGTTATCGCTTTGCACCTGTCCAAAATCAGGAATCAGCGTTGCATCCAGCGTAAAAGCCTGGTTGATGCCATATTTTACGTCCATCCCTCCATTTACCGAAGAGGTCCAGTCTTTCTTGCCGGGTGTATTGTTGGGAAAATGATTAACATAGGTAGAAAAATACGGGGAGAATTGCAAACGCAGCGGAGGTTTGATATTGGTGACCCCGGTCCACAGGCCTTCCTGTGTTAGAAAACCATTTACATTCGGGTTAATGGGGTTCCAGGTGTATTGTTGTTCTGTTTTTCTCCGGCGCCGGGTAATGTTCAGTCCCCAGTTTTGTACATCCTTTTTACCAAACCGGATAGCTGAGTAAGGAATAAACATTTCAAAACTCCATCCATTGTTATGGATGACAGTTCCGCTCTTCCATACGGAGTTCCAGGAAAAGTCTTCACTGTTGCCATTGGTATTCGGCGACATTTTCGCATCCCATTGCTCCCCCAGCGGTGTAAGGAAATATTCAAACCCGTTTTGTTTGTCATAATATGTGTCAAGGATCAGCCCGATATAGTCGTTTGTGCCGAAACCATCCCGGCCCGACAATTCAGTCGCAATACTGTCTTTGGTGCGTTCATAACAGAACCCGCCGAAATAGATGCCTTCATCATCATACATCAGGTAAGAAATAGTTTTTGTTTCAGGTTTCTCCAGCGCACCGACAGTAGGACGGAATTCAACAAGATCAGTCATGATGGCGGCATCTTTCCAGGCTTCGTCATCGATGAGCCCGTCAATTTTCACCGGTTTGGTGGTTCTGTTGGCCGGGAGTTGTTTGGGAGCAGGGGATTGGGTGATGCCGGTTATGCATAGGAGCAACATCCCGCAAAGGGCTAAACTGGTTTTGATTTTCATGGCTATACTTTAAACAGTGGTTATATGACGAAAATGACTGGTAAATGTTACGTTGAATAAACTATTACTAAGCATATCGTATTTTAAAGGTAATGGCGGTTGCATCGCTGTAAGAGTTGAATTATCTGACCGGTGACAATTTCCTGACGAATGGTTAAAAAGGCAGGGCGTTAACTTTTCATTGGGAATAAATATTCACCGGGAAAGCTGAAGATCATCGCGGCTTTCTCCGATATTTCCTACTTTAGCAGCGATCCGATTTAATAATTTTAATTCAATAAACATGTCAGCACCCGCACCTGCCATATTCTGGCCGCACAGTGAACACTGGTCTGTAAAAATTCCATTGAAAACACCTCATTACCGGATGCCGGTCATGAAAGAAAAAGGATATGTGATCATGAAAACGCTTGATCTTGAAAATATTCCTTCTTCCGAATGGGAGAATCTTACCTATATGGATTGGAAAAGCGGCGGGGATACCAACTTTGCCCCACTGGCATCCTGCGACGGGACCATTGAGTGTAAAGGATTCTGGGAAAATGGCAAAACAGATAAGAATGCCATTTTTACTCCCAATGCGGAACTGGCGCCCAACCTCATGAAATATATAAAATCCATCCCGGCCAATTTCGGACGGGTAAGGATCATCAGGCTGGAACCACAAACACATGAACAGGCTATCCGTTCAGTACACCGCGACGATAACAATCGGCTAAATCCCGAAGATGAAGGCTGGGTAGTCAGGATGTGGATCGAATTAACGAATAATGCCGATAGCTATATGCTGTTGTACGACAGCGACGAAAATAATTTACCCATTAAAGAATCGGAAGCAAGGGTACCCATGCCGAAAGGAGCTCATTTCGTGGTGGATTCTCAAAGACTCTGGCATGTGGGTGTTCACAATGGAACGAAATCCAGATATGCAGCGATCATCAGCACTGAAAGTTCACCGGAGTTGAATGCGTGGATAGAGAAGAGAAAAGAGGATTAATAATTTATAATTAATAATTATTAATTGAGCACACTGGTCTCTTTTACAATCTCCGCTTTTTCCTGTTCTTTAATTTTTCCCCAACCTCCCAATACATTCCTGAGGTTATGCATTCCCTGCCGTTTTAGTAGGGAGGCAGCGATGACGCTCCTGTAGCCGCCCGCACAATGAACATAGAGGTTCTGGTGATCTTCGAGGTTGGCCATAATGCCGGGGTCATTCATGTCATTCAATGGCATATTGAGCGCATCTTTCAAATGCCCGTCGGCAAATTCAGCAGTGCGCCGTACATCCAGCACCACCAGGTTTTCATCATGAGGCATATCCATCATCAGTTCGTCAGCTTCGACATCGATGACCAGGTCGGTATTTTCACCGGAAGCTTTCCAGGCTTCAAACCCGCCTTCGAGGTACCCGATCACTTTATCAAAGCCAACTCTTGCCAGCCGGACAATTGTTTCTTTTTCTTTTCCAGGTTCCGTTACCAGCAGGATGGGCACATCAAAAGATAAAAGGCTACCCGCCCACTCTGCAAAGCGTCCTTCCAGGCCGATAAAAACAGAGCCGGGAACAAAACCCTGCGTAAATATGGAAGCATGCCGGGTATCCAGGATGACTACATCATCAGTCATGGCGTTTTTAAACCCGGGGACAGATAAACCCCTTAATCCTTTCTGCAGCACGGCATCCAGGCTATCGTATCCTTCTTTATTTATTTTTGCATTGATGGGAAAATACAGCGGGGGTGCAGCAATTCCATCGGTTACTTCCCTGATAAATTCTTCCCTGGTGGATGCTTTCATCGCATAGTTGAATTTCTTTTCTTCCCCGATGCTGCTGTAAGTGTTCGGGCCCAGGTTTTTGCCGCAGGAACTGCCGGGCCCGTGGGCGGGATAAACAATAACATCATCGGCCAGTGGAAATAGTTTTGAATGAATGCTGTCATACATCATCCCAGCCAGGTCATTCATCGTGATCTCGGTACCTTTTTGTGCCAGGTCAGGGCGGCCCACATCTCCTGCAAACAACGTGTCGCCGGTAAACACACAATGATCCTTACCGGTTTCGTCTTTTAATAGGTAGCAGGAAGATTCCAGGGTATGACCCGGAGTATGCAATACCTTGATCGTAAGATTTCCAATGCTGAAAGTCTCTCCATCTTTCGCAACATGAACCGGAAATTTTGTATCCGTCCCGGGTCCATATACAATGGGTGCATTGGTGGCTTTGCTCAGATCGAGGTGGCCACTCACAAAGTCCGCATGAAAATGTGTTTCAAAAATATATTTGATGGTTGCTTTCCGGTCGTTGGCCAGCTCGAGGTAAGCATCGATATCCCGCAGCGGGTCGATAACAGCAGCTTCCCCGTTGTGCTCGATGTAATAGGCGGCTTCACTGAGGCAGCCGGTATATAATTGTTTTATGTACATAGCTTAAAAAATTATCCTGCCCTTAGAGGCAGGATACAAAAATACTTCATTGAAACAAATAACCGGGCTGCTTTGTTTAAACTGGTTGGGATCAGTTTAATAATTCTTCCACAAAACGGTTCAATTCCTTGATACGCTCAGCATTGACAGAATAATAAATGAACTTGCCTTCCCTGTCAGTTCTTACAAACCCAGCTTTACGCAGGATAGCGAGGTGCTGTGAAGCAACAGATTGCTCGAGCCTGAGTTTTACATATAATTCCGTTACGGTAATCTTTCCCTGGTCATCGATCTGCTTCAGAATCTGTTGTCTCAGTTTATGATTTACTGCCCGCAGTATCAGGGCAGCTTTTTTTACATTCAGCAAATCCACCTTCAGATCTGTACCGTTTTCTGCTGTGCTGTTTAATGTCAGCGAATAGTTATTCATAGTTTATACAGGGTTATTTAGGATAAATAAGAGTACAAAATTACCGATGTATTAAGGTTTATTGAAATAATAATTGTTAATAATAAGAGGATTTCTACTATCCCCGTTTTGGGGAAACTGTGTAGAAGTCTTTAATATACAATGGTTCAACATATGCAAGGTCGGCGAACCTTGTTTGCTTGTAGTATTGATACGACAACGGGGTCATATCAGCAGCCTGCGGGGAGAGGTCTGTAAAAAAAGCATGGGGATGTAAAAGATTGTTTTTTAGTTTATAGCTGCCATTACCGAAAAAAAGGATTTTCTTATCCGTGAGAATGCCGCGAAAAATTTCCTCATCAACAATAACCGCCTTTGGTTTGCTGATGAGGGCAAGCTGATGATCATAAAGGGCAAAAAAGACTTCCATCCTTCTTGCGTCAATCATCGGGCATAATAAGCCTGTTTCATTAATAAGATCACCAGGGGCCCGCTGAATAGCGGCAGCCGCCATGATTTCAAGTGTTCCGATAGTAATGAGCGGAATTTGTAAGGCAAAACAAAGTCCCTTGGCAGCCGACAATCCTATCCGCAAGCCGGTATACGATCCGGGGCCGATGCTTACCGCAACAGCCTGTAAATGATTTATGGTAAACCCGGAATCCCTGATCATTTCGTGGATAGCGCCATGCATCCAGGCGGCATGATCTTTTTGATTGACATTCTCCCGAAACAGCAGCAGCTCTCCTTTTTGTGAAAGACTCACCGTGCCGGACTCCAGGGCCGTATCAATATTCAGGATCAGGCTCATCTGGTTAAAGCTTCTTTTTTCAATAATGCTGCAGGCTGGTAACGTGAGTTGGTTTTTGACAGGGTTTCCAGTAAAGCATATACATTCTTTAAGCCGATCTTTTGCGCCCATTCAAATGGCCCGAAGGGATAATTGGTGCCCAGTTTCATAGCAATGTCAATTTCTTCTTTACTGCTTACGTTTTCTGCCAGCGTAAAATAGGCTTCATTGATGATCATGCTGATTACCCGGGCTGAAACAAAACCAGCCGTGTCGGGTACCCATTCGATTTTTTTCCCGAGAGATGCAAAGATTTTCCCGGCTCTTTCCTTTTCTGTATTCCCCCCGGCGGCTGCTTCCACCAATTGTCTTTTCAGGAAAGAAGGCCATCCATTTATCCTCGTAAACGTCGGGGGCAGTTCCCCGGGAGTGGCTGTCACATCATTCACGATAATAAGCGCCGGTTCCAGTTTCTTTAAGGTGTCGATCCTGGCTTGTTTTTTTTCAAATAGCAGGTCTATATAACAATCTGCTCCTTCTATGAAACCGGGTGCGGCCAGCCAGTGCACTTCAATGCCATCCTGTACTCCCTGTTCCAGCAATTCACCCTTCAATTCACCTGTTGTTATCACGGCTATTTTCATCAATCATTTTTTGCAAAGAAAACGCATAAAGCTAAATTCGTTTTTTCAATTTCTTAATTCCCTCAAATGGATAAAAAAATCATTACAACCAACCATGCCCCCGCACCCATTGGTCCTTATAACCAGGCCATACAATCCGGCAATATACTTTTTATATCAGGGCAGATATGCATCGACCCGGCAACCGGCGAATTAAAGAACAAAGACATACAGGAAGAAACCGCCCAGGTAATGAAAAACCTGGAAGCCATTTTAAAAGAGGCGGGGATGAATTTTGGGAACGTAGTGAAGACCTCTATTTTCATAACTGACATGAAGCAGTTTGCGGAAATCAATGCTGTTTATGGAAAGAGCTTTGAACCTTACACGGCGGGGAACCTGGCGGGTTTCCCGGCCCGCGAAACGGTGCAAGTCTCTGCTTTGCCGAAGTTTGTGAATGTGGAAATCAGTATGATCGCCCTGAAATGATAGCCGCTGGCAAAGGCTGGCAGGCCCTTATACCAAATTTGTAGCATGATGATGCTATACTAAGGTATTTTCTTAATTTCATCCACTCAAAAAGCTAATTCTAATTTTCAACAAATAACCTCTTGCTATGAGAAAAGTTTACACAACATTATTTGCAACATCGGTTGCAGCATTCCTTACATTTTTTGCCCTGACGGGCTGCCAGCAGAAAAACGAAAGCGGAACCGTGGCTGAACCGGAAGAGGAAGAATACGATGGAATGGATCGTGCCATCGAATTTGATATATTGCAGACCAAGGACCCCGCGACCGGGAAAGTGCCCTGGCAAAAACTTCGTATTGCCATGGAGCAAACCCAGCTGGCAAAAAACCAGCCGCGCCCAAATGCCATACAGGCTTTATCGTGGTTTGAGAGAGGACCCAATGGTGACTTTTATGGACCACAGGGCAATACCCGTCCCAATGCCGACCAGACTTCCGGAAGGATCCGGGCGGTGATGGTTGACTCCCTCGATCCAACGCATAAAACAGTTTTTGCAGGTAGTGTTGCAGGAGGTTTATGGAAAACGACAGACATCACTGTCTCCCCGGCCAACTGGACACTGGTGAATGATTTTCTTTCCAACCTGGCTGTTGCGGATATCTGCCAGGATCCAAGACCCGGTTTCCAGAATACAATGTACCTGGCCACCGGCGAATCTTATTTTAATGCGGATGCTGTAAGGGGAGTGGGTGTTTTCAAAAGTATTGATGGCGGTGCCACCTGGAATTTTCTCGCGAGTACCAACAGTTACCTGAATGGAACAAGAATACTTTGTGATCACCTGGGCAATGTCTATCTCGGTACCCGCGGCGCCGGGTTGTTACGTTCCACTGACGGAGGAACATCCTGGACCAATATTACTCCTTCAGGACTTAGCAGCGACATATGTGACCTTGAAATAAGTTCTACCGGTGCTCCGGCAAGACTTCACGTGACCACAGGTATCTTCAGTGCCTCGGGTTACCGGTTCACCGATATTCCATCCACTGTTACATCCGGCGCTGGCTGGACTGCAGCAACTACTGCCTATACTTCATTTAATCAAAGAACTGAAATAGCTGTTAGCGGAAACGTCTTATATGCGTTGCCTGATAATGGAAGTCACCAGGTACCAACCATCTGGAAATCGGTAGATGGTGGTGCGGTCTGGACAGCTACACCCGGTCAGCCGGCAAGCGGATGGGCCAATGGACAGGGATGGTATTCCATATCGGTCGGAATAAATCCTGCCAATCCTGATGAATGTATAGTTGGCGGACTTGATTGTTTTAAAACATCGAATGGAGGTACAACCTGGCCCAGGATATCTACTTGGGTGGGAACTACCGGTCAGTACGTGCATGCTGACCAGCATGATGTTCAATGGTATGATGGCGGCAGCAAATTGATATTTGCCTGCGATGGTGGTATCCATTATTCCACCAACGGAGGTCTTACCATGACTGACAGGAACAAAGGCTTAAGGATAAAACAATTCTATTCAGTTGCTATACATCCCCTCCAAACAAATTACCTGATCGCAGGAGCGCAGGATAACGGGGTTCACCGGCTCGACCATCCCGGTTTGGACAGTTCCATCGAAGTTTACGGCGGTGATGGAATGTACGTGGCTATTGACCAGAATGAGCCGCAATTCCAGTTTGGGTCAGCTTTTAACAACGTATACAGGAGAACAACCAACAATGGCGTTAGCTGGTCAACACCGATTGCCAATACAGGTACCGGAAGGTTTGTTAATCCCTGGGATTATGATAATAATGCAAATATTATTTATGCCTGTTCCGGTAACGGAAATTATTTAAGGTGGAACGATCCGCAAACCGGTAACAGTACCAGTACAATTACGGTTGGCGATTTCGGTGGCCTTGCGGTATCGGCGGCGCATGCTTCGCCATACACAGCCAACAGGGTTTTCTTCGGAACCAGCAACGGCTCAACCAGCCGGGTGGTGCAGGTGGAAGCCGCTAACACAGCGTCTCCAACAAGTACAATTATCACTCCCGGCGGTGCTGTGGGTTATGTGAACTGCGTGGTAACCGGGTCTTCAGATCAAAACCTGATCGCTACTTATACCAACTATGGTATCAATAATGTATGGGTATCCACTAATGGCGGTACTACATGGACCGCCTGCGACGGGAACCTGCCTGATATGCCAGTAAGATGGGCGCTTTTCCATCCTGATACAGATACAAAATCATTCATTGCAACGGAAACAGGCGTTTGGGAAACTGATTTGCTGAACGGCGCTTCAACAGTCTGGACGCCGAATACAACTTTCCCGAATGTAAGAACGGATATGATTAAATACCGCGCTTCAGACAGGACCATTGCAGCCGGTACACATGGAAGAGGTGTTTGGACAGCGTCTGTGCCATTACCTTCCGGTTTTGACCTGACATCTCCTGCTCCTGCTGTTGTTACATGTCCTGCCCCGGCATCCATGTCAATAACATTGGGCACGATTTCAAACGGAGGATTCACTAACCCGATCTCATTTACAGCATCCGGAAATCCAGGGGGCACTACAGTGACTTTTTCACCAAATCCTGTAACTCCGGGAAATAACACAACCGTCACGCTCAATGGTACCAACACACTGCCTAACGGATCATATGTGATTTCGGTAACAGGAACTGCAACCGGTGCACCGCCTGTATCCAGGAACTTAACTTATACAATTAACCCGGGTGTTGGTCCCGCTATAACCACGCAACCCGCCAGCCAGACCGTGTGTGCAGGTGACAATGTCACGTTTACCGTTGTTTCGGCAACCGCCACGGCTTTCCAATGGCAGGTAAGTACAGATGGAGGATCCACCTGGAATAATATTGGTGGCGCGACGACGGCATCTTATACAATCACGGGTGTTACCGCAGGCCTGAATGGTAATCAATACCGTGCTGTTGCAAGTACGCAATGCGGCAGTACCAATTCCGCGGCAGCAACACTCACGGTAAATTCATCACCGGTAATTACTGCACAACCACAGGATGCTTCAGTTTGTACAGGAGGGAACAACACATTCAGTGTTACTGTCTCCGGCTCGGGTCTTTCTTATCAATGGCAATTAAGCACGGACGGGGGAGGCACTTATAATAATATACCCGGGGCTACATCTCCTACTTATACAGTAACCGGGGCGACCGCCGGCATGAGCGGTAACAGGTATCGTGTTATTGTAACAGGCAGCTGTGCACCTACTACGGCTACTTCAACAGGTGCAATACTCACGGTAGTCACCTCCCTGTCGATTACAGCACAACCCGCAGATGTAACAACCTGTGTAGGCAGTAATGCCAGCTTTACAGTAGCAGCAACAGGTTCCAATATAAGTTATCAATGGCAGGTGAGCACCGATGGCGGAGCTACCTGGAATAATGTCGCCGGGGCTACTGCAGCTACTTATACTATAACTGGAGTAACGGCCGGGTTAAATGGAAACAGGTACCGCGCAAACTTAACCAGTCCCTGTGGTAATGGAACATCCACCTCAGGCTTGTTAACAGTGAATACATTGCCGGCAATAACATCACAGCCACAAAATGTAAATATCTGTGCGGGCAGTGCTGCCACGTTCAGTGTAACCGCAACAGGAGCGGGCATTACTTATCAATGGCAACTAAGTACGGATGGGGGCGCAACCTGGAATAATATCCCCGGTGAAACTGCCTCATCCTATACAATTGCTGCCGTTACACTGGCCATGAATAATAACCGGTACCGCGTAATTGTAAGTGGCACCTGTACACCGGCTGCCACATCAAGCGCGGCAATTCTTACTACGGCTGCATCCATAGTGATCACTACCCCGCCATCCAATTCAACCATTTGCGAAGGAAGCAATACCAGCTTTACCGTTGCGGCCACAGGGTCCGGTCTCATTTACCTGTGGCAGGTTAGCACTGATGGCGGAACTTCATATAGTACAGTCAACAACGGCGGTGTATATTCAGGAGCTACAACAGCTACCCTGGTCATTACCGGGGCAACACCATCGATGAATAATAACCGTTACAGGGTGATCGTGTCAAATCCATCCTGTGCACCAAGCACGTCAACGGCAGCGATCCTTACTGTAAACACATTCCCGCAGATCACGGCGCAACCGCAGAACGCAACGATATGCGAGGGAGGAAATAATACGTTCAGTGTAACGGCCACAACAGGTGTAGGCACCTTAAGCTACCAGTGGCAGGTTAGCACTGACGGTGGAGCTACTTATTCCAATGTACCCGGTGCCACCACTTCTTCCTTATCACTGACCCAGGTTACGACAGGCGCTAATGGTTACCGCTACCGGGTAATTGTTACGGCCGGTTGTGGTTCGGTTACTTCTACTGCCGCGGTGTTAACGGTGAATGCTTTGCCGGTGATAACGTTTAATGCACCGACCGTGATATGTGTATCCGATGCTGCTTTCACACTCAGTGCTTCACCCGCGGGTGGAACATTTACCGGCAGTGGCGTTTCCGGATCCACCTTTACGCCGGCTGTTGCAGGCGTTGGGGCTGCGGCTGTCACGTACACCGCCACAAATGCAGGTTGTGTATCCGTTGCAACGAGGGTTATACAGGTGAATGAATGTTCAGAACGTCACCTGACACTGGAACAGTATCCGTCAGTTATTGTATATCCAAATCCGAATAACGGCCTCTTTAATATCAGGATCAATACCGACCTGTATACAAACCTCAGCCTGAAAGCGTTTAACAATGACGGCCAGGCGGTGAAATCACAGTCATTCAGCAATATCAGCTATGGTAGTATTTTACCGGTTGATATGTCTAATATACCTGCGGGTACTTATCACCTGTACCTGACCAATAATGAACATGGACTTTCAACGAAAGCTGTGAAAGTGGTAATTTTCAGGTAACCATAAAAAAGCAATTCATGAAATCCCGGTCGCCTCAGGCAGACCGGGATTTTTTCTGCCGGTGATGTACAAATGTTTAATTTGTTAACCTGAAGTCATGCGAAAGATCCTCCGCTTCATATTATTAAAGCCGGTGCTTTGGGCAGCTAATAAATTTTCTTCACGACCCGAACCCACGCGGATCTTTAAAGCCCTCACAGAACTCTTTGAGAATATCCTGCAGCATCCCGGTAAGAAAGGCCTGGTCATTCCTTTTGAATGGCGCGCCGGGAAGTTTATTATTTTTTCTGACCAGCATAAAGGCAAGAGGAACGGGGCTGATGATTTTATACAGGCAGAGCCCAATTATCTCGCAGCACTGGATTATTACAGCCAGCAGGATTTTTGTTTTATCAACCTGGGGGACAGCGAGGAATTATGGGAAAATACCCTGTGGCAGGTACGGAAAAAGAACAAAGCCACGTTCGGGGCGGAAAAAAAGTTCATTGCCCATAATAAGTATGTGAAAATATCAGGGAACCATGACCTGTACTGGAATACAAGCCCGCTCGCCGCACTTCATCTGCTTAGTATTTACGGTGAAAAGGTAAAAGTCTACGATGCCGTGATCCTACAAACCGCAGTAGGTACCGACCCGGATCCCATTCACCATTCGCGTCTTACTATTTTCCTGACACATGGTCACCAGGGTGATGCACAAAGCGATGGTAACTGGTTCAGTAAATTTTTTGTGGGCTGGGTATGGGCGCCGCTGCAGGCCCTGCTTCGTATCAATCCCAACACGGCGGCCTATAATGCCGAGAAAAAGACGCTGCATAATAATATCATGTATGAATGGTCATCCCAACAAAAAAATTTATTACTGGTAACGGGTCACACCCACCAGCCTGTATTTGCCTCGCTGACCCACCTTGAACGGCTATATAAACAATTCCAGCTGGCTGAAAAGGAAAAGAACAAGGAGCAGTTAACGGCTTTGCTGGACGAAATAAAGAAGCGGGAAAAAGAATTCACGGCTGTCGCGCTCGATTATATGAGTATGAAACCTTCTTATTTCAACAGCGGTTGCTGTTGTTTCAGTGACGGAGATATCACCGGCATCGAAATTGCCGATGGCAGTATACGCCTGATCAAATGGTCGCTGGTGGATGAAAAACCAAAGCGGGAATTACTGGAAGAAATTTCCCTGGGTGATTTAGTGAAGCAATTGTAAAAAAGCCCCTCTTCAGAGAGGGGCCTTGGTTATTTAAAATGCTTTTTTCTTCCAGGTATTATTATCGCGGTTCCATTCGGGCAAATGTTTATCCGGGTCCAGTATCACTTCTTTTATTTCACTGGTGGTAGCGACGCCAAAAGTCCATTCAGCTCCGCGCTGCCATACTTCCACGGGCAGATTGACACGGTGTTCTTTCCCGTTGGCCTCTTTTATTAAAACAGTTACCGGCATCACCATTTTCTCTTTATTCTCCAGGGTTATTTCAGCGCCATTTTCCGGATTTTCTTTTACATAGGCCACGCTTTTTACCGATTGATCCAGCCGCCAGGTATTTAACACCCAGGCTCTCCAGAACCATCCCAGGTCCTCACCGGAAACGTTTTCCATTGTATGAAAGAAATCCCAGGGGGTGGGATGTTTAAAGGCCCACCGGCTGATATATTCTTTGAAAGCGGCATCAAACCGGTCTTTCCCCAACACTACTTCTCTCAGGGCATTCAGCATCTGGGAGGGCTTCAGGTAAGCAGCCACTCCCAGGTTTTCCTGCTGGATCACTTCGGGCGTGGTATTTAACCCATCCATCTTATCATCAAATGTGTATTTGATCATGAAGGATGAATTGGGATCGCCAAAGAAACCGCCTTCTTTAAATTCTCCCTTATTAAATTCTTCCGTGGACAGCCCATTGATAAAGGTGTTGAACCCTTCATCCATCCAGGCATATTTTCTTTCATTACTGCCAACGATCATCGGGAACCAGGTATGACCAAATTCATGATCGGTTACTCCCCACAAACCTGGTCCTGAATCGCTATGGCTGCAGAAGACAATCCCGGGATATTCCATGCCACCTACAACACCCGCCACATTGGTGGCAGCAGGATAAGGAAATTCAAACCATTTTTTGGAATAGTGTTCAATCGATGCTTTTACCATTTCCGTGGACCGCTGCCACCCATCTTTCTTGATGCTCTCCACCGGGTACACGCTGATAGCCATTGATTTTTTGCCGCTGGGTAAATTGATTTTTGCCGCATCCTGTACAAATGAACGGGAAGCTGCCCAGGCAACATCCCGCGTATTCTGGATTTTAAATTTCCAGGTAGTGTTTGCTGTTTTGGGCCGGGAATTTCTGTCATTCACTTCCTTATCGCCACGGATCACAACCGTCTTATCACTGTTTTTTGCAGTATTCCACCTGCTCATTTGTTCCGGGGTGTAACACTCCTGCGGGTTTTGTAATTCACCCGAACCAACCACAATTAAACTGGAAGGGGCGGTCACTGTAAAATCAATATCCCCGTACTCCAGGTAAAACTCTCCCGCGCCAACATACGGCAGCGTATTCCATCCCTGGATATCATCATACACCGCCATGCGCGGGAACCATTGCGCTACTTCATAAACAATTCCATTCTTTGTTTTGAGCTGCCCCATCCTGTCCGTTCCGCGTTCAGGTACTGTGAATTCAAAACTTAACGTGAGTTTTACCTTGCCACCTGCAGCTTTCACGGGTTCCTGCAACCAAAGCTGCATCCTTGTATCCGTGGTTGTTGTTTGCCGGGGTGCGGATTTTTTTGCGTTGTATTCAACCGCGACTGTTTTTATAGAATAGCCATCGGTAAATTTTGCATTGGCCCAGCGTCCACCGGCTTCGGTGGTAGTGGCGGAACCGCGGGAATCTTTTTTGTAGATATTCTGGTCCAGCTGCAGCCAGAGAAATTTCAGATTATCCGGGCTGTTATTAGTATACCAGATCTCCACATCCCCGCTGACCTTGTGGGTAAGGGTATCCAACGTGCAATTGATTTTGTAATCGGCCCGGTTTTGCCAGTATTTAGGTCCCGGTTCACCGCTGGCACTCCGGTAGTCATTGCCGGGGTAAGGATAAAACTGGGGATTAAAGGCTTCTTTATGATCGTAAATCGTTTGGGAAAATGCAGCAATAAAACTGAACAGGACAAAAAAACTCAGGGCTGTTTTCTTCATATTTCGGGTTTATTAATAAGGCTGAAAGATAAATCAAAAGGTTGCAAACAGGCTACCATCCAAAGGGTATTTACATTTCCTTACGAAAAGAGTGCCCGGTTTAACCCTGCTATGTAAAAAGTGATTCGGCAATGGCAACCGACTCAGGCTTGCCCACATCCACCAGCCTGTCCCCACTATGGTCATAGCCCAGGATAAGATGATCCTTGGCCAGGTGCAGGTAAACATCGATCAGTGAAAATTTCCCGGTAAAAGGGATAAGACCGAAAACATCATATTCAAAGACAACCACACAACTGTACGCTTTTTGAATGAGCACATCACTGCCCCGCATGATCTTTTCTTCTCCTGTCCGGGTATTCCTCCAGCCGCATAACCGGTCGTGATCATCAAATAACAGGTAGCGGGATGTTTTCCGGTTGGTAACGCCAAAGGAGATCAGCGACTGTTTTTCTTCATGAAAGCTCTGGAGCTTGCGGATGTCAAGGTCAGTAAGTATATCTACATTACAGGTCATGAATTTTTGGCCGGGGGGAAATAATTTCTTCGCTTTTAATAATCCACCGCCTGTATCCAGTAATTGCTCTCTTTCATCGCTGATGATAACCCGGCTGCCCCAGCCATCATTTTTTTTGATTTCATCCTCAACCTGGTCCGCAAAATGATGAACGTTAACAATTATGTTGTTGATCCCGTACTCCTGCAAATACGCGACGTTTCGCTGTAACAGGGATTTCCCGTTCACCCGGGCCAGCGCTTTGGGATGTTTATCGGTCCAGGGTTTGAACCTGGTGCCCAATCCTGCCGAAAAGATCATGGCGCTCCCCACACCTGGAAGGCTGAGACTATCGTCATTGCTCATTTTTATATTTTATCATAAACATTTCTATTTCATTTGGCTTCATCAAAATTCTTTCCACCAAACCGTATGACAACCGCATAACAAGTAAACCATCATTTTCCGCCTGTTGTTGGCGGGAGTGTATTTATCCATTTTTTTTCATCCTGGACCAGGTGTTTCAGTTCAACCGTTACTTTGAATTTATTTTTCAGGTGCCTTGCCATCGCATCAGCGGCATACACACTGCGGTGTTGCCCCCCGGTACATCCAAAACTGATCATCAGACTTTCAAAACCTCTTTTTATATATTCTTCAACGGTAATATCCACGATATCCATCACGCTGTTCAGGAAGGCGGGCATCCGGGTTTGCTGCTCCAAAAAATCTTTCACTTCCTTGTCCCGGCCGGTTTGGGTTTTCATGCTTTCTATGCGGCCGGGATTTAAAATCCCCCGGCAATCAAAAACAAATCCGCCTCCATTACCGCTTTCATCGCGGGGAGTTTCCCCCCGGTAAGAAAAGCTGCTGATCCTCACAACCAGGGGCGTGCTGTCGGTAGCCTGGGTGGGAGTGAACTGCTGGATGATCTCATCGGTTACACACATATCAAGTACCTTCCTGAATTCCGGAACAGAAATACCCACACTTTGATTTTCAAAAAACTCTTTCAGGTTTCGCAACGCCAGCGGGATGCTGGTCAGGAACTGTGCTTTCCGTTCAAATAATCCCCGGAAGCCGTAAGCACCCAGTACCTGCAGCAATCTTATCAGCACATATCCATTGTACTGGCTGCGGAAAATATTCTTATCAATGGATTGACCGGTGATGGCGGAAAAACTGTGTATATAATCTTCCAGCAGCCCGTTTTTCCATTTGTCCGGCAGGTTGGCCCTTGCCTGCCAGAGCATGGAGGCTACATCATACTGGGGTGCGCCCTTCATCCCGCCCTGGTAATCGATAAAATGAACGGAATTGTTTTCCTTCACCATGATGTTGCGGCTTTGAAAATCCCGGAACATAAAGTATTTGTATTCGGTATGGGTCAGGTAATTACTCAGGGCTTCAAAATCATCAATCAGTTTTTGTTTATCGTAAGGCTTACGCAATGCATCGAGGAAATAATATTTAAAGTAGAGCAGGTCCGCCATGATAGCCTGCTTGCCAAATTCCTGGTTGGTCAGGCAATTGCTGTAATCCAACCCACTGTCGCCTTTCACCTGGAGTGTTGCCAGCGCCTCGAGGCTCTTCTTAAAAAACCCATACACTTCATCCGTAAATCCCTTTGATTCGAGATGATTCAGGAGTGATATGCTTCCGAAATCCTCCTGCAGGTAAAACATCCTGTCATCGCTGACCGCATAAATCTCGGGAACGGCCAGTTTTTTCTTCCTGAACTGGTTGGAGAAATAAATAAAAGCTTCATTTTCTTTTATATTGGCGCCGTAGGTGCCAATAACGGTACCGCCTTTTCCATTTAACCGGAAATAGCGACGTTCGCTGCCGCTTTGCGGTAGTACATCGATAGCCGTAGCTTCAGTACCTTTCCACTGTTTATACAGGGAGGATATGGATTCAACGAGGTGCTGCATATGGCAAATGTAATTAACCACCTGCAATCCCGGTAGTTGAGGATGCTAACAGCCATTAGTTTTTTGGTTAAATTTGTCCATTCTTACAATTATGAGTTACACGCCTTCCAATAAAGTCAGGATCGTTACCGCTGCCAGTCTTTTCGACGGACATGATGCTGCTATTAATATTATGCGGCGCATCATGCAGGGCAAGGGAGCCGAGATCATTCACCTGGGGCATAACCGTTCGGTGAAGGAGATTGTAGAAACGGCCATTGAAGAGGATGTGCAGGGGATAGCCATCACGAGTTACCAGGGCGGTCATGTTGAGTTTTTTAAATACATGAAGGACCTGCTGGACGAAAATGGTTGCGGGCATATAAAAATCTTTGGCGGGGGCGGTGGAACCATATTACCGGATGAAATGGATGAACTCCATAAATATGGTATTACCCGCATATACAGTCCCGACGATGGAAGGAAACTGGGACTGGAGGGAATGATCGAAGACGTGATAAAACAATGTGACATACAGCTGAATGGAAAAGCAGATTATAAAACAGCCCTGAAGCTCGAAGAGGCAAAGGATGTCCGGAAAATCGCCCGGGCTATTACCAACGCGGAAAATGGGGGGAAGACGGCTGCTGTTAGCGGGCAAAAGGGAACAGGAAATATCCCGGTATTGGGAATTACGGGAACAGGAGGCGCCGGAAAATCCTCGGTAACAGATGAAATAGTAAGAAGGTTCCTGAATAATTTTCCCGGGAAAACAATTGCAGTTATTTCGGTCGATCCGTCCAAGAAAAAAACCGGCGGTGCATTGCTGGGCGACAGGATCAGGATGAACGCTATTTCCCATCCACGGGCTTATATGAGAAGCCTGGCAACCCGGGAAGATAATACTGCCCTGAGTGGTGCGGTGCAGGAAGCCATTGACATTTGCAAATCAGCGGGGTTTGATTTTATCATCCTCGAAAGCGCAGGCGTTGGGCAGAGTGATGCTTCAATATTGGATTACTGCGATGTAAGTATGTACGTGATGACGCCTGAATACGGCGCAGCGTCACAGCTGGAAAAAATCAATATGCTCGATTATGCAGACCTGGTCTGTATCAATAAGTTTGATAAGGCCGGGGCACTGGATGCCCTGGCGGATGTAAAAAAACAGTACAAAAGAAATCACCAGTTGTTTACTGCCAAAGATGAAGACCTTCCCATCATCGGTACCATGGCGAGTAAGTTCAATGATGATGGGGTGAATCATTTGTTTGAATTATTGCTGAAAAAGATTGAAGCAAAAACTAAAACGCTGTTTGGCGAATATCATTTTGCTGAAACCGCCAAGGTGGGACAGGCCATTATCCCGTCAAACCGGGTACGTTATCTTTCCGAGATATCCGAGAACAACCGCGGGTATGACCAGCTGGTAAAGGACCAGTCTGCCCTGGCTTCCAAACTGTACCAATTGCACGGCGCAGCAGAGACCCTGAAAGACAAAGCAGACAAATCACTCCTGGGGATCATTAAAAAACAAATTGATTTTTATACGGACCAGCTGACGCCGGTTGCCAGGAAGCTGATCACGAATTGGCCCAATAAATTTTCTGAGTACCAGAAAGATTTTTATGAATATACCGTCCGGGATAAAGTGATAAAGCAATCCATGGTGACAAGCAGCCTGAGCGGTACGAGGATACCAAAAGTTGTTTTACCCAAATACAAGGATTGGGGCGATATACTGCAATGGCAGGCCCAGGAAAATGTACCGGGTCATTTCCCTTTTACCGCCGGTGTGTTTCCCTTGAAAAGAGAAGGAGAAGATCCTACCAGGATGTTTGCGGGAGAAGGTGGGCCTGAAAGAACAAACAGGCGGTTTCACTATGTCAGTGTGGACCAGCCTGCGAAACGTTTATCGACTGCCTTTGACAGTGTTACATTATATGGAGAAGATCCCGATCCCCGTCCGGATATTTATGGAAAGGTGGGCAACAGCGGGGTGAGTATTGCAACCGTGGATGATGCAAAGAAATTATACAGCGGCTTTGATCTGTGTGATCCCAAGACCTCCGTTTCCATGACCATCAATGGACCGGCACCCATGCTGCTCGCATTTTTTATGAATGCAGCTATTGACCAGCAGTGCGAAAAATATATCCTGCAGCATAATTTAAAGGAGGAGGTAAATAAAATTATTGAAGCAAAATTTAAGGCAGGTGAACTTCCTGCCTATACCGGCAATGACGGGAAGCCCGTAGTGCCGCAAAAAGGAGAGTTACAGGGAAGTTTACCACCTGGAAATAGTGGACTGGGTTTACGGTTGCTCGGTTTATCCGGCGCGGATGTTTTACCCGGGGATGTTTACCAAAAAATAAGAGCAGAAGCGCTCGCGCAGGTGCGGGGTACCGTGCAGGCGGACATATTAAAGGAAGACCAGGCACAGAACACCTGTATTTTCTCTACCGAGTTCGCACTGAAACTCATGGGCGATGTACAGGAATATTTTATCACTGAGAAAATAAGAAATTTCTATTCGGTTTCTATCAGCGGTTATCATATCGCTGAGGCCGGGGCTAACCCCATCACCCAGCTGGCATTTACCTTATCCAATGGGTTTACGTATGTGGAATATTACCTGAGCCGGGGAATGAACATTGATGACTTTGCTCCAAATCTTTCCTTCTTTTTCAGCAATGGGATGGACCCGGAATACAGCGTAATAGGAAGAGTGGCCAGGCGGATCTGGGCCAAAGCCATGAAGTATAAATACAAGGCCAACAAGCGCAGCCAGATGCTGAAATATCATATACAGACATCAGGCAGAAGTTTACATGCGCAGGAAATTGACTTTAATGATATCCGGACAACCCTGCAGGCGTTATACGCTATCTACGATAATTGTAATTCACTTCATACCAACGCATATGATGAGGCCATTACAACACCTACGGAAGAAAGTGTGCGCCGGGCCATGGCTATACAATTGATCATTAACCGGGAACTGGGTACGGCGAAAAACGAAAACCCCAACCAGGGCTCTTTCCTGATAGAGGAACTGACTGACCTGGTGGAAGAAGCGGTATTGACAGAATTTGACCGCTTAACAGAAAGAGGCGGCGTACTGGGTGCAATGGAAAGAATGTACCAGCGGAATAAAATACAGGAAGAAAGTCTTTTTTATGAGCACCAGAAACATTCCGGTGAATTACCGCTGATTGGGGTCAATACATTCCTGAATAAAAAAGGAAGCCCGACTATTTTACCAACCGAAGTAATCCGCAGTACGACAGAAGAAAAAGAACTGCAAATACAAAACCTGCAGGCTTTCTGGAAACGAAATGAAAGCAAATCAGCCGACATGCTGAAACGACTAAAATCCGCAGCTATTGACAATAAAAACCTTTTTGCGGAGCTTATGGAAACGGTAAAGTATTGTTCACTGGGACAAATCACCCATGCCCTCTATGAAGTGGGCGGGCAGTACCGGAGGAATATGTAAGTACTGCTGCCAAAAGAGTTTTTAATATCCGCCCGCGATTATTTTTCACTCGGCATCCGATACTTTTTTTCCATTTTTATCAATTACGATCCATTTGCTGTCCTTCATCACTTTTGCAGTGCCATCTGTAAATGTACCGGCGAAGCCATACCGGAAAGCAATGGTCTCCTTCCCGGTCCTGTCAATATAACCCCACTGGCCCTTTTTGTTCACTGCGGCAAGTCCTTCTGAAAATTTGGTTGCATTTTCATAAACCAGGGGAATGACCACATTGCCGGTTTTATCAATGAATCCATAATTTCCGTCGCTGACAATGGCGAGTTGATCATGAAATGACATGGCATCAGAATATTTAAGCGGCACCAAGATTTTACCCGTGCTGTCTAAAAAGCCCCATTTTCCATCCTGTTTTACGGCGGCCATACCTTCTGAAAAACTCATGGCTTCGTCATAAATAAGGGGCACAATCAATTTGCCTTCCTTGTTGACAAATCCATGTTTCTCCCCTTTCCCTACCAGTGATAATCCGCAAATGCAATCATCCACATGATCGTATTGTTTGGTCCAGGCCTGCCCAAAACCTGGCAGGGCCATCATAATCGCCGCGATAAGAAGATTATATTTCATAACGGTAGTTTTTTGAAGTTTCCTGGTGATATTAACCACTACCAAGCTACCATTCCTGGTATGCGGTTACTATGACACAAGGCAGCGGGAGGGATGATTCTTATTGGGGAAGGCCAGTGGTACTCAGGCGATGCCCCCGGGAATCCTGCTGCCCATCACAGCCGTATTTTCAGTATCTTCACGGCTATTATTACAGCGGAGCCTGTGTCAACGATTTAATACCTATTCACTTGCGTTTTACCGATTTTAATTTTCACCCTCACCTTTTAGAAGGAATTGAAGCCTCAAACTACGAAACCGCTACCCCTGTACAGGAACAGGTAATACCCCCGATCCTGGCCGGCAGGGATGTAATCGCCTCTGCTCAAACCGGTACAGGCAAGACCGCCGCTTTTTTATTGCCGGTGATGAATAACCTGCTGCTCAACCATGTAGACGGCCAGGTAGGAGCGTTAATTGTCGTTCCAACCCGGGAGCTGGCCATCCAGATTTCGCAGCACATGGAAGGACTTTCTTACTTTACCCATCTCAGTTCAATTGCCATCTATGGCGGAAATGATGCACAGAATTTTGTGGCGGAGAAAAAAGCATTACAGATGGGGGCGGATATTATTGTTTGTACGCCCGGCCGCATGATTGCCCACCTGAACATGGGCTATGTTAACCTGAAAGGATTGCAGTTTTTGATACTGGATG
The DNA here is from genome assembly GCA_025449935.1 of Chitinophagaceae bacterium. Lineage (GTDB taxonomy): Bacteria > Bacteroidota > Bacteroidia > Chitinophagales > Chitinophagaceae > JJ008. The sequence goes on from JANWIJ010000050.1 coordinate 73,875, forward strand.
AAGCGGACCGTATGCTGGATATGGGTTTCCAGGATGATATCAGTAAGATCATTAAATCCCTTCCCGCGAAGCGGCAGAATTTATTATTCTCTGCTACCATGCCCGAAAAAATAAGGCACCTGGCTAAAAAGATCCTCCATGAACCGGTTGAAATAAATATTGCTATTTCCAAACCACCGGAGAAAATCATACAAAAAGCATTCGTGGTGTATGAGCCGCAAAAGTTACCGCTGATAAAAAAATTATTGAAAGAAACACCTTATAAAAATGCATTGGTTTTTTGCAGCCGTAAACAAACCGTAAAGCAGCTGACACGCGAACTGAAGCAGGGGGGGATCAATGTTTCAGAAATTCACAGTGACCTGGAGCAATCAGAAAGAGAAAGTGTCCTGGGGGCCTTTACGGCCGGCCGCATCCCCGTGCTGGTGGCCACCGATATCCTCAGCCGGGGTATTGACATTGATACCATAGATGTGGTTATCAATTACGATGTCCCGGGTGACGGCGAAGATTATGTACACCGTATCGGGCGAACAGCCCGGGCAGAAGCAGATGGAGCTGCATTTACCCTGATAGGGGAAAAAGAGCAAAACAAATTCGCCGCTATCGAACAATTACTGGGCAAAGAGGTGGAGAAAGCCCCTGTACCCAAAGAATTAGGCGAAGCGCCATCGTATCATCCCCGGAGCCGTTCAGGAAATAAAAGACCACAAAGAAAATTCCACCGCGGCGCACCAAAAAGAAGATAGGATAAATTCTTTCTTACTTTAGCAACCTCATATAAATATTGTTCCATGAACAATCGGTTTACCCTCCTCGTTTTTATTACCACCGTTTTTTTCAGCTACAGTTGTTCCGAGAGCAAATATGCCGCTACCAATAAAACCTACAGGAAACAGGTAAAAGAATATGCAAAACTTCTCCGCGAATACCCGGTAAAGGATTCTGCAGGCTTGTCTTATGCGGCGGATTGGGTGGGAACTACCAATCTCTCCATGCGCCGCGCCAATTTTGTGATCATTCATCATACTGCCCAAAACAGCTGTGAACAAACCTTGCGCACCTTCACCCTTCCCCGTACACAGGTAAGCGCTCATTATGTGATTTGTAAAGATGGTACGGTTCATCACATGCTGAATGATTTATTACGGGCACATCATGCCGGGGTAAGCAAATGGGGAAATACCACTGATTTGAATTCATCCAGTATCGGGATTGAGCTGGACAATAATGGATTTGAACTTTTTCCGGAAGCGCAGATGAACAGCCTGTTACTGTTGCTTGACCGTTTGAAAAAAGCCTATACCATTCCCGGGGCCAATTTTATTGGTCACGGCGACATTGCCCCCACCCGGAAGAATGACCCCAACTGGCGCTTTCCCTGGAAACAATTATCCGAAAAAGGGTTTGGCTACTGGTATGATGATGCAACCAATGTTATGATACCGGAAGGGTTTAATCATCTCCAGGCTTTACGGGTTGTGGGGTTTGATACAAAGGATACCAACGCTGCCATCGTGGGCTTTAAGCGTCACTGGCTGCAGGATACTACCAAGGGATTGAACCAGGAACAAATGAAAGTCCTGTACCAGCTCAGTAAAAAATATCAATGAAGTTCACCGGCAGGTTCATGGTCGTCATATTTGTCCCTGAGCTTTAGTAATTCAGCTTTTAATTCCTTAACGGCCTGTTGGTAAGAGGCAGCACGCACCAGGTTTTTTTGTTCGCCCGGATCTTTTTGCAGGTCATAGAGTTCCCATTCATTTACCGTGTAAAAATAAATGAGTTTGTATTTTTCGCTTCGTACTGCCAAATGGGGAATGACGGTGTGATCTTTCGAGTATTCATAATAATGGTAGTACAGG
>JANWIJ010000051.1 GCA_025449935.1 Chitinophagaceae bacterium
ACAGTTTTCCAAATAGTTTTTCAGCATTCGCGGTAGTTACTGAAGCTATTTCGTTTTTATCCGCCTCCTTTATTTCACTGAGCTTTTCAATGATATATTTCAGGTATGCCGGTTCATTTCTTTTTCCCCGGAAAGGCACCGGTGCCAGGTAAGGCGCATCTGTTTCCAGGACAATATTTTGAAGATCCAGGTTCTCGGTTACTTTATCAAGGCCTGAGTTCTTAAATGTCAACACTCCCCCGATGCCCATGTAAAACCCCAGGTCAATGATTTGTTGTGCTTGTGAGCTATTCCCGGAAAAACAGTGAAATACTCCTTTCAATCTTCCTTTCTGATGATCTTTAATGACACCGATACATTCATCCAGGCTATTTCGGGAATGGATGACTACCGGCAGGTCATACTGCAATGCCCATTCAATTTGCTGGTGAAAGGCCTCATACTGCTGATCTTTAAAACTGGTATCCCAGAAAAAATCAAGACCCGTCTCCCCCACTCCTTTAAAAATCCTCCGCGCCATGAAATCCTCCGCTATTTTGAGTTCCTTTTTGTAATCTTCTTTTACGGAACAGGGGTGCAGTCCCATCATACTCAAATAAGCTGAGGGCATTTTTTCCTCCAGTTCCAGCATACTCTTATGAGTAGAGGAGTCAATTGCAGGGAGCAATATTTTTACAACTCCCTCTTTTTCAGCCCTTTCTGTCACATAAGACCTATCTGCCTCAAATTCAGTTAAATAGATATGGGAATGTGTGTCTATGATGGTCATTTTCAAGGCTTCATGAAATACAAAACTCAGTAAAAAACTTTAAGAATCCGTTAAACTTTACCCAATAAAACCTTTCCTATAGCCGTTAAATCGCTCCAATCCCTAAAATCATTGTTTATGAAATTGAGAATCAAGTCAATATCAATATCCGCCCTTTCTATTGTTTTAGCCCTTTTTGTGCTGGTCTCCTGTCAAAAAGAGAATAGCCAAACCGGCTCTAATGACCAGCAGGAGGCTGAAGCTTCAAGGGCTTCCAGCGAGGCTGATGGCGAAGCTGAGGGCATGTTTAATAACCTTTTTGATGATGTAATGGGCGCCAATGACGATGTGGGGATAGCCGGGACAGGCATCTATTATGGCCGGCAGGACACGCTTAGCCCCGTTCCCCGTTGCTTTACTGTTACGATTGAACATCCAAACGGGACCCCTTTCCCGGTACGTATCGTGGTTAATTTCGGTACCACGGGTTGTACCGGTCCGGATGGTCATACCCGCCGCGGAAAAGTCATTACCGAGTATACCGCCCGGCTAATCACTCCGGGGGCGGTAGCTGTTACGGTTTTTGACGGATTTTATGTCGATGATATTAAGGTGGAGGGAACCCACAAGATCACCAATATTTCCGCCACAAACATTCCCCGCAAATACAAGGTGGAGGTAATTGATGGCAAGCTGACGAGAACAAATGGAAATTATATAAAGTGGAACAGCACTAAGTTTATTACCCAGGTAGATGGGCTTATCACGCCAACTCCCCTTGACGACGTGCTTAAAATCGAAGGCTCTGCCCGTGGCCAGGTTTTGCGCGGCAACCTCCTTGTAGCTTGGGAATCAGCTATTACTGAACCACTTATCAAAAGATATACCTGTCGCTGGATTGTAAGAGGTAGAATAAGAACGGTAAGGTTGAATACAAATACAAACAGCCCCTGGGTCGCGGTACTTGACTTTGGAAACGGGAATTGCGATAACCAGGCCGTTTTAATTATTAATGGGCAGACTATCCAAATTACTTTGCCGTAATTAAGAAATTATTATACCTTTAAACCAGGTTTCATAGGGTACGGATTAAAAACGGGCCAGGGTTTCTACCCAGGCCCTAACTTTTTAAGATTGAACTCTTATTTCTTCGTCCTCAGTGTTTTGCAGTTTCTTACCTATAAATGAAAAAAACTATATTTTTTTTCTGCAAAAAAATGGAGCGTACGGGGTAATGCATCCTTTAGCCTCAAAAAGGCTTTTTCACTATCATGAAACACTATTATTGATCCTTCTTTTGTGCTGATAGTTGCATTGCTGAAGCATTCTTCGCCAGATATTTTATCGTCAAAATCTCCGCTCAGCACATCCCACATGACAATTTTTGAATATTTATCATTCAACGTGCTGGTAATTCTCTTTGCCTGGGATGACCGGATTCTTCCGTATGGTGGCCTGAACAAACCGGATTTTATTTTGTTCGCTGCAGCAGCAATATCTTCCAGGTATGCAGCATTAGCCGTTTTCCATCCGTTCAAATGATTGTTCGTATGATTTCCCACCCGGTGTCCCTCCGCTAAAATTCGTTTATAGATATCCGGGTATTTGTCTACGTTTTTCCCAATGCAAAAAAAAGTTGCCCTGGCATTATATTTCTTTAACTCATCCAGCACAAATGGAGTTGCCACGGGATGAGGACCATCATCGAAAGTGAGGTAAAGGGCTTTCTCACTGGTATTGACATGCCACAAACGACCAGGATAAATCATTTTCAACCACCAGGGAGTCTTGACAAAATATTTCATAAACGGCACAAGGTACAAGATTACCACGCACAAGAAAACCCTGTAACCCGTTCCTGCCTCCTGAGGCTTGTATCTTCATCCTTTATCTTTGCAGCTTATGAGCAAAAGAGTCAGGGTTCGTTTTGCACCCAGTCCTACCGGGGGACTGCACCTGGGGGGTGTAAGAACCGTTTTGTATAATTATTTATTCGCAAAAAAACATGGTGGTGATTTCCTGGTCCGCATCGAGGATACAGACCAGAGCCGTTATGTGCCCGGCGCTGAAGAATACATTTTTGATTGTTTAAAATGGTGCGGGCTGGACCCAGATGAAAGCGTGCAGCATGGTGGTAATTATGGTCCTTACCGCCAGAGTGAACGAAAATCATCCTACCGCCAATATGCGGAGCAGCTGGTAAAAGATGGCCATGCTTATTATGCATTTGATACGCCGGAAGAACTGGAAAAAATGCGGCAGGATTTCAGAACAGAACAAAATCCTTCCCCCCAGTATGATCATACCATCCGTATGAAAATGCGGAATTCACTCACCCTGACTGCGGATGAAACAGAAAAAATGTTACGCGATGGGAAATTTGTTACCCGGATCAAAATGCCGGCGGGCGAAACAGTTTCCTTCATGGACATGATCCGGGGCGAAGTGCATTTTGATACATCACTGGTCGACGATAAAGTATTATTAAAAGCCGATGGAATGCCCACTTATCACCTGGCCGTGGTAGTGGATGATCATTTAATGCAGATATCGCATGCTTTCCGGGGCGAGGAATGGTTATCATCTGCTCCTGTTCACATCCTGCTATGGAAATATTTATTTGGGCTCGGGAATATGCCCCAATGGGCTCACTTTCCCCTGATACTGGGACCCAATGGTAAACTGAGTAAAAGAGACGGGTCGAAATATGGTTTTCCTGTTTTTGCCATGAACTGGACCGATCCCAAATCCGGCGAATTAACGGAAGGATTTAAGGAAAAGGGATTTTTACCGGGGGCATTCATTAATCTCCTTGCTTTGCTGGGCTGGAATGATGGCACAGAACAGGAAATTTTTTCCAAAGAAGAATTGATAGAAAAATTTTCGATCGAACGAGTGCACAGTGGGGGGGCAAAGTTTGATTATGAAAAAGCAAAATGGTTCAATCATGAATGGATTAAGCGGTGGCCGGTCAGGGACCTATCGTACCAGGTAAAGCCGCTCCTGGAAGAAAATGGTTTATGGGTTCCTGATGATAATTTATTAAATAAAGTAATTGAACTGGTGAAAGACCGCTGCACCTTCCTGCCTGATTTCATCCAGCAATCCTCTTTCTTCTTTAAATCTCCCGATTCATGGGATCTTGATGCTGTAAAACCGAACTGGAACCCGGATAAAAGAATATTCTTTGAAAATTTTGCGACCAGGTTGGCCGCAATCAGTACCTGGGAATCAGTTACGCTGGAAAATGAGTTTAAGAATCTTGCCGGGGAAAAAAATATCAAACCCGGGGAACTGCAACTTCCTTTCCGGATCATGCTGGTAGGGGGAAAGTTTGGCCCCCCCGTTTTCCATATTGCCGAATTGCTCGGCAAAGAAGAAACGATTTCCAGGATTGAAAAGGCAGTAAGTCTTTTCTGATTTTTTGGACCTGGCCAAATATGGCAGGAAACGACGGCTGTCGTATCTTTTCAACATGCTTAAGAGAGCCGAAGCTTACTGGCCACTTATACTGCTGTTAGCACTTCTGAAATTTGTATTACCGATCTTCCTGCAGGACTCCCTGTATGAACTGCAACGGGATGAATTCCTGTATTACCAGCAGGGACAACACCTGGCGCTGGGATACCTGGAAAACCCTCCCCTGCTTTCTTACCTCGGGATGATCTCTTCCGGGTTTGGCGGTTCGGAGGCCTGGATAAAATTTTGGCCGTGCCTGTTCGGGGCTGCCACGGTTGTCCTTACCTGTTTGATTACCGCTGAACTTGGCGGAAAAATATTTGCCCAGTTTCTTTCCTCACTGGGCATCATCACCGGTGCCTACCTGCGGATTCATTACTTATTTCAGCCGAATATTCTTGACATTTTTTTCTGGACCCTGGCTGTTTATTTTCTCATTCGTTATGTCAACACAAAAGATCAAAAATTTATTTACTGGCTTGCTATCAGCCTGGCGCTGGGATGGTGGGGCAAGTATTCTGTCATCTTCATGGCTGCCGCCATGCTGGGCGGAATTATACTTTCTCCCTACAGGCAAATGCTGACCAGGAAACACAGCTGGTTGGCTGCCGGTATTGGGTTACTGATTGTTATTCCAAATCTGTGGTGGCAATATGGACATAACTGGCCCCTGGTCCATCATATGAAAGAACTGCAGGAAACACAATTGAGATTTATGAACCCGCTGGACTTTATTAAAGACCAGTTCATGCTGCTGCTGACTGTTGTATTTATCTGGATTGGAGGGTTGATCTGGTTATTCAAACACAAGGAGTGCCGGTTCCTTTTTTATACTTACATACTGGTGATATTATTACTGATCTTAGGCAGGGGTAAAAGTTATTACTCGCTGGGCATCTACCCGCTGCTGCTGGCGGCTGGGGCTGTAGCATGGGAACAGTGGACAGAAAAAAGGAGATGGACCCGGTATGCACTCAGCCTGTTGATACTTGTGCTGGGATACCTGGTTCAGCCTATGCTTTTGCCTATCTGGAAACCCGGGAAACTAGCTGCATTTTATACAAAAATCGGGTTTGATCATGTATGGGAGGACCAGGAAAAGCATCCCCTGCCACAGGATTTTGCAGATATGCTGGGCTGGAAAGAACTGGCAGAGAAAACGGAACATTATTTTAATTCCCTGCCGGATACCGTTAAGAATAAAACCATCATTTATGGCCGGCACTATGGTCATGCCGGCTCACTTAACTATTATGGGAAAGATAAAAATTTTAAATCGCGGGTTATAACGGATAATGGTTCTTTCCTGCTCTGGATACCTGAGAACCTGATGATGGAGCACCTGATTTTTATTGGTAGAAAAATGCCGGGCAAAGACGACGAAGTATTCCAGCACTTTGAGAAAGTGACGGTGATTGATTCGGTAACCAATCATTTTTCGCGGCAATACGGTGATAAAATTATTTTTTTTGAAAATATCGACTCCAGTGGATTAAGACTGGCAAGGGTTGGTTTGCGGGAATTACAGAAAAAGTTCTTGCGCTGAACTTATCCAAGTTTGCGGATCAATCCGAGCAGACCGGTAAAAACTGTTTGTCCCAGCTCCTCTATTAAATTCTTATCATTTTCGTCCAGTTGAAACAGGCCTGTAGTATTATCCGTCACTTGTTCTGCGGTACGGATACCCGGGATAATAACCGACACTTCCGGGTAACTGAGAATATAACTTAGTGCCAGTTTCGTTTTAGTACATTGGTATTTCCGGCACAATTGCCAGACTGGCTGCAGGGCTTCTGCGCAGGCATCAATGATTTCTTTCGTTAAACGTTTTTTCCGATGGTCATTTTCGGGGAAAGATTTTCCTTCGTCAAATTTGCCTGTAAGTAATCCAAACTGAAGGGTCATCCTGGCCATAATTCCATATCCTTTGGTAGCTGCTTCCTTTAATAAAGGAACCGACTTTTGGTTCAACAGATTTA
>JANWIJ010000052.1 GCA_025449935.1 Chitinophagaceae bacterium
ACAATGCCGCAGCAGCCTAAAAACATCAGGAAATTAATGGCAGGAATAAATAATTGTCCCTTGGCCTCCGAAGGATAGCGGATTTTTACCTTGGGCCACAGGTTTAGCCGCATGGCTTCACTGATCAGGGTATAGGCCCCGGAAACCATCGCCTGGCTGGCAATAATAGCAGCCGTGGTGGCAATGACAACGCCGGGAATGATAAACCATTGCGGCATCAGGTCATAAAAAGCATTTATGCTTAACGATTTTTTTATTTCATCTGTAATATGCAGTCCATTGCGGTTAGCGATCAGGAAAGCACCCTGCCCGAAATAATGTATAAGCAGGCAGGTTTTTACATATATCCAGGAAGTCCTGATATTGCCGCGACCGCAGTGACCAAGGTCACTGTATAAAGCTTCGGCCCCGGTGGTACACAGAAATACAGCACCGAGAAGCCAGAAACCTTCAGGATAGTTCTTCAGGAATTCTACCGCGTAATAAGGACTGAGCGCTTTAAAAATACTCAGGTCATCAAATACGTGAACGGTGCCCAATACCAGCAACATCGTGAACCAAATAAACATGATGGGTCCAAACATTTTGCCAATGGACGCGGTGCCGAACTGCTGTAAAAAGAAAAAAAGCGCCAGGATGACCAGTACGATAATTACGACGGTATTGCTTCCGTCCTCAATTCCCAGGGCGGGAATTTTTTTTAAACCTTCAATGGCAGAAGTAATTGAAATAGGCGGGGTAATGATGCCATCGGCGAGCAGGGCCGCCCCGCCGATCATGGCCGGAAGCACCAGCCATTTTTTTCTTCGCCGCACCAGGGCATATAAGGCAAAAGTGCCACCCTCCCCGCGGTTGTCAGCTTTTAAAATAAGAATTACATATTTAATGGTTGTCTGGAGTGTCAGGGTCCAGATGATGCAGGATAAGGTACCAAGGATCAGTTGTTCGGTAACAACCCTGCCTCCAATAATCGCATTGAAAACGTAAAGAGGAGATGTGCCAATATCACCGTAAATAATTCCTAAAGCAATAACGAGTCCGGCGGCAGTGACTTTGTTGGTCGGTATTTTCACTTTTCTGGAAGTTGTGGTTTGTTTCCTGGCTTGCCCGCCAGCGTCCGCTGTGAGGCAGAACATATGCGGGTACAGATCTCATAATCCTGCAGGCACTGCCTGCAAAGGTAAACGCAAATTTGAATTATGACAGGAAACCATCAAAAACTTTCCGGCTTCCGGGTTTTTGTGCCGAAAGAAACCCTGCCAATGCAGCAATTAACCTCTTTTTTCCGTCGTTGATATGTTGAGTTAAGCGATAACCCCGGATACTAAATAACAGGCCCGGTTTTGGCTGGCAACCTGTAACTTTAATAGCAAAAAATCAGATTATTATGTTCCGCAGAGGATTGTTTTTAGTTGTATGGATTGCAGGTAGTTTCCTTTCAGCCAGTTCCCAGAAAATCATTTATTCTGAGCCTGATAAAGACGATACCCGCCGGCTCAATTTCGAGATCGTCGGAAAGATCAATGGAAATTTCCTGATCTATAAAAATGTGAGGAATAAGAACTGGATTGCTGTACTGGACAATGATATGAAGCAGATTGGTAAAGTGGAACAGGAATATGTACCGGATAATGACCGGATGATAAACGTTGATTTTTTTGCTTACGGGGACTTTGCCTACATGATCTACCAGTACCAGAAGAAAAACGTGGTGTATTGCATGGCATCCAAAATAGACGGGAACGGCAACCCGGTGGGCCCGGTGACCGAACTGGACACCACGCACCTGGGGTTTGCCTCCAATAATAAGATCTATTCCGTGCTGGGAAGTGAGGACAAAAGCAAGATCATCATTTTTAAGATAAATAGCCGGAACAAGAACCTGTTCTTCATGACCACTTTATTGATGAATGACAAACTGGAGATCCAGAAAAAAAGCCGGTTGGCCATTCCCATGGAAGAGCGGAATGATTACCTGGGGGATTTTCACCTGGATAATGAAGGCGACCTGGTGTTCAGCAAATTCATGCGCAGCGGCAATGACAATATCAGCAGCGCAGCTTTTGTAGTTAAATACGCGCAGGCCGATTCGCTGATGTACAGGGAACTGAGTATCGAAAAAACATGGCTGGATGAGATCCATATAAAAGTTGATAATAACAATAAGCGCTATTTCCTGACTTCCTTTTATTTTAAGGAAAGACGCGGCAATATCGACGGCTTATATTTTTATGTGTGGGACAAGACCACCGCCCAACCTGTGTTTGAGAATATCAGCATCTTCAGCGAGGAGCTCCGGCGGGAAGCCAGGGGTGATGCCAGCATAAAAATGGCCTTTAATGACTATTTTATCCGCGATATCATCAGCCGCAAAGACGGCGGTTTTTTGATTGGTACGGAAGCCTATTATACTACGTCCAGGTTTAACAACTGGAACCGCTGGGATTATCTTTACGGTTCTCCCTTTATGTCCCCGGCGTACAATAGTTATTATTATTCTCCTTATTACAACCGGTACTGGTGGAACTCAAGATCAAGCAGCAACCAGGCTGTCCGTTATCACGCGGATAATATTGCGGTGCTTTCTTTCAATAACCAGGGACAGCTGGAGTGGAGCAATGTGATGGGAAAAACACAGTTTGATGATGAATCCGACGACCTGCTTTCTTACCAGTTGATGAATACCGGCAGCGAAATTCATTTTCTTTTTAACCAGCAGGAACGCCGGAATAACCTGCTGACCGATTTCAGCGTCAGGCCCTCCGGGGAACTTACGAGAAATCCTACGTTAAAAAACCTCGATAAAGGCTACGAGTTCATGCCAAAATATGGTAAACAGGTTAGTTCCCGCCAGATGATCATACCTTGTGCATACCGTAACTATATTTGCTTTGCCAAACTTGATTATAACTAAACTGATAACACCGTCCATTATCCGTGATAGGAATATTTAAACAGAAAAACCCGGCCAATATTTTCCTCCTGTTAATTTTCGGGGCTTTAATCAAGCTGCCGATGTTCCTGCATCCGCATGTACCGTTGGAAAGAGGGGATGAGGGTATATTCTACCGGAAAATCTTAGATTTCCTGGCACCCATGGGTAAGGATAACCCAGCCCTATACCCGTTTATCGCTTTTTCATTATTGTTCCTGCAATCAATCATTCTCACCCAATTCGTCAATACGCAGCGGATGATGAACCGCTCCAATTATTTTCCGGGGATGGCGTACCTGCTTATTACTTCCCTGTTGCCGGAATGGAATTATTTCTCAGCGCCTTTGATCGTGAATACCCTGTTGTTGCTGATTCTTTCGGGATTATTTAAGATATACAACCAGGAGAAAGCCAAGGGGTCCATTTTTAATATTGGTCTCGCATTGGGTGTTGCCTCCTTTATCTTCTTTCCATCGCTGACTTTTATCGTCTGGGTCCTGCTGGCCTTGATGGTGATGCGTCCATTCCGGCTGAACGAATGGATACTTTGTATAATTGGCATCACCACTCCATTTTATTTTTATGCTATTTATTTATTCATCACCGACCAGTGGAGCTGGCAAAATCTATTGCCACAATTCGTGATCAGCCTTCCTTCGGTAAAACAATCCGCCTGGCTCGCAGGAAGTGTCTTTCTGCTCACGATTCCTTTCCTGGCAGGTGGTTATTATGTCCAGGATAGCCTGCGGCGGATGCTGATACAGGTTAGAAAAGGCTGGAGCCTCGTATTATTATACCTGCTGGTTGCTATTTTCGTTCCGTTTGTAAACAATAGCGATACGTTTGAGAACTGGGTAATGGCAGCAGTTCCTTTTGCGGCCTTTCATGCCGCCACCTACATGTATGCAACATTCCGGATACTGCCGGTGCTGTTATTCTGGTTGTCCGTTGCGTTTATCCTGGGGTACCAGTATTACGGGCCGGGATGGTAGCAAGCATTATCTTTGCAGAAAGTAAGAAAAAAATGAAGTTCGGTGTGGTTGTTTTTCCGGGTTCCAATTGTGACAGGGATATGTATGATGCGCTCAGTACTGACCTGGGCCAGGAAGTAACGATGCTCTGGCACAAAGACAGGGACCTGGGCCGGTTCAGCATTGAAGACTGTATTATTTTACCCGGTGGTTTTTCTTATGGCGATTATCTCCGCTGCGGCGCGATCGCCCGGTTCAGCCCCATGATGCAGAGTGTAATTGAATTCGCGAATGCCGGGGGAAAAGTTTTTGGTGTTTGTAATGGTTTCCAGATATTATGTGAATCGCATTTATTGCCGGGGGCATTGCTGCGGAACGGTCACCAGCAGTTTGTCTGCAAAAACGTTTTGATTACCAGGAATGGCGAAAAAATATATAAGATACCGGTAGCGCATGGCGAGGGAAGGTATTACGCGGATAAGAAGCTGCTGGATGAACTGGAAGCCAATGAACAGGTCATTTATTATTATTGCGACGAGAAAGGCGACAAAACCACGGCAGCCAACCCAAACGGTGCGCTGCGTAATATAGCCGGCATTTGTAATTCCACGCGGAATGTATTTGGTATGATGCCCCACCCGGAAAGAGCCTGTTCCCCCGTATTAGGCAATACGGACGGGCAGGAAATATTAAGAAGTCTTTTGATGGCAGAGCAACTCGTATAATGAAATAGCCATCTTTCCGTTAATTATCGGCGTTTGTCATTTAGCTTACCCATTTCCCGGGATAATTAAATATTTTTGCAGGAAGTTTTTAACAAACGGATCGTAACACACTCTCAGGTCAATATGAAAAAAATAGTCTTACTTGGGTTATTCATAGTGGGGATGTTAAGCGGCAATGCCCAGCTGAATCCAATCTCCTGGTCATTTACTGCCAAAAAAACCGGGGATAAGAAATATGAGATCCATATGAAAGCCACCATCCAGAATAACTGGCACCTCTATTCCCAGTCGCAGCCGGCTGATGCCATTGCCATACCGACCACGTTTGTGATTAATGCAAACCCGTTGTTTACCCTGGATGGAAAAATAAAAGAGGTCGGGAAAATAGAACGCATGAAGGATGCGACCCTGGGTGTTTCTGCCAACCAGTATTCCAATACAGTTGATTTCGTTCAGAAAATTAAACTGAAAGTGAATGCGAAAACCAGTTTCAGCGGAACGGTGGAATACCAAACCTGCGACGATAAAAAATGTCTCCCGCCGCGGACAGTCAGGTACAATATAGCCCTAAACTAAAAGCATCATTAGCGCAAAAACATACTACGGGTTCTTGTAAAGGGACTCGTTTTTTTTATAAAGTTGGGAATCATGAGAAAGCTAGTTCCGCTGATATTCTTCTCCCTGGTTTATTTCGGTCCTGCTTTTTCACAGGAAGCCGCCCCGGTATATAAATGGGAAGTGAGCAGTGTAAAATTGCAGCCTGGTAAGTACGAGCTTAGCTTCAGAACAAATGGGGCGTCGGGCTGGCAATTGTATGCGCCCAACCAGGTATTCGATGGGGTTAAAATAGCAGAATTGGTTTTTGCGGATTCCAGTGTTTTACAGGAAGGTTCTTTTAAGGAAGCAGGAAATTCCCGCAAAATTGCCAGCGGGCTGTTCGGAAAAGATGTGCTGGTATATGAAACTGCGGCCGAATGGAAAGCCATCATTAGTATCAGCGGTACGGTGCCTGCTCAACTCCAGGGGACCCTGAATACTTTTTACGGAATGGGGGATGTCTTTAATCCTGATGCCCCTTTTACATTTACGGTCAGCCTCGAAGGCGGGGTGGCGTCTTCCACCCAAATTAAAGTTGCTTCCATTGATCTTAAAAATCCCGTCAACGATTGTGGTGATGGCGATACCGCAGGCAAGAGTATTTTTTCCATTTTTCTCCTGGGCTTTTTGGGGGGCTTTATTGCATTGCTCACTCCCTGTGTATTCCCGATGATACCGGTTACCGTCACTTTTTTCACCAAAAAAGCACAGGCCAAACGGACAGGCATTTTTAATGCAACCATGTACGGCCTCTTTATTTTTCTCATTTATGTTTTGCTCACGGTTCCTTTTCATGTGGCCGGCTCGGCCAGGAGTGAGGTCTTCAATAATATTTCCACCAATGTCTGGTTGAATCTTTTCTTTTTTGCGGTCTTCGTAGTCTTTGCCTTATCCTTTTTTGGTTTGTTCGAGATCACGTTACCTTCTTCATTGGCTAATAAAACAGATTCCAAAGCCGGGATTGGTAACCTGGCCGGGATATTCTTTATGGCGGGCACCCTCGCGATCGTATCCTTTTCCTGCACAGGTCCAATATTGGGCACGCTGCTGGCGGGCGTTGCCGACCAGGGCGCATGGCCGCTTACCGCGGGCGCGGCAGGCTTTGGAC
>JANWIJ010000053.1 GCA_025449935.1 Chitinophagaceae bacterium
CCATGAAAGAGGAAGAAAAAATAACTGATAAAAGCCGGAGGGATTTCCTGAAAACGGCCGCAATTGCAACGGTCGCTACCGCTGCCTGCGGAAGTTTAGCCTGCTCCTGCGGTTCCGGCAGTTCCAAAAAAATTGCTATTACAGACAAAGTGAAGCTCCTTTCGCCAGATGGTGAGATCGTGGAAATTGATTCCGCTTACCTGAACCACCAGGAACACATGTCCATTGTTTCCAAACTGGAAGCAAGACAAGGCATCGCCGGGAAAAGATTTGTCATGGTGGTTGACCTTTCCCGTTGCAAGAACGCCCGAAAGTGTGTTACTGCCTGCCAGAAATGGCATTACCGCCCTGAAGAAACCGAATGGCTCACCGTTAAACTGATGAAAGACAGTGATAAAGCCGCCCCTTACTGGTTTCCTAAACAATGTTTCCATTGCGATATCCCACCTTGTGTGAAAGTGTGCCCGGTGGATGCCACTTTCAAAAGGCAGGATGGGCTGGTATTGATAGATAATGAACGCTGCATTGGGTGTAAGTTCTGTATGGCCGCCTGCCCCTATTCTACCCGTGTTTTCAACTGGGATGAGCCGGAACAGCCATTTGATATAATGAGTCTGCCACCCAATCCTGAAACAGGACTTCCCGCCAAGGTAGGAACTGTTGAGAAATGTGATTTCTGCCCGGACAGGGCAAGGGAAGGGTTGCTGCCACCATGCGTTGAAGCCTGTCCCAATGGTGTATTTTATTTTGGGGATGAAAATGAAGATTCCGTCAGTAACGGGGATGAGACAGTCAGTTTTTCACAATTGATCAAAGACCGCGCAGCTTACCGGTTCATGGAAGACCTGGGAACAAAACCCCGGGTATATTACCTGCCCCCAAAAGACCGGCAGTTCCCGGTGGAAAGAGGGTATGATGATCTTCCTGAAAAGATCAAAGAAAGATTTAAAGAGGTAATGGAAGAAACAAAAGGGGTAGAAAAACAATAATAGTGAGCAGCCCGGTTGAAATTAACCAAGAATACCAATTATTATGGAACTCAATAAATATCAACAGGAAGTTTTTGACAAGCAACGGCCTGTTATAGAATCCTATGGTAAAAAAACCTGGGGTTGGACGATTTTTTTCCTGCTGTGGATCCTGGTAGGATGGTATGCGCTGTATTTACAGGTTGACAGGGGTCACTCTGTAACCGGTATGAGAGATAACGTGGTTTGGGGACTCTATATAGCCAACTTTATTTTCTTTATCGGTATAAGTTATGCCGGGGCCGTTATTTCCGGCATCCTCCACATCCTGAAAGTTGAATGGCGAAAACCTATTATCCGCATAGCGGAAATGATAACGGTCATCTCTACTATTATCGGCCCCATCTATATTTTATTATGCGTCGGCCGGTTAGACAGGCTGCACCATCTTTTCCTTTATCCAAGGCTTCAGTCGCCCATTACCTGGGACGTATTTGCCATCGGAACTTATTTTTCCGGCAGCCTGATCTTTCTTTATCTCGCTTTAATAAAAGACTTTGCCATTTACCGTGACGCCAGGCTGAACATTCCCAAATGGAAACAGAAATTATATAAGGCGCTGGCGATTGGCTACCGTGGTACGGCCAGTCAAAAAAGACATATCCGGATTTCAACCAATTTGATGGCGATTATGATTATTCCGCTCGCCATCGTTGTACACTCTGTGCTTTCCTGGATTTTTGGTATGACACTTCGCCCGGGCTGGCACAGTACCATCTTTGGTCCTTACTTTGTACTGGCGGCTATTTATTCCGGTACAGGTGTATTGATCATGGCCATGTGGGTGTACCGGCGGATGTATAAGCTGGACAGTTACCTGACAGACAAACACTTTGTTTATCTCGGGTATATCATGATGGTGCTTGGCGCCGCCTACGGGTATTTCACTTTTTCCGAATACCTGACCGACTGGTTTGGATCTGAAAAATGGAACAGCGAGGTGATCGAAAAAATATTCAACCCGGCAAAATACGGCTGGTGGTTCCTGTTTGCCAATGTAGCCGGCATTTTACTTCCCATACTGGTTGTGGCCATTCCAAAGACAAGAACCCCGAACCTGATCGCTCTTGCCTCATTTTTCATGGTGATAGCTTTATGGGTAAAAAGATACCTGATCATTGTTCCCACCCTGGAAACTCCCTTGCTTCCGGTGCAGGACACAAGAATTGAATATGTAAAGTACTCCGCCACCTGGGTGGAATGGGCACTTACATTTGCCGGGATCGCAACCTTCTTTTTATTCTTCACGCTGATGTCAAAATTTGTAACAATCATTCCCATCTCGGAATTTGGGGATAAGGAAAAACAACTCGTTCAACCCGAAGAAAAAGAATTCGTGCTGGCGAATGGTCCATTAAAATAAAACCGGTAGTGATTAAAATAATTTTATGAAACAAGGTTCAATAAATACGCAACACACCAAAGGGTTCCTGCAGGGGATTATAGTTGCAAGCCTCTTTATTCTTTTGCTGTCACCGGGCGGCCTTCGGGCGCAGACCGACAGCACTGCACAAAAAGAAGAAACGGTGGTGGAAGAAGACTCTTCCCTGATATCTCCGGCACTTGAATTTACCACGGTGCAGAAAGCAGACAATTCCATTGATCTGAGAACGAACCTTAGGGGAAAAGTAAAAGGCACTTTGTACAAACTTCCCCTGCTGAAGATTTCTTACAGGCTGGTAACAGACAGTGTAGAAAAAGACCTGGGATTTGTTATAAGCGACCGCGAAGGAAAAGCTTTGCTGAATGTGAAACCAGGAGCACTGGTCACCGGCCCGGATGGAAAACTACATTTCAAAGCCGTTTTCTCCGGAAACAAGTCAATGGAAGCGGCCGAAGAAGAGATCACCATTAAAAGGGCACATCTTGAAATAATTCCCGTAAAAGAAGATTCGATTCTGTCGGTTAAGGTAAAGCTGACTGAGTTGGGAACAGGCACGGAAATGCCGGTACCGGAAACCCTACTGGGAGTTTTTGTAAAAAGATCATTCAATCCTCAAAAAATCGGGGAGGGAACCACGGATGAAAATGGGGAAGCGATGATTGAAATTCCCACCAATCTTCCCGGTGATTCAAAAGGTAATATAACCCTGTTGGTAAAGCTGGATGAAAATGAAGTATATGGAAACATCGAAGCCGGTGTTACCCAGCAGCTGGGCGTTCCCGTTTCTGACCAGTTACGGGAGATGCCGAGGGCTTTATGGAGTGCCCACCCGCCACTCTGGATGCTGATAACATTTATTGTCCTGATGACAGCCGTATGGGGGCACTATATCGTTATCATATATGAACTTTTCCGCTTAAGAAAAGAGGAACCTCATTCGCTAACTGATGCAACTAAATCCTAACTTAGACATTCTATTAAATACTAAAACATAAAAAATGAAAAAGAAGTTCTCAATAGTCATCGCCGGATTGTTTTCGATTGCGCTGCTGGCATTTACCTCCAAATCAACCTACCAGAATCCCTGGCCCGTACCGGATGCTTATAAAAACAAGGTCAATCCTTTAAAAGGAGATGCCGCCTCTGTGGCTACCGGCAAAGCTCTTTATGGACAGCACTGCAAATCCTGTCATGGAACGAAAGGAAAAGGAGATGGTCCCAAGGCTTCACAGCTGGATACGGAAAGTGGTGATTTCACCAAAGCTTCCTTTCAGTCACAAACAGACGGAGCCTTATTTTATAAAACTTACGAAGGCCGTAAAGACATGCCCTCCTTCAAAAAGAAAATTGCTGATGCCAATGATATCTGGGCAGTGGTAAATTATATGCGGACCCTTAAATAACCCCTTCGCTGTAACAACTTATAAAAGATCGTTTGCTAAACGGTCTTTTTTTATGCTGTAAATTCCTTGCCGGGAATGAAAATCTAACGATTTTGCAGTCCATCAGGATGGTAAATTCCCGCAAAGCAGCCGTTGGTTTTATTTTCATTACGCTACTCATAGATGTAATGGGATGGGGACTTATTATTCCCGTTATGCCCAAACTGGTCTCGCAACTGAAGGGTATACCTATTAATGAAGCAAGCTCCTATGGCGCCTGGTTATTATTCGCCTATGCGATAACACAATTTGTTTGTGCTCCCCTGATCGGCAACCTCAGTGATAAATATGGCCGCCGCCCGGTATTGCTCAGTTCCCTGACCGGGTTCGGGATTGATTATATTTTTATGGCGATGGCACCAACCTATGGCTGGTTGTTCGCGGGCCGCATTATTGCCGGTTTTACGGGAGCCAGTTTTACCACTGGTGCCGCTTATATAGCCGATATCAGCACCGCTGAAACAAGAGCTAAAAATTTCGGAATGATAGGAGCCGCATTTGGTTTGGGCTTTATCATCGGGCCTGCTCTAGGTGGGTTACTGGCCGGCTGGGGAGTGCGGGCACCTTTTTACGCGGCCGCCGCACTGTGTTTACTGAATGCCCTGTATGGTTATTTTGTGCTGCCCGAATCGCTAGGCAAAGAGCATCGCCGTTCTTTTGAATGGAAAAGAGCTAACCCATTTGGTTCGCTCCAATTCTTACGGAAAACGCCTGCTATCGGTGGCCTGGCTGTTTGTTATTTTTTGATCTACCTCGCGGCTATGGCCGTACAGGGCAACTGGAATTATTTTACGATCTACCGTTTTGACTGGACAGAAAAACTGGTAGGTATTTCGCTGGCTGTTGTTGGTTTACTGGTTGGAGTTGTGCAGGCCGGGTTGACGAGGGTGGTCAATCCAAAACTTGGCAATGAAAAAAGTATTTACCTCGGATTGTTTTTATATGCGCTGGGCCTGGTGTTATTTGCTTTCGCCACGGAAGGATGGATGATGTTCCTGTTCCTGATCCCCTATTGCCTGGGAGGCATTGCCGGTCCCGCATTGCAGTCAACAATGGCCGGGCATGTACCAAGAAATGAACAGGGAGAATTACAGGGATCGCTGACCAGCCTGATGAGCCTTACCACCATCATCGGCCCGCTGGTGATGAATAATCTATTCTACTATTTTACCAGCAGCAAGGCGCCGGTACATTTTCCCGGTGTTTCTTTTTTGCTGGCTGCTATCCTCATGCTCGCAAGTTTATGGGTGGCCTGGTTATCGCTGCGTAAAGAAAAACCAGCTTTCGGGGCAACCGGTGGAAACAACAATGAGGAACAGGAAGCAAGAACCACCATAATCCATTAATATTATTTTACAGCTTTCTTTAATGCTTCGATTGTCTTCTTTTCGCTGCCCGTAAATATTTTATCATTAATAATCACTACAGGCCGTTTCAAAAAAGTATATTCATCAAGGATGAATTGACGGTAGTCTTTTTCCTCCAGTTTCTTATCTTTTAACCCGAGCTCTTTATACTTCATGGCGCGGCGGCTGAACAGCGATTCATAACTCCCCGTCATTTTCTTCATTTCATCCAGCTGGGACGCTGTTATTTTTTCAAACTTAATGTCTTGCATGTCAAAGCCTTTTTTAGCAATAGACGTGGCTTTCAGGATGGCCTGGCAGGTAGTGCAGTTTCCAAGATGATATATCTTTTTCATTCAGTCGGTATATGGTAAATGCCCGTTGGTCCGCTAAAGGTGAAAATGCTTTACTTTGCAGCTCTTAACGGATATTATGGGCAAAGATGAAGTTTTCAGGGATGAAATAGAGAAAGCGAGTGACTTTAAGTTCGGTGAAAATGTTGCCAAAGTATTTGACGACATGGTCAACCGCTCTGTTCCCTATTATGACGAAATTCAGCGGATGATGGCAGAGCTGGCTGCCGATCATGCCAAAGAAGGCTCCGATGTTTATGACCTCGGCTGTTCCACCGGTGCTACACTGATCGGTATGGATACGATGGTCAACCAGAATATTCGTTTTATCGGGGTAGACGACTCCCAGGAAATGCTGGATAAATGCAAATCGAAACTAATGGAACTGGGTTTTTCCCGTCCGTATGAATTACGGTGCGCCGACCTGGGACAGGGGATAAAGATCCAGGGAGCTTCCGTGGTCGTGTTATGTCTTACGCTGCAGTTTGTGCGCCCGATTTACCGGGAACAATTATTGAAAAATATTTACGACGGACTGAATTCCGGAGGTGTGCTGATCCTGGTAGAAAAGATCCTGGCGGAAGAAAGCAGTTTTAACCGCGACTTCATTAATTATTATTATAACTATAAACGCCGCAATCACTACAGCGAAATGGAAATTTCCCAGAAAAGGGAAGCCCTAGAAAATGTATTGGTGCCCTACAAACTAAGCGAGAACATTTCACTGTTGAGGGATAAGGGCTTTGCGCATTGCGAGGTATTCTTTAAGTGGTATAACTTCGCCGGTCTTATCGCCACAAAAAAATGATTATGGTCGCTATCGGCAATTTTTTTTTCAAGTACCGCAACTGGATATTCATTCTTTTTTATGCCGCGTTATTCATTCCTTCCTGGCCCCTGTTCCCGCCCGGCCAGTTTGGTAGCTGTTATTATATATGGCCCATCAGTCTTGGCCTTTTCATCACCTGCCTTGGCCAGTTGATCCGCGGGCTCACGATCGGGTTAGCCTATATTGTCCGCGGAGGTAAAGAAGGGAAACCTTATGCGGAAGGCCTGGTTACAGAAGGAATTTTCAATCATTGCCGCAACCCTTTATATGTTGGAAATATTTTAATGCTGCTTGGAGTTGGCGTCCTTGCGAATTCATTGGTCTATGTTGCGATCGTTATTCCCATTTTCCTATTCATTTACCAGGCGATTGTCCTGGCCGAAGAGAATTTCCTGCGTGGAAAGTTCGGGGCGGGGTTTGATGAATATTGTAAAAAAGTAAACCGCTGGTGGCCCAGCCTGGCCGGAATTGGCAAAACCTTTCGCAGCATGCAATTCAACTGGAAACGCTGGATTTTAAAGGAGCATACCACGCAGTTTATCTGGCTGATCGGTATCACCCTTATTCTTTTATTAAACTACCCGGAACTGACCGGTCATAACCCACAAACCCGGAATCTCCTTCTGGGTATTGTCCTGGGGGTCCTCCTGCTTATTTACCTGCTGATCCGGTACCTGAAAAAGACCGGGAAATTCAGGGAATAGACCCTCCAGAAACCGCCACGGGTCTGTGTTTCCTGCATTCGTAAACAACAGGGCCGATTTGTTGTTATTTTTACAATTCAAACCGTGAGCTATGATCAAGACAGGTAATCCCATTATCAGCATTTATACAGAGATGACCCCTAACCCGGAGACGATGAAGTTTGTGGCCAACAAGCTGTTATACCCGGGTAAAAGCATTGATTTCCCCGATGCTGAAAGTGCTAAACCCTCCCCCCTGGCCACCGAGTTGTTCGGCTTCCCCTTTATCAAAGCCGTATTCATCGCCAGCAATTTTGTTACCCTCACAAAAACCAATGAAACGGACTGGCAGGATGTAACTCCTTCTATCCGCCAGTTTTTGAAAGAATACCTGGAGGAAGGCAAAGCCATTATCAATGAAGAGGAACTGGCCGCCGTAAAACAATCGAGCAGCAACGAAGTCACCGCAGATGATGACGATGTCGTAAAAAGGATCAAGGAGCTGCTGGACAATTATGTTCGACCCGCGGTAGAAATGGACGGCGGCGCTATCCAGTTCAAAAGTTATGACGACGGTGTGGTGAACCTGATGATGCAGGGAAGCTGCAGTGGTTGTCCTTCTTCCATGATTACGTTGAAAGCCGGTATTGAAGGCATGATGAAACGGATGATCCCTGAAGTAAAAGAAGTGGTGGCGGAATCCGAATAAGCATTACACTCCGCATTAAGCATAAATTATTAAAGCTGCCGGTGGCGGCTTTTTTCTTGCCGGGGATCAGGCGGTTGACTTCTTCCACTTTACATTTCTTTCCGCCAGGTAGCTCATAACAAAATCAAAGCATTTTTTGTCTTTTCCAACAAGTTCAGGAGGGAAAATACCTTCTTCCGTAAAAAGATTTTTCGCGAGCAGGTTAACCGCAGCCGCGCAGGTATAACCGGTGGTCCTGGCCATCGAAGAAGTTTTGGTAGCGGCATCATAGCGGTCAAACAGGTTATACTCAATGGTCTTCCCTTCTCCTTTTACAATTACTTTCATCACGGTAAACTCTTCTTCTTCCGCTTCCAGCTTCCAATGATGAACCAGCAGTTTAGAAGTAAAATCAAGCGGGGTAATATCGGTATCGTTGATACGCAGGGGTGCGGTATCAAAAAAGCCTGCCTGCTGCAGCGCAATAATCAAATCAATATGACCGGGATAACGAAGAGTCTTTTCCTTCATGTCAGGAATATGCCCCATGGTAAAAATCAATGAACGCAGCCCGTCGGTGTTGAAGGCTTCCAGTTCTCCCACCTGTTCAAAGCGCATGATTTCTCTTTCGCTTAACGCCGGTTTGGTAACAATGGTCCCGTTTTCTACCAGCCTCGCCGGCCGGATATATTCCTGTATCACATCCACCGGTGAAAAAGGTGCTTTGTACTGGAAGGGTGGTTTTTTTTCTTTGGGTAATCCGCCAACATAACATTCAAAGGAGGATATTTTCATTTCCGCATTGTGCCGGCCAAGTATAAAATTGCTGATACCCGGCGCTACCCCGCAATCCGTGATGGCTGTTACCCCTTTTTCCTTTGCCAGTTTATCCAGCTGCAAAGCATCTTCGGGGAAAAAAGAAATGTCCACCACATTTCTCCCGGCATGAATAACGGCTTCCAGGGTTTTATAACCCATAAATCCCGGAACCGCTGTTACCACGATATCAAAAGGTGAAAACCAGTTTTCATATTCTGCAAACAAGGACAGGTCAGCCCCGGCCGTTTGAATCGCCGCGTTCCTGCTTTTAAGTTGTTCCAGGTTCTGTGCATCCAGGTCAAAAGCCGTAACCGTATGTTCTTTGGCAAGATCCAGTGCAATGGCACGGCCGATCATACCGGCACCCAATACCGCAATCGTCATGTTCAAAAAATTTAGTCTGCAAATTTACGAAGGAGAATGTTCTTGCTTTTGGTTTCTTCTTCCCTGCAAAATTTTGTAAAAAGACCGGCTGTGTATTTCCGCTACTGTTAACCCGGTTGCGGTAGCATCTTCTTCGCTGATGGCTCCGCAATTCATGGCTTTTAAAAAGAAATTGAGGAGGCCCTGGCCGGTGGCGGCATCATCAAAAATATCGCCTGTCAGTGTTGAGATGGCCGCCCTGTCAACAAATGTTTTTAACCGGTGCGTGGCATCATCCATACTGCTTAAAAAGAAATGATAGGTGGCGGCATAGCGCATCGGCAATTGTGCCGGGTTTAAATCCCATCCCTGGTAAAAACCATTGATGAGGGAATGCATGGTATGATTATACCCGGTTCGCCAGGCATTGTGAACGGATTGCCTGTTTTCCTTTAATTGTTTTACCGTTAGTTTTTCACCACGGTGCGGGGCGACCGGCATTACATTGGTGGCACCGTCAGATAAAAATATCCCGGTTCCACCAAGAGCTACCTTGGTCATGTGATGAGCAAAATCACAAACGGGGTGCGCCATGGTCTGGTACTTAGCGGTAATGCCGCAGGATGCTGTATAATCATAGGTGCCGAAATGAGCTGCAATTAACCGGCCTTCTCCTGCCCTGATAATTTTCATCAACGGGTTTCTTCCTTCATCATCCATGATGATCTGGGTTGCTTCCACCATCGTCTCCATTTTCAATGCTCCACCCGGCAGGTTATTTTTTCTTTCTATGATCTCCAGGAGCCTCACCATTGTGGTAACCTGTTCAGGGATGGTTACTTTCGGAAGCATCACAATAAAATTGCCGGGAAGTTGTCGGCCTGTTTTCTCCAGCAGGGTGGTCAGGAAAATATCGAGTGTCCTCACCCCCCGGTTTTTTAAATCCTCCGTAAAGGGTTTTATCCGGATGCCGATGAATGGTGAAATGGTCTGGTTGGCCATTCCAGCGGCCAGTTCGATGGCGGCATTAACGGCTGTTGCGTCTTCTTCCTCATCGGGCCTGTTGCCAAATCCATCTTCAAAGTCGATGCGGAAATCTTCTACAGGTTCTGTTTTCAGCTTCTCAACAATCCTGGTATAAACCGTATGAGCCAGCCAGGCCGGGTTGTTTTTCCGGTCGGCAGCATTCATTTTATGGAGCTTCTTTACCAGTTTGGCAATTTTCTTTTCGTCAATGGGTAAATCTTCGTGGCCTTCCATCTCCAGCACTTTGGCCAGGGTTACAAAATCCGGGGCATAGGTTTGCAGGCTTTTCAAAGCAACTTCTCCCATCTTCACACAGGTGTCTGATTTAAACAGGTTGGCCCCGCCATATACGGTATGTACGGCTTGCCTGTCGGGTTTATCCCCGGGATAGGTTTGCTGGAATTTAAGATTGGCTGTTTGTAAAGAATTGAGCAGTATTTCTTTTTCAATATCCGCGATGGAAAAATTCATATGCTTTTTTTAATTTCTCATTGTGTTCTTCGTGGGTCTTCGTGTCATTCGTAGGGTTTTGTGTCCTTCGTGAGTCTTTGTGTCCTTCGTGCTCCATTTTACGTACCACAAAGAACACAACGTATAGGCGTATGGATTCTCAAAAATCAGGAGCCCCGGTAAGTCGAATAGCCAAACGGACTTAGCAATAAGGGGATATGGTAATGGTCGCTGCCTGTTATCTCGAAAACAATTTCAACGTATGGATAAAAAGTGGCCCTGCCTTCTTTATCAAAATAATCCTTTGTTTCGAAACGCACCTGGTAAATACCCTGTTGAAGCAAGACATCTTTTTTAAGCAGGTTGGGTATTCTTCCGTCTGCGTTGGTGATTCCCCGGGTTATCTCCGTCCATTCATCATTTCCTCCCTGGTATAAAATGACAGTAACACCCGGTGCGGGTTTGCCTTTGGTGGTATCCAGGATATGCGTGGTAAGCTGGCTCATGATTATTCCAGTAATTTTTCGAGACGGAGTTTGGTTATTTTATTTTGTTCGTCCGCGGCCACCTGGATTTCTTCCTCCGGGTTGTTTTGCAATCTTGCTTCCAATAACGCCAGCATTTCTTCTGCTGATTTTCCCGTGGCGCAAACAATAAAGATATACCCGAATTTTTCCCTGTACAACCGGTTTGCCCCGGCCAGTGCTTCAATCAATTCCTGCGAAGCCTGGCTCAACCCGCCCTGCTCGCCGGCTGCCCATGCCGCGGTCGAAGCAAATTTTTTTTCAAGTGATTTCACATCCCCAATCTCCGGGTGATGTGCAAATGCCTCTTTCCAGTCATCTTCACTGCATTCATACCAGATCTCTTCCGCTTCTTCCAGCAACTCCACCAGGTCATCCGCGGGAAAATGGGTCATCATCATCTTTACCCAGGATGCAGAGCCGCAGCATTTCATCAGCTCTTCTTTAAGCTGCGCCTGGCTTAATGAATTTAGTTCGTGTAAGTTCATAATTACGCTCATGCTTAAACCCTGGCACCAGCATCTTCTTTCTAAAACTGGTTTTGTTCCCGGTCTACCCACCAGTTTATTTTATCCTTCCCCATAACCTCAGCCTGCTTACACCGCCATCAGGAAAAATACTCAGCCTCACATGGGTAAATGGTCCCTTGTTTACAATCTCCTCCTCAAAAAAATGTTCTTTGTCGGCACTTAGTTTTGATTGCGGTAGAATCGTTGTCCACTCAATGGTTTTACTGTCCAGTTTGGCTTCTACTTTATAGGCAATATCACAACCTTCGAGCAGACAACTGTCGGGATAATTGCCTTTGAAGTGAGCAGTATCCACTAAAATTTTTTCAATGATCCCCTTATGTGCAAGCCGCACAATAACCCAGTCTTTATTCCCGGGTGTCCGGTTCCTTTTTGTTTCCCAGCCATCGCCCATATTGATGCCGCGGCCGGGCATGACCAGGTTATCCATATGGGAAAAAAACATGTCATTGCACAAAACTGGCCGGGCCCCATTGACGGCTGCGGCGAGGTTAACGGATTCGCCGGCATCGACCGTGCTCCAGTTCTTAAATACTTCCCCATATACTTTCAGCCTGGCAACACCGCCATCGGGGTAA
>JANWIJ010000054.1 GCA_025449935.1 Chitinophagaceae bacterium
ATAATTTTTATCCAAGGCCAAGAGTATTTTCGCTTGGATTTAATCTTGACTTGTAAAAACAACGTATCTGTAAAAAATAAAATGCTTGCAACATGAGAAATAATATTTTTAAATACCTGGGATTTGTAGCGGTGGCAGCCATGGTACTGGCCTCCTGTACAAAAGATCTGAACAGGCAACCTGTTTATGGTAACACGGCCGCCTCGTTGTACAAAAACCTGGCAGGTTACAAATCAGTTCTTGCTAAAACATATGCAGGACTCACCCTTACCGGTAACAGCGGTCCCGACGGACAGGGCGATATCGCCGGTATCGATGAAGGCTTTTCCAGTTATATCCGCCAGTATTGGTCAGCACAGGAACTGACTACCGATGAAGCGCTGATAGGCTGGAATGACGCTACGATCAAAGATTTTCATAACCTTTCCTGGAGTTCTGCGGACGTTTTCCTCCGGGCATTATACAGCCGCATTTTCTTCCAGATCACACTGGCTAATGAGTTTATCCGCGAGAGTGATCCTGCTAAAGTCAGCGAAAGGGGTATCTCCGGCGCCGATGCAGCAGAAATCGCTGTTATGAGATCGGAAGTGCGTTTTTTAAGAGCGTTAAGCTATTACCATGCACTGGATTTATACGGGAATGTTCCTTTTGTAACAGAAAACGATAATGTGGGAGCTTTTCTCCCAAGCCAGATTTCCCGCATTGATTTGTTTGATTATGTCGAATCAGAATTGTTAGCCGTGGAAACAGAACTGAAAGATGCAAGGACAAATGAATATGGAAGGGCTGATAAAGCCGCCGCCTGGGCATTGCTTTCAAGACTTTACCTCAACGCGGAAGTATATACAGGTACCGCGAAGTATACCCAATGCATTACCTATTGCAATAAAATTACTGCTGTTGCAGGCTACTCTTTAAATAATAACTACCGCAACCTGTTTCTGGCAGACAATGATGCTACTTCAACAAATGAATTCATCTTTGCCGTAAACTTTGACGGCAACCGGGCCAGGACCTGGGGTGGCACAACCTTCCTGGTGCATGCACCAATCGGCGGATCAATGAGTGCCTCCGCACATGGTGTTGATTTTGGCTGGGGCGGTCTCCGCACCACCAAACAATTTGTACAAAAATTTTCAGGTCCTGCCGGTGATTCCCGGATGAATTTCTATACGAGCGGGCAGAACCTGGAGATCGCTGATGTTTCCAATTTCAACGATGGCTATGCAATCGTTAAATTCAGGAATGTTACTTCAACCGGCGCCAACGGTTCAAACCCAACCTGGGTGGACACTGATTTTCCTTTCTTCCGTTTAGCAGAGGTGTACCTTAATTATGCCGAAGCAGTTTTACGCGGAGGTGCAGGCGGAAGCAATGAAACAGCACTCAACAATATCAACCTGCTTCGCCAGCGGGCTTATGGTAATGCTACAGGCAACATAACAGGCCCCCAGCTTACCTTGCCTTTCATAATAGACGAAAGAGCCAAGGAATTGCATTGGGAAGGTGTACGCCGGACAGACCTGATCCGTTTCGGTCAGTTTACGGAAGGAACCTACCTGTGGGCATGGAAAGGCGGAGTTGCAGGCGGCCAGGCTGTTGGCAATCACCGAAAATTATTCCCGATACCCTCATCTGACCTGGTAGCTAATCCTAACCTGGTACAGAACACAGGATATTAATAATCAACTGAAAAAAAATTCTGTTTATTTTAAAATTATTAAATTATGAAAGCAACAATAAAAAGTTCTCTTTTGTGTTTGATTGCTTCGGCTGCTTTGATGACATCCTGCAAAAAAGATGAAACAAGGGCTGTAATGAACCAGGGCCCTGAAACAGCGCTTACCAGCACCCAGTCCACGCTGGTGTTGGTGCAGGCAAATGCTGCAAACCCGGCAACTACTTTTACCTGGGGAAAAGCTGAATTTGGTTACCAGGCTGCTGTAAAATATACACTGCAATTCACGAAAGGGTCTACCAATTTTGCTGCCGCCACTACAACCAGCCTGGAACTGGGTAATGTGCTGACCAAAGCATTTACGGTAGGAGAATTGAATGCTAAAATGCAGGATATTATACCTTATGGTTCAGTCCAGCAGGTGCAGGCCCGGGTAAAAGCAGATGTTGGTTCGGGTGTTGATCCCATTTATTCCAACGTCATTTCCTTAACCATTACTTCCTACAGGGATATCGTCAATTATGAATTTCCACAGGCGCTGAGACTGGCCGGTAACTACCAGGGATGGTCCCCCGGTGTCGCGCCTAAGATCGTTGATAAATTCGCAAGCGGTACTACCGGTAGTAATTATGAGGGGTATATCAATTTTGCAAATGCCACTCCCGAATTTAAAATGGTAAAAGGTCCGGACTGGCCCTTTGGAGATTTTGGCAGCGCTGGTCCCGGGTTATTGGGAAATGGCGGGGCAAACCTCACTCTTTCCGACGGAGCAGGCGTATATCGTATCAGGGCAAATACCGTTGCGATGACCTGGTCTAATGTTAAGATCACTACCTGGGGAATAATTGGTAGCGCAACTCCGGGCGACTGGGGAGCGAGTACTCCGATGACATTCAATGCAGCGGACGGAACCTGGACAATTACTGTTAACCTTACAGGCGGTGCCGGGAAAGAAATGAAATTCAGGGCTAATAATGACTGGCCAATTAATTTCGGGGATAATGCACCGGCAGATAACAAACCGGATTATGACGGTAACAATATTCCAATTGCCGTCAGCGGTAATTACACCATCACCCTTGACCTGGGAATTGCAGGAAACTACAGTTATACGATCAGAAGAAATTAAAGCAGAGGTTATCATCATAGAAACGAGAAAAAAGTGGCCATTCGTAAGAGAGCCACTTTTTTTGCTTTTGGAAAAGACTTTAAAAGAAGCGTATGAAAAATATCCTGGTTCTTTTATGGTTTGCCTGTCTGGGTTGTAACAAATCGAATTCAGGCGGGAGTACGCCTCCACCGCCGGCTGTTGCCTTTGCGAAAGGGGCTGATGTAAGCTGGTTAACAGAAATGGAAGCTGCTGGCAGGATTTTTTATAACAGCAGCGGCACTGCCCAGGATTGTATCCAGGTATTGAAAAATCTTGGAACCAACTCCGTAAGACTCCGGGTTTGGGTAGATCCTGCCGGTGGCTGGTGTAATGCCGCGGATGTACTGGCAAAAGCAACCCGGGCTAAAAACCTGGGCTTGCGGATCATGATAAATTTTCATTACAGTGATTCATGGGCAGACCCGGGTCAGCAGAATAAGCCTGCGGCATGGGCTGCACAGGATTTTGCCACACTGCAAACCTCTGTGTACAATCATACTTTTAATGTGTTGACTACGCTAAAGACAAACGGGATTACCCCGGAATGGGTTCAGGTAGGTAACGAAACAAATGACGGAATGCTTTGGCCCACAGGAAAAGCTTCAGTCAATATGGCAAATTTCGCGGCACTGGTCAACCAGGGTTATAACGCGGTAAAGGCTGTTGATGCTTCTGTTAAAGTAATTGTCCAGATCTCCAACGGGTTTGACAACAGTTTATTCAGGTGGATCTTTGACGGGTTAAAGAATAATGGAGCTAAATGGGATATTATTGGAATGTCCTTGTACCCGACGGCTGCCAACTGGTCAACGTTAAATAGCCAGTGCATGGCCAATATGAATGACATGGTGGCGAGATACAATAAGCCGGTCATGATCTGCGAAGTGGGGATGAGCTGGGACCAGGCGGCTGCCTGTAACGCTTTCCTGACGGATCTTATTACCAAAGTGAAATCAGTTCCAGGGAATAAAGGACTGGGCGTTTTTTATTGGGAACCGCAAAGCTATAACAACTGGCAGGGTTATACCCTGGGCGCTTTTGACAACAGCGGTAAACCTACCGTTGCCCTGAATGCTTTTAATTGACCGGGTAGCAAAACCTGTATTGCTTACTTCAATATTTTGCTTGTATGAAACTGATAAGCTTCCTGTTTGCAGCCTTGTTTTTCTTATCACTCCTTACTTCAGCTCAACGGGCTATTAATTTTGACAGTGACTGGAAATTTCATTTTGGACATGCGGCCAACGCCGAGAAAGATTTTAATTACTCCATTTCCAATATATTTTCCAAATCAGGTGCGGCTCAACGAACGGCGATTGACCCCCGGTTCGATGACAGTAAGTGGAGGATGTTAAACCTTCCTCATGACTGGGCAGTTGAACTGCCTTTTGTCAACCGCGACAACTTTGATGTGATGGCACATGGCTATAAACCAGTGGGCGGATTATTTCCCGAAACAAGTATTGGCTGGTACCGGAAACATTTTACAATTGCCAGGGCTGATTCAGGTCAGCGGTTCCGGTTACAATTTGACGGGATATTCCGGGATGCCAGCATATGGCTCAATGGTTTTTATCTCGGTAATAATAAAAGCGGCTACGTGGGTGAAACCTATGACATATCCGATTATATAAATTTCGACAGGGATAATGTAGTCGTCGTAAGGGCGGATGCATCCCAGTATGAAGGATGGTTTTATGAAGGGGCCGGTATTTATCGCCATGTATGGTTAACCAAAACCAATAACCTGCATATCGGGCAGGACGGGGTTTTTGTGTATGCCACGACCAAAGGAGATGTGGCGGCTGTTTCTGTTGAAACGACCGTTGAAAACAAAGGAATGACGGCTTCCAACTGCACCGTGTATACCTATATAACTGACCGGGGCGGTAAAAAAATGATTCAGTCCAAAGAACAATCTCTGCCGGTTGCTATCAATGGATCAGCCACGGTAAAGCAACAGCTTACTGTTAACGGGGCAAGACGCTGGTCACTGGAGGACCCCTATTTATACAGGGTAGTGTCTGTTGTCAAACAAAACGGCCGGGTCACCGACAGTATCAAACAACGCTTTGGCATCAGGAGCATTGAAATAAAACCTAACGGGTTTTTTCTGAATGGCAAACCCGTGAAAATACAGGGAGTGAATTGTCACCAGGATCATGCCGGCGTAGGAAGTGCTTTACCGGATTATTTACAGTATTACCGCATCAGGCTATTGAAAAATATGGGGGTGAATGCTTACCGCACCAGTCATAATGCGCCCACACCTGAATTGCTCGACGCCTGCGATAGTTTGGGTATGCTGGTGATGGATGAACAGCGATTACTCAACAGCAGTCCTGAATACATGGGGCAGTTTGAACGGCTGATCAAAAGAGACCGCAGCCGGGCATCTGTTTTTATCTGGTCGATCGGTAATGAAGAAGGATGGATACACACCAGCAGTGTTGGAAAAAGAATAGCACAGACCTTTATTTCGAAGCAAAAAGAACTGGACCCGACAAGAACCTGTACGTATGCGGCAGATGTGCCGAATGTTTATAATGGCATCAATGAAGTCATTCCTGTCCGCAGCTTCAATTACCGGCAGTTTGCTGTCGCCGATTATCACCGGGATCACCCTACGCAACCCATCATAGGAACAGAGATGGGAAGCACCGTAACCACAAGGGGTATTTATGAAAAAGATACGGTTAAAGGATATGTGCCTGACCAGGACATCACGGCTCCCTGGTGGGCGAGTAAAGCAGAAGACTGGTGGACATTGGCCGCCGGGAATGATTTCTGGTTGGGTGGTTTTGTATGGACAGGTTTGGATTACCGCGGAGAACCAACACCCTACCAATGGCCGAATATCAATTCGCATTTCGGGCTTATGGATATGTGCGGCTTTCCCAAGAACATTTATTATTACTATCAAAGCTGGTGGACCGATAAAGATGTATTGCATATTTCTCCTCACTGGAACTTCAGGGAGAAACAGGCAGGATGGAACAAGAAAACCGGCGACCCTGTCGATGTCTGGGTAAATACCAATGCTGATAATGTGGAACTTTTTTTAAATGGGCGAAGCTTAGGCAAAAAAGATATGCCGCGTAACCGTCATTTGAAATGGACGGTGAATTACGAGGCAGGCACCCTGGAAGCCATTGCCTATAAGAAAGGCAAAAAGTTGCGTAAAAAAATTGAAACCACTGGTTTGCCCGTGGAGGTGGTGGTCACTCCCTATAAAACTACTATACTCGCGGATGGAAAAGATGCAACCATTATTAATATCACGGTAGCAGACCGCGAAGGACGGGAAGTGCCGGATGCAGACAATATGATTCAATTCAGGATTGAAGGAGACGGGAAGATCATCGGGGTTGGAAACGGTGACCCCAGCAGCCATGAACCCGATAAATGTGCAGACGGGGCCTGGCAACGGAGTTTGTTTAAAGGGAAATGCCAGGTTATTATTCAATCGGGTAACAAACCAGGCATGATAAAATTTGAAGCTAAAGCAACAGGCCTTTGGAGCGGGGGTACAGATATTCAAACCATTTCACCGGAGAGTGTTTCAACGGTTACCATCGACAGGAAATACCAGTTGCCGGCTGAGAAGACAAAAAAGGAAGTGGATAAAATGCTGGGGGCTGATATTTCTTTTCTGCCCGAACTGGAAGCACGGGGATTGAAGTTTTCTGACAATGGAACCGAAAAAGATGCCATCCTGATTCTAAAAGATCATGGCTTTAATTATGTGCGGTTGAGAATTTTTAATGACCCGGCAAGAGATAGTGGCTATTCGCCCCAAAAAGGGTTCTGCGATTTGGCGAATACCATTAAAATGGCCAAACGGGTGAAAGCTGCCGGGATGAAACTCCTGCTTGATTTTCATTACAGCGATTATTGGGCCGACCCGGGTAAACAGTATAAACCCGCTGCCTGGAGAAATTTATCTTTTGAAGAATTGAAAAAAGCAGTTTACGATTATACGAAGGAAGTTATACAACAATTAAAGGCCCAGGGAACCACCCCGGATATGGTGCAAATCGGCAACGAGATCAATCATGGAATTATCTGGCCGGAAGGAAATGTCAGTAACATGGATGGATTGGCGCAATTGATCAATGCAGGTACGGCGGCAACTAAAGACGTTGACCCGACTATCACCATGATGCTGCATGTGGCACTTGGCGGGCAAAATGACGAGTCTGTTTTTTTTATTGATAATATGATCGCCCGGGGTGTTTATTTTGATGTGATCGGGGAATCCTATTATCCCAAATGGCACGGCACGCTGGATGACCTGCGTGATAACCTGAATGACCTGGTCAGGCGGTATGGAAAAGATGTTATTGTCGTGGAATACTCTCATCGGAAGGAAGAGGTCAACAAAATTGCCTTTGAGCTGCCCGGTGGGAAAGGGAAAGGCACCTGTATCTGGGAGCCGCTCAGTACATGGGAGAAGGTTTTTGATAACAATGGCAAGTCAAATGAATTGATGAAAATGTATGATGACATCAGTAAGCAGTATATGAATGACCCGGCGCTGCGCCGGTAAGTTTCCCGGATAAATTAACCCGTTTAAAAATGCTTTATGAATCTTCAGTTGAATGGAATTGATTATTTAATCATTGCTGTTTATTTTCTTTTTGTGGTTGGGATCGGGTTTCTTTTAAAGAAAAGGATAAAAACAGGCAATGATTTCCTGATGAGCAACCGCAGTATTCCGTTATGGATTACCAGCCTTGCCTTTATTTCCGCAAACCTGGGTGCACAGGAAGTGCTGGGGATGGCTGCCAACGGAGCTAAGTATGGACTTTACACGGCGCATTTTTATTGGCTTGGAGCTGCTTTGGCGATGATTTTCCTGGGTGTTTTCATGATGCCCTTTTACTATGGCAGTAAAGCCAGGAGCGTTCCGGAATACCTCAAGCTTCGCTTTGATGAAAAAACAAGGACGTTTAACGCGTTGACTTTTGCCGTGATGACGGTATTTTCCTCCGGGGTTTCTTTGTATGCACTGGCCATTTTAATGCAAACAATTTTAGGATGGGATTTTAGTTTGTCGGTGTGGACGGCTGCAGGTGTTGTGTTGATTTATACCTTCCTGGGTGGGCTGACCAGTGCTGTATACAATGAAGTCCTGCAATTTTTCCTCATCGTGCTTGGCATAGCGCCATTGGTATTTATTGGCCTGGATAAAGCCGGGGGCGTGGAAGGAATTATTCAGAATGTTGAAAATGCAAAACTTCATTTGTGGAAAGGAATGGATCACGCGAGTCACAATCCCATGGGCGTGGATGCATTCAGCCTGGTATTTGGATTAGGATTCGTGCTTGCTTTTGGTTACTGGTGTACAGATTTCCTGGTCGTTCAAAGAGCGATGATCTCCCGTAACCTGAATGCGGCCCAACGCACACCCCTCATCGCGGCGATACCCAAAATAATTATGCCGGCCATTGTGATTCTTCCGGGTATCGTGTTGCTGGCATTACAAAACCAATTTCCGGGATTTGAATTGCCAAAGAATGACGCCGGTGAGGTAAACTATAATATGACCCTCCCATTATTACTCTCTAAAATTTATCCAAATGGCATTTTGGGTGTTGGGATCACGGCCCTGATCGCTTCGTTCATGTCAGGGATGGCGGGGAATGTAACCGCTTTCAACACCGTATGGACCTATGATATATATCAATCGCATATAAAAAGGAACGCCTCCGAAAAGCATTATTTATATGTGGGCAAGGCCACCACTGTTGCCGGTATTCTGATCTCTATCGCAACGGCCTACCTGGCAAAAGGATTTAACAGCATTATGGACCTTCTTCAACTGGTCTTTAGTTTTGTAAATGCACCCTTGTTTGCCACTTTCTTCCTTGGTATGTTTTGGAAAAGAACAACGGGGCATGGAGCTTTTTGGGGTTTGCTGGCAGGCACCGGCGCAGCCGCGCTGATGCACGGCCTGACCGTGGCCGAGGGGAAAGGCGGCTGGATAACCAATATTCATGAATTTTATTCAGGAACAAGCCAGGCATTTAATATAGCCGCTGTTGCATTCATCGTGTGCTTTATAGCCACGGTTGGGATTAGCCTGGTCACAAAACCAAGACCGGATGACCAGCTGGTTGGATTGGTCTATAGCTTAACTCCCAAACAAAAAGACAAGGCAAAAATCTGGTATAAAAACCCGCTCTGGCTGGGTGTTATTGTGCTGGTTGCTACCCTGATTTTAAACATTATTTTTTATTAATCCTTCAACAATACAATATGAAAAGGCTGTATGATCTTCGGTTTGTAATCGGATTATTTTTTGTCGTCATTGGTGTTTTGTTGCTGGGGTATGTTTTGCTCTCAGGATCAGCAGAGGGAATGTCCATCAATAAATGGGGCGGGATACTTTTTTTATCATTTGGTATTTTCATGGTGGCCCTTTCTTTAAAAAAGCCTGTTGAATAGTGTTTTTGCAAAAGGCATAAATACGGCATCTCCTTCCCTTAATGGTGGAAATGGTTTTTTATTTTACTGTACCCGGTTTTATGAAACTTCTTTCTGGTGGTCGATGATAAACTGTATAAGCTCGTCCTGCGGAACATCGATTCTTGCCAGTGCATCCGTGATATCGTCCCTGCTTACCTGGGCAGCGAAGGAGGGAGTTTTTAAACGCTTTAAGACGCTTTTTACTTCAAGGCCCTCGTAGCGGGTGGGCCGGATGAGTGCAGCCGCATGCACGAAACCGGATAACTCATCGATCGCGTAGATCATTTTATCCATTTTGCTGAGCGGCTCCACGCCAAAATACCGCGGCCCGTGCGAGGCTATACACCGGATAACCTCCGCATCAATATTTCTTTTTTCCAGTTCTTCAATAATGATGCGGCAGTGTTCATCAGGATGTTTTTCCCAGTCCGCATCATGAAGCAATCCCGCCAATTCCCATTTCAACGCCGTGCGTTCATCTGACTTTTCTTTTTCCAGGGCCCAGGCTTTCATAACAGCAGCAACCTGCCGCATATGGAGGCGGAGGCGGTCATTAGGCACCCATTCATTTAACAATGCATGGGCTTCTTCGATAGGCATTAAATTGCCTGCGTTTTTAGGATCTCCGAAAGTGGAGCGATCCAGGGAATGAGTAGTCATGCGGGAAAATTATATAATAAATATAGTTGTGAATTTTCTAAATAACCAAACACGCCTATATAAATACCGGTTTGTTACTCTTCAATAATACCTTTGCCTGACAGCATTATGGAGCAGCATCAATACAGGGGGAAAATCTCCTTCATTAATTTTGAAAAGCAGTTTGCAACCATCGAGTATTTGCATAACAACAAATTAAAAACAGTTAATTGTAAAACAGGTGAAGCCGGCAGCGGTAAAAAACCGCACCAGTTCAGGTTGGGTGATGGGGTTAGTTTCCAGCTTAAGCTTTCTGACAGGGGGGACAAGATGACGGCTCATCATGTTCAGTTCACCCATAATACAGCGATCGACTTGCTCATTCAGAAGGCTGAAATCGAGAACCGCTTTTCAGGGTATTTGAAAATAGTAGATGATAAGTATTTTGTAAAAGAGTGGGAAAGCTATATTCTTTTCCCGTTGCAGCTTTCACCCTGGGAAAAACCGCCGGCAGAAACGGCCGCAAACGAGGCGATCAGTTTTAAATTAATAAACCTGGATAAGCCAAACAGTATCCGGGCAGTGCTTTTTTCGCATAATTATATCCCTGAATATAAAATGGCACTACAACATTTCAATCATCAAATTGATACAGCTGCCACTGTATACAGGGTCTCACCCCATGCTGTTTACCTGAACCTGTTCGGCGATAAAATCCAGGCAAAAATTCCGTTGACGGACATGGGTAAGGACCCGGTAAAAGAAGGCGATGCTGTCCAGGTTATCATTACGCATCTTACCAATAC
>JANWIJ010000055.1 GCA_025449935.1 Chitinophagaceae bacterium
AATTCACTTTTGATATACACCCCCACCCGCTGGACTGGCTTCACGTTGAAAATAGTTTCTCATTTGTCCGGGGGCGCTTTGACAATAAACTTGATGGTAACAAAGCCGGCAGTGACAATTTACCCCTGATCCCGGCCACACGGTGGAGCAGTGAATTAAGAGGAGATTTTAAGAAAACAGGAAAGACCTTTAAAAACCTGTATGCAAAACTGGAGCTGGTAAAAACCTTCAAACAGGACAAACCATTCACTGGCTATGATACGGAAACTGCGACAGCGGGTTACAGTTTGCTGAACGCCGGCACCGGGGCCGATATCACCCACAAGAATAACATATTGTTCAGCCTTCATATTGGAGTTACCAATATTACGGATGTTGCTTACCAGAATCACCTCAGCCGGCTGAAGTATGCTGCCGATAATCTTGTTACGGGAAGAAGGGGAGTGTTTAACAGCGGCCGTAATTTTTCTGTTAAGCTGAATATCCCCATTGCAATCAGCGGGAAATAAATTATTCTGCACATTGGAAGCCTGGACGGATAAACGGGTTAACGACGAATAAAAAACCAAATATTTATTCGTTCGGTATGTGTTTGTTTCGCCTGCCGTGTTCCTTAAATCATTAAGATTCGCTAAATAAGTAAATTGCGGGATGGAAATAACCTTTAACACCCCGGCGCTGGTTTTCCCGGCAATCAGTTTATTGTTACTGGCCTACACCAACCGCTACCTGGCCCTGGCCAACCTGATACGTAAACTGCACGATGAGTACATGAGGGGGGAACGCAACCATCTTTTGCTGAAGCAGATTAAAATTCTGCGTGTCCGAATCAATCTGGTGAGACAGATGCAGACATTGGGAGTATTTAGTTTTTTATGTTGCGTGGTAACCATGTATGGTGTTTACAAGCAATGGACAAGCCTGAACAGTTATGTTTTCGCGGCGAGTTTGTTGAGCCTGCTGGCATCCCTGATCATTTCTTTACTGGAGATATCCCAAAGCACCAAGGCGCTTGAATGGGAACTGAGTGATATGGAGGAACTGGAAAAATCCAGTTTTTTCAGCGATCTCTGGGGTGGAAAAGAGAAAAAAGATGATTAGTTTTAACCTGTATGCTGAACCGGTTTTTATCTATTTTGTTTATTGGCGCCCTGGTTGCCCTTGTTGCCTGCTCCAAAGGAGGGGCGGGAGGTGAAAATGGCGGTGGGCCTCATGTCAATAATTCCTCCGACAGCGTGGCGCCGGTTGTAGAAATATATACACCTTCCTTAAACCAAACCTTTACATCCGGGACCGTCATAAATATTACCGGCAAAATAACAGATGAAACCGGTTTATACCGGGGAAGTATCCGCGTTACCGATGATGCAAACGGGGAAGTGCTGAAACAGCAGCTCTACGAAATACATGGATTTCTTACTTATAATTTTTCACTGAATCACACCACCCAGGTAACCACCGCAGCTAATTACACGGTGACGGTAAGTTTCGAGGATCATGGACTGAATGCTACCAGCCGGTCAGTAAAAGTGAAAGTAAACCCCTGAGCGTTTACAGGTTTTGCATAAGCTTTACAATATTTTCCCAGCTGCCCCCATTATATACATCTTTTAAACCTTTTGCTTTTAACTGCTGCAGCGCTTTGCTGCTCCGGGCGCCGCTGTTGCAACAAAGAATAATGGGAAGGTTGGCCGCTTTCAGCCTCTCTGCGCTGGCAATGATCCGGTCGGCGGGAATATTAAAAGCATCGGGTACATGTCCGCGGTCATATTCGGTACCGGTCCGGACATCAATAATGATAGCGCCACGTTTGATCGCATCTTTTATTTTGCCCGCCCCAAATCCAAAGAATGATAATAGTCCCATGTTTTAAGCGACGCTGATTTTATTTTTTCTTTCACCGATCTGTTGCCTCCACATTGCATAGTATAATCCTTTTTCCTCTAATAATTTTTCATGGTCGCCCGTTTCCACCACATCACCTTTCTCCAGCACATAGATCCTGTCGGCATGCATGATGGTAGACAGGCGGTGAGCGATCAGGATGGTGATCTGGTTACCCGCTTGTGAAATATCACGGATGGTATCTGTAATCTCTTCTTCGGTCAGCGAGTCCAGTGCAGAAGTCGCTTCATCAAACAATAACAGTTTCGGGTTGCGCAGCAGCGCCCTCGCGATAGAAAGACGCTGTTTTTCACCGCCTGATAATTTAAGACCGCCTTCACCAATCATGCTGTCCAGTCCTTTTTCAGCCCTTGACAACAGGTTCTGGCAGGCAGCTTTATTCAACGCATCAACAAGATCCTTTTCGGAAGCTGCCGGGTTGACAAACAGCAGGTTTTCCCGGATGGTGCCCGAGAAAAGATTGGTATCCTGCGTTACAAAGCCGATCTGGTTGCGGAGGTCATCAAACCTTATCTCCGTTTCATCTAAATTGTTGTAAAGTATTTTCCCTTCCTGCGGGCGATATAAACCCACCAGTAATTTCATCAGGGTTGACTTACCGCTGCCGCTTGGACCAACGAATGCAATGGTTTCTCCTACGCGGACATTAAAGCTAATATTATTAATGGCCTTTTGTGAGGCGGTCTGGTGCTGGAAAGCGACATTCCGGAAAGACAGTGTTTCGATATTTCCCAGGTGTTTGGGGTGGATAGGTTCGGTCTCCGGTGCTTTCTTCATGAGGCTGTCAAAATTATTCAGCGAAGCTTCTGCTTCCCGGTAGGAGAGAAGAATATTGCCGATCTCCTGCAAGGGACCGAATACAAAAAAAGAAAAGATCTGCATGGTAACTAACTGGCCCGCATCCATTTCGTTTCTAAAGATCAGCCACATTAAAATAAACAGGATCACCTGCCTCAGTGTATTCACCATCGTTCCCTGGATAAAACTGATACTGCGTATTCTTTTCACCTTGGTTAATTCCAACCCCAGGATCTTATAAGTGTTTTTATTAAGCCGCTCCACTTCCTGCCGGGTAAGACCAAGACTTTTTACCAGTTCAATGTTCCGCAGCGATTCTGTAGTGGAACCCGCCAGGGCCGTAGTCTGTCCCACGATATTCTTCTGGATCGTCTTGATCTTTTTGCTCAATACATTGGTGATCACTGTAAGCAGGGAGATTCCAACCAGGTAAGCCACCGGGATACTCCAGTGAATAAAGAGTGCAGCATAAACAAACACGAAAACGATCCCGATGATCACCCCAAATAAGATATTGATGAAATTGATCATGAATTTTTCTACATCCGATCTTACTTTGGTCAGGATGGAAAGGGTCTCACCACTCCGTTGGTCTTCAAACATCTGGTAGGGAAGTTTCATGGCGTGCTGTAACCCGTCGGTAAATACCTTGGCCCCGAATTTCTGGATCACCACGTTTAAAAAATAATCCTGGAAGTTTTTGGCGATGCGGCTGATCATGGCCACGGAAATAGAACAGAGCACAATGAACCAAACCCCGGGCTGCTGCCAGCTGAAGGAATTAAAAAAGCGGTTCCAGTCAAATTTATCCGGGGCGTTCACTTTATCGGCCGCCAGGTTGATCAGTTTACCCAGCAGGATCGGATCAACCAGTGAAAAACCAATATTGATCGCGGCCAGTGTAAGGACAAGGATGACCAGCCATTTATGCGGTTTCAGGTATTTTAAAAGAATTTTCATAAAAGCAATTGATAATTGAAAGGGAAAAGCTGCACAAAAATCATGTCAATAATAA
Source organism: Chitinophagaceae bacterium (assembly GCA_025449935.1). Classification (GTDB taxonomy): domain Bacteria; phylum Bacteroidota; class Bacteroidia; order Chitinophagales; family Chitinophagaceae; genus JJ008. The sequence goes on from JANWIJ010000055.1 coordinate 3,719, forward strand.
ATCCAGCAACAATGGCATATATCCCGGGTTATCAGCTTACCGAATATACGAATCTCTGTGTGTTCCATCCGGCAAACTGTCATGCAGGAAAACCTTTGGATAGGTAATATATCCTGTTACAATTCCTTTGCTGACCGCATGCGCCAGCAGGTTGTCTGCAATATATTGTACGGGTGTTTGAAGCCGGATTAATTTTTCGGCACCGCTTCTAGTTACAGCGTAAGCATAAGTATAATCGTGAAACCCCGCTTTTTTCAGATGCCGGGAAAAAGGCCTGGCATAGAGGTTACGGATCATGGTATGATCCCATTTTAATCTTCCAAGACTATGCTGTATATGGTAAATAAATTTTTTGACGGCTGCGTTTAAACCGGCATCACCGTTTTTGTCCCAGCCCCACATCAGCAATTCACAACCGCCCGGTATTTCTCCGAGGATGGCCGGGATTTTTTCCACCATAGCAGGATCCGGCACTGCATCATCTTCAAACACCAGTACACGGTTGTAATGATGAGCCAGCATATCCTCGTAGATCATTTTATGACTCCAGGAGCAGGCAATTTCTCCATGCTTCATGGTTTTCCCGAAACGGTGATGCTGCCTTGTCAGCGTTTCACTGAAAATCCCCTTGGCGGCGGCTTCTTCCACGCTGAACTTATTCTTGTCGGCTCCGAAAAAGAAAGAATAATTCAAACCGGCGAACCGTTCAGCAAACTGGTTCCTCCGCGTTTCGGCAGATGCTACGCTGAGTACATAAATATGGTCGTAATATTGGTTGAGATGCTGAAAGGATCCGGGCATGAAAACAAATTCGGGCAAAGATAACGAACGCCGTTTTTGAACCGGCAGGGTTATCTTTACAGCATGGAGAAGCCCCTGGTATCCGTGATATTAAGCACTTATAACGGGGCCAGATTCCTGGCAGAACAGATCGATTCTATCTTACACCAGACTTACCGGCCGCTTGAACTGATCATTTCCGACGACGCCTCGACGGATGAAACACCGCAGGTGTTAAAACAATACGAGAACAATCCAGTCGTCCAGGTTTATTACCAGCGAGAAAATACCGGGCTCACAAAAAACTTTGCCTTTGGCGCGGGGCATGCAAAAGGCGACTTGATTGCTTTTGCCGACCAGGACGATATCTGGCTCCCGAATAAAATTGAAAGGCTGGTCGCGGCCAGGGGGGGTAGCCATCTTGTTTACAGCAATTCCCTGCTGGTGGATGAGACAGGTAAAAGCATGAACAAAAAATTATCGGATCTAAAAAAAATGTACAGCGGGGATGATAGCCGCGGGTATATATTATACAGTTGTGTCTGGGGGCATGGTATGCTGATAACGCGGCAACTGCTCGAAAAATCTTTGCCAATGCCGGAGGATGTGCATCATGATATCTGGATCACTTACCAGGCATTCCTGAATGGTGGTATAAAGTACCTGGATGAAGTATTGACGCATTACCGCCAGCACCGGGCTTCTACCAGTCAAACACTGCCCAGGCGGGACAAGATCAGTACCAGGCAAAGCCGGTACGAGAATTTTAAAAAGAAACTGGCCTGGATCAAACTGATGCAGGAACATGAAAGACCGGGATACCAGCCCTGGTACAGGAAATTCGTAAAGCTCTATGCCGCCAAGGAAACCAGGAGCTATGTATTCCCGCTGGCTGTTTTTATGCTCCGGTACCGCAGCAAGATTTTTATGCTCTCTACAAAAGGCCTGGCTGATAATATTGTTGAAATTGTAAAATACGGGATAGGGAACAAGCCCTGATCATTCTTTACGGAGATAAAAAGCAGCCGTGTCCCCGTAGTTCCGGGCATTGGCTTCTGCCAGTATCTTTCGGTATTCTTCAATGTCTTTTTTTGTAAACGAACTGTTTTTTTTGTCCAGCATATGACTACCTGTTGCATACAGGGACATACCTTTTTTATATTGTTCGCTGCACCAGATAAGATAATCCACCGTGTCGTATTCCAGTTTCACCAGTTCAAAACCAGCCTGGGTTGCCAGCATCTTCATTCCTTTTTCTGAAGGGATAAAAAGATGACGGGGTGCATCCAGTCCCGCCCAGTATTCTTTATACCTGTTCCATCCATAATTTCCCATAATAGGTATCCTTACGAGCAGGTATTGATGGTCATGCAGAAGCGTGTGGGCTTTTTTCATGGCCTTTAGCGGATCGGCCATGTGTTCCAGGGCATGATGCATCATGATCACATCAAATTTCCCGGTCATGTCTTCTATTTCTTTTTTTAAAAGGTTTACCGTGCCTAACTGCTGATCTTTTTCCATAAAAGGATCTATACCTGTGAGGTTGGTGAATCCCATTTTGTATAATTTGCCCAGCAGCATGCCGCCACCGCAACCCACATCCAGGATAGCATCGGTTAAGCCGGCTTTTGTATGAAGCATCCATTCATAATATTCAGGCAGTTTATAACCAATGGAGAGCAGCGATCCTATCAACCTGTTTTTGCCATATAGCAGGTAATTGGTTTTTGCCCGTCGCAGGTAGCCCGGTTGTTTAAGCGCTTTGAACCCGTCGCCAAAGGAATAATAATCTTCCCGCGGATAATAGCGGGAAAGATCTGCCGGGGGATCCAATAATTGCAGGGAACAACAATTGGCGCAGCGCTGGTAAGTAAATGCTTCTCCGGTTCCGAGTTGCAGTTCTTTTAAGGTGATCAAAGAATTGCCCGGTATATTCTGGCATATGATACAGGCTGCTGTCATCGCGGAAAGATAAACAGGAATAAAATAAACAAAAGGCATCAATTAGCCGGGAAATCCTTTAATCCTTTTAGCCGCATGGCCTGGTTGATATGCCGGTGTTCATGCTGGACGAGTATCAGCAGGGCACTGCGGAGACTGTAGGTCACGAATTTTGATACGGGGGAAGTAATATGGGTTTTATCCAGGTCAATATTCCTGCATTCCCGGATATAACCGGATAATGTATCCAGGTGTTTTTGAAACCGGTCATGCACGGTGGGATCGACCGTTTCCGCAGAAGGAATAAAAACCCTGGGGGCTTTTAGTTTCTTTTTTACTTTTTCGGCTACCTGGCTGATGAGCATCCGCGCAAACAACCCGCTGAACGGGTTCCAATTCTGCCAGAAACTCATTTTGTAATTTCCAGCTGCCATTTTTTTGAAGCTGGGGAAATATAAAGAATCGGAAATGATCAGGTGATCGAGACACTGGCCAATGCTCCAGCTTTCCGCGGCAGGCTTCCAGTTCAGTTGTGTTGCGGAAAGTGAAGCAAATTCTTCTCTCGCCCTGTCCGCTGCTTCTCTTGACCTGGTAAACACCTGCTGTATGAATGCCGGATCTTTCATTGCTGTAAAAGTGCAATAATTAGTAATTAATAATTAATAATTATTAATTATCCAGCCCATCCTTCCCGGTCAAGGCTCCTGTATTGAATGGCTTCGGCCAGGTGCTCTGGTTTTATGTCCGTGCTTTGTGCGAGGTCGGCAATGGTTCTTGCTACTTTCAAAATGCGGTCATACGCTCTTGCCGATAAACTCAGTTTTTCCATCGCGGCTTTGAGCAAATTTGCTCCAACCGGGTTGATCACGCAAATTTCTTTAAGCATTTTGCTGCTCATTTGCGCGTTACAATAAATACCCGGGTGATCCTTATACCGGCTTGCCTGCATTTCTCTTGCTGCAATCACCCGGTCCCTGATACTGGCTGAATTTTCCTGTGGTCTCAGCGAGGATAATTCATTAAAGGCAACAGGCGTTACTTCTACATGAAGGTCAATCCTGTCGAGCAAAGGCCCCGAAATCTTGTTCAGGTATTTCTGCACGGCACCCGGAGGGCAGGTGCATTCCCGTTCGGGATGATTGTAGAAACCGCAGGGGCATGGATTCATGCTGGCCATCAGCATAAAGGAAGCGGGGAAATCAACGGCCACTTTAGCTCTTGAAATGGTGACTCTTCTTTCTTCCATCGGCTGGCGCATCACTTCCAGCACGGTCCGTTTAAATTCAGGCAATTCGTCCAGGAACAATACACCATTATGTGCCAGCGATATTTCACCCGGTTGCGGGTTGCCCCCGCCACCCACCAATGCCACATCACTGATGGTATGATGTGGCGAGCGAAAAGGTCTCTTGGAAACGAGGGTGGAATTTTCAGGAAGCTTTCCGGCAACAGAGTGGATCTTCGTGGTCTCGAGGGCTTCCTGCAGGGAAAGCGGTGGAAGAATAGTGGGCAAGCGTTTTGCCAGCATGGTTTTCCCCGCACCGGGCGGCCCGATCAGGATAGCATTATGCCCCCCGGCCGCGGCTATCTCAAGGGCTCTTTTTATATTTTCCTGGCCCTTTACTTCGGCAAAATCTATTTCAAAATCACACTGGGAATTATAAAATTCATCCCGGGTATTGATCACCACCGGCTCTAATCCTTTTTCCTGCTGTTCAAAAAAATCAATGACTTCCTTGATATGCGTGACACCATATACCTGCAGGTTGTTGACCATCCCCGCTTCTTTTGAATTCATGGCGGGCAAAATCAATCCCCTGAAACCTTCTTTTCTTGCCTGTATGGCAATGGGCAATGCTCCTTTAATAGAACGGATCTCACCGTTCAGCGCCAGTTCGCCCATGATGACATAATTGCTGAGGGCCTCTTTATTGTTGAGTTGTTCTGATGCGCCCAATATTCCCAATGCAATCGGCAGGTCAAACGCTGTTCCGCTTTTTTTTATATCCGCCGGTGCCAGGTTGATGACCACTTTTGTGCGGGGCATCTGGAAAAAATTAGTCTTAAAAGTACTTTCAACCCGTTGCAGGCTTTCCTTTACAGCATTGTCCGGTAAGCCCACGATGAGCGGATCTTTACCAGATGCCGAAAGCCAGTTGACTTCGATGGTAATGGTGATCGCTTCGACACCATACACCGCGCTGCCAAATGTTTTTACGAGCATGTCTCAAGGTAGAGAAATAAAGAGGAGGGCTGAGTACGGAGAAAGGGGATTACCTGCCTTTATCCCCAGGCAATTATTGTTTTTTTCCCCTTGGTAATTGGCGAATATTCTTTACGCTCTTTTACACCGTTGTTGGTGTTGTAATAACAGAGTCATGCTGTTAAGAATCCAATCACCGACAAACCATTACGCCCTTATTGCTGTTTTTACGCCGTTGTTGGTGTTGTAATAACAGTGTCATGCAGCTAAGCATCCCATCACCAACAACTCATTACGCCCTTGCTGCTGGTTTAATAACCATGTCCTGCTCTTTTCACCGAAGCTATTCACCCGCCTGCTTAACCAATTGAACTTCCACGTGGATTTTAATGTTGTCACTGACAACAACCTGGCCTGCTTCTGTCATTGCGTTCCAGGTCAGGCCAAATTCTTTGCGGCTTATTTTGCCGGTAACGGTGAATCCTGCTTTAGTCTGGCCGTAGGGATCAACCACAATTCCCCCAAATTCCACATCAAGGGTAATGGGCTTCGTAACATTCCTGATAGTAAGGTCTCCCTGGAGTTTTGCTTCATCACCAGTTCCCTCATACTTTTTACCAACAAAACGCAACTCACCATGTTCGGCCGCATTAAAAAAATCAGCAGACTTAAGGTGGGTGTCCCGTTGTTCATTGTTGGTACTGATTGAATTTACATCTGCTGTGAAGAGGATCTTGCTGGCGGTCGAAAAGTCATCACTTTCCGTCTCAACATCCAGGTCGAATTTCTTAAAGCTCCCGGTGACAGTCGTGATCATCAGGTGCTTTACCTTAAAGAGCACTTCACTGTGTACAGGGTCGGGTTTCCATTTTATTGTTTGCGCGGTGGCTTTTCCCAAGCCGGGGGTTGAAATAGTCGTTTCCATATCTATCTTTTGGAATAAGGCAGCAAAGAGTCAGCCAGAAACCGCGGCAGCCTGGTTGGCATCCTTAAAACGATGGAAGAAACCCTGTTTAATCTTTTCCCCGGGATGCAGGGAAGAAAATAACAGGCTTACGCTGTTGTTGCTGTTCTGATAACTGGGTCCTGCTTCTGCGCTCAGCGATATTCTATGAGACCGGTATTGACAATTGGGGATTTCTGACCCACCCACGGGATTAAACTATATATCGGTTGTTGGTGAATAGATTCACTGCACACAGAGTTTTTTACTCCAACACCAACAACGGCGTAAGATTTCTGACCCATCTCCGGGATTAAACGATAAATCGATTGTTGGTGTATGGATTCACTGCACCCATAGTCTTTTACTGCAACAGCAACTACGGCGTAGAACTATTACCGAACTTTCAGGTTTGCCAGCCGGAACAGTTCCTGGGTGATCAGCATCGTGTTTGTCCCAAGTTCCTGCAGGTCGCAGGTTAGCACCTCGATATTAACCGGAAGACCTTTGACCGTTTCCATGAACCCGATATAAAGCATATCCTTTTCATTCACTTCAGCCGAACCTTTTAGTTTTTGAAATAGCTGCGTTGCAGCATCGCGGTCAGCCCCAAGTTCAAACCGGCCGATACGTTGCGGGCCTTCAGTGGTCTGGATGCTGATTTCAATATAAAAAACTGTCTGCATAATTTGCCTGTAAAAACAAAGCCGCCCTGATGTCCAAAGCGGCCTTACAAAAAACAAATTTACTTACTTCACGCTGATGTCGAGCAGCCGGGGCTTTGCCTTCTCGGATTTGGGAAGCACCAGCTTTAATATGCCATCGGTATAAGTCGCACTGATGTTGTCGGTGTTCACTGATTCATCCAGCGTGAACGACCGGGTGAAGGACCGTTGCATATATTCATTACGTACCCAGCCTGCCTTCTCATCACGTTGGTTTTTGCTTTCATCATGGGTGAATGAAATTTGCAGCTGATTGTTGTGCACCTGGATTTTGAAATCTTCTTTGCGGCAACCCGGAGCGATTACGTCGACCTCGTACTGCTGATCGGTTTCGCGAACATTCACCGGCGCAGTGTTACTGCGGCCCGTTGTTTCCACATCCCATAAATTACCGTCGAAAAAGCGGCGGAGCGAATTGTCTAAAATAACGTCCACCAGGCTCGCGGGTTGAGCATTGAATTTTTGCATTGCATTTGTCATAATAACCTCCATTTTTTAAAGTGTTTAAAAACTAAAAATTACCAGACCAGGAACGGATTGTCGTTTTGCGACCAGTCCACCTGTTTTGATGTGCGGGCCGTTACCCGCTGTTGGATAAGCCGGATAAATTTGCGCATATCAATTTTTTTGATAGGTCATCAAGCCAGATGCCAGCGCAGGGGAGCAGGAAAAACTGTCACAGTAGCGGAAAATTTTTCAGATTGAAAAGGAAAAACTGTCCGGTCAGTCAGGCCCTTGCCGGTAAGCGGGCTGGACAGGAAAACCGGAAGACCTCAGCGGGGAAACCAATAATAACGGGGCCGGCCTCTCCGACTGTATCAAGCGGTTTAAACGGGTTACTGCACTTCCCGCGCGGTGCCTTCAAATAGAAGTGAAGTATGCGGGTCTGCTACCACCCGAACCGGTTTTTTTGTGACGGGGATGGTAAAGGTGACGGTGGAGGCATTAATGTTCCTGGTAAAATTC
>JANWIJ010000056.1 GCA_025449935.1 Chitinophagaceae bacterium
GCCTTCCGCGATCTTTCTTCCTTCACGTTGTTTATCTTTTTTCACCGGCAAATCGTTCCAATGATAAACACCGGAACGAATAGGGTTGAGTTGGGCAGGTGCATCCATGGAATTGATAAGTAATAACAAAAAAAATAGTTGTTTCATGCAGAACCCGGTTAACTGTTTGCAGATCGGAACTCCTTTTTCCCCGTTGATAAATGTAGATTATTTTTCCTGTTTCCCATATTTATGCCAGAGTCGTCGATAAGTGCTGCCTGTATCAATGATAATTGTAAATTTAATGTGCCATGGTAAAATGGTTATTAATTGTTACAGCTTTCCTCGTTTGGGGCAACGGTATTTCCGCCCAACGAAAAGGTGCTGATACCTTAACGGGATATATAGTGAGCCCCGCCCGGGATACGCTGGTGGGAAGGATAGTTATTCCATTTACAATAACCCGGGCAAAAGGAAAGGACAAAAAAGAATACAAACAGGAAGATTGGTTTGATGAAGTTTCTTTTATCGATACCACCGGCAAACTTACCAGCTATGGACCCGCAGAAATAAATGGCTACGCTTTTGAATTCCCGGGTGAGAAAAAAAACCTGTTCCGTTCATTCGATATTACCATTCCCAACAAAGGATTGTTATTGGCTAAAGGAAAAGGAAGACAATTCCTGTTACTGGAGATCGAAGGAAAAATGAGCCTCTATTGGTATTATCACCGGGAGGATGCCCTGGGTGTAACCGCATGGATCAATGATTGCTACCTGCTTAATGAGAAAGGGGAGATGCAGGTTTTAAAATTGAAAAAAGCAAGCTGGAAATACAGGCTCTCTGAAATAGAAAACTGGTTTGCCGGCTATCCCGGCCTTTCAAAATATGATTTGAAAGGGTTGTACAATTTTGAAGTAGCCGGGTTGGTAGCGGGTTATAATACATGGAAAGGTCCATGAGAAACTATGGTAGCAGCCCGGTTGTAAATTTCTTTGTTACCGCTTACTGATCCGCCAGAGGTTTCCCCCGTCAGTCACTGCATAAAGTAACCCGTTATGAAAAGCGACATCACGGAAGCGTTCATTTTTATCGGCCAGCAATCTCTCTTCACCCACCACTTTGTTGTTGACGATCACAAGCCGCGCAATATGGGTGCTGCTGAGGCCACCGATGAACAAGTTATTTTCCCATTCCGGGATCAGTTTTCCCTTATAAAAAACCATACCACTGGGCGAAAGCACCGGGTCCCAATAATAAATGGGTTGTTCCATTCCTGCTTTTTGCTGTATGGCATCACCGATTACTCCGCCCCCGTACTCGATACCATAGGTAATAACCGGCCAGCCATAGTTCTTCCCCGCTTTTATGATATTCACTTCGTCGCCACCGCGGGGACCGAATTCAGTTTCCCATAATTCCCCCGTTACCGGGTGTATATCCAGGCCCTGGGCATTTCGTATGCCGTACGCATAAATCTCCGGCATGGCATCTTTCTGGTTTAAGAAAGGATTGCCGGGAGCTGGTTTCCCTTCCTTGGTTATTTTAAAGATCTTTCCCAATCCCGAGTACAGCCATTGCGCCTGCACCCTGCCTTCCAGTTCAGATCTTTCACCGGTACTGACAAACAGGTTTCCATCTTTATCAAAGAGCATCCTGGAGCCGAAATGCAAGGTGCTGTTTAATGCCGGCGTGGCCCGGAAGATGACACGGGGATTGTCAATTTTTGAGCCTGCTTCATTCAGGTTTCCTTTTGCTACAGCCATCAGGTTTCCATTTCCATTTTTTTCAGAATAGGACCAGTAAATCGTTTTATTCTCCGGAAACCCTGGATCAAGTGTTACATCGAGCAGTCCACCCTGTCCACGGGAATCCACTGCCGGGAAACCAGTGATCGTTTTTACCAGGGCTCCACCGGCATCATGAATTTGCATCGAGCCAGCTTTCAGTGTAATCAGCAGTCGCCCGTCGGGCAGGGGAATAACTGCCCAGGGGTTTTTTAAGTTTCCGGCAATTTTTTCCGCATTATAGGGCGTCACCGTTTTTACGGCAGTAATCCTTGTCTGACCGTTGAAGGCGGGTTTATAATCTGTATTTGCTTTTTTAGTTTCCACCGGCGGAAGTTTGGTACTATCCACCCGGGTGCCATTTGTTGAGGAAGCATTATTGTTGGCGCAGCCGGATGAAAAAACGAGCACCAGGATAGCAGATAAGTGAAAAAATTTTTTTCCCCGCATGATTTTTATTTTAATAGGTAAACCGCAAAATTAGCTAATATGGAATTTATACCCCGGTTATTCCTGTTCAAAAACTGTTCCGCTCTTACTTCATCGGTTGAAGGTTTAAGGTTTAAGGTTGAAGGATTAGAGTGTTTTACGGAATATCTTTGCAGGTAAAGGATCATTATGAAATTTCTCTCTTTCCAGCCATGTGTTCCCTCAGGCAGCGATTTTAGAGCCGCCAAAGATTTTTTCCGGGAGCTTGGTTTTAACCTGGCATGGGATGCCGGGGATTATGCAAGTTTTGAAAAAGATGGCTGCCGGTTTATCCTTCAGCATTATGATCAGAAAGAATTCGCGGAAAATTTTATGCTGAGCGTGGGAATACCTGATGCCGATGCCTTCCGGGCGGAGGTAATTGAGAAACAGTTACCCCAAAAATATAATATCCGTATTGGCGAGGTCTGTAACCAGCCATATGGCCGGGAAGTGAATATTATTGATATGGCGGGTGTCTGCTGGCATTTTGTACAACCCACCGGTTAATCAATAGCAGGAAAAAAAGACCTCGTCGAAAACCTGAAGTCTTTATGATCCGGTAATGAAAATCTTCCGGGCGCTGAGGTAGTTTTTGTACGCGCTGGTAAGTAAAATGCTTACCTTAATATTGAAAAACAAACACATGCCGGTACAAAAAATTAAACCCACGGGCATCGCGGAATATATTGAAGCCGCACCGGCCGGAGTGCAGGAGAAACTCCATCAGCTGCATGCATGCATCCGGAAAGCTGCCCCGGGTGCAACCGAAAACCTGAAATGGCGGATGCCTGCCTATTCCTACCAGAAAATATTGGTCACTTTTGCTGTATTCAAACATCATATTGGATTCTATCCCATGCCTTCTGCGATGAAGGCCTTCGCCAAAGATCTTACAAAATACAAAACAGGCGAAGGCTCCATCCAGTTTCCGGTGGATAAACCACTTCCATTAGGACTGGTAACCAAGATCGTCAAATTCCGGGTCAAGGAAAGTAAGGATGGCGTCATACGCTGGAGGTCCTGAAAAACCAGTTGAACTTTTTACCGGTATGCTTAGCGTTCCTGGTGAAAGAGTCGCAAACACCCCCTCAGAAAGCCTGGTTTACCCCGCGCGATAATAATATTCCTGGATATTTTTGTATGGTTCCTTATTTATTTAATCAAAAAATATTTACAATGGCAAGCATTTATCCTTACCTGACTTTCAACGGTAATTGCCGGGAAGCCATGAATTATTACAAATCATGCCTGGGTGGTGATTTATCATTCATCGTTGTGGGCGAATCTCCTGTCGCCGGGCAAATGCCACCGCAACTGAAAGATCATATACTTCACTCTTCGCTAAAGACCAGCGATATGGAAATCATGGCCACAGATATGCAACCTGAAAAGTTGAATGAAGGTAATACCGTTCACTTATGCCTGGTATGCAAAACGGAAGAAGAAACCCGCAACCTGTTTGATAAACTCTCGGCAGGTGGTAAGGTAAAACAGCCATTGCATGAAATGTTTTTCGGTTTGATCGGTACACTGACCGACAAATTTGGGAAACACTGGATAGTGGAGTGTAATAAAAACTGAAAAGGATTGGAAGAATAAGCGCTGTGACTATCCTTTTAATATTTCCTTCCAGTTTTTTGTCGTTTCCTTATCGGCTTTTACGTTTTGCAGTGTTTTGATCGAATCCCAGAACCGGCCTGCATCCGTCTTGCGGATTAATTGTTCCTCTAATGTATCATCGAGTTCGGGAGCAGATGGGTTTGGTTTGGTAAAAGAGAATTTGTATTTCTTCCCGTTCACCACCGCATCAAAGCCAAGGCCCATCCGCAAAAATGGCCATTTAATATCCATCAGGGATGGAAGAGGCTCGTTGAATTGTATTCCTTCCGCCGTAACAAAGACAACCCGCCCATTGCTCCAGGTCAGAACCCCGGGGGTGACCTGGCCGACCAGGCCGTGTATTTGCCAGACTCTTGAAACCATTTCCTGTATCATGCGGATTTAATTTACAGAAAGATAAAAAAGAAATCCATGATTTCTGCGGCGACGTAAGACAATGATACTGTTCCCGGCTGATTCCATTGTTGAAATTGCTGACATAATCAGTCTCACCACGGCGGGTTGATGAGGTTGATAATTTGGAAATACCCTGTCAGGAAACCCAACCTGCGGCGGGTTCTATTTTTGATCCGTTTGTTGGACAGTTTTAAACTTTGTTTCGATGGCAACACCTTTTGCCAGGGTTTGAAAAACCACACAATATCGTTCGGTCAGTTTTGCAAGACTGCTCATTTGTTCATCGCTGGCGCTTGCATCAAGATTAAATACCAGGCGGATTGTTTTAAAGCCAACCGGGACTTCCCTGGAAATTCCCAAAGTGCCTTTAAAATCCAGGTCTCCTTCAGCCAAAACGCTTCCGCTCCTTATCTCTATTCCGATAGCAGTTGCTACTGCCTGTAATGTAACCCCGGCACAAGCTACCAATGACTCAAGCAACAGGTCACCCGAACAAGCCAACAGGCCGCTTCCGCCGGTAGCGGGGTGAAGACCTGCTTCAATGACTGCACGGCCGGTAGCAACTTTACAGGAAATCCCTTCACCAATTATTCCCGTGGCTTTTAGAGTTATAATAGCCGATTCCGGTTGTTCACGGTATTTATCTTTCAGCGGAGCCTGGATGGCTTTGAGTTCTGTTGAATTCATTATTAATAATTTGAAAAGCTTACCGGCCGGGACCGGTTTTGCTCGTTCTATTGTTAAATTTATGACCAATAGTACGAGTTAGCAACTGATTTGGCCAAATAGGTTGAGTTACGCCTGATTCCTGATAATGAGCACGGCTATTGCCTTAGAGGGGTATGCCGGACTTCAAAAAAATAGAAACAGTTGTCTTGCTGACGATGGTAGCAGCTCATTCACCATTACATGAAAGAAAACTTTCACCTGCTGAGGCTGCAGCCTGCAAAATCACCATTTGCCTGATTCAGGATGAGATAGTGTCCCGCATGGTGCCAGAGCATATTGTAAACACCCGTTTTTAATCCATATCCATCGTATTGCCAACGTGGTAATACTTATTAAGATGTTTTACAAGAACCAGGAATGGTTTTTATAAAGCATTTTTTTATGGGAATAATATTCCCCGGAAATCAGCAATTTATTAGCCTGGCCAGGAGTAAATTCGCCGGGGACGTTACTTTCAAAGCAGGCATGGTTTTGCTTGTTATGAAAGACAGCAAAACTTTAAAACTTCAGATATGGGAATAACAACAAAAAAACCATCCAGTAATACGGTTCTCCCTGAGTCAGCCAACGATAAAAAGCATTTGGAGCCCGACCAGGCTATCCTTGATCTTACGGAGGTAAAAGATATTCCGGGCCAGGAACATGTCCGGCCGTTGCCTGCCGGTGAAATGGCCGACGTCACTATCTCTTCAGCCGATGAGGAAGCGGAAGACTTGCTGGGTGCAGCCGATGATGATCGCCTGGATACCCGGGGAACCAATGTAACGAAGGAAGAAAAAGAATTGCTGCGCCGCAGCAGTGAGTCCATGGGTTCGGAAGAAGATGAAGAGCTGAGAAAAGCCGCACTGGATAGCACGGACGGAGACGGCACCCCACTAAATGAAGTTACCAACCTGAGTGGTGATGAACTGGATGTACCGGGAAGTGAAGACGACGATGCGGGTGAAGAAATAGGAGCAGAAGACGAAGAAAATAATTCTTTCAGCCTGCCGGACCAGGAAGATTAATGAATAGGGCCATGGCAGTATTCCTGTCTTGGTTACTTATTATTGCTCTTGTAAACAGGTTCCCGGGTAATAACGGTATCTTATTATCAACAGGAACCTGCTCTTTCTTACCTGCTCAATTGTTTGGTTTTACATACTGCATCTTTTGCCGGACAGTTGTACTGTCTGTCCTTGCCGACTGACGGACCATGGAAACCTGGGAAGGCGCTCTCAGCGGAGGACCGTGGACTTCAAGCCCGCTTGTAATGCTCCCAACACCACTTTTGTTTTTATCTTTTTCCGCTTTTTCCCTCGCCACCATGTCATTATATTTTATCGTGAGGGAATTTAGCTGGCCAACGGCGAAATCATATGCCCCGACAACCTCTGCTTTAAATGCAGCATCATTGAATTGTTTTGGATTGCGTTCAATATATGCAAACAGGTAAACGGAGGCGTATACCCAATCACGGCTTATATATGACTTATGGCCATTGGCATAGAGTCCTTCATCACTGAATAGTTGCGCGAAGCTTTTAGAGGCTGTCAGTAACAGGCATAAGAGTAAGGCAAACCTGGAGGCCCTGCTAACCTTAATAAATAATAGCTTTTTCATGTTGAAAACATTTAGATTAATTAATTAGTTTGGCGATAATAGTGAGGTATCCTGGAACCCGGGGTGTCTTAACGGTGGTGCATCTGTATGAGTTTTTTCCGTGGCGGGTTCTTTATCCTGGATATAAATGGCATTTTGCCTTGTTTCAATATTGTGATGCGCGACCAGGGTGGTAATCATCAGGCATGTACCAAGTATAGCAAGTATTAAGCCCGGGGATGCTGATTTCAAGGACATGTTCGCCCCGGAAAATTTAGTTTCCAACTCGGTGAATGGTTCCCTTAATTTTCCGAGTATGAACCCTGCCCCGACCGTCGCCAGGATCATCCCGGTGACAAAACCGATATAGCTGGTCCACAATCTTGCCATCAATAAAATGTTAGCCTGGTGATATTGATTCTGAAAGGAATTTGCTTCCAGGGTAATCAATGCCTTAAGTCGCACTGTCCCCAGTATTTCCTGGCCGGTGCTCTTCTCATCTATTCGCAGCCCATTCAATGCCTCACGGAGATCTAAACGGGGCCCCTTCTGGATGACATTATGCAGGTAGATCAGCTGCGCAAGACTGGCTAAAAAAAAGAATCCCGCCAGGATGATGATGGTTTTGCTCATAAAGGGCAATAGACTGAGCTGCCAGTTTTTTGTCTCGATACTTTCTATGGGTTCTTTGATTTGCACCCTTTGTCAATTTAGTTTCATTTTTGTTGTTCCAGTTTAACGGGAACTGGCGAAATGAGGAGAAGGAACACCATGCCGGTGGAAAGGGATTTATTACACCGCCTGTTTATGAACAGCGCACCAACAGCGTAATAAATCCCCGGTTCGTAACTTTTTATTGCTCCCTGCCGGATTTATTGAGCAGCATATGCAGGAGGGAACTGTTTATTTTTATTAACCCGGTACCTGCAAATTCCTGTTTATTCTGAAACCGCCTGATAGCCGCAATAGTATCGGGGTCACAATGCCCGTCTACGGAAAGTGGGGCAGTGGCGGATCCACCATCGGAATCTTTGATTTCATTCAATAATTGTTGCACCGTTTTTACATCATCCAATTGATTAGTGCCATCCGATCCTACGGACCCATGAATAGAAGCGGAAGAAATAAACGCATCAGGCCGGGATCCGGCAGAACCATTGCCCGAACGGGATCGTGTGTCGGATAATGTTATTGATGGCGCAGTCGGATAGTCTTCTCCATAAAAGCTAACCTTGAGATCATTCCAGGCACCCGAAGGGCTGGATGTACTCCCGATCCGGTAGTAAATCTTCTCCGCGTTTTTAAGCGTGTTCCATACGTTGTCCGGTAGCTGGTAAGTAGAAGCCGTGAATCTATCACCCCAGGTAGCAAACCAGTTAGGAGTTTTACCGTCTGGATTTCCAAAGAAAATCCTGTTTGAATTATTATAGGTGAAGAGACTGTTATCTGTAGAAAATTCTACATAATAATAAGGGTTTGAGCCTTTATTGACCTGGAAAACAGGGGCAGGGTCCTGCCGGTTATAACCGGGTGATGTTGTCATGCTGGGTTTGTCCTGTGTGGCACCGGTAACCGATCCGCTGCCGGTGGAACCATTGGAACCGGCGGTTCCATTAGATCCCGTAGTACCGGCAGAAACAACCGCGGTAGAATATGGTTTCGAGTTTTCATAGGCAGCGGCGACGGGCCCCAGCTTCATATACTCAGGCACCTGGTTGGGGTTGGCGATCATATCTCTTATCTGGCTGTGGAAAGAAGGATAGTTTCCGTTGAAAGAACCATTGTTCCATACATTCAGTAATTCCGTGGTAAATGCCCCGTTGACCGGGCCATCATAACTGGACTGGGTATCCTGGCAGCCGGAAATATAAATAACACTTGCATTCATGGCGGCCCGGCTTGCCTGCTTGCTTCCGGCCAGGTTCCTGATTGCGTCATATCCATTTTTATTTTTTTCATAATTCTTGATGGCCTGGCTTTCCGGCATTGATCTTTTTTTCAGCACGCCGTCAAAAGCATTATCCATGTTGCGTAATTTCAGTACCGGGAGGTTCCGCGGTGAGGAGTTGATGAATTTATTGAATTCATTTACATAATTAACTTTATCGGCTCCCTTGATTTTCCTGATCTGGCGTAAGAATGCCCTGATGACAGTACCACTGTGACAACTGTCTGATGATATGAATATCCTTACGCCGGTTTTGAATTGTGAGAGCAGGTTGTAAATCTCGTTATCTATGAACTGGCGGTCCCATAAACACCAGGTCTCATTCAGGCCGTCGGTCTCTTCGCCGGTATTATCTACCAGCTGGCCCCCGTGGCCGGAATAGGTCAGCAAAAAGAAATCTCCGTTATCGAGTTGCCTGCAGATCTCCGATATTTTATTGGTCACATTTGCGCAGGTTGCCTGGCTGTCAATTAAGGTGGCAGAGGTAAAACCCTGTGAATCCGCAATAGATTTCATGGAGTTGGCGTCATTGATACACCCGGCTAATTCGCCATCCCACCCGTCATATGCGTCGGGATTAACATAATTGAGTCCAATGTGGAGCGATAGTGCTTTCATAACTTTAATTTTTGTGGTTAAATGAAATAGTTATTTACCTGTGTGTTGATGTTGATAATATTGCCGTTTGAAAGATCCGCTGTTGCCCAGCCCGTATCAATAACCGTGTTATCCTGCTTCTTAATAGCCTGTATCTTATACCTGATCACCCGGTCATTGAGATATTTTGTCAGCGGGATGGGTAGGATCACTTCCAGCGGCAGGTTGCCCGGTACCAGTTCAGCAGCCAGGTATTGCGTGTTATCTGCCAGCGAGTATAAAACCCGGATGTTTTCAAACCCGCTGAAGTCATTTTCTGACGTATCTATGAATATTAATTGGCAACCGATGTTCTCGCTATAAGAATGTACCTCTTCCAAACTGCCTTCTGAAGGCTGTACAGAGTATTCCGGAACAATACTGCTGCGGCCGGCCAGGTCGCTCGTAATTTTGTTTTTTGGGAGGAGAGAAATATTGAGGCTGTCAAAAATAGTAGCCCCCCCCTCAACGCTGTGCAACCCTGCAATATCAATCGTGGTATCTAATATATTTTCGATCTCGACAGTACCGGCAGTTGCTTTTATCAGTAAAGGACTGTCAAGCCAGGGACCTTCTGTCTCCCGGATATTAATGTTGATGGCGGCTTCGTAAACAGAGCCGTCCGGTAAAACATAATTTATATTTCCGTTGATCCCCTGGCTTCCGCTCTTCAGCATATTGATGATCGTCAGCGCCTTTTCCACCCCGCAAACAAGCGAATAATTAATATAGTTACCGATCGTGATGGCCTGGTTGGAAACATAAAGTTCTTCAGGCAATGTCCAGCGATATGTCTTTACGGATTCAATTTCGCTGATGAAAAGAATATCGGGGGGATAGGAAGTAAAGTCCTTCAGTTTTTCGGTCAGCCTAACGATATGGAAATATTCAATGTCTGGTTGCAGGGTTGCATTTAATACTGAATGACTATTCGTCAAATCGTTCACATCAAAAGTTGAATACAGGATAAGATCAGGTGTAAACGGTGAGGGGGCATCCCGGTTGTTCCGGCTGATGACAAACCGGGACGGCACAATCACAAAGCGGTTAGGCACCTGGTTGGAGCGCAGAACCCGGTATTTGGGAGTTTTTAATTCAGTAATCTCCGTATAAAACCTCAACGTTACTTCACCGAGTTTATAAGGTTCTTTGCATCCTACCGGTGTTAAGGTTTCATCTTTTTGTTCCTGGTAAAACTCACCATATTCGTTGCAGGCCAGGAATACCCCGAGTTCGTTTGTATATAATAAGGAATCAATTTTGTATTCAGTTTCTGCGGCAGGTGTATTGGTGCTTTGTGGAACGGTATTTACAAAACTGGCGATGTTGGCATGACTCATGGCAGGGGTATTGATCACCTGGGGCTGCATGACTGCTGTTTCATATTTGATGGACATGCCGGTAGCTGTCATCAGGGTGTTTTGAGAGGCCACGAAAACATGCGCAACGGGTTTAAATCCCCGGGGCAGGTTTTTTATAATCTGCAGTTTATCCAGTTTGTGCAGGGACACTATACTAATATTGTTTTTGTTCACCCTGGTGTACACATTAAAGAGATAGGAGACCTTTAGCTTCACCGGGCGGCTGCTAACATTATCCGAAGACATGGCAGCATAGGCCACCCGTGTCCATTCATTGCTCAGGATGAAGCGGGCCGTAATGATGTCTCCCTGTTGTGAAACACTGCTGCTAATGATATCTGAAACTTTATCATTATTGTTATTATCCATGAAGGGGATGCTCATGCTGACCGAAATGTTTTTTTTCGGAATTGGTTTCAGGGTAGACCCGTTGAAAGCAGCAGCCCCATCGGGTATTGTGCACCGGAGGCTTACCGTTATTTCACTTTCCAGCGCAGGCCTGCCTTCTTTGTCAATTCCCCGCACCCGGAAAAGGAATTGAAAGGGGGAGACAAGGAATGAAGTACCCGCTTCTGGCTTTACCAGTGTTAGAAAATCCTGGTACCAGATCACGTCTGTTTTTTGCCGGTCTTTATATAGACCGGGTTTTATTTCTTCATTCAGCGGCAGATCGGGCTTTTCAGTAATCCTGATGGTGGAAAGCTCTGCCAGCAACAGCCCGTTATTTATGGCGTTGTGGTTTGTTA
>JANWIJ010000057.1 GCA_025449935.1 Chitinophagaceae bacterium
TTACCCGGGTTATGTCATGATTGAGATTGCCAATGGAAAACTCTCTGATGACCTGAGGGATATTGTCAAGAATACCACTAACGTCATTCATTTCCTGGGGAAGGACAATCCCATTGCCCTGCGTAAGGCTGAAGTAAATAAAATGCTGGGCAAAATGGATGAGATGGCGGAAGCCGGTGGCGTAAGCATGAGCGAGCCTTTTATCGTCGGGGAGACCATTAAGATTATCGAAGGCCCATTCAATGACTTTAATGGTGTAATTGAAGAAGTAAATGACGAAAAGAAAAAATTAAAGGTAACCGTAAAGATATTTGGTCGTTCGACCCCTGTCGAACTGAATTATATGCAGGTTGAGAAGATCAGCTGACAGGCAGAACATTTTTATTTAAGCCATCCGCCGGATGGCTTTTTTCGTTTCTTACCCGTATGCCCGCCTGAAAGGAAAGCTGCCTGACAGATAAGAGAGAAATAGGTGGGTACCTTCAGGAAACATAAATTTTACCGGGATCCTTGATATGAAATTCATTCTAATTCTGCTTGCAGGTTATTTACTGCTGGTATCCTGCAACAAGGATCCGGCCGGTCCCGCTCCATTTTCGGAAGCGAGATACACTATTACCATAACCGGTAAATGGGCCCTGCCTGAATTTACAGTGCCGCCCGGGGCGCATTATACCACCTTTATCGGTATGGTTCACAACAGTAATGCATCCTTGTGGCAGGCAGGCTCGCTGGCAAGCCCCGGAACAGAAATGCTGGCAGAAACAGGGGGAGGAGGGCCGATATTAGCGGAAATTGATTCCATGATTGCGGCCAGGAATGCTTTGTCGCTGCTGCTTTTTGTAGCACCACCTGTATCAGGAACCAGGGTGGCAAATATCTATTGCAACAGCAATTACCCGCGGGTCAGTTTTGCTTCAATGCTTGGGCCAACGCCTGACTGGTTTGTAGGGGTCAGCGGGGTTAATTTATTTACCAATAACAAATGGGTAACTGATACTATTATTCACTTGTATGCTTATGATGCTGGTACGGAGGATGGGGATATTTTTGGTTACAATAACCCGCCATCTGTTCCCCAGCAAACCATTCACGTACTGCAGGCGGCACAGGCTACCGTCCTGGCAAACGGAAATTCCATATTATCCCCGATAGCCATCGCCAGGCTGACAAAACAGTAAGTAATTGTCGGCCTGGGTAGGTTAAACGGTCAAAAAAATAACCGGAAAACCTTTGCCCATACACGATTTGCCCTTATCTTTGCCGGCCCAATTAGTTCTTTTGAAAACCGGTCAACCGGTAATGAGGAATCCCGCTACGGCGGGATTGGGAGACCAAGTAGCCACCCGATGGTGGAGAAAGGTCGTTAACACCAAAAAAGTTTAAAAATGGCAAAAGAAATCGGCGGCTTTGTAAAGCTGCAGTGTAAAGGTGGCCAGGCGAATCCTGCACCACCTATCGGTCCTGCGCTGGGTTCCAAGGGTATTAATATCATGGAATTCTGCAAACAGTTCAACGCGAGAACGCAGGATAAAATGGGAAAAGTTCTCCCAGTTTTAATTACTGTTTATACAGACAAGAGTTTTGATTTCATTATCAAAACGCCCCCCGCAGCTATTCAGCTGATGGAAGCCGCTAAAATTCAAAAAGGTTCCAAAGAGAGCAACCGCAACAAAGTTGGTAAGGTTAACTGGTCGCAGGTCGAAGCAATTGCTAAAGACAAAATGCCTGACTTGAACTGCTTTACCGTGGAAAGCGCCATGAAAATGGTGGCCGGTACTGCACGCAGCATGGGACTCAATGTGGAAGGTAAAGCTCCCTGGGAAAATTAATCTTCTGATTTAAAAAACGAATTACAATGGCATTCATCAGTAAAAAAAGAAAAGTTGCAGAGACAAAAGTTGATGCAGGCAAATCATATTCATTGAAAGAGGCATCTACACTGGTAAAACAAATTACCACCTGCAAATTTGATGCTTCCGTGGACTTGCATGTTCGCCTGGGAGTGGATCCCAAAAAGGCAGACCAGGCCATCCGCGGTACTGTAACACTTCCTCACGGAACGGGTAAAACGAAGAAAGTATTGGTGCTTTGCACCCCTGATAAAGAAGCGGAAGCAAGAGCAGCCGGTGCTGACTTTGTTGGCCTGGATGAGTTTGTAACCAAGATAGAAGGTGGCTGGGTAGATGTGGATGTGATCATCGCTACACCATCTGTCATGCCGAAGATTGGTAAACTGGGTAAAGTGCTGGGGCCCCGTAACCTGATGCCCAATCCTAAAACAGGTACCGTTACAAACGATGTGGCAAATGCTATCAATGATGTGAAGGGTGGTAAGATCGCCTTCAAAGTCGATAAAGTAGGGATCATTCATGCATCGATTGGCCGTATTAGTTTTGCTCCTGAAAAGATCGAGGCAAACAGCCAGGAATTGCTGAATGCTATCATCCGGGCGAAGCCTTCCTCTGCAAAAGGTATTTACCTGAGAGGCATCAGTATGGCCAGCACGATGAGTCCTGGAATAGCCGTAGACACAAAAGCATTTGTTCACTAAACCTCACCAGCATCCTCCTGGAAAGGTGGAATAGCGGCGAGTATTAAATTCAGAACAGTCAAAATTTTAATAAAATGACTAAAGATCAAAAAAACGAAGTAATCGAAGTACTGAAGGGCAAGTTCTCCCAGTATAATAACTTCTATATTACCGATACAGAATCACTCTCGGTGGAACAGGTGAGCAAATTGCGCCGCGCGTGCTTCAGCAAGCAGGTGGAAATGAAAGTGGCAAAGAATACACTCATTAAAAAAGCACTCGAATCACTGGATGGCGACAAATATGCAGGTATGTATGACTCCCTGCACAAAGTAACGGCACTGATGTTTTCTGAGAACCCCAAAGAACCGGCACTTATCATCAGTTCCTTCCGTAAAGAAAGCAACGGTGAAAGACCCGTGCTGAAGGCCGCTTTTATCAATGGCGATGTGTACACCGGCGATAATCACCTGAAAGCGCTTACCCAGATCAAATCCAAGAATGAACTGATCGGTGAGGTGATCGGGTTGTTGCAATCACCAGCTAAGAGAGTGCTGGCTGCATTATTGCACCATCATGAGCAGAAAGCTGCTGGTACCGAAGTTGCTGCAGCAGCTGAATAATTGAGTAACCGGCTTCTGGCTAACAGCAAACAACTGGTAGCCAACAGCCATACTATAAAACAATTTTTTTAATACGCCGTCGGATCCGCCAGTTGGCGGAAGTGAAGACGGGAAAAATTTAAATCAAATGGCAGACGTAAAAGCATTAGCAGAAGGCCTTGTAGCCTTAACAGTAAAAGAAGTACAGGAACTTGCTGACTTCTTAAAATCAGAGTATGGTATTGAGCCGGCAGCTGCAGCCGTTGTAATGGCAGGTGGTGGTGAAGGTGGTGGCGCAGCCGCTGCTGAAGAAAAAACAGCTTTCAATGTAGTGTTGAAAAGTGGTGGTGCTTCCAAACTGAACGTTGTGAAGATCGTTAAAGATCTGACGGGCTTAGGTTTGAAGGAAGCTAAAGACCTGGTTGATGGTGCACCCAAGAATATCAAAGAAGGAATTTCTAAAGCAGAAGCAGAAGAAATTGTTGCCAAGCTGAAAGAAGCCGGTGCAGACGTTGAGATCGCTTAATTCTCTTACGAAAGATATCTGAACCCTTCGCGTTGCGGAGGGTTTTTTTATTGGAGGGACAGGTAAGGCAGAACCTTATTATAAATCTCATCATTGACTGCCATCACTTTCCTGATATCTTCAATTTTTATAAAAGGGCCATGTTCATTCCGGTAAGCTACCAGCGGGTTTGCTAAATTATACCTGATATAGGGATGTGCTTTTAATTCGTCAAGGGTTGCGGTATTGATATTAATTTTCTTAATTGTTTCATTCTCCAGGGCCAGCCTTTTTTTTATTTTTTGGAATGTAGAATCGGGTAATCCAAATGTCTCTGCAACCTGGTCAACTGAATAGAAACCGCCGAGCTTATCCCTGAAATTCACAATCCGGGCGGCCAGTTTGCTTCCAATACCGGGCAAGGCAATAAAGGCCGCCGTGTCTGCCGAGTTGATATCAATAACGGTATAACGCTCAGTGGGCTTCTTGTCAGGCTGATTTTCTGTGGACACAGCACCTTTGTCGTTCGCGAAGTCAGGTTGTTCCGTAGATTTAATGGTTACGTAGGGAGCTATTCTTTCATATTCATCCGGAAACAACCCGTAAATTTTTCGCAGGTCTTCCGGTTTCTTAAAACGACCTCCCCTGACCAGGTAATTTTGGATCGTGCTGATGGTTTTTGCCCTTATCCCGAGTTTTTCCCAACCTGCTGCCGCTAAAGTATTGGGGTCAAAAAAGAAGAGTTCTCCTTTTTTCTGCTCACGATAACGGGGTACTGACCGGTCATACTGGTAATAACCAGCTTTTTCTTCATATGAGTTCCCCGTGTCCCTTATTTCCAGTTTTCTTACTGCTGCCCTCCAGCTGCTGTCTGCAGGCGATGGATAAGGTATTTTATTTTTTTTCGCAATAAATTGAGGGGCCAGCCAGACAGAAAAAATGAGCAAAACCAGGACCAGTATAGCTATCCGGTCCTTGCGGGTGAAGGTGAAATAATCAGTCACTATTTGTTTCCAAGCCATCACGGAAATTTCAAACAAGCTAAGGGGCCATAGACAGCCTCAAAAAGCTTTTTCACCAAATTTTGGCGGGATTTTTGTCGGCAACTTTTTCTTGTTAGAGAATGATAAATCCTTACCTTTGCCATCCTTTATTTTGGCCAAATATATTTTGACATCCCAAATCATGTGTAACTAGTTGAATTTCACAGGTTTTTGTTTCATGAGAGATAAGAGCCTGAATGTGATTTGTATGTCCTCAACGTTGTAAAAACCGGTATTACGCATATGTCTTCAACTAAAGTGAACTCAAGAGTGGATTTCGGTAAAATCAAGCACCTGGCTGAAACCCCCGATCTTCTTGAAGTACAGATCCAATCATTTAAAGAATTTTTCCAGTTAGAAACCACTCCGGACAAACGGAATATTGAAGGTTTGTTCAGGGTATTCAAGGAAAATTTTCCCATTACCGACACCCGGAACATTTTTGTACTTGAATTCCTGGATTATTTTATTGATCCGCCCCGTTATACCATTGAAGAGTGTATGGAACGCGGACTGACTTATGCCGTTCCCCTGAAAGCCAAACTCCGTTTGAGCTGTAATGATGAAGAGCACGTGGACTTCCAGACAATTGTCCAGGACGTGTTCCTTGGGAATATTCCCTACATGACGCCCCGCGGTACATTTGTTATCAATGGTGCAGAACGGGTTGTGGTATCCCAGTTGCATCGTTCACCCGGTGTATTTTTTGGCCAATCTGTTCACCCGAACGGAACCAAAATCTATTCGGCCAGGGTTATTCCTTTCAAAGGGGCCTGGATGGAATTTGCAACAGACATCAACAACGTGATGTATGCCTACATTGATCGCAAGAAAAAATTCCCGGTAACTACTTTGTTACGTTCTATCGGTTATGAAACAGACAAGGATATCCTTGAATTGTTTGGAATGGCCGATGAAGTAAAAACAGATAAGAAAACTCTTGGCAAATATGTTGGGAAACGTCTTGCTGCCCGTGTACTGAGAACCTGGGTGGAAGATTTCGTAGATGAGGATACCGGCGAAGTTGTTTCTATTGAAAGAAACGAAATCGTCATGGAGAGGGATACCGTGCTGGACGAGGAAGCCATCGATACCATTTCAGAAATGGATGTGAAGAGCGTATTCATCCAGCGGGAAGACGTGGGAGGTGATTATGCAATTATTTACAATACCCTCAATAAAGATACTTCTAACAGTGAGCTGGAAGCCGTTCAGTTTATCTATCGCCAGTTAAGAGGCGCGGATGCACCGGACAATGAAACGGCCCGTGGTATCATTGATAAATTATTTTTCAGTGATAAGCGTTATGACCTCGGGGAAGTGGGTCGTTACAAGATCAACCGTAAACTCAACGTTGATCTGCCGCTGGATAAAAAAACCCTGACAAGAGAAGACATCATCCTGATCATCAAATACCTGGTTAAACTAACTAATGGAAAGGCGGAGATTGATGATATTGATCACCTGAGCAACCGCCGCGTTCGTACCGTGGGTGAACAGTTGTATGCCCAGTTCGGTGTGGGTCTTGCGCGTATGGCCAGGACGATCCGTGAGAGAATGAATGTCAGGGACAACGAGGTGTTTACCCCGGTTGACCTGATCAATGCAAGAACGTTGTCTTCTGTGATCAACTCATTCTTTGGAACATCACAATTGTCCCAGTTCCTTGACCAGACGAATCCTTTGTCAGAAATCACGCATAAGCGACGTATCTCGGCACTGGGGCCAGGTGGTCTGAGCCGTGAAAGGGCAGGCTTCGAGGTTCGTGACGTACACTACTCACACTATGGCCGTTTGTGTACGATCGAGACACCCGAGGGACCGAACATTGGTTTGATATCCACGCTTTGCGTTCATGCCAAGATCAATGACATGGGCTTTATTGAAACACCCTACCGAAAAGTGCATGAGGGTAAAGTAAATATGAAGGAACTGAATTTCCTGAGCGCGGAAGAAGAGGACCTGGCAAAAATCGCCCAGGCAAATACACCGCTCGATGAAAAAGGAAATTTTAAAGAAGAAAAAATCGTAAGCCGTGAAACGGGTGATTTCCCGATCCTGGATAAAAATGATGTTGAATACATGGACGTGGCGCCCAACCAGATTGTTGGTTTGAGTGCGTCGCTGATTCCGTTCCTGGAACATGATGATGCGAACCGTGCCCTCATGGGATCAAACATGCAACGCCAGGCAGTTCCGCTTATCCGTCCTGATGTTCCCGTTGTAGGAACAGGGCTGGAAGGTAAAGCCGCCCGGGATGCAAGGATACAGATCCACTCAGATGGAAACGGTATTGTTGAGTTCGTGGATGCGAATGAGATTCATGTCCGCTATGACAGGGATGCACAGGAAAAACTGGTCAGCTTTGAAGATGACCTGAGGATTTACAGATTGACCAAGTTCATCAAAACAAACCAGGAGACCTGCATCAACCTGAAACCAGCTGTTAAAAAAGGACAGAAAGTTAAGCATGGTGATTTCTTAACAGAAGGATACGCCACACAAAACGGCGAACTGGCACTGGGTAAGAACCTGAAAGTGGCTTTCATGCCCTGGAAGGGTTACAACTTTGAGGATGCTATCGTTATCAGTGAAAGAGTGGTAAAAGAGGACCTGTTTACTTCCGTTCACATTTCTGAATATGAACTGGAAGTCAGAGATACCAAGTTGGGTGAGGAAGAATTGACGCCGGATATTCCTAACGTTTCTGAAGAAGCAACCAAGGACCTCGACGAAAACGGGATCATCAGGATTGGCGCTCATGTTAAAGAAGGAGATATATTAATTGGTAAGATCACGCCAAAAGGAGAAAGCGATCCTACGCCGGAAGAAAAATTGTTACGTGCCATCTTCGGCGATAAGGCCGGGGATGCAAAAGATGCGTCACTGAAAGCTCCAAACGGGGTGGAAGGTGTGGTCATCGGCAAGAAATTATTCCAGCGTGCCAAAAAGGATAAGAATGCTAAAGTGAGAGAGAAAGCATCCATCGAGAAACTGGAGAAGATGCACGAGAAGAACGAAAGTGATTTGATGGAAGTATTGCTCGAAAAACTTACAACCCTCCTGTCAAGTCATGTTTCTTCGGGTGTTAGCAACAATTTTGGTGAAGTGCAGATCGGTAAAGGAGCCAAGTTCACCGAGAAGAACCTGAGAGGGCTTGATTATGCCAATATCAATCCACTGGGCTGGACAAGTGACCGGAAAGTAGATGATCAGATCAATACACTCCTTCACAACTACAATATCAAGTTCAACGAAGAACTGGGTCGTTATAAAAGAGAGAAGTTCAACATCAGCATTGGTGATGAATTACCAGCAGGTGTGCTGAAACTGGCTAAAGTTTACCTCGCTGTGAAGCGGAAACTGAAAGTGGGAGATAAAATGGCCGGCCGCCACGGAAATAAAGGGATTGTCGCCAAGATCGTACGTCATGAGGATATGCCGTTCCTGGAAGATGGAACGCCGGTGGATGTAGTGTTGAACCCGCTGGGTGTACCCAGCCGGATGAACCTGGGACAGATCTATGAAACAATCCTCGGATGGACAGGTGAAAAGTTAGGATTGAAATTCGCTACACCCATCTTTGATGGTGCTACGGTAGATGAAATAGCCGGGTATTGTAAGCAGGCTGATATACCGATGTACGGGCATACTTATTTGTATGACGGCGAAACTGGAGAGAAATTCCACCAGAAAGCTACCGTGGGGATCATTTATGTTATCAAGCTCCATCACATGGTGGATGATAAGATGCATGCCCGCTCTATCGGACCATACAGTTTGATCACGCAGCAGCCGCTGGGTGGTAAGGCTCAGTTCGGAGGTCAGCGTTTTGGAGAAATGGAAGTTTGGGCACTGGAAGCATACGGTGCATCCAACATTCTCCAGGAATTACTGACACTGAAATCGGATGATATTATCGGCCGTGCAAAAACCTACGAGGCAATTGTAAAAGGTGAGAATATCCCGAGAGCAGGTGTTCCCGAATCCTTCAATGTATTAGTACATGAATTAAGGGGATTGGGTCTTGACCTGAAGTTTGAATAAAGAAAGCTAGGAGTTAGCAGCCACGGCTGCGGGCTCTTCTTTTGAAAAAAATTTAAAATCATTAGCGACTGGCCAGCTGCCCGGCGCTAACAGCTAAAAGCTCCAAATAATATGTCTATCAAAAAAGAAAATCGTCCTAAAGCCGCTTTTTCAAAAATCACGATTGGACTTGCTTCACCGGATACTATCCTGGAAAGAAGTTACGGTGAAATATTAAAGCCGGAAACGATTAACTATCGTACCTACAAACCGGAACGGGATGGTTTGTTCTGCGAAAGAATTTTTGGGCCTGTTAAAGACTATGAGTGTGCTTGTGGTAAATACAAACGGATCCGTTACAAAGGAATCGTTTGTGACCGTTGCGGAGTAGAAGTAACCGAGAAGAAAGTCCGTCGTGAGAGAATGGGTCACATAAAGCTGGTAGTACCCGTTGTTCATATCTGGTATTTTAAATCATTACCGAATAAGATCGGCTACCTGCTGGGCGTAAGTTCCAAAAAATTAGAGACCATCGTTTATTATGAACGTTTTGTCGTTATTCAATCAGGTATACGGGCCGACAAAGGACAAAATCCCGGCGACCTGCTGACAGAAGAAGAATACCTGGATATACTGGATACATTGCCAAAAGATAACCAGTACCTGCCTGATGATGATCCGAATAAGTTCATCGCCAAAATGGGTGCTGAAGCTGTGCATGATATGTTACAGCGTATCGATCTTGACCAGCTGTCTTTTGACCTCAGGAATACTGCCGCGACAGAAACATCGCAGCAAAGAAAAGCGGATGCGCTGAAGCGCCTGAGCGTGGTGGAAGCTTTCCGGGATGCTAATACAAGGATCACGAACCGCCCTGAGTGGATGGTCATGCAATATATCCCGGTTATTCCACCGGAACTCCGTCCCCTCGTTCCATTGGATGGCGGCCGTTTTGCTTCGTCTGACCTGAATGATCTTTATCGCAGGGTTATTATCCGTAATAACCGTTTGAAAAGATTGCTGGAAATCAAAGCTCCTGAAGTAATCCTTCGTAACGAGAAAAGGATGTTACAGGAAGCCGTTGATTCATTGTTTGATAACAGCCGTAAGTCCAATGCGGTAAAAGCAGAAGGTGGAAGGGCATTGAAATCCCTGAGTGATGTATTAAAAGGCAAACAGGGTCGTTTCCGCCAGAACCTGCTTGGTAAAAGGGTTGACTATTCCGGTCGTTCTGTGATCGTGGTAGGACCCGAACTGAAATTGCATGAATGCGGTTTGCCAAAAGATATGGGAGCTGAATTGTTCAAACCATTCATCATCCGCAAACTGATTGAAAGAGGTATTGTAAAAACAGTAAAATCCGCAAGAAAACTGGTTGATAAGAAGGAAGCGGTGGTTTGGGATATCCTGGAGAACATATTGAAAGGACACCCCATCATGCTGAACCGTGCCCCGACGCTTCACCGTTTGTCCATCCAGGCTTTCCAGCCTAAACTCATTGAAGGTAAAGCGATACAGCTGCACCCGTTGGTGTGTACAGCGTTTAACGCTGACTTTGACGGTGACCAGATGGCGGTCCATGTACCCCTGAGTCATGCGGCTATACTGGAAGCGCAATTACTGATGCTTGCATCGCACAATATCCTGAACCCCCAGAATGGTACGCCAATTACCCTGCCTTCACAGGACATGGTATTGGGACTTTACTATATCACCAAGGGCAAGAAGACCAATGAAACAGAAACCTTAAGAGGACAGGGCAAGGCTTTCTATTCGGCTGAAGAAGTGCTCATCGCCTACAATGAAGGCGTTGTTGATATGCATGCCTGGATAAAGGTAAAAGCCAACATCCGTAATGCGGATGGATTATTGGAGCATAAATTAATCGAAACAACAGTGGGTCGTGTTATATTCAACCAACACGTACCGGCTGAAGTCGGATTTGTAAATACCTTATTGACGAAGAAGAATCTCCGCGAGATTATCGGGGACATCATCAAGATCACCAATGTACCAAAGGCCGCCAAGTACCTGGATGATATCAAAACGCTGGGTTTCCGTACGGCATTCCAGGGTGGCTTATCCTTCAGCATTAATGACCTTATCATTCCTGATATTAAGGAAGAGTTGCTCGAAAATGCAAAAGGTGAAGTAGATGAAGTGTGGGATAGTTACAATGTGGGTCTTATTACCAATAACGAACGCTACAACCAGATTGTTGACATCTGGAGCCGTGTGGATACCAGGATAACTGAATCACTGATCCGCGAACTGGCCAATGACAGGCAGGGGTTCAATTCAGTATATATGATGCTGGATTCCGGTGCAAGGGGTTCCAAGCAACAGATTAAACAGCTGGCGGGTATCAGGGGACTGATGGCCAAGCCGCGTAAATCTGGTTCTACCGGAAGTGAGATCATTGAGAACCCGATTCTTTCCAACTTTAAAGGAGGATTGAACGTACTGGATTACTTTATCTCCACACACGGTGCCCGTAAAGGTCTTGCCGATACGGCCCTGAAAACCGCGGATGCAGGTTACCTCACCCGTCGTTTGGTTGACGTGGCGCAGGATATGGTGATTACAGAAGAGGATTGCGGAACATTGCGTGGTATCGCCACGTCTGCCTTAAAGGATAATGAAGATGTTATTGAGCCTTTGAGCGACCGGATCGCCGGCCGTACATCATTGCATGATGTATACGGTCCGATAAATGAAGAATTGCTGGTGGCAGGCGGCGATGAGATCACGGTTGATATTTCAAGAAAGATCGAAGAAGCTGCTATCGAAATCGTGGAAATACGTTCAGTGCTCACCTGCGAAAGCAAACGGGGTGTGTGTGTAAAATGTTATGGAAAGAACCTTGCGTCAGGGAATATTGCTCAAAAAGGAGATGCCGTAGGTATCATCGCAGCACAATCTATTGGTGAGCCGGGAACGCAGCTGACCCTCCGTACCTTCCACGTGGGTGGAGTCGCCGGGTCTGCTTCAGTTGAATCTACGCTTGCAGCTAAATTCGACGGGACCATACAGTTTGACGGGTTACGTACGGTTAACATTGATAATAATGAAGGCGGTAAATCACAGGTGGTTATTGGCCGTACGGGTGAGGTTCGTATCATCGATACCAAGAATGACCGGTTATTGATAACCAATAATATTCCTTACGGCGCTACCCTGAATGTAAAAGACGGCCAGAAAGTAAACAAAGGCGACACCATCTGTACCTGGGATCCGTTCAATAACGTCATCCTGGCGGAAATTAACGGAACCGTGAAGTTTGAGAATGTTATTGATGGGGTTACCTACCGGGAAGAAGCCGACGAGCAAACAGGTCACCGCGAAAAAGTGGTTATTGAAACAAGGGATAAAACAAAAATCCCTTCAATCATAGTAGAAGGAAAGGATAAGAAATCATATAACCTGCCGACCGGGAGCCATATTATTATGGAAGAAGCCGAAGAAGTAAAAGCGGGCCAGGTGATTGTGAAGATTCCGCGTATCCTCGGTAAACTGAGAGATATCACCGGGGGTCTGCCGCGGGTTACAGAGTTGTTCGAGGCAAGAAACCCGAGCAACCCGGCAGTTGTTTCTGAAATTGATGGGGTGGTAGTAATGGGTGCCGTTAAACGTGGTAACCGGGAGATTATTATTGAAGCGAAAGATGGCGTTCAGAAAAAATATCTTGTTCCGTTGACCAGGCAGATACTTGCACAGGATGGTGATTTTGTAAAAGCAGGTGTTCCGTTAAGTGACGGACAGATAGCACCATTTGATATTCTTTCTATCAAGGGCCCGTTTGCCGTTCAGGAATACGTGGTAAATGAGATACAGGAGGTTTATCGTTTGCAGGGTGTGAAAATCAATGACAAGCACATTGAGTGTATCGTTCGCCAGATGATGCGTAAAGTAAATATTGTTGATCCGGGAGATACAAGGTTCCTGGAAGATGATCTTACTGATAAGTTTGAATTCGTCGAAGAAAACGATTACATATTTGATAAAAAAGTAGTTACAGAAATTGGGGACAGCGGCAAGCTGCGCGCAGGACAGATTGTAACACTGCGGGAAGTACGGGAAGAAAATTCAATGCTGCGCCGTAATGATAAAAAGCTGGTCGAATTTCGTGATGCCAAACCGGCCACGTCTTCGCCTACTTTATTAGGAATTACCAAAGCATCCCTGGGTGTGCCCAGCTGGATTTCAGCTGCTTCCTTCCAGGAAACAACAAAAGTGTTGTCATCAGCAGCCATCAACGGCAAAACAGACGATATGCTGGGATTGAAAGAAAATGTGATCACCGGCCACCCGATACCTGCTGGTACTGGATTGCGGGAGTTTGAGAACATGATTGTAGGCAGTAAGGAAGAATATGAATTGTTGCAGACTGCACGGGAAGCCATGGCCTTTGATGAAGAAGAATAATTCGCTGTTCAGGGATTCTTAAACGGTGATAAAATAGATACTGGAGCAGGGAGATTTCTTCCTGCTCTTTTTTTATCGCACCGGGCAGGAAAATGGGAAAATCCTAAGAATCCGTTAATCCGGATCGTTCCTTATATTTGCCCGCCTGTTCAGGGTTAATTTTGCTAAAATGGATGGAATGAAAAATGGCTTGCTGGTTTGGAATGTTATTTTGACGCTTGTCGCAGGATACCTGCTGATCATGCATTTTAGCTCCGGGAAAAAAAGTACATCAGCAGGCGACTTCTCTGCAACCGATACAACAGCCTTGAATAAACGTTTTCGCATTGCGTATTTTGAAATGGACTCGGTGGCCGCGAACGCGGAACTGGTAAAAGAAGTAAAAACAGAACTGAATAAAAAAGAGGGAGATATTAATAACGAGATGGACGGGTTGTCCAAAAACCTTCAGCAGAAATTCAATTACTACCAGAACCTGGCTCAGGCCGGAAGTTTATCCGAAGAGCAGTCCCAGGCGGCCAGCCAGGAGATGAAGACGATGGATGATAAGATGAAAAGCCGTAAGCAGCAATTAGACCAGGAATATACGGACCTGATGACCCGGAGGCAAAATGAAATAAAATCGAAAATTGAGGGCTTCCTCAAAGAATACAACCAGTCCAGGAACTACTCCTACATAATTTCTTATGAACAGGGTCTTTTTTATTATAAAGACACCATCTACAACATTACCGCAGACCTGATTAAAGGATTGAATGCAAAGTATAAGCCGTTAAAGAAATAGGCCCGCTTACCTTTCATTTATGCCACGTCGCTCCTGGTAAGGATGATTTACAGCAGGCTGTTATTTTCCAGAAAATATTCCCTTATTTTGAGACATGGAAGATTTCCAGAAACTGTTTGATTCATTTTCGGCTTTGAAAGTGGGCGTAATAGGGGATGTGATGCTGGACACCTATATGTGGGGAAAGGTAGAACGAATATCTCCGGAAGCGCCTGTACCCGTGGTTTCATTGCAGCAAAAAGAATTCCGGATTGGGGGTGCCGGGAATGTGGCGTTGAATTGCAGGTCCCTCGGCGCAGTGGTAACCGTTCTTTCAGTTACCGGTAAGGACACTGATGGCGTGCTACTGGAAGAGCTGCTTCAAAAAAATGATATACACATCGGTCACCTCGTTAAGAGTGATGAGCGTATTACCACCAGCAAAATCCGTATTATAAGCCGTAACCAGCAGATGATGCGGCTGGATGCTGAAATTACACGGGAATTGAATCCACAGGAAGAATCCGCCCTGCTGGAAAACGTGCAGCGATATATAGCTTCAGGCCCCGATGTTATTATTTTCGAGGATTATAATAAAGGCGTATTGACGGACAATGTCATTCATGAAACGATTGCTATGTGCAGGCAGGCTGGTGTACTAACCGCGGTTGATCCAAAAAGACGGCATTTTTTTTCTTATAAAGGAACCGATATTTTCAAACCCAACCTGAAAGAGGTGAAGGAAGGATTGAATATGCTGGTTGATGATGTTAACCAGGGAATACTTGAAAACATTCACCTGGAGCTTCAGCGGATCCTTGGCCATTCCATTTCTTTTATCACGCTTTCGGAGAAAGGGGTATTTTACCAGCAGGATAAAAAGGCCGGCATTATTCCCTCCCACCTGAGGAACATTGCGGATGTTTCAGGTGCCGGGGATACAGTGATTGCCGTAGCCTCCATGGTGTATGCTGTTACCAAAAATCCCTACCTGATGGCGGAAGTTGCCAATATTGCGGGGGGGCTGGTTTGTGAAGAAGTGGGAACAGTTGCTATTTCCAGGCAGAAGCTGCAACATGAATGTGAATTATTGCTTTCCTGAACAACTCATTTCCACCGCGCACTGCCACATCATTACAGGTTATCTTTTTTGCCCGTCTTTTCCATATCATCCATTCCTTTATTAATAATTCCCTCAAAGTCAACAAAAGCTTCAAAAAATAGTTTGGCCATGGCAAAGACAAATATGAATCCTTTGTCAAAGCCAAAGCTCAGGAACATGCTGCCCAGGATGACTGTAAATTGCTGGATGAAAACTCTTCCATACGGCTGGAACATGATCCGCATCATCGAACTTGACCGGTATTCTTTTTTTATTATAAAGGGAATAAAGCTCCTGGCTATATAGCTGATCACAAATCCTCCCATCATAAAAGCAATGTCTTTATTGACGTAGTCATACCAGTGAAAAAAGAAATGCAACAGCCCGCTTCCAGGGGGTGTAATATTTGCGGACATCGAAAAAATAGAGGTTTGCACCGCTGCGAAAAGTCCAAAATGCATGATGAAGAAGAATATAAAAAAAAGACCACTGACCGTGGTGGAACTACCTTCATTATACCAGGTATCCTTTCCCTTATAAAGCGTGGCCACAAGAAGCTTAAGCACCGTCAGCATGCCGATAATGAGTGTTTCCAGGGCATATACAATAAATACTTCCACACCACTCCACCCCAGGAACCACACGCCAAATACGGGTATCAGGTTAGATACGATTACAAAAACATCTTCCCTTGCCAGTTTTCTTTTTATCATGCGACGGTCATAATAGCCGGCAAAATAGCTAATTTTGTTTTTAGTAAAATACCCAGTTACACCCATGTCCCCATATACATTGTTGATTCATGGCGGAGCCGGAACAATCCTGAAAAAGGAGATGACCAGCGATAAGGAAAAGGCTTATCGTACTGGTTTAAGCGAGGCGTTAAATGCAGGCTACGCGCTGCTGGAAAATGGTGAGGCTGCAGTGGATGCGGTCAGGGCCGCCGTTCTTTCCCTGGAAGATAATATCCTGTTTAATGCGGGCAGGGGCTCGGTGTTTGGCCGGGACGGAAGCCAGGAAATGGATGCTTCCATCATGGATGGTAAAACCGGTATGGCGGGTGCCGTGGCTGCGGTGAAAAATATCCGCAATCCCGTTGAACTCGCTTATGCTATCATGACCGGGAGTGAGCATGTAATGCTGAATGGCCAGGGCGCTTATGAGTTTGCGAAATTGCACGGAATAAAGACGGAGCCGGATAATTATTTCTTTTCAGAGTTCCGGCGGAATCAATGGAAACAGTTGCAGGGCACCGGTAAATCAGCCCTCGATCATGACGTAGAAATTAAGGATGAGAAGTTTGGAACCGTAGGAGCAGTTGCATTGGATAAGCACGGAAATATTGCCGCGGCCACCAGCACAGGGGGCATGACCAATAAACAATACGGAAGGATAGGAGACAGTCCGATAATTGGGGCGGGTACCTATGCCAATAATAAAACCTGTGCAATCAGTTGTACCGGCCATGGCGAACCCTTTATCCGGGCTGTCACTGCATATGACGTAAGTTGTTTGATGGAATACAAGGGCCTTTCCCTGGAAGAAGCGATGAATGTGGTGGTGCTTGATAAGCTGGTGAAAATCGATGGGGAAGGTGGCATGATCGGTGTGGATGCAAAGGGTAATGCGGCGATGGTATTTAACACGGAGGGAATGTACCGGGGAATGAGGGGCAGTAATGGCAGAAATGAAGTATCAATATATAAATAATCAATCCCGGCAGCTTAGTTACGAATGAACAAATATGCCATCATTGTCGGGGGGGGAACGGGAACACGAATGGGAGGTAATCTTCCCAAGCAATTTATGCTGCTGAACGCCAAACCGGTACTGTATTATACCCTGAAGACTTTTTTTGAATCGTACGACGACCTGCAAATAATACTTGTACTCCCGCTTGAGTATACTGACATGGGCCAGGAGATCATTGACGCTTATTTTGATAAAGAACGGGTTCGCATTACAGCCGGGGGTAACACCCGTTTTCAATCGGTGAAGAATGGTCTTGCCCTGGTGGATAAAGAAGCGATCATCTTTGTGCATGACGCGGTGCGCTGCCTCCTGTCAAAAGAATTGATCCATCGGTGTTACCGCCAGGCCGTTGAAAGTGGAACTGCGATCCCGGCTGTTGTGGCTAAAGACAGTATCCGGCTGGTGACGGAAGAAGGGAATGAAGCGATTGACCGGAACAAAGTGATGCTGGTCCAAACACCCCAAACCTTTCACAGCAAGATTATATTACCCGCCTTCCAGATCGATTATAAGGACAGGTTTACTGATGAAGCGACAGTGGCGGAATCTTACGGGATAAAAGTTTCCCTGGTGGAGGGAGAAGAGAATAATATTAAGATAACAAGGCCCATTGATTTGGTGATAGCCGCGAAAATATTAGGGGACAGGAGCCAGGGTTTATAGTTCATGGTTTATGGCTTATGGCTTATGGCTTATGGATAATGGATAATGGCTTGTGTGAAAATAATTGACCAACGACGTCACAAATATTTTAAATAGAGTAAAACGAAGATGACAGGTAAAAAAAAGGTTTTGAAGACCAACATTGAAAACCCAAAAGAAAAATCACTTTTGGACATGGCAAAGGGCAAAAAGCCCATGACAAAGTTTGAAAAGGAACTTGCAAAAGAAATCAGGGAAATTGAAGAAAAAGGCGGAATGGTTGAAATCCCTTTTGACATTTGATTATTAGTTATTCCCACTTTCGCGCATTCTCCCATTATTTCTTCATCCATTTCAAATAAAACGGGAGCCTGTTGATCTTTATGGCCGGGTAGGTTTCATGGGTTGCTCCAAAACTGCTGTAAAAGAAAGCAAGATTGCGGATATCAGACCCTTCGAAGTCAAGTAATATATTTTTACCTGCATGA
This sequence comes from Chitinophagaceae bacterium, assembly GCA_025449935.1. Taxonomy (GTDB): domain Bacteria; phylum Bacteroidota; class Bacteroidia; order Chitinophagales; family Chitinophagaceae; genus JJ008. The sequence goes on from JANWIJ010000057.1 coordinate 17,882, forward strand.
TCTTTTATAAATGCATCAAGGAGTGCATGGGAAGCACCGGTGTTTTTTCCATCCGGGTGATTGCCAACAAGGATATAATATGCCCGGTTATGGGAAAAAAAGAATACGCAGGAGGCAAGAAGCCCGCCATTTAAACTAATGCCATAGGTAGTTGACATGTTCCGTACCTGCAGGTGGTGATAAAGTTTCCGGAAACGTTCCACATTTTCCGAGGACTCATGGCTATAAGTTTTCATCTGCACTACCGCCAGCGAAATCACCTTTTCAGGATCAAATTCTTTTTCCGGGCGGCAACCAAGCTGCCGGGCCTTTTTTACATTTCGCTGAATATTCTCCCGGTAATTGTTGTAAAGTTCTTCATACGGTTTGTTAAGGTTAAGGACATAGTTACTGCGCTCGGTTGAAAACTGTTCGGGTATGCAATGGGTATTTCCGGAATTCAGTGAAATGTCAATAAGCCGGAACTCATCCGGGATGGCTTTTAAAAACTGTTCAACCGAAACACGGTTCATCCCTTTACTGAATATTCCCAGCTGGGCCGTTAAAAAGGGCTGGTACAGATATTTGATCCCATACTTTTTATTCCAGGTTAGCGGCATCACGGCCTCATAGTCATTCAATACCAGGGCATCCCAGTTCCGGGCCATATGATCGAGATAAAATGAATAAGCATAGATCAGCCCGTTAGGAGCCCGGTCGATACAATAATCCCATTTCGTTTTATCAATTTGCTGGTGGGAGAGATACTGTATTTTATGGAGGTCGGTCATCAGAAATCGAAATTTCGGTCAATTTTCCGGGGGTTGAAATTGGAAATATCGATGGAGAAGGAGATCTTTTTCCAAAATCTTTCTTTTTTTAGGATAGTCGATTGCAGGTAATCCCGGTAAACAGCACTATAGACAAGGGGAATGTAGATATTCACAGTCTCCTTCAAAAAAGGAATATGCACGCCGGCATCAAAAAGGAAACGGTCTGTTTCAGCTTCCTGTTGCCAGGTTTCAGCATACGTCCCGATGTCAAAGAAAAGTTTCAGGGGAATTTTCACAGGAAGCAAATTCAGCGGGTTTAAGGAAGCCGGCAGGGTAGTGCTGAAATTAGCAGCGATCAGCCAGTCATCTGTTTTTCCCACTTTAGATGACAGCAGGTCTGTTCTTACTTTAAAACCACCGTCGCGGACCATGATCTGCTGGCTGGCCAACCCTTCAAATTTATTTCTGCCCAGGAAGTAATCACTGTATGTGTAATCTTCATACCCATTGGCACCGGTCATATTCAGGTGGTAACGGTCGGTGGCGAACTGCCTGGTAAAGGTTTTGGAATTTGTGTAAATAAATTTACCGGCAAAGAGCCGGACATTTAAACCACCTTCTTTTACATAATTGAAAAAATAGTTACCGGTAAAGGCGGCCCGTACAAAATCTTTCCCCTGTTCAATTTTCAATTCTCCCCGGTAGGGATATAGCGCCCGGTTGTTCGCGATCACAAACTGCAGTTGATTCAGTGTCCGGGTCTCATTTACTGTCCGGTATTTATTTGAAATGGTAGTATCCGGCCCGTTCACAACCGTGTCCCGGTAAAAACGCAAGCCGTCCTCGCTGACCAGGAATGTCTTAAATTGAATATAACGGTGTAAATGGCTGCGGGCATTCTTTTCTGTAAATGTTAATTTAACCCCGGGTACGATTTTTTGAAAACCGAGATAAGTATCCTTCCCGTCGCTGTCCGTAAATTTATTGGCTCTAAAAATAGAAGCGCCGATGCCTGATTCAATTTTCCTGAACAGGCCACTTGTGTAAAAAGAATAGTAAGCCAGTGCTATCCCGGCTAACCGTTTCGGGCCCGTTGCATACATGGGGGCGAGCAAAAACTGTAAGTTAGAGGGTGGCAGCTTTATATTCGTCAGGAATGCGCCGGCCATTAATTTATCATAGCTGTTACCGCCCAGTGCAGGACCAAAGAGTAACAGGTCTTTGGAGGGGTTCTTTGCATACGCTGCGAGTGTCTTAAAATCAAAAATAAATGCTGTCTTTGTTCCTGTCCGGCGCTGGTTTGGCAATACACCTGTTTGATCTAACCAGGAGAAAACCGAATCAAGATTTTTACCCGTGCTTTCTTCCATTGATTTCTTGAAATCTTCCGGTTGCGGATGTTTGAACTGCCAGCGACGGTAATAGTCCTGTATGGCCGAATGAAATGCCTGTGTACCAACCTGTGACTCAAACCAGCGAAGCCATTCGGCAGTTTTATAATAGGCAACCAGGCCATAATTCACTTCGCTGAACCTATCAGAGGATAAATTTATTGGCTGATCTGTTTTTGTGATAGCTTTTGTTTCAAAGGCTATTCTTTCCAGCGCTGGCTGGCTGCCATATTTTAAGTGATCATACAGGGCGTCATAGTAACTATTGATCCCCTCATCCATCCAGGGGTGAACTCTTTCGTTACTCCCCAATATCCCGTAAAACCAGTTGTGGCCGATCTCGTGCACAATCGTCTTCTCTAATCCTTTAACATCCGTCGTTTGGGAAATAACCGTGATCGTAGGGTATTCCATACCGCCTCCAAAACTTTCCGGTCCCTCCACGATACTCACAACCCGGTAGGGATATTCGCCTACCAGGCCAGAATAATGCCTGACAGCATTTTTCCCTGAAGCTACTGCGTTTTGCCAGGCTGAATTGTCCGGGCGGGTAAAATAGGAAAAAACATCAACCGTCTTTCCTGATAGTAACCGGGCGGTATCCTGTTTTACAACGAAACGCTTGTCAGCAAACCAGGCAAAATCGTGAATATTTTCCTGGCGGTATTCCAGTGTTTTTAATTCCTTCCCCGATTCCGGGAATAAATCAGTGATTGCTTTTGTTTCTCCCCCGGTCATCTTTTCCTTCCGCTTTGAAGGTTCCCAGCTAAAGGAAGCCCTGGATCTCAGCCATTCCTTTTCTTCCGCGTTTTGGAGCTCCCCGGTTGCAGCCACTACATAATTTTTCGGAACAGTGATCCGGACCTCAAAACTCCCGAACTCACTGTAGAACTCACCCTGGTCCAGGTAAGGCATCGGGTGCCAGCCGTTTTTATCATATACCGCTGGTTTGGGAAACCATTGCGTCGCCTGGTAACTCTGGCCCTCATGTCCCCCTCTTGAGAAATTATAAGGAAGCTTTACATGAAACGGGGTGGTGATAATGGTTTTTTGCCCGGGTGGCAGGGGCACGGGCAGATTGACTTTTATAATATCAATATGCTGAGGATGATCTTCCGTAAGAGCAGTAATATTTTTTACTTTAAAATCCAGCCGGTTGATATAGCCCTTTTGTTCTTTATCTGAAAAATAGAATTTGGTGCTGCCATTCTCAAGCAACTGGTCCGAAAAAGCAGTCTTATCATTTTTATACGCATTGGGCCAGAGGTGAAACCAGATAAATTTCAATGTGTCCGGAGAATTATTCAGGTATTCGATACTTTCAAATCCATCCAGGGTATGTTCTTTATCGTTCAGGGAAACCTCGATGCGGTAATGGACTTCCTGTTGCCAGTAGGACCGGGGTTGGGAAAAAGAAGCGGCGGGTAAGAAAAATGATAAAAAAGCAGCGGTCAGTTTTTTCACCAGGATTCGTTTTATCAAAAATAATCTCTTAAATCTGCAATTTGAAATGAAAAATCACCTATTTCCCTTTGCCTTTAAAGATGATCCGCAATGTATGTATCAGGATCTTGAAATCCAGTGCCAGCGAAATATTTTCAATATACAGCAGGTCGAATTTACTCCGCTCGATCATTTCGTCCACGTTTTCGGCGTAACCAAATTGCACCATGCCCCAGCTGGTAAGCCCGGGTTTTACTTTCAATAAATATTTATAGTAAGGCTGGCGGGCTACTACCAGGTCAATATAATAGCGGCGTTCGGGCCTGGGTCCTACGAGGCTCATGTCACCGGTGAGAATATTCCAGAGTTGAGGCAATTCATCGATCCGCCATTTCCGCATAGTCTTTCCCCACCTGGTGATGCGGGGATCATTTTCAGCTGATAGTGCCGGTCCGTTTTTTTCCGCATCGTTTACCATCGAACGGAATTTATACATCTTAAAGGGCTTGCCTTTATACCCAATTCTCTCCTGTGAAAAGATAACCGGGCCCGGCGAAGAAAATTTTACACGCAAAGCAGTATAGAGAATAAAGGGGGATAAGATAACAGCGCCCAGTAATGAAACCGTCACATCCACCAGGCGTTTTATATGTTGCTGCCATTCCGGCATCAACCCCGTTTTCAGGTCGATCAATGCGGCGCCCATCACATTACTGGTTTTCACAGAGCCGGAAAGTATATCCAGGGTATTGGGTTGTATTTTGATCTCAACATCTTTTTCGCTGAGCCGGTTGATAATGTTTTCCAACAGGGAATATTCGGCTTTTTCCATAGCAAGAACGACCAGCTGAATTTTATGCGTGTCTATAATCTTTTCGAGGTCGTGGACGGTGCCGAGTTTGGGGATCAGTTTATGAATGCCGTTCTTTCCGTCCCGGTAGTTGTCGGGATACGGTGTTACAAAACCTGCGTAACGGTAACCACCGTCGTGCATATTTTTTTCGGTTTCTTTAAATATGCTGATCGCATTTTCCTGGCTGCCCACCATCAGGGTATTGAAAAATACTTTCCCTTTGAGCAGTTGCCTTTTCACCTTATCCAGTAATAACCACCGGCCAAAAAAAGTAAGCAGGAAATGAATGCTAAATAAAAACCCAAAAGCAATATAGTAATAAGCGTAACTGCTCTTTACATCATCGAGCAGCAGGATAAAAAATAAGAAAATGCAACCAAGCAGGCTGCATACAAACGTACCAGTCAATTCGAATAAACGTGATTTGCGGTACAGGGAATGGTAAGTTCCGACTAAAGTGTAAAGGATCAACCAGCCAACGGGGATCAGCAATACCCCCAGCCAGAACCGTGTATTTATTTGCAGTTCACCTGCATCTGCGATGGTCTCATGTAATATTCCTTTTCGTACAAAAAAGAAAATGGCCCATGCCAGTGAAGCGGTGATAAAATCAGTCACGGCATACCAGGCAATGGATATTTTCTTGCCGGATTGCATCAACGGGTAATGATATTATTCCCAATTTTATCGAGTATCTGGTGGGCAACATCCATAGCCATCAGGCCATCCATTTCAGATACCACGGTTCGGGTATTATTTAGAATAGCGTCCCTGAACTCTTTTAATTCTTTTTTGATGGCGTTTACTTCCGGAACAATGGGGTTAGCGATGGCAATTGTTTTTTTGCCTGTGGGGGTTTCAATATCAAAAGCAAATACGTTTGAATCCTGGGGTTCTTTTAACCGTATGATCTCTGTTTTCTTATTCAGGAAATCAATGCCTATATAGGAATCTTTCTGGAACAACCTCATCTTCCGCATCTTTTTCATGGAGATCCGGCTGCTGGTCAGGTTGGCCACACAGCCATTGTCAAATTCTATTCTAACGTTGGCAATATCCGGTGTCTCCGTCATCACACCCACACCACTGGCCGAAATTGTTTTTACATCGCTTTTGACAATACTTAAAATAATATCAATGTCATGTATCATCAGGTCCAGTATCACACTCACTTCCGTGCCCCGCGGGTTAAATTGTGCCAGCCGGTGGACCTCGATGAACATGGGGTTCAGCGCCATATCCCGGATAGCTAAAAAAGCAGGGTTGAACCTTTCCACGTGTCCCACCTGGAACTTAATTCCGGATTCTGCAGCCAGCTTCACCAGCGACCTGGCTTCGGCCATTGTATTGGCAAGAGGTTTTTCCACGAAAACATGTTTCCCTTTTTTGATAGCCGCCTCACAGAGCTCAAAATGATGGTTGGTTGGCGCCGCTACATCAATGATATCGCAGGTGTCCATTAATAAACTATCATCAAGGAACCGGGGCAATTGATATTTTTCGCTGACAAGCCGTGCAGTATCATCATTGGGATCATAAAACCCGATCAACTCAACTCCCGGAATTTCTTTCCAGTTGTTGAGGTGAAATTTCCCTAAATGGCCAACACCAAAAACCCCGACTTTCAGCATACTTGCAGATTATCTTCAAAGATAAACATTGGTGAACGGAGAAGCGGATGAGTTATAAACAAAGTGGACTAGTCAAGCACCGGGGACCTGCTCACATAGGATGGATGATATATAAAAAGGCAGGTGCCGTTTTTAATGGTATTGATAACGGGTCTTGACATGTTGACCGGGATGGCAGGACAGCCCTGGCTTCGGCCGATATAACCCTGCGCATTGACGTAAGCACTGGAAACATAGTCGGCCCCGTGCATCACAATCCCTCTTTCGTATGCATTGTCATTGATGCCTCTTTCCATGCCTTCCAGCTTCAGGGAAAATCCGTTTTTGCCGTCGTAGGTTTCGCGGGTGATGTAGAAACCCGGACTGCTTTTATAGGATTCATTTTGATTGGAAAAATAATGAGCCCACTCACGGCCGGTATTCCGCCCGTGGGCTACCAGTGTATTGAACAATACTTTGTAATTCTTCAGATCAATGATGAAAAGCCTTTTCTTATAGCTGGGCTGGCTGAAGTCGGCAATGGTAATAATAGAATCATTCAGCAGTCTGCCTTCTCCAACTAATTTTTGAAAGCCTTGTTTCGCATATTCAAATGCCTGCTGGCTCAATCCCTTCAGGTTTAAATGCAGGCTGTCATAAACTGATTTCAAAACCGGGACCGGCGAAGCAACCATCGTTTTCGTTGAATCGGCCGGGGGGTGAAAGAAAAGTTTTGTTCCTGTTGCTGATTTGGCAAATGCCACAGGGACATGCAGGATTGCAATCAAAAAAGTGGAAACAAGAATATAGAAACTTCTGATTTTTTTGTTCATTGTTGCTGATTAACCAGGTGTCATTAACCAATTCCTAACGTGGCGATCTCCAAAAGATTTTCTTTTAAGGGCTCTTTTTTTGAACAACTTATCCATAAAAAAAGCCCGGGTATCGCTCACCGGGCATTTTTGGATTTGATTAAAAAGAAATGACGTTGACCATGACTTTTTATTTGCGGACCGGACGGGACTCGAACCCGCGACCTCCGCCGTGACAGGGCGGCATTCTAACCAACTGAACTACCGATCCATTCCTTTCAATCCGCCGTTTCCGGCGCTTTTTACAGGACGGCAAAGATAGGCCGGCCAGCTTTTTCAGCCAAAAGTTTTTCTATTATTTATCCACTGAGAATCAACCTCTCCCGATAAAAATCCGCATTATCATTTAATCCTTAATTTAGCCCCTCATTCAGCGCCTATGCCCACTGATGTAAACAGACAGTTCCTGGATTTTGAAAAACCTATCAAAGACCTGATCGACGAGATAGAGAAGCTAAAGCATACTGCCGAAAAGACAAAGGTAGATATGGCTGACCCCATCCAGAAGCTGGAGTACAGTATTCTTCAAAAAAGAAAAGAAATCACAGACCACCTTACGAGCTGGCAACGTGTCCAGTTGAGCCGTCACCCGGACAGACCCTATACATTAAAATATATCAGCAAGATTACAGAGAATTTTGTTGAATTATTTGGCGACCGGAACGTAAAAGATGACAAAGCCATGGTAGGCGGATTCGCATCCATCGATGGTGAAACAGTGATGATTATCGGTCAGCAAAAAGGGATCAATACCAAGATGAGGCAGATGCGGAATTTTGGGATGGCCAACCCGGAAGGTTACCGGAAAGCATTGCGGTTAATGAAACTGGCTGAAAAATTTAATAAGCCGGTGATTACGCTGATTGACACCCCGGGTGCATACCCGGGCCTGGAAGCAGAAGAAAGGGGACAGGGAGAAGCTATCGCCAGGAATATCTATGAAATGATCCGGTTAAGAGTGCCTGTGATTTGTGTCATCATTGGTGAAGGTGCCAGTGGCGGAGCGTTGGGTATTGGTGTGGGGGATAGGGTATTTATGATGGAGAACACCTGGTATACCGTCATTAGCCCGGAGAGTTGCTCCTCAATCCTGTGGCGGAGCTGGGATAAAAAAGAATTAGCTGCTGAGCAATTGCGGCTGACTGCAGATAAAATGCTCGGGTTTGGGTTGATCGAGGGTATTATCCCCGAACCGGTCGGTGGCGCTCACTGGGATTATGATGAGGCAGCCAGGATCGTCAAAGAATATGTGAAACCGGTACTGAGGGAATTAAAACAAAAAACCGCCGACGAAAGAATTAATGAAAGAATTGCCAAGTTTGGGAAGATGGGATTCTGGGAAGAGGTATAAAAAGTTAAGCATTTAACGCTTTGGGTTTAGAGTTAATTCGTTTCAATATTTATTTACGAGATGTCGTTAAGAGATAAATTCACAGGAACCGGTATTGCCATCGTCACGCCATTTCATGCGGATGGCAAAATTGATTGGGAAAGTTTTAAAAAACTCATCAATTTCTGGATAGCGGGGAAAGTGGAATACCTGGTAGTGCTGGGAACAACCGGGGAAAGTGCCACAATTCATGGCGAAGAAAAACAACAGGTTTTTACTTTTCTAAATGAAACAGTGAGTGGCCGTGTGCCCCTGGTAGCCGGTATTGGCGGTAATGATACGCAGGATGTCCTGGCAGGGTTCAGAAAATTTGATCTTACAGGCTACGATGCGATTCTTTCTGTTTCGCCTTATTATAACAAACCCAACCAGGAAGGGATTTACCAGCATTATAAAGCATTGGATTCGGCCACCCCGTTACCTATCATCATGTACAATGTTCCGGGGCGTACGGGCCAGAGTGTTGCAGCAGAAACCCAATTACGGATCGCCCGGGACTGTAAGAACGTATTTGCAACCAAAGAAGCCAGCGGGAATTTTGATTTGATCAACCAGATCATTAAAAACAAACCAGCAGATTTCATGGTCATCAGTGGAGATGACCCGATTACTTTGCAGATGATCGGCGGAGGCGCCGAAGGTTTGATTTCGGTGGTGGGGAACGCGTACCCGCTGGAATATTCAACGATGGTTCGTCTTTGCCTGCAGGGAAAATTTGATGAAGCGAGACCTCTCCATGACAAATACATTGATATCATCACTTCTATGTTTGCCGAAGGCAGCCCGAGTGGTGTAAAGGCATATTTGAGTGAAATGCGTCTTTGCCAGAATACCTTCCGGCTCCCTGTATGGAAGGTGAGTGATCAACACCATCAGCGGATCAGGGAATTGATGAAAACAGTTTGATTAATAATTTAAGGCCTATGAAAAGAATATTGGTTATACCGCTGTTGTTGCTGGTATCATTCGCTTTTTCCCAAAACATCGCACGGATATATATCAACTCCCTTCCTGCTGGTCATGTGGCTGGCAGTACAATCTATATCGCTGGTTCTTTCAACGGGTGGGATCCCAAAAACGAAAAGTATAAATTCAATAATGACGAAAGCGGAAAATATTATCTTGAATTAAGACTGGAACCTGGTAAGTATGAGTATAAGATCACCCGCGGCGGCTGGGATAAAGTGGAAACTCAGAAAGGCGGCGCCGGAATTGGGAACCGGGTGCTGCTGATACCGGCAGATAGCGCTAATGAACTGATCATTGAAGAATGGGCCGATAAATTTCCGCCTCAGGCCAAACAAAGCAGCGCCAGTAAGAATGTGCAGACCATGGCGCATCACTTTGTGGTACCTGAACTATCCACCACAAGACGGGTATGGATCTACCTTCCTCCCGGGTATGCAACAAGTGGGAAACGTTATCCTGTATTATACATGCATGACGGGCAGAATGTTTTCGAAGACTCCAGTTCTTTTTCAGGTGAATGGGGTGTGGATGAGTTTATGGATACTGCCCGGAAGAATTGCATCGTCGTGGCTATCGATCATGGTGGCACCAAAAGGATCAATGAGTATTGCCCCTATGATATGGTTCGTTTTGGCAAGGGCGAAGGCGACGCTTACGTGGATTTCCTGGCCAAAACATTAAAACCCTTCATTGACAGGAAATACCGGACATTGAAAAAAAGAGATAATACTTTTATCGCCGGGAGCTCGATGGGTGGCCTGATATCGATGTATGCCATACTGAAGTACCCAAAGGTCTTTGGGGGAGCGGGGGTTTTTTCACCGGCATTCTGGGTGGGACCAAAAATATTTGATGATATCTCTTCCAGGGGGAAAAAAATAAAAGGGAAAATTTATTTCTATGCCGGGAAGATGGAAGGAGAGTCAATGGTGCCGGATATGCTGAAAGCATTTGAAAAAATGGCTACTGTCTCCAAATCAAAAATGACAACTGTTATTCGGGATAACGGGAAGCATAATGAACCTACCTGGAGAAAAGAGTTCCCTTTATTTTATGAATGGATAATAAACAGGTAACAGGGTACCCGGTTTATACCTCGTAGCATACACCTTCCAGCGCCAATTCTGTCTCCGGAAAGACCTCCCTGGCTTCTGTTTCAAATTCTTCGAGTGTATCGTATTTGCTGCTGAAATGACCGATCAGTAATTTTTTTACGCCTGCTTTTTGAGCGATCAGGGCCGCCTGTTTGCTGGTGGAATGAAACCTGCTTTCTGCCCTTTCCCGAAGGGCATCCAGGTAAGTTGTTTCATGGTAGATTAAATCAGCCCCATTAATATGAGGCAGCAGGGATTCGTCATATTTGGTATCGGCACAAAACGCATATGTTTTTCCCGCTGCCGCCGCCATGGTCACCCATTCATTCTTTATCACTTTTCCATCTTTATGGGTATAATCTTCCCCGTTTTTCAGGCGTTCATAATAGGAAGCGGGAATCCCGTAAGCCCGGGATTTCTCCGGGTCAAGTTTCCGGGGCTGTTTTTTTTCTGCAAAGGAAAACCCATAACATTCGATCCGGTGGTTGGTGCGAAAGCACTTTACGGTAAGTTTATCGGTATCAAGTAAAGTAGCCGCCTCGCGGATGGTATGAATATGCAGAGGGTAGCATAGTTGGGTGTCGGCTACCTTTAGCTGCAAGTCAATAATCTCTTTCAGCGGGGAAGGGCCAAAGACATGCAATTCCTGCTGATGCCCGAGCAAACTAAAACTATTGATAAGCCCGATGAGGCCGAAATAATGGTCCCCATGGAGGTGCGAGATAAAGATGTGTGAAATTTTGCTGCGCCTGATCTTGTAATTGATCATCTGGATCTGGGTTCCTTCGCCGCAATCTACCAGGTAATTGTTTCCATCCAGTGTCACCACCTGGCTGGTAGGATGCCGGTTAAAAGCGGGAACCGCAGAGTTATTGCCTAGAATAGTTACAGCGAACATGCGGGACTGTGTTTGTCTGATTACTGCACGAAAATAGAGAAATCCTGTTGCAGGTCAGCAAACAGTCACCGGCAGCTATTCACCATCCATCAGTTCTCGCTCAATTTCCTCCATCTGGACGATATCCCATGCCTCACTTTGGGTTGGAGTAACATTCATGATCTCCAAAAGTTCATGCTTGTCCAAAAAATCCTCGACCGGTTTTTGCAGTTCGCAAATAACAAAGGAGGCATTGTTTTCATAAAACTTTTGTTGGATATAGACAAGTTTCTCACCGGCAGCTACGTCAATTAAGTCAATATCCTTTAATATCAGTACCAGGTTTTTAACGTCATTTTGCAGGTAAGGCAACAAACATTCACCCAGTTCATCTGTCATAGTAGCAGAAAGTGAAGGACCGGGAACCGTGATGGCATGAAATTTTTCTTTGGTATCAGTTTTGACCTGCATATGGGTAATTACGTTTATGTTGATTTGCCGGCCGGCTGGTAAAGTTTTCGGAAAAATGGTAAAATGAGCAGGGTGGAACAACTTAAATTATCAACATTCCGTTTATAATTCCGGCAGAACAAGAACCAAATTTATTCGTTAATATTGTATTACAACCAATTATCTAAAAATGGATAATAACTTTTCAGCACAGGTTAAAGAGATTATTTCTTTCAGCAGGGAAGAAGCATTAAGACTGGGGAATGATTTCATAGGTACCGAGCACCTGCTCCTTGGCCTCATCAGGGAGGGGGATAATACGGCGGTGCGTATACTAAAAAGCTTTAACGTTGATCTGTATGAACTCAGGAAGGAAATTGAACTGGCCGTAAAAGACAAGACCGGAAAGAATATCGCCAACATCAATAGTCTTCCGCTGACAAAACAAGCGGAAAAAGTGATCCGTGTCACTGTTTTGGAGGCAAAAGCCCTGAAGAGCGCCACCGTGGAAACCGAACACCTGATGCTTTCCATCTTAAAGAACAAGGAAAATATTGCAACACAAATCTTAAATCAATTTGATGTGGACTACGATCTATTCAGGCAAGAATTGGGCATTGTAAAATCAAACGATCCCCGTGCCGAATTTACTGACGAAAATGATGATGATTTTGACGAAGAAAAAAAATATTCACAGTCAAAAGGAAGTGCCAAACAGGGGAGTGCAAAAAGTAAGACACCCGTTCTGGACAATTTCGGGCGGGATATCACAAAAATGGCGGAACTGGGAGCCCTGGATCCTATCGTTGGACGCGAATCCGAAATTGAAAGGGTTTCACAGATACTTTCACGTCGCAAGAAAAATAACCCCATATTAATTGGTGAACCCGGGGTAGGCAAAACGGCTATTGTTGAGGGGCTGGCTCTCCGGATCGTTCAACGGAAAGTTTCCCGGGTATTATTTGATAAAAGAGTGATTTCACTTGACCTGGCTGCGCTGGTTGCGGGTACAAAATACAGGGGTCAGTTTGAGGAGAGAATGAAAGCAATCATGAACGAATTGGAAAAGAACCGTGACGTCATCCTTTTTATTGATGAATTACACACCATTGTTGGGGCCGGCGGAGCCAGCGGGTCCCTGGATGCAAGTAATATATTCAAACCGGCATTGGCCAGGGGGGAACTACAATGCATTGGTGCTTCAACGCTTGATGAATACCGTATGTACATTGAAAAGGATGGAGCATTGGACCGTCGTTTCCAGAAAGTCATGGTTGATCCACCGAGTGTAGATGACACCATCCAGATACTGAATAACATTAAATCTAAATATGAAGAGTATCATAATGTGAATTATGACCAGGAAGCCATTGATGCATGTGTAAAACTCAGTGACCGCTATGTAACAGACCGCCTGCTTCCGGACAAAGCCATTGATGTCATGGACGAAGTAGGAGCCAGGGTACATTTAAAGAATATCAATGTCCCGGAGAATATTGTTGACCTGGAGAAGAAAATTGAAGACGTAAAAAACGAAAAGAATAAAGTAGTGAAGAGCCAGAAGTTTGAAGAGGCTGCTTCACTGCGTGATACAGAAAAACGTTTGCAGGAAGACCTGGAAAAGGCCAAAAATGTATGGGAGGAAGAAAGCAAGCATAAACGCTTCCCCATCGGGGAGGAAGATATTGCCGAAGTCGTAAGTATGATGACAGGCATTCCTGTAAAAAGAATGGTTCAGGCTGAAACAGAGAAACTCCGCAAAATGGCAGATGATATGAGGACGATGGTCGTGGGACAGGATGAAGCCATTGGGAAGGTTGTGAAAGCAATCCAGCGAAACCGTGTCGGGTTAAAAGATCCCAAGAAACCGATCGGGACATTTATTTTCCTTGGACCTACCGGGGTGGGTAAAACAGAGCTGGCCCGGGCCTTATCAAGACAAATGTTCGATTCAGAAGATTCTCTCATCCGGATTGATATGAGTGAATACATGGAGAAGTTTACGGTAAGCCGGTTAATCGGTGCCCCTCCGGGATATGTTGGTTACGAGGAGGGCGGCCAGTTAACTGAAAAAGTGCGCAGAAAGCCCTACAGTGTTATTTTGCTGGACGAGATTGAAAAAGCACATCCGGATATATATAATATTCTGTTACAGGTGCTGGATGACGGCCAATTGACAGATGGATTAGGTCGTAAAGTGGATTTCAAGAACACGCTGATCATTATGACATCAAATATCGGTGTCCGCCAGTTAAAGGACTTTGGTGACGGGGTTGGTTTTGCCACGCAGTCACGCACCGACAATGTGGATGAAAATAATAAGGCTGTCATTGAAAAAGCGTTGAAAAGAACTTTTTCACCCGAGTTCCTGAACCGGATTGATGACGTAGTGATATTTAACAGCCTGAGCAAAGAGAATATTTTCAATATCATCGATATCCTGATGAAAGGAGTGATGAAGCGCCTGACAAACCTGGGATTCAGCCTGGAATTGACGGAGGCTGCTAAATCTTTCCTGGCAGATAAAGGATATGACGCACAGTTTGGTGCCAGGCCCCTGCACAGGGCTATCCAGAAATACCTGGAAGATCCCCTGGCTGAAGAGATCCTGAATTTAAACGTAAAAGCCGGGGATTTACTCGAGGCTGATGCCGATGTTGAAAACAGTAAGCTTACTTTCTCATTCAAAAAGAAAGTGGAGCAAAAATCAAAGGCATAGGCAATTAATAATTAACTTATCAAGGAGTGACTGATTACAGCACTCCTTTTTTATTTTTGTAAGGGAACAGTACAAAACCGTTCCGGGGTGGGATAGCTGGTTTAAAATTCTTAACGCAACGGTATCAGCGGTAACTGCTGGTTATGGCAAAGAAAATTATTATAACGATCGATGGCTGGTCCAGCTGTGGCAAAAGCACACTGGCTAAACAGCTGGCCAAAGAGCTGGGTTACGTGTATGTGGACAGCGGGGCCATGTACCGGGCAATTACCCTTTATTTTCTCCGGAATAACATTGACCTCGCCGAAAAAAAAGAGGTAAAAGAAGCGTTGAAAAGTGTTAGCCTCGAATTTGTTTTCAATCCAAAAAGAAACAACAGTGAAATTTACCTGAACGGGGAAAACGTAGAATACCTGATCCGTGACCTGGTCATTGCGGAAAAAGTAAGCGATGTCGCGGCTATCAAAGAAGTGAGAGAGTTCGCGGTGGCCCAGCAAAAAAAAATGGGGGATAAAAAAGGAATCGTGATGGACGGAAGAGATATTGGCACGGTCGTTTTTCCAAAAGCTGAATTGAAAATTTTTATGACTGCCGATAATGCTGTCCGGGTTCAGCGGCGGTTTAAAGAGTTATATGACAAAAACCCGAACATAACCATCGATGAGGTAAAGAATAACCTGGAGATGCGTGATTACATTGATTCAAACCGGGAAATAAGCCCGTTGCGGAAAGCAAAGGATGCAATCGAACTGGACAATACCAGCCTGACAGAGAAAGAACAATTCAATAAAGCTTTTTCCTGGGCGAAAGAAAGGATGAAAATAAAATAGGCCCAGGTAGCTGTTTTTCTTCTGTTCTTCGTCTGGTTGCCGATGAATTTTTTATGGGTTCTTTTTAACGGCGAGAAGCTCCACCTCAAATATAAGCGCCGAACCACCTGGAATTGACATATAATCAAAAGCACCGTACCCGAGCGTATAAGGAACGTAAAATTTATATTTAGAACCCACACTCATAAGTTGCAGCCCTTCTGTCCAGCCGGGGATAACACCGCGCAAGGCAAACGTAATGGGTTGAC
This sequence comes from Chitinophagaceae bacterium, assembly GCA_025449935.1. Classification (GTDB taxonomy): domain Bacteria; phylum Bacteroidota; class Bacteroidia; order Chitinophagales; family Chitinophagaceae; genus JJ008. The sequence continues at coordinate 33,380 of JANWIJ010000057.1, forward strand.
CCCTGTCATACGAGTTATCAAATCCATTACCATCGATGAATGTCCCCCGGTAATGACAGGTTACACTGTCTGCGGCAACTGGTTTTTCACCGGTGCCTTCCGTAATCACTTCATATTGTAAACCGCTGGCTGTGGTGATAACTCCCGTCTTTAATTTGTTCTGGGCCAGGAATTTTTGTCCGGCCTCGATAGTCCCTTTTGATTTTTGTGCCTGCAGTCTGGTCATGTAATCATTCATACATGAATTGGCCGTGGCGTCGTCCATCAATACTTTTTTACCTCCCAGCACATCATTGATCGCTTTTGAAAGTAAGGTTGTATTCAGGTTTTTTATTCCCTGTTGTTTATAAAAATTAGCTACACTGATCCCGATTGCATAGCTGGCAGAATCAGTAATATTTTTTAATACAGGTAAGGGCGTTTTTGTAGTGGTTGTTTTCCCGGGTTGGGCATTTGTAACATTTACCAATACAGCGGATAAAAAAATCAAAACTACTTTCTTCATGCTTTTTTATTGAGTGGGCAAAAATACAGGTTCAAAACGAAATTCGGGTGCGTGTAATCACTTAATTTAGTCGTGTTTAACAATTCAATATGATGGACTCTTTAATAATGCCCATGCAGGTCCGGTGGTCTGATCTGGACCCCAATTTTCATCTCCGCCACTCAGTATATTATGACTGGGGAGCAGTCTGCCGGGTTGAATTCCTTGCTAAGACTGGCTTAACCTGGCAACGGATGCACCAGTTACAAATAGGTCCCATACTGTTCCGCGAGGAATGCATCTTCAGGAAAGAGATCAGGCTGGGTGACCCGGTTACCGTAGATATGAAATTACTCAAGGCCAGGAAAGATTTTTCAAGATTCACTATTCAGCATGAGATCAGGAAGAATCCTGAAACGGTATCTGCCATACTCACTGTCGATATTGCCTGGATTAATGGGGTAACACGCAAGCTGGCGGTACTCCCGGAAGAAGATACCAGAAAATTAGGACAGGGTCCTTTAGCCGTGGATTTCCAATGGACAGATTAAACCAATTGTTTTTCAAACAACATCACTTTGCCGGGAAAGCGCGCAGCGTATCCATTCACAAGATTCCGGATATAACTATTCTCATTATAGGTCACCAGGTAGTCCTTCAGCGAAATGGGGTCTGTCAGCTGGACATCAACCGGGATATACCCCATGCCATAAAAATTCCCTTCCAAAACCAATATACAGGATTTGTCTTCGCTGTTTATTCCTTTATCTACAATGGCAAAAGACGGTTTTGAACTGATGGAGGCCGCTGCTTCCTGTACCCGTTTATTATAGTCCGCCGGGGATTCTTTTTGCTCACAGGCACCGTGACAATTTCCTTCACAGGGGTCGTTGTCTTTTTGCAGGAAACAAAGTTTTGGACAAAGGTCAAACTCGTGGATCAGTTTGCGGAGGATAGCATGACCGTCGACGAGGTAATGAAATGTATGAACCGGGTTCAACCGTTTCCTGTTTCTATCGATTGCCAGCCGCTGGTATCCATTCTGGTCTTCATAAATAAAAATGCCGTACACATCTTCCCATCTTTTCTGCGATGAATTAAAGACCGGCCACCTGTTTTTGATTTCTGTTGATTCGAGAATACAGGCCATCAATTCAGTTCCGCAACGCTGGAAACTGATGGCATGGGTATGCTGTAAAAAATTTTGTTTTTGCCGGCTTTCTGAATTATTGCTGAAATGACTGTTTACCCGGTAACGTAGATTATTTGCTTTTCCAACATAAATGATCTTTCCCTTCGCATTGTGAAAATAATAAACACCAGGCGTATAGGGCAATTGATCAAAATGCTCCCTGGGAACATGGGGTGGGAGGATGGATTCCTTGGAATTTCTTTGCAGGCTTTTTTGAATAAGCAATTCCTTGTCATTAGCCAGCAACTGCCGGAATACTTCCACGGTGGCTTCCGTGTCGCCGCCCGCCCGGTGCCTGTCTTTGATTAATATACCAAGAGAATGGCATAGTTTACCAAGGCTGTATGACGCAAATCCAGGAAATATCTTCCGGCTCAGGCGAACCGTGCAAAGCTTTTTGCAATTGAGGTCAAAGCCGGAAGCTTTTAAGTGAGCGTTCACAAAAGAATAGTCAAAATTTACATTATGGGCAATAAAAATCTTATCCTGGAGTATCGTATGAATTTTTTCAGCTACCTCTTCAAATACGGGGGCGCATGAAACCATTTCATCCGAAATCCCGGTCATGGCCTGGATGTATCGTGGAATGGGTTGCCGTGGATTGATCAGGGTTTCAAATTTCTCGGTCACCTGTTGCCCGTCAAAAACATGTATCGAAATTTCAGTAATACCATTCGCTGCGGCATAACTTCCCGTGGTTTCTATATCAACAATGGCGTACATAGTAGGAACAGCTAATTTCGTAAAAAATTTGCCGGTGGCAGAAGAAAAATACGGGATGTTCCGCAACAGGCTGGCGAAGGTATTCCGGCATGTTGGCAGGCAGGCCAAAAGGCAGGGGGTGAGCTGTTACAGGTTGTATGATCATGACTTGCCTGAGTTCCCTTTTTGCATTGAATTCTACGGGGATAACTTATATATGGCAGAGTACAAACGCCGGCATGGAATGACAGACGAGGAACATGATTCGTGGATTGAGGAATGCCTGGGGATTATTACGGAAATCCTGGCAGTCCCCCGGGAGCATATTTTTCTCAAACTGCGCCGGCGGAAGCCCGGCAGACAGGGACAATACCAGAAACAGGATATCACCAATCATGAATTTGAAGTGGAAGAGAACGGTTTGAAATTCATTGTCAACCTGAGGGATTATTTAGACACCGGTTTGTTCCTGGATCACCGGATTACAAGACAAATGTTAAGGGAACAGTGTGCCGGCAAAAAAGTAATGAATCTATTTGCATATACCGGCTCTTTCTCGGTATATGCTGCAGCGGGTGGCGCCGTAGAGGTTGTAACCGTTGATCTCTCAAAAACTTACCTGAGCTGGGCGGAAAAAAACCTTAAGTTAAATGGTTTTTCAGACAGTACGAAATACAGGTTTATTCATGACGATGTCAAACAATACCTGAAAATAATACCGGCTGATTATTTTGATATCATTGTGATGGATCCTCCCACTTTCAGCAACAGTAAAAGGATGGAAGATTTCCTGGACATCCAACGCGATCATGCGGAGATGATCAAAGATTGCCTTAGGGCAATGAAGAAAGGGGGTGTACTTTATTTCAGTACCAACTTCAGTAAGTTTAGACTTGACCAGGAAAAAATAGCCGCTGCTTCCTTCAAAGACCTCTCCCGTGCAACTACGCCTTTTGACTTTGAGGACCGGTTGTCGCGGGTTTGTTACCGCTTTATCAAATAGAATTCACACCTCAGGGGAGTATGAGTATTTTTTGGGTAATTGCTTTCCACCCGTTTCTTAATCGAACTAAATAAACGCCTCTCATAGCCGCGTTAACCGGGATACTTATTTTTCCAGTTTGCCCTGTTATATTTTTCTTTAGGATTGTTGCCCCGTTTATCCCCGAAACTTCAAGACTTTGCCAGGCTTCTTCAATAAAAATATTCATGACTCCGGTGGTAATGACAGAAGGATGAACAAAATCCTGGTCATTCGGATTTAAGGAAATACTTACTACCGCGGAATAATCAAAGCTGGCGTCAAAATCAACCATCTTCAGCCGGTAGAATAAACGACCGGGAAAAGAAGCGGGGTGGACGTAGCTATAATCAGCTCCATTGATATCATTTTTTGCCTGTACAATACCTGCCGTGCTGAATAGAATACCATCGGGACTGTGTTCAATTTCGAATTGTTTCAGGTTGTGTTCGGATGCTGTTTTCCAGGTCAGTGTTGTAATCCCGGACCGGGATGCAGCTGTAAATTGTATCAGACTCACCGGGAGGGGAGGATCCAGTATTACCTGGTAAACAATACCGCCCAGTGAAACGGCAAATACTTCCCCGCTTTCTGTTTCACCAAAGCAAACAATGGAACCGGGCAGACCTGGCTGAATAGTTGGCGGTAAAAAAGTTGCGGTATTCATGAGATATACGTCCCCGGAATACACATCAGCCGCTAAATAATAACCCCGTAATGCCTGGTACGTGTTGCCCCTGTACACCACTCCGCCTGTTACGGCGGCGGAACCGGAAGGTGGATTTATATAGTCAAACGCCGGGAAAACATAATTGATGGGAGAAAGGCAACCGGAAGTATTGAAGGGCAGGTTTCCTTCATAGCATCGCCAGCCATAGTTTATTCCACCCGTAGTGCCTGCTAAACGGAAATTGACTTCTTCTCTTTCTCCCTGCCCCACATCCCCGATCCACATATTCTGATTGGCGCGGTCGAAACTCCAGCGGAAAGGATTTCTTAATCCAAAAGCCCATATTTCATCCAGCGGATCACCAGGACCAGCATAAGGATTGTCTGCAGGTATCGTGTAAAACGGCAATACGGGGGAATTGGTGACGTTTATGCGCAACATTTTACCCAGCAGAACATCCGGCCGTTGGGCATTATTGGGAACATCCCCGCCGCCGCCGCCGTCGCCGGTAGCAAAATATAAATAACCATCAGCGCCGAAAAGAAGTTTTCCCCCATTATGATTGGTATTGGTGGGATGGGGAATCGTCATGATCACTTGTTTGGAAGAAGGATCAGCCACATCAGCGTCAGTGCTGCTTACATGATAACGGGCTAATTCAAGATCACTGGACGTATTAGTATAATATACATAAAAAAAACCGCCGATCGCCGGGTTTGGATTTTCATAGTCTGGATGAAAAGCCATGCTTAACAATCCCTGCTCTCCGCCCGATACAATGCCCGTTACGGTCAAAAATGTTTTGGGAGATCCGAATGAAGAATTATAAACCCGGATAACACCACCCTGCTGAACAATGAATACCCGGTCGCTGCCATCAGCAGCATTTACAAAATCTATGGGTGAACTTAAACCAGTAAGGATTGGGAAGAACCCTATTGTTGGCTGCGCAGCACAACGGTTAGCTGGAACAAGAAGTGTAAGACACACGATCAAAAATCCCCACCTTCCCGGATAGTAAAATTTTGTCATTTTATTGATTTACTGGTTTCAGGAGCAATTGGTGGCTAAAGGCTGTGCCACAAAATCAATGCCTGAAATACCATCTTAAGTTTACCCGGGGAAAACGTTCGTTACAATAAAAAAGCTGCCTCGTTTGAAGGCAGCCTGGGAAAATATACAAATTCCTTATAAGGTCTTTAAAACATCATTCATGCTTCTGACCGCTTCAGCGCTTTTATTAAAGGCTGCCTGTTCGCTTTCGTTCAGTTGAAAGTCAAGGATTTTCTCCCATCCATTTTTCCCGATAATGACCGGAACACCAAGGCAAATGTCTTTTTGTCCATACTCGCCATCCAGTGCCACACAACAGGTAAATAATTTCTTTTCATCCCGGATAATAGCTTCCACCAGAGCCGCACCTGCAGCGCCCGGAGCATACCACGCGGAAGTACCGATCAGGGCTGTTAAGGTAGCGCCACCAACCATGGTGTCCTTTACAATCCTTTCCTGTTGAGCCGCATCCAGGAAATTAGTAACTGGTACACTGTTCCAGGTGGCCAGACGGATCAATGGTATCATGGTAGTATCACCATGACCACCCACCACCACTGCATTTAAGTCGGAAGGGCTGCAGCCTAAATGCTGGCTCAGCTGGTATTTGAACCGGCTGCTGTCCAGTGTGCCTCCCATCCCAATAATCCTCTTCTTGGGCAAGCTGGTTGATTGCATGGCCAGGTAGGTCATGGTATCCATCGGGTTGCTGATAACTATGATAATGGCATTGGGAGAATGTGTCAGGATGTTTTCACAGACTCCTTTTACAATACCGGCATTTACACCGATCAGCTCTTCCCTGGTCATGCCAGGTTTACGCGGGAGACCGGATGTGATAACAACAACATCACTGTTGGCAGTTTTTGTATAATCATTTGTACTGCCGGTGATCTTTGTATCAAACCCGAGAAGCGTGGCTGTTTGCATCATGTCCTGGGCCTTGCCTTCTGCGATGCCTTCTTTAATGTCAAGCAGCACCAATTCATTGCATAATTCTTTGCGGGCAATATTATCGGCGCAGGTAGCACCTACGGCACCCGCACCTACAACAGTTACTTTCATATATATATTTTATCTGAGTTTAAATGCAGTTCAAATTTTCACCCGCCTTCCTGGCCCATCACCATCATGTTCCGGCCAAAAATTGGCGCAGACCTGAATGATAATTTCGCGGCAAAGGTAGGGTTGTACGTGTAGAATTATGCGGGGTAACCAGGTTTTTTCCGGCCGGGATCAGAGCCCTTTTAAGAAGCGGATACTGAAAGCGTTTTCATCTCGTGACACTCCGTAGAACATGGCCAGGGACACTCTGTTAAATGGAGCCACCATAATCCCGCCGCCATAACCATAATGCCATGTATCGGATGATTCACCGGGTTGCCAAACCCGGCCTGAATCAAAAAAGCCTATAAGACCGGCTCTGCCATTAAACAAAAAGGTTTTTACAGCAGGGATAAACTGCAGTTCCGTTTGTGTGTAAAACATCGTTTCCCCGTGAAAACGATTCTTCCGGAATCCGCGCATGGTCCTGCCACCGCCTAATTTATTTAACTGGTAGAATTCCGGCCGGCCGGTAAGGGTGGCGGCCCCTGTTTTAAATGCGAACACAAAGGAAGGTGAAAGAGGTATGTAAAAATTGAGAGCGGTAGTGTAATGGGTAACATTGCTGTCACTAAGTGCGAGGTTTTGAGTAAAACTGATTCCCGCCGAGAATTTTAGGCCGCGTGTAGGAACGGCGTGATCATCCAGGCGGTCGTATTCATACCCAAGTTTTGCACCCCCAAAATTCTTCGTCCCAAAATCCTGGAACTTGGGTGTTTCTTCGGCGAGGAACCTGCCTGGGTCGTTCAGGATCTCGATGGTCTCATAATAAACAGTAAAAGCTGTAAGATGATTACCGGCAAACCTTCTTTCTAAACCGGCGCCTGCATATAATTGTTTAGAACGAACCCTGTTATAATTATTGTCCGTCGTTAACTCACGGGTTTCATTCCCCACTCCGAAATAATTGTTCCACCGGATAAAATCATAGTCAGCCTGCAAACGAAGGTCCCAGTTGCCGGCCACCTTTGTAAAAATTCCGGAATACCCGAACCCCAAAGCCGCCTGGTTCACAGAATACCGGGCTGCAATTTCCTGTTGCTGGCCAAAAGGATACTTGCGCCATTGCTGTTTTTGAACACTGTATTTAATACCAAAGTGGATTCGGTCATTTGAGCTATAGGAAAGAACAGGTCCGAAACCTTTCTTATCATATTTAAAAGCATTGTAATTATACAAGTGTACAAATGGATTTTGGGAAAGGTGTTTTTTCCCACTGGTAAGGTTTGAGAAATCGTTCTCCTTATTATCATAAATATGTACGTGGTTTGTTCCGGGTGATGCAGCATAAATATCTTTTCCCGGTCCACCAATCACCCGGATCTTCAGTTTATTTCCGGGGAGGGATTGTATAGTATACTTGTCATTACCCGTTAATCCATAAACTCTTATTTCCCGGGTTTCATTCGTAAAAAACTTCCTGGAATAAAATGGTTTTTCCTTCGGGTTTCCTTCTTTATCGAAATCGTACACGGTTATTTCCGTTTCCTTATCTGAGACAGAGCGGATTTCAAAAAATTCAGCGTCATGAGTACCCACCACGTCCACTTCCCTGGCCAGGAAAGCGTAATACTCTCCCGCAAATTCAACCAGCTTATCCCGGCGTGATTTTAATTTTTGAATTATTTCCATTCCGGATAGGGAAAAAACTTCAGGAGGAAGTTGCCGGACAGATTCTTCGATCACTTTATTCGTCAGTGATTCCTGTAATTCTTTGGCGATGCCGATCCATTGTTCACGGGATGGTTCGTTGGCGGCCTGCCGGTCAAGATTCCTGGCCGGGAAATTATAAGTAGCCACATTTTTTATATCACTGCCGAAACTTTCAAGATGACCGGCCCCTGCGGCGGAGATGGCCACGGAAAGTAATGCGCCGTCAAATTTTGTATAAGCCTGGTCCCTGTCACGGGGAATAGGTTTATACCATTTTTTTTCGCCGTCCTCGATGGTGGCCCAACGCCATTGATCTTCGTGACGTCCCCAGTCGCCGATAAACATATCAAATAACCTGGCCCTGACAAATCCTAACTGGTCAACCCGGTTGTCATTGTCTTTAAATATATTTTCAAGCATCTTTTCGGTGCCGACAATTTTTTTAGCGTTCCCGAAATTGGAGGCTTCTTCCCAATTCTCATCGGGACGTTGCTCAAAAAGGTAAAGGTCATCTCCAAAGTCCTTATTGAATTCCCCCAACGCCTTTTGTGACGGGACAAAAACAACTTGAGGATTCGTGTGATAAACTGAGGCTGCTTCCGCCATGCCGGGAATCGTAACAGCTGCATAGGGCTGGGCAATAGAAACCTGGTCATCTATAATTCTTTCAATGAAAGTACCCCGGTACTTATCAGGCAAAGCCTTTCCAAATGATTTATCGATGCTGCGCAACACATATTCTTTTCCCGCTGTATTTCGTAAACGGAGTGTTTTACTTTGGCGTCCACCCCCTTTTTCATAGGCGGTAAGACCCCCATTGACGGTGTCAAGATTGATTGTACTGACTCTTACCGGGGTTGCCCAATCCTTGCGGTAATGCTTTCCCCATAAGAACTGGTGAAAAGAACTTTTGTTATACTGCCCGCCTGCAATAACCGTCCTGGCGCCAGGTTGAATTAATGAATCCTCAGTTTGGGGAAATGCAGGGACAGCTATCAAATAAAATACTGCCCATAAAACTAAAAAACGGGTGATAGCTCCTGGTTTTCGCGAATCGCTGCTGAAAGTCATATTTGTTGCATTGTAACTAACTCTTATCCATATAAAATCCTGCCAACAAAGAATTTATCAGGAAATAAAGTTTGAAAAGAATTCTAATTAGCGGGAGGAGTGGTCCGGGAGTAGTTGAATTTCAAGATCCCATATCCCTCGCAAGAAAGAAAATATCAGGGGCGGGGTTACCTGACAATAGTGATCACACCTTTGCGGGTTACCATATTTCCATTGTAATCCACCGCTTCAGCAATCCATACGAAAGTACCTGTTGGTTGTTCCAGTCCCTTTATTTTCCCGTCCCACCCTTTGGAAGGATCCTGTGTGGAAAATATCATCTGGCCCCATCGGTTAAATACCCGGAAATATTTAAAATCCCTGATCCCAACCGGAATAGCCCTTAGCACATCATTGAGCCCGTCATTATTCGGAGTAAATCCTGAAGGAACATAAATATCCGGCCCCTTATATACTTTGATAAGAATATCATCCATGCCTTCACATCCTTCAGGTGTTTTGCCGGTTACAATATAGCGGTAATCATGCGGGAGTGTGGCAACCGGTTTAGCAATACCGGGATCATTCAAGTAAGTGCCGGGCGACCAGCTGTATGATGTTACGCCGGCATTGCCGGTTTCAATGACCTGCAGCTGAACAGGCTGGTTAATAGCCGCCACGGTGTCCTTCCCCGCAAATATTTTTACCGATGGCGTTACTTTCACATCCACGTCATCAGTGGTAAGCGACAGGCACCCGGAGGCATCTGTTACCTGCAGGTAATATGTGATATTATCAGTGGCTTTGAGTGTTGGCGAGGCTATATCCGGTGAAGTGATTAAATAGGTAATGGGAGACCAGTGATAAATCACACCACCCGACCCATTCAATTGAATTGATTTACCATAGCACACAGTGGTATCCGGGCCTGCATTGGCAACCGGGGCTGGTTTAACATTAATTAGTATAGAATCGGTCCTGGTGCATATACCTGTGGCAGCAATAACATAATACATAGTGGTAACAGCCGGTGATGCTGTAGGTGTTAATGTATTGGCGCCGGTCAATGTTGCGTTGGGGGTCCAGGCATAGCTGTTTGCATTTGAAACAGCGGGTATGATGTAGGGTACTCCTTCGCAGGTGCTGGTATCTTTGCCGGCGTCGATACTAACAATATTATCTAATAAAACAGTTACAGGCTGAGTTGCCAGGCAACCGTTAATGTCTTTTAAAGTGATGATATAATTGCCGGCAACCAGGTTAAAAACATTGACCGGCTGGAAATTGACCCCGTCAATCGAGTAAGTGTAAGGATTACTTCCGCCAGATGCCGTAACATTTATTTGTCCATCAGGGTTCCCGGAACAACTGGCGGGGGTGACAGCCGCATTATTTATAAGGAGATCCGGGAATGCCTGTGCAATAGTTACTGTAATACTGTCAATGCAGCTGGCATCTCTTATTTTCACACTGTACACGCCCGCGACTAAATTGAAGAAATTCCCGGTGGCCTGCCAGTTAATTCCATCCAGCGAAAATTCTACGGGTGGATTCCATTCCATTCCCCCGGTCACCCTGATATTGCCCGAAGCAGCGTTTCGGCAATTTACATCCAGCTTCGATATGAAATCAATGTCCTTCCATTTAATAAAAACGGAATCGCGTGCATTACAGCTTCCTTCGATGGCGGTGCATATATACGTCGTTGCGCTGTTGACGGGTGTTGCGACCGGGTTCCGGATGCTGGTGCTGCTGAGTGTAGGATCTGCATTCCATTGATATAGGCTGTAGCCAGCAGAAGCTGTCAACTGTATGGAACTGTTTTTACAAATATAAGCAGTGTCCGGGCTGAGGGAAAGAATGTCATAATCCCTGATCTGGATCATCGTACTGTCTGTAGGTGTGCCCGCCGAACAACCTGCCAGTGCAAACACTTTTAATTCTTCTATTCCTTCCGCTATGCCATCTATTAAAGGAATCACATTCACGGTAACAAAGCTGTCATTCGCAGGGATAGTGACCAGGTTGGGTAAAGTCTGAACATCAATACCGTTTACGGCAACACCGCCATATGAAAGAGAGACACTCAGTGGAGTCGGGTCTTTCCTGGGACGCCTGATATTAAATGCACCCGTAGCACAACCTTCAACCAGGTAACTATTGCCTGATGGATCAGTTTGTGTAAGATTGGTCATACCAATGGCGTTGGATGTAAGACTTTTGGCCTGGAGAAAAACACCTGTATCAAAAAGATCGTCACCGATATCAGAAATCACCAGTTTCAGGTGATAGGTTTCACAGGGTTGAACCCGTGCTAATGCTGTAAGCAAGCGTGTGTGCCCGTCATGAGTAAAAAAAGTATTGAACCGGTTATCACTGTAATAAGCTATGTTATTCGGACAGGCCCCTCCAGGAACGTCATTCACATTGAAAATGGAAACGGGAATAGTAGTATTGGGTATTAAAGCGATATTCTGTAAACCGGTAATTCCCGGGCCTGATATAAAAAAAGCGAAAGCATCATTAAAACTGCATACAAAAGCAGGAGTATATTCTTCTGAACTGAACACATAATTGAATTTGATACTGTCTCCAAGGGGCACAAAATCAAATTCAAGAACACAGGCATCTTCCATACTGTTAACTGGCACCCCAATGGCGGCAGCCAGATCAAAGTCCCCGGGAAGATTCCAGCCATTGTCTGCGGTTACACTTTCCGCAGTCGCGATCCCATTTCCATCCACCCCAATATCGGTATGAGCGGTTTTTGCCCGGCCGCTTGTCAGTACAATTCCGCTATCAATATTAATATTGGTTCCCCCGCTATTATTAAAAAAGCCGGCCATAGCCGGGTTACCGGTAAAAGTTACGTTGCTGATTGTAACCCCATCACCAACGAGTTTTTGTGCAAGGGCCTGTGCGCTGGGATGGTTGGTGATAATTAGTTGACCGGAAACAAGAGTGCTCGCAAATAAAAAAGAAATAGTAACAAAGAGATGTTTGATTAGCAGTGCTTTCATGTTCCGGTTGGCCTGGTCTGCTAATATAAATTATTTGTTCCAGAAGTTTTTGATACGATCCCGGCACCGTCCTTTGAAGTCAGGCTGCCCTGCCTTATCTTTGCCGCCTCAAAAATCAACCGGTCTGCTGTTTAAAGTTTAATGTTGTTGCTGATATCCTGCATGTGCAGGAACCGGTAGCAGGAATATAAAACTTTAAACCTCAAGCCTTAAACTTCAAAAAATGGCAACAACATCAGATATCAGCAGGGGCCTTATTATTAAATTAGATGGCAGTTTATACTCAGTAGTCGAATTTGGCGAAAATAAAACAGCCCGCGCAGCTGCCAAAGTGTGGGCAAAACTGAAAGGTGTCGATAACAACCGCTCTATTGAGAAGACCTGGAATTCGGGCGATAATATTTTCCCTGTTCGGGTTGAACGGAAAAGCTACCAGTATTTATATAAAGATGACACTGGTTATAATTTTATGGATACTGAGACTTTTGAGCAGGTGGCCGTCCAGGAAAATATGGTAGATGCGCCCCAGTTCCTGAAAGACGGGCAGGAAGTTAGTTTGCTGATCAATACGGAGACTGAACTTCCTATGAGCGTGGAATTGCCTGATAAAATAGTAATGCTGGTTACTTATACCGAGCCGGGTTTACGCGGAGATACTGCCACCCGGACATTGAAACCTGCTACTGTGGAAACCGGTGCTACGGTTAATGTTCCGCTTTTTGTCAATGAAGGCGAACTGATCCGGGTTAATGCTAAAACCGGGGAATACGTAGAAAGAGTGAAAGAATAAGGTATTGGATTTGATTAAAATGGCCCAAAATCCCCCGGTTTTAGGCCATTTTTGCTTCATTTTGGGCGTTTTTCGTCCAAAACCTTTGAAAATTCATTGATTTACTGGTATTGATTTCTTTATCTTAGCTAATTCAGGACCACCGGCCCCACTTCCTAATCAAAATGTCTATTAAATTGAAAAACATGGACTTTAAACAAATCCAGGAATTGATCAAAATGATCAACAAATCAAATATTGGAGAGCTGACGATTGAACAAAAAGATTTCAGGGTTACCATTAAACAGAAAGAGGAAAACATAACCCAGGTCTTATCTGCAGCCCCGGTTCATGCCCCTGTCCAAAACGTTTCGCATCAACCGGCACCTGTCAACCCACAGGCAGCCACTGCTTCGGGGGCTGCTACTGAAAAGACCAAGGCAGAGGAAGCGGCAGCCAATTTTGTTACGATCAAGAGTCCCATGATCGGTACGTTTTACCGCAAATCAGCACCCGATAAACCTAACCTCGCAGATGTAGGTACGGATATAACCCCCGGCAAAGTGGTCTGTATTATAGAAGCCATGAAACTCTTCAATGAAATTGAAAGTGAAGTAAAAGGCCGGATCATTAAAGTGCTGGTTGAAGATGCTTCACCAGTAGAATATGATCAGCCGTTGTTTTTGGTGGAACCCAGCTAATTGGAAATTGTAGAATTGGAGATTGGACAGTGGCCAATGCCAAATTTCAAAATCAAACTAACTCCATGTTCAAGAAGATATTGATCGCTAATAGGGGAGAAATTGCTCTACGCATCATCCGCACCTGCCGGGAAATGGGTATTAAAACGGTGGCGGTATATTCCACAGCAGACAGGGACAGTCTTCATGTAAAATTTGCCGACGAAGCCGTTTGTATTGGCAAGCCACAAAGTTCAGATTCATATCTCAATATAGCCCACCTGATGGCTGCTGCTGAAATAACGAATGCCGATGCAGTTCATCCGGGGTATGGGTTTCTCGCTGAAAATTCAAAATTTGCTCAGATTTGCAATGATCATGGAATAAAATTTATTGGTCCAACACCAGAGATGATCAATTCCATGGGCGACAAAATCACAGCGAAAGAAACCATGATCAAAGCCGGTGTGCCCGTGGTTCCGGGCGGGGAAGGTTTGCTGCAGAGCCTGGACGAAGCCATTGGCCTGGCAAAAGAAATGACCTATCCCGTTATTTTAAAAGCCACTGCCGGTGGGGGTGGTAAAGGAATGCGTATTGTATGGGAAGAATCCGAAATGGACAGGGCTTACAGTACAGCCAAGGCCGAAGCAGCCGCTTCTTTCAAGAATGATGGTATATACATGGAGAAATTCGTAGAAGAGCCACGTCATATCGAGATCCAGGTTGCCGGCGATCAATACGGAAATATTTGTCACCTCAGTGAGCGGGATTGCTCCATCCAGCGGCGGCACCAGAAACTGGTGGAAGAGTCACCTTCACCATTCATGACCGATGAGTTACGTCACCGGATGGGTGAGGCGGCGAAGAAAGCAGCATCAGCTATCAATTATGAAAGTGTGGGTACGGTGGAGTTCCTGGTAGACAAGCACCGCAATTTCTATTTTATGGAAATGAACACACGTATACAGGTAGAACACTGTGTGACGGAAGAGGTGATCAATTATGACCTTATCAAAGAACAGATTAAGATCGCGATGGGAGAGAAGATTACCGGTGCTGATTATTTTCCGCAGAATCACGCCATCGAATGCCGCATCAATGCAGAAGATCCTTATAATGATTTCAGGCCCTCACCCGGTCGTATTACGTCGCTTAACCAGCCGGGGGGGCATGGTGTCCGGGTTGACAGTCATATCTATGCCGGTTACGTGATCCCACCCTATTACGATTCCATGATTGCCAAACTGATCACAGTTGCGCAGACAAGACAGGAAGCTATCCAGACCATGTACAGGGCACTCAGCGAATATGTGATCGAAGGTGTCAAAACCACCATTCCTTTTCACCTGCAATTGATGCAGGATGAACGTTTCCGCAGTGGCGATTTCAACACAAAATTCCTGGAGGGATTTGAATTGAAGTAACTGCTGAGTTGGAGACCAGTTATAAGCTATTGTCCATTAGCTGCCGGCTTCCGGATCATATTCGAAATTCCATTGAAAATTGTTACGAAGCACCATGTGGCTTGTGCTTTGGATCCTATTGTTCCTTGTACCAGTTCGCCGGGGAGGATCCAAAGTTTTTCATGGGCATCGTAACGATAATCAAATAGCGGATTTTCTGCAAAACATTTATACTGTTTACTTAATGAAAGACCCTGCTTTCCGCTGCTACCCATAGTAATCCATCAAAATAAGATGTAATTTCAGAATATCGTATTTATGAAATTATTCCTACCAGGTATATTCCTCCTATTGAGCTTTTTAAGCTATACACAGGGCACACCGGTCATTCAATGGCAGAAATGTTTTGGTGGTTCAAAGTCAGAGGGCGCAGGATTGTCTCAGCCAACTTCAGATGGTGGATTTATCCTGGCTGGAATTACAGGTTCGGATGACGGAGACCTGGTCAACAATTCCCTGTTGAAAAGATTATGGGTCGTAAAAACGGACGCTGCAGGAAACGTACAATGGCAAACAAATTTTGGTTCTCCCGCATCTGTAAATGAAATTTTACAGTCTGCTGATGGCGGCTACATACTTGTCGCAACATCATCCGCAACGGATGGTGATGTAATTGGTAACCATGGTCAGTCTGATGTTTGGGTGATAAAACTAAACAGCGCCGGAGTGGTTCAATGGCAAAAGTGCTATGGAGGCAGCGAAACTGAACAGGCAAATAGTATTCGTAGAACTGCTGATGGTGGGTATATTATCGGTGGAGAAACAAATTCAGGTGACGGAGATGTAACTGGCTTCCATGGCATTGCTGGAACGATGAATGCATGGGATGCGTGGATATTAAAAATAGACGCAGTGGGATCGCTTCAATGGCAGAGATGTTTTGGCGGAATAAGAGCCGAAACGATCACTACTGTTATACCCACCCCGGATGGAGGATACTTTTTTACTGCATCAGCCATGTCCACAGATGGCGACCTGTCATGCACCATATTTAATCAGGATCTCTGGATGGTAAAATTGGATAATACCGGGAACATTCTATGGCAGCGTTGCCAGGGAGGGAATTATGGCGAAAAGGCTAATGATATTCTACTAACGCAGGATGGTGGATTTATAATAGCTGGAATGTCTGCTTCCAGCGACATGCCTGGTACCCATGGTGGTACAGACGCCTGGGTCATAAGAATGGATGTGACAGGTACTGTACAATGGCAAAGGCTGCTTGGTGGCAGCGGTTCTGACCAGGCACAGCGTATACAATCAACTCCCGATGGAGGATATATTGTAGCAGGATACACCTCGTCTGCTGACGGAAACATTTGTAATAATAAAGGCGCTGAGGACTTCTGGATAGTGAAACTAACCAGCGGCGGAAGCATTCAATGGCAAAAGACATACGGGGGTAGCGACATGGACATACTGTCTGCCATCCACCTGACTCCTGAAGGTGGTTATTTGGTAACAGGCTATACCAGGTCAAATGATGGAGATGTTACCGGTAATCATGGTATGTTCGATTTATGGATGTTAAAATTATCTTTTCCTGGTATCGAGTTGCTTCCGCTTGTTAGTATAACCGCCAGTGATAATATTATTTGCCCGGGACAGGAAATAACATTTATTGCTATCCCTGCCAACGGTGGCGCAGTTCCATCTTATCAATGGCAGGTAAATGGAGTAAATGCTGGCACAGATAACGATACTGTTATCCTCAATACACTTACCAGCGGTGATATGGTGAGTTGTATCCTTACAAGCGGTGACGCCTGTGTTACCAGTCCCACCGCTTTATCAAATACAATTACCATAACAGTTGATCCTTTCATGACACCATCTAATTTTCTTGCGGGAGATACAGTGGTCTGCAGCTATGGCACACTTGACCTGAAAGCAACCGGAAGTTATACTAGTTATTTGTGGAGCAACAATGTAACAACGCCGGTTCTTTCAATTTCTCAACCCGGCACTTATTGGTTGCGCGTTACGACCAATACGGGATGTTCGGGCAGAGATACCATACTGGTAGGACTTAAAGAATGTATCAAAGGGTTTTTTATGCCAACTGCTTTTACACCGAACGGCGATGGGAGGAATGATATTTTAAGACCTGTCCTGGGTGGCCGGATACTGAAGTATGAACTGACTATTGTGAACCGCTGGGGCCAGGTTGTATTCAGAGCAAATGAGCCAGGTAAAGGCTGGGATGGAACATTCAATGGTAAGAAGCAGGATAGTAATGTTTTTGTATGGACCTGTTCCTACCAGTTCGCAAGTGAAAATCCAACCTTTGCTAAAGGCACAGTTGCCATCATCAGGTAGTATCCCAAAAATTCGTCACGTAATTTAGCTAAGAGTTAAAATGGAAAAGGAGGCCTTAGTTTGAAATTCCCCTGCTTTACCGTCATTCATTGAAGAGCTATTCGGTTTGAAGAACTGTTTTCTCTTTTACTTCTTTTTCTCTTTGAACCCTTAGCCCAAAAAATTTCCTTTAATTTCACTTTCAAACCTGAATAAATCAAATCATGAATTATTGCCTGACCTTATTTTTCTGTTTAATGCTTTATGTAAGTTTCTGCCAGGATGTTTCGAAGTTTCACCAGAAAGCTGTTGTAGCAGATACACATAATGATTGCCTGACCGAACTGGCGCTTGAAAGGCATGATATGTCGCACCGGCTTGCAACCGGCCACAGCGACCTGGTTCGGTGGAAAGAAGGGGGGCTTGATCTGCAGTTCTTTTCGGTTTGGACAGGTGACAAACCCCGCAACAAGGAAGGATTTTTCCATGATGCCAATGAGGAAATTGATTCCTTCAGAAGTCTGGTCAACCGGAACCGGTCAAGGATGACATTCGCTACTGACTATGGCGATGTCCGGCGGGGACTCAGGCGTGGAAAACTGGTCAGCCTGATCGGTGTCGAAGGTGGTCACATGATCGAAGATGACCTCGGCAAACTTGTAGATCTGAGCAAGTCAGGTATGCGGTATATGACGCTGACCTGGAACAACAGCACTTCCTGGGCAACAAGTGCAAAGGATGAAACAGAGAAGGGAGACAGTTTAAAACACAAAGGCTTAACCGAATTTGGAAGGTCTGTAGTGAAGCTGATGAACCAGTTGAGGATCATCGTTGATCTTTCTCACACCGGGGAACAGACCTTTTACGATGCGCTCGCCGTTACAACGAAACCGGTATTCCTGTCGCACAGTTCGGTCTGGGCCATCTGCCCGGTCTTCCGGAATGTAAAGGACGACCAGATCAAAGCAGTAGCGAAAAATGGTGGCGTGATCTGTATTAATTTCTATTCCGGTTTCATCGACAGCAATTTTGCAAAGCGAATGGCGGTGCTGGAAGGAACCGAAGGAAAACGGATCAAAGATTCCCTGAACCAATATTATGATGCTGCAAAACTCAACGAGATCTGGCGTAATCGTTTTTCAGCAGAGCTGGAACCACTCCGGCCGACGCTGGCGCAAATGGTAGATCATATTGATCATATCGTAAAACTCGTAGGTGATGATTATGTGGGAATTGGTTCTGATTTCGATGGGGTATCCTCGTTGCCAAAAGGACTTGAAGACGTAACCACCTATCCCAGGATCACGGAAGAACTGGTCAGGAGAGGATATTCAGAAAAATCCATTAAAAAAATCCTGGGCGAAAATGTATTACGGGTGATGAAAGCGAATTTTGAGTAGTTCTTGATTCATAGTTCATAGTTCCGGACTGCAGGAATGATTCACTGAACCTCCTAAGCCAATCCTAAATTTCAAACTTTAAACCTTAAACATTAAACCCTCTTCTCACCTCAAAAACAGCAATTCCCTGTATTTGGGTAAATACCATTCACGGTCATCTACAAGCAATTCCAGTTTGTCAACATGGTAGCGGATCTCATCAAAGAAGGCATCTTTCACCTGGCTTTGATAAGCGATAGCTTTTGTCCGTGTATCACTCATAGTATTACAAATCTTTCTTGCTTCGATCATTTTTTCTACCAGGTCGCTCACGGTATTGATGTGTTCAGAGATTTTTTCCAGTATTTGTTTCTGGTTGGCGAAGGCAGTCTCTTTCAGCCCCGCTTCTTTTAACCCGTTTACATTGTTGGTAAGCAGGTTCTGGTAGCGAATAGCTGCCGGCAATACATGACTGGTAGCGAGTTCTCCCATGATCCGGCTTTCAATCTGAACTTTCTTGATGTATTTTTCCAGTTCAATTTCATGCCGCGCTTCCAGTTCAGAATGCGTATAAATATTATTTTTTTCGAAAAGATCCTTTGCTTTTTTTGAAACCATGGCATCAAGCGCGAGGGGTGTCGTTTTAACATTCGCCAATTTTCTTTTTTCGGCTTCTTTTTCCCAGGCCGCACTGTAGCCATCGCCTTCAAATAAAACTTTTTCGCTGTCTACAATATACTGGCGGATCGTATGCATGATCGCAATCTCTTTTTTCTCGCCTTTTTCGATCAGCGCATCTACATCCTTCTTGAAATTCTTCAGTGTTTGCGCCATGATCGTATTCAGCACAGTCATCGGGTTGGCACAGTTGGCGGAAGACCCGACGGCGCGGAATTCAAACTTGTTACCGGTAAATGCAAATGGTGAGGTGCGGTTACGGTCCGTATTATCCATCAATAATTCAGGTATGCTTTTGTGAATATCAATTTTGAGCATACTCTCATCTGTTTCATCCATTTTCTCTGAAACTCTTTCTTTTACATCCTGTAACACTTTACTCAGGTACTGGCCGATAAACACGGAAATGATGGCCGGCGGGGCCTCATTAGCGCCCAACCGGTGATCATTGGGTGCAGAGGCGATGGATGCTCTAAGCACATCCGCATAATCATGTACAGCTTTAATGGTGTTTACAAAGAAAGTCAGGAACATCAGGTTGGTCTTTGGCGTTTTGCCAGGTGCCAGCAGGTTCACGCCCGTATCAGTGGCCATGCTCCAGTTATTGTGCTTTCCACTTCCATTGATACCTGCAAAGGGTTTTTCATGTAGTAATACTCTCAGGTTGTGACGGCGTGCAACCCTGTCCATTACATCCATCAGTAATGAGTTGTGATCAACGGCGATACTTACTTCTTCAAAAATAGGCGCACACTCAAACTGTGCGGGGGCCACTTCATTATGTCTTGTTCTTAAAGGAATTCCCAGTTTATAAGACTCGATCTCAAAATCCCGCATATAACCATACAATCTTTCCGGGATTGATCCGAAATAGTGATCCTCCAGCTGCTGGTTTTTGGCAGACGAATGACCATATACTGTCCTGCCCGTCATCAGCAGGTCCGGTCTTGCATTGAACAGGGCTTCATCTACCACAAAATATTCCTGTTCCCAGCCAAGGGTGGCCGTTACTTTGGTAACATTTTTATCAAAATAGTTACATACATCAACGGCAGCTTTGTTCAATGCTTCAAGTGCCTTAAGTAATGGTGCTTTATAATCCAGTGACTCGCCGGTATATGAAACAAAAATCGTAGGGATGCATAATGTTTTTCCGTTTCTGATCTCCATGATAAAGGCCGGGGAAGAAGGATCCCATGCGGTATAACCCCTGGCCTCGAAAGTGGCCCTTAATCCCCCGCTTGGAAAGGAGGATGCATCCGGTTCCTGCTGAACAAGAGCATCGCCTTCAAACTGTTCAATAGGGGTGCCGTCACTTTTTATAGTGAAAAAAGAGTCATGTTTTTCGGCGGTTGTCCCAGTCAGCGGCTGGAACCAGTGAGTAAAATGGGTGACGCCCTTTGCTTCGGCCCAGCCCCGGATACCACTGGCTATCTGGTTGGCCATTGCCCTGTCAATCTTCTGGCTTGTCTTAATTGAACCTACAAGACTTTTATAAGCCTCATCGCTTAAAAATTCCCGGGCTGTTTTCTGCGTAAAGACATTGCTGCCAAAGATTTCTGTGATACGGGCTGAAGCCTCTACCTTGGTTTCTGGCTGATTGGATAACTTTTGAATGGCCGAAAATCGAAGTGACATGTAGTTTAGTTTTCAGCAAAGCAACTACTTTTAAAATAAAATATTCATTTTTTTGGTAAAAAACAGGAAAAAATAATATTGTGTAGGTAAAATGTGATGAAATATAGGAAAAATACCCTGTCAATAGACGTAATTGCATTAAATTCTATATATTATTTTTATTTTTAATATTTTTAAACAGAACATTGTTTATCCGTGCCCAGTCAATCTGTGCCGCCATGGGTATCACCAGAAGAGGAATAATTACACTCCTGTACCGGACTATGGCCCCCAGGTTATTTACACTAAATCCAATAGCCAGGAGGAGGGAAAAGGAAAAGAAAATGCAGAAATAAATAAGGGGGTTGGAGTTAATACTGCTGATCCTGAAAAAAAGAAATAAAACAAACATCAGGAGGAGAACATTGATCTCTATCGCAGCCGCCAGCGAAAGAATATGACGCACATCGCTGGGATAGGGCCGGATGGTTGACAGGTTAATTGCCTGGGGCGTATTTATTAAAAAACTAAGGGCTGTGGGTTTTAATTGCCTGATCGGGATGGTGGAATGACCAACCAACTTTAAGAATTCCTGTTGTTTGCTGACAACCGCCTGGGGAAAATCAAACCGGGGATTTATATACCGTGCTGTGAA
>JANWIJ010000058.1 GCA_025449935.1 Chitinophagaceae bacterium
CGATGATTCTTCATGTTGGAATGTCCTTTAAAACCGATGGTGGTTAAACGCTGCGAATATTCAAATTATTTCAGGTCAGACCAAACATCATTCCAAACAGGTGTGGATAAGTTCAAAGATGTCAATTGTTTAACATTTTATTGCTGTTTGCTATCCCGGCACCGATGTGTTTAGGACTTTTCACTAATATTGCATCTCCCAAACAATATCTATGAAAAAATTATTCAGTACTAAATTTTCTGACACGTCCATTTCACTTGCCTTGCTGATACTGCGGCTCTCTGCCGGCGGGCTGATGATCCCGCATGGTTATAAGAAGCTGGTGAACTTTGCTGCCAACTCCCGGGGCTTCACGGATCCCTTTCATATCGGGGGCCCGGCTTCGCTGAGTTTAACCATTTTTGCAGAATTCTTCTGTGCTACCTTTATTGTTCTTGGCCTGATGACGAGGCTGGCCACCGTGCCACTCATCATTGCCATGGTGGTCGCGCTTATTATTTCGCATAAGGGGGAAATTTTTGGTGATGGCGAGCATGCTGCTTTGTTCCTCGCCGGATTTATGGCGCTTTTACTTGCCGGCCCGGGAAAGATCAGCATGGACCGCCTGATCGGTAAATAATAATTAGCTTCGGTTATGTTTACCACTGAAACACAGGTAAGGGTGCGGTACGCCGAAACAGACCAGATGGGCGTGGTTTATCACAGCAATTTCTTTCCTTATTTTGAATCCGCAAGGGCAGAATCCATCCGCCAGCTGGGGTTCACTTATGCGGATATGGAGAAAATGGGGATCATCATGCCGGTAGTGGATGTTCATTGCCGCTATCTCCGGCCTGCCCGCTATGATGATCTGCTGATGATAAAGACCATGCTGAAAGAATTACCGGTGCACCACAAGATCGAATTTCATCATGAGGTCTATAACGAAAAGGATGAGTTGCTGGCTGTTGGCAAAATCATTCTCTACTTCATGGAGTCCAAAACCATGAAAAGAACCAGCATGCCGGAACAATTAACAGAGAAACTGCAACCATATTTTGGGTAACCCCGTGTAAAAAATTTTGCAATCAACAAGCTTATATAACAACTTCAAATTCCCGACTAATTTTACCTGATGGACAATTTTGACGGATCTCGCCCTGCCACGAATAGTGAGGAACGACCAGCTTTGACGGGAGAAACAATTATTTACCCCCCGCGTTTTGAAAAACAGGACAAGGGCACAAATATCTGGTTACGTTCTTTTATCAGTCTTGCTGCTTACCTGATCCTGGGTTATTATATTTTTAAAAGGTGGGAATTGTTGCTGCTGATTACAGCGATTGTCATTTTTCATGAACTGGGGCATTTTTTTGCCATGAAATTTTTCCGGTATAATGATCTGGGTATTTTCTTTATCCCGCTTCTCGGCGCTTATGTTTCCGGAACCAAAAGAGAAGTGTCACAAAAGGAATCCGCGGTGATCTTATTAGCCGGCCCGTTGCCGGGTATTATTCTCGGAATAGGGTTTTACCTGCTCTGGCAAAATAATCCTTCCCTGCATGTGGCCGGTATTTCGTTCTACACCGTTTCACTTCTCCTTATCATCCTGAATCTCTTTAACCTTCTCCCCGTCTATCCCCTGGATGGGGGACAGTTATTAAACCGTGTTTTCTTTAATGAAGAAAGCTGGCTGAGCAAAATATTTATTTTTCTATCCATAGCTTTCTTATGCTGGTTTGCGTGGAAAAGTAATTTCCCGCTCCTGTTTATATTTCCGGCGCTGATGCTGTTCCGGCTTATCGGGGAAAAGAAGTTAACGACCATTGAAAAAAGAATTGAGGCGGAAGAGATCAATACAGACCTGGAATATGAAAAACTCCCCGATGAAGATTACTGGAAGATCCGGAACATCCTGATCGCGGAACATCCGGCATTCAAAGATGTAGCCCCGGCACCACCTTTCGAGTACAGCCATAAAGAAGAAAAGATCATGACCATGATAAAAAACCTGCTCCACCGGCATCTCCTGCAGGATATCTCCCTGTTGGGAAAAATCCTGGTATTTCTTATCTGGGCTGCAGCGCTGGCATCTCCCTGGTTGCTGGAGATGGACATGTCTTTTTTCAGGCGCTTTGGTTTTTAGACCCGGTGATGGTCACTTCTCCAGTTGCGGATAGCCAGCTTGATTTGTTTTTGTGAGAGTTTTTCCTCCACAGCTCTTTTGGCAAGCCCGGGCATTTCTTCATCACTGGCAAAACGGAGGGCAATGATCTGTCCAATTCTTAATTGTTTATCCAATGGTTTGCCGGTAAGGATAAAGTGGCGAAAATTTTCTTCCGCACGGATGGCCCTGTCCTGGGCCCGCAGGGCAAACGCCCGGCTGTACCAATAAAAAATAATAAAAAGCAAAGCGATGACAACGATCAGCGCTGCGGAATAATGTGTGTGTTCATCAGCATGAACAAGATTGATAATACTGCCTGTTAATAAGGCCAGCATGATTGCCGGGGTAATAAAATGCCAGAGGGGTATATAGCGGCTGTGGTTATTATAATTCTGTTCCTGCATAAGAGTAGTTTGTGGTTTATAGTTTTTAGTTTCGCGGCAACATTCAAAAGTAAGTTATTTCCTTTCTCATTCACGGGTCGCTGCCTGGTACCAATAGGAAGCTTCCCGGCTCACCCCTTACTATTTCAACTCATCCAGCACTTTATACATCTTTCCTACCAGCGATGAAGACCTGCCACTGTAATTATTGACCAGGAAAGAAAAAATATACTCCTTCCCGTCTTTAGTTGTATGGTAACCACAAAAACCCTTTACATCGCTGATAGTGCCGCTTTTCATTTTCATACCATTAAAATCAGGCAATGAGTTATAGAAATGCGGGAACCAGTCTTTGGCTTTGGCATATTTTAATATTTCTACCTGGGCATGCGTGGTCACCCGGTTAAGTGGGGAAAGCCCCGAGCCATCGTAAATATTCAGTTCATCCTCATCCAGTCCTTTTAATTTCCAGAATTCTTTTACAACTGATACTCCTGAATCGGTTGAAGCGAAGCCTTTTTTCATCATGCCAAAGGTTTTTATGAAGGCTTCTCCGTACAGGTTAATGCTTTTTTTATTGAACCAGTAAACGATGCTGTCCAATGAAGGTGAGTATTCGGTGTGCAAGGTCCGGATATCGCGGATATGATTTTTTGCAGGTAAAACCCGGACTTCTTCCAGGGGCACTTTTATACTTAATATCTTCAGGGTATCAAACAGGGTTTGAAAGAATTGATGTGACGAAGATGGGAATGCCGCTGAAATTTTAAAATTATCTTCCCCGAGAGGAATAGTGCCGCGGATTAACCCTGCTTTTTTGTGAAGCGGGTAATAAACATAAGCATTATCGCCCGTACCTTTTGCGGCGGAACGCAGGGAGGAGGCTAATTCAAGGTCATGGACAAATGGTGCAGTTCTTACAACCTGTACTTTATCTCCTATATTTTTCCCTGATTTAAGTATTATATCAAACTGGTTTTCCCGCCAGTTGAAAATTTCTGCCCCTGCACCGTAATAGTTGCCTATATCCTGCCATATCCATCCATCCGGGATGGTTTCGTTTTGCCATCCGTCCGTCTGGAAAAAAACAAAATCAATCTTTTTCAATTTTGCCGCCTGGATTGCTCTCACCCACCTTCTTTTCACTTCATATTCTGTGGTCTGCTGCCAGCGCCAGCTTCCGAGGGTGGGATCACCGTTTCCATAAATATGCAGGATAGTATTTCCATCCGTCTGGTCCAATGCCAGGCTGGTCCGGTACCTGAAATCTTTGCCCAGCAACTCAAATGCCGTTACACTGGTAATGATCTTCTGGGTGGAGGCCGGGGCAAGACCCACTTGTGAATTTTTATCAAATACAACCTCACCTGTATTCGCGTCTGTAACGTACAATGAGCTGATGGCATGTTTCAGTTGAGAATCCGCTTGAAATTGCTGCCAGGCTTTTTCCAGTTGCCGGCTTACGGGCTGTGCTGCAGCTACAATCGCCAGCAACCAGGTCCCCGCCGCCAGTATAATCTTTTTCATATCCTCCTGAATATTATGAATTCAAATTTAGCCATCTCCTACCTTTACGACGAATTTAGGATCTATGAATACTGTTAATGCTTCCATTATCACCATCGGGGATGAATTACTGATTGGCCAGACCATCGACACCAACAGCGCATTTATCGGGCAGGAACTGAATAAGGTGGGTGTTTGGGTAAAAAGAAGAGTGGCGGTTGGCGATGTATATGATGATATCTGGCAGGCCCTGGACCAGGAATGCAAACAATCACAGATCATTATTGTCACGGGTGGTCTTGGTCCTACGGCGGATGACATTACCAAACCCCTGCTTTGTAATTATTTTGGCGGGAAACTGGTTGTCAATGAAAAAGTACTGGCACATGTCAGGCATTTATTTGAAAAAGTGTTTCGCCGGACAGGCCCCATGCTGGAGAGAAACCTGAAACAGGCTGAGGTCCCTGATGTCTGCACGGTACTTCATAATGCCCGGGGGTCGGCGCCCGGCATGCTGTTCAAAAGAGAGGGAAAGATCTTTATATCGCTGCCCGGTGTACCCCATGAAATGAAAGGATTAATGAGGGATGAAGTTATTCCACGATTACTGAAAGAATTTAAGATGCCGGCCATTGTCCACCGCACCGCTTTTACAGCCGGGCAAGGAGAATCGATGCTGGCCGAACTGCTGAATGAATTTGAACCAGCACTCCCTGCTCATATTAAACTGGCCTACCTTCCCAATTATGGCATGGTGAAACTGAGACTGACCTCGCAGGGAAACAGTAAAGAAGATGTTGAAAAAGAAATGCTGCCTTATTTTGAAAAAATGCAGGTGCTGGTTAAGGAGTTCCTTGTCAGCAGCGAAGACGAAAACCTGGAAGTGGTGATCGGAAAGATCCTGAGAGCAAGAAACAAAACAATAGGCACTGCCGAAAGTTGCACCGGTGGCTATATTGCCCATTTAATCACTTCCGTTCCCGGTTCATCTGATTATTACAATGGCAGCGTAGTAAGTTATTCAAATCAGGTTAAAGAAAATGCATTGGGTGTCGGTCACGAAACGTTGGAAACGGCCGGGGCGGTAAGTGAAGACACCGTAAAACAAATGGTCAAAGGCGCTCTTCAATTACTCAAAGTTGATTATGCCCTGGCAACATCGGGTATTATGGGACCGGGGGGCGGTTCTGAAGAAAAACCTGTTGGAACCGTTTGGATAGCTGCCGGCAGCAAGGACAAAGTGGAAACCATGCAACTTCATCTCCGGTTTGACCGGCAAAGGAATATTGCTATGACCGGAGGCAATGCCTTAAATCTCCTTAGGAAATTCATCTTGTCCGACCCTGATTGATGGAGATTAAACTGATTAACCGGAAAACTTTACCTTTGACACCAGTTGCTGCTGCTTCATTTTTTTACGAACCAGTATTCCATTAAGAAAGGAAGGATTACCAATAAGTCAATCCGCATACATAACCTGGAATTTTTAAGATACTTATATGGCTATAGTTGACCTGATAATGCCGAAACTGGGCGAGAGTATTATGGAAGCGACGGTGCTGAAATGGCATAAACAACCCGGTGATGCGGTTAGTATGGATGAAACAGTCCTTGAAATTGCCACCGATAAGGTGGATAGCGAGGTTCCCAGTACGGCTGCAGGTGTTATTGATGAAATCCTGTTTAATGTCAATGATGTGGTCCCCATTGGAACAGTGATTGCCCGGATCAGGACGGAGGCCGCCGAATCAATGCCGGCCAAACCCGTGGTTTCAACTCCTCCCAGAGAAACAGCGAACCAGCCGGCGCAGGAAGCCGTTGTGGTGGAAACTATTCAGGCACAAACCACCAATCCATCGGGCGGGCAGGCAGGCTACAAGGCACAGGCTACAAATGGTTCTTCCAACCGCTTTTATTCTCCCCTTGTTTTAAATATTGCAGCCAGTGAAGGAGTAAGTATGACGGAGCTGGAAAAAATTCCGGGAACAGGTAATGAAGGAAGAGTGACAAAGAAAGACATATTACAGTACGTGAGCCAGCGAAAGTCAGGTGCTCCCAACCGTGAGTCAGGAGCCAGTAACCGTAATGAACCGATGGTTGTTCCTGTATCAAGGATTGAGCAGCAACAGGCATCAGCTAACCAACAACTCACTACTTACCAGGGCAATGTTGAAATCATTGAAATGGACCGTATGCGGAAACTGATCGCAGAGCATATGGTAAGGAGTAAACAAACCAGCCCGCATGTTACCAGCTTTACAGAAGCCGATGTGACGAATCTTGTGCAATGGCGGGATCGGGTGAAAAAAGATTTTGAAAAGAGAGAAGGCACAAAAATCACTTTCACTCCTTTATTTATTGAGGCGGTAGTACGCTGTATCAAAAAATTCCCGCTGGTCAACTGTTCGCTGGACGGCGATAAGATCATTATAAAAAAAGATATCAATATAGGAATGGCGACCGCTTTACCAAGTGGAAACCTGATTGTACCGGTCATAAAAAATGCGGATCAGTTAAATCTCGTTGGCCTGGCGAAACAGGTAAACACCCTGGCCGATAATGCCCGCAATGGCAAGCTAAAAGCTGATGATACCCAGGGGGGCACTTTTACCATGACCAATGTAGGGACATTCGGCAGCCTGATGGGCACGCCGATCATTAACCAGCCGCAGGTAGCTATTCTTGCCGTAGGAGCCATCAAGAAAAGACCCGTGGTGATCGAAACGCCTGCGGGTGACAGCATCGCGATCCGTCATATGATGTATTTAAGTATGAGTTACGATCACCGTATTGTTGACGGAAGCCTGGGAGCTACTTTCCTGACAGCTGTTGCAAAAGAGCTCGAGAATTTCAAAACTGACCGGGAATACTAGCTCCTGATTTTCGGCAGGCTGTCCTTTTGATATACAGATTTACCCGTTCAATGCGCAATGTCATCATTCTGTTGCCGCACCGTATTTTTTTCCGGTGAAAATGTAGCGGTTGCCTTTCCTCTTCACAACAAAAAGATTATCGTACTGAGTTTCTTTTAAATCCCCGGGTACAACGGAAGTTCCGCAGAGTTTGTTGGCAATATCATCAATCGTGTTGGAATGACCTACCACCAGCACATTTCCTTTCCGGATCAATTTTAGTTTTTCAATAAATAAATCCATTGAATCCTTGCGGCTGCTGTAGATTTCAATACGGGTGTGATCATTATACACATTAAGTGGTTCTGCGGTTGACAATGTTCTTTTGAAATTGGTGGAAAAAATATGCCGGATCTTTTTGCCGGCCAAGGCATCTTTTAATGCGTTTGCCCTTGAATGCCCTGCTTCCGACAAGGGTGGATCAGCCGCCATCATCTGGCTTGCTCCTGCTTCCATGGGAGCCTTTTCGGCATGACGAACAATATAATAAGTATTGCCGCAGGAAACCAGGCAGATAGAAAGAAAGACTAAAATATATCTCATTTTTAAACGTTTAACATACTAAAGATAAACCCTGTTTATATTATGCCGTCTTTTTATTAAATTAGGCTTATCAAACTTAACCCCTACAGCTATGAAGTCACTATCCGAGACCTGGTTCGCCGAAGGCCGCATTGATTTTGAGTTGAAAAAATACACCCTGCTTGCCTACCTGCAGGAAGTCAACCGGTACTTCACTGAAAGCAAACTTTACCCGCAGCTGGCTGATATTATTTTTCATTATAACAATATCGTGGCTTTCCGGGAAAACAAAAAATACCTGCAGGAGCATTTTCCAAAAAAGCTTAATGGTTTCCAGATGGAAAGACTGCAGCTGTTGTACGAGCAGATGATCAATGATGACGAACTCATGCAGGAGCTGGAAGATATTATTCATTACTCGGCCGGGAAAATAAAGAACACCATCAGTAACGGAACCGAGATTTATGAGTTCGTAGAAGAAAAAATCAATATTACCCCGGTGGGGATCATCCCCCTCGACATACAGGAGGGTTATTTCTTCTTAAGCAGCGGCAAGATCCGCCAGACAGGGGTCTATTATTACCGGCTTTCTATTTTTGAAAAACATGATGAGAAATACCGGAGCATCAAAACGGTTTTTATTGATAACTGGTACCGCAGTATTTCCAGTACCTATGAACATATTAAATCTGAATTGATACGGCACAGGAAAGAACTTCCCAACCCGGCTGTTTATTCAATAGAAACGCAATTGAGTTTCCCGGTTGATGAGACCCTGTTGCCTGTAGCGAAGCGTAGTTTGGTAAAATTTTTAAGTGCTGCAGCTTAGTTGTTTTCGTTTAAGGTCTGAAGTTTCAGGTTTAACGTTCTTAAAGCATAGTGAGCCTTTAAATCGTTTGCGCAGGTTGCTAAAAGAAACCCCAACATTAAACCTTAAACATTAAACTTTAAACCTTAAACCTCACCCCCAACTAATCAACAACTTCCAACCCCCAGTCCTTTCCTTTTTTTACCGCGGGCACACCCTCCGTGATCCACTTAGCCGGCTTACCACCTTTTAGTATCCAATCGAAGAATTGTTGCATCCTGACCTGGTAATCCAGCATATCCTGCCGTTGCGTTAATCCATGTCCCTGCCCGTTATAATTGAACATCCATACTTTCTTTCCCAATCTTCTCAGGCCGGTAAATAATTCTATTCCCTGGTACCAGGGTACCGCACCATCCGCATCATTATGCATGATCACCATGGGCGCTGTCACTTTGTCCAGGTGGAATAGCGGTGAGTTTTGCAAATACAGGGGAAGTTTCTGCCATAGCGTTCCGCCGATCCGGCTTTGCGCTTTTTCATATTGAAACTGGCGGCTTATACCACTTTCCCACCTGATCCCTCCATAAGCACTGGTCATGTTCGCAACAGGAGCACCGGCCCACACGGCCTTAAAGAGTTTGGTCATGGTCGCCAATTGCGCCGCCTGGTATCCTCCCCAGCTATGACCCTGCAGGGCCATATTTGTACTGTCTGCCCAGCCCTTTTTTACCAGCGCCCTGGCACCGCTGACAATATAATCATAGGCGCTCTTCCCGGGATAACCTACTTTATATTCTATATCAGGCATGAAAATGATATAACCGCGGCTGACAAAAAAAGGAACATTGACTGCACTTCGTATGGGAGCGGGTTCTTTATAATCATACAGGTCCTGGGTGAGTTTTTCATAGAAATAAACGATGACGGGGTATTTTTTCTTTGGATCGAAATCCCCGGGCTTGTATACAATCCCGGTGGCTTCTTTTCCATTGTATGCTTTCCATTTAAAAAGCTCGGCAGTACCCCACAGATAGCCGGATTGCTGTGGATTGAGCGAGGAGAGCCGCCTTGCGCTATCAATAAGCTTTTCACCAACCTTAATATTTTCATCACCTCTCCAAACATAGAGATCAGGCGAAAAGGTAAAATTCTCTTTTGTAAAAATTACAAACCCTCCATCTTTCGATTTTACAACTGGCCCAAATAAGAATCCACCGTACTCTGAGCTGTATAAATTCTTTACAGCCTGTTGTCTCAATACCGTTTTCAAAAGACCCCCGGCTTTTGTAACCTCATTCCGGGTTCTGTAAAAAACTTCCTGGTTATGTTTAAAAAAAAGTTCCTCGGGGTCAGTCCTGACGTACCGGAATGACTCTTTAGAGATTCTCCCGAAAGATGCGGTATAATTGACGGGTAATGTCCTTGCGCCGGGATCAAGTTGCCACACATCATACTTGTCATATACATACACGGCAGAATCACCTTCCTGCCATCCCATCACCCCATAATTATTCGGGTCATCCGGTGAATCAAACTCTTCATTCCATAACGGTACTTTTATTTTTGCTGTGATATTCCTGGAACTTATCCCATCCCAGGCAAAATAATTCTTCGCCAACCTGTCATACCACATAATGTATTTGCCGGTAGAAGAAGGATAGACCTGGCCAAACAAGTGCTCTTTTACCAGTTTCTTCGCCCCCGTCTTCACATCAATCGCATAAATATCTTTGAGTGTATTTCCCCGCCACTGGCTTTCGATCCTCTTACCAAAATCGGTTATCCCCACAAAAATATCCCCGTCACCCTCGCTGGTTATCAAGACCTGGGGAATCCGGTCACTGCCCAATTGTTTAATGTTCCTGCTTTCGAAATCATATACCGCCAGGAAATTTTCCTGTTGGGCCATCCTTAGCCTGGGAGGAAAATTCTGAACCGTCTGCAGGTAATCGTCATTATAATGCCAGATATCAACTTTCGCGTGTTCAAACTCCACCAGCGAAGTGTCTTTGGGTATTGGAACAGGACAGGTGCCAAAAAATAATCGCTTCCCATTTTTACTGAAACTGAGTGTTCCATATTCGCTGATGGTCATACCCAGCTGCATGCCAACTGAGTTTTTATCAACCAGCAGCATAGCACTATCCATACCCGGCTGGTAATACCATACACGGTAAAATTTCTGGAGTTCTTTTGGCCGTGCATCCCGCTCTCCGAGGTAAGCTATTTGCAAACCATCATCGGTCATCACAAAATTTTTAAACTCATTTCCTCCCCTGCTTAAAATGATGGACCGGCTTTCCACCGGATCAAAAACCATTATGCTTAACTTACTTAAAGAATCTTTGGGGTTCCTGGCCTGTTCAATCAATAACCTGTTTCCTTTTTTGCTGAAATAATA
The DNA here is from genome assembly GCA_025449935.1 of Chitinophagaceae bacterium. Taxonomy (GTDB): domain Bacteria; phylum Bacteroidota; class Bacteroidia; order Chitinophagales; family Chitinophagaceae; genus JJ008. The sequence continues at coordinate 10,682 of JANWIJ010000058.1, forward strand.
CTCCAGTACATTGGAAAAAACTTTTTCCTCTCCTGTTTCCAGGTTGCGGACAACCAGGTCGCTGCCCGTATCTGCCGGTGCACTGGTTGGATCATCGCCGTCTGCATCTGCCCCGTCAATGGTGAATGCCGTATGGTCAATGAAATCCCCGCCTTCATTTTCATCCCTGTTCCTTTTCTTTTTAACGGGCATCGATTGTATCACCTGCTGTAAAGAATCAATAACGCGGTTAAAGCTATCTGTAATCTTTTTATTTGCCGCTCCGTCTGAAGGCTTATGTTTTGATGGAGGTTCCGGGTTTTTTTCCAATTGGTACGCCACCCACCCATAAGATTTTTGCGGGGACCTGAAACTCTTTGTTTTTGCTGCTTTCCAGACATCTTCCTTTCCCAATTCAACGATGGCCATTGAGTCCTTGGGCATATCGTCTGGTTTTTTTTTCTTAATCCTGGCGTCCCGGGTGTCTTTGAAAAGGGGTTTAATTTTAAACAGCACGTACCGGCTGTCTTCTGTAATAACGGCGCCGTATCCCCGGGGTACTGTTTTTTTATACTTCGCATCGGAAGACTGTATCACCAGCTCATTGTCACCCTGCTGCGGATCGATCGTGTAAACTACCCATTTACCGTCATGGCTGATCATCCTTTCCCCAATATGCTGCCAGCTGTCATATACACTATGATCCAGCGGTTTTTTTTGGGCAACGGCAATATCTATGGTGAAAATTAATAAAATAGGTAACAGAACCTTCCTCATGCCTGGTTTTTTTGAATGACTAAGTTAATGCAATAAGGAGAAAGCCTATCAGGGTTTTCTGCCAGTCACTAACCCATATTGCCATAAATCTTTCTTCATTCCCTTATACTGGAATTTACAGGCGTTGATATTCTTTTTTTGCATGTCGGTAGCAGGCGTGGAAAAATTAATCTTTTTCCACGCCAGGTATAAATTTGCCAGGAAATAAAACTTATAGAGCCGCCGGGAAGAATGTGCAGCCTGGGCGGATATATCCCTGTAGTGGATACAATCAAACCCTGCCTGCCGCATAAAGGATTCAAATCGCTGGGGAGATTCCAGGTAATTCACCTGCCACCCGTCCAGCCAGTTTCGTATAACCGGTACATCGTTATTCTCAAACCGGGAAACAAATCCATCCGCTACCACTAACCTTCCTCCTGGTTTCAGCAAACGGAAAGCCTCTTGTATGAAGTGTTCTTTATTTTCCGCATAACAAATGCTTTCACAGCCCCAAACCACATCAAAACTTTCAGCTGGAAAATCTGTGTGGCAATAATCCATTATGCTAAAACTGGTCAATTCCCCGAGTTCTTTTTGCCGGGCAGTTAATTGCGCCTGCTCCATTTGCCTTTCACTCAGCGTAATTCCTGTGACCGTGCATCCCAGTCGCGACGCCAGGAAAATACTGCTGCCACCAACGCCGCAACCTGCATCCAGTACCTTATCGGTTGCTTGTATAGCAACAGCTTCCATCATTACTTCATTCATCCGCCATAAAGATTGCGGGAAAGATTTTACCTTTTCATCCCAGTAACCATAATGAATAGCGTGGCTGTTATTCAGATCCCAGGAATCTTTATACGCATTCTCTGTATCCCTGTAATACTCGATAATTTTTTTATGATAGGCTGTTGGCTGCATCGGCAGTAAGTTTTTTTTCAAGCTTTACCAGCAAATAAACATGTATGATCAGGGCCAGGGCGATAATCGCGAACCCCACAAAGAACCATTTACTCAGGAATTGGTTTTCCCGGTACACCGCGAAAGCCAGTATGATGCCATAGACCGGTTCAAGATTAAAAGTGAGGTTTACGGTAAAAGCCGATAATCGTTTAAGCGCATAACCGGACAGTTGAAAGGCAATTACGGAACAAAACCACGCCAGCACTAATAACCAGCCCAGGTTTTCCCAGCCGGGGAGAAAATGTTTTTCGGGAAATTGCTGAAGATAAAATGGAAGTAATATGGATAAAACCACTAATCCACCGGTTTGTTGCCAGGTCAGCATGGTTTCCACGTTTATTCTCTTTAAGAACTCCCGGTTGAAAATAGGAAATAGCGAAGCCAGCAACGCTGAAATAATCCCGATAATAATGCCCGTTTTGTACTGGGTATCAAAATGAAAAATGACATAGATCCCCGTAAGTGTAATAAGACCCAGTACCATTTCCGTCCAGTTCATTCGTTTTTTAAGAATGAGTGGCTCAAATAAGGCAGTAAAAAACCCGATCGCAGAAAAACACACAAGTGCTACGGAGACATTAGCATATTTGATAGAACCATAGAAGGTGACCCAATGCATGGCGGCAATAAAACCCACCCCGGATATTTTCAGGATATCAGCTACGGAGATTTTTCGCAGTTTCTTCATCAGCCCAAATAAAATCCACATCGTGGCAGCAGTAAGTAATAACCTGTACCAGACGATCATTCCTTCATTCAGTGTAATCAGGCGCCCCAATATTCCCGTAAACCCGGCCAGGAAGACTGCGATGTGCAATTGCAGGAAGGCTTTCTTCATTAGCCATGCAAACTAAACAAAAGATGGTAGAAAAAAAGGGAAGGGTTACTCAGCCAGCATTTCGTTTTGCTGTACCGGTTTTAAAGCAGCAATCCCGGGTTCAGTTTTTTTTACCCTTCTGCGGTAATTGGTGAAGAGACTGTGCCAGCGGAGTTTGAGCACACCCAGGATGCCTTCTTTTACAATGCTTTTATTCATTTTTGAAATGCCGTAAGTCCTGTCCTGGAAAATAATAGGAACCTCTTTGAGTTTGAAACCCAATTTCCAGGCGGCAAATTTCATTTCGATCTGGAATGCATAGCCTACAAAGTGGATTTCATCCAGGTTGATTGTTTCCAGCACTTCTTTTTTGTAACACATAAAACCTGCTGTTGGATCCTTGACCGGCATCCAGGTTATCATCCGGGTATACAAGGAAGCCCCCTTGGAGAGTGCAATGCGGTTTTTTGGCCAGTTTACTACACCTCCGCCTTTTACATAACGGGAACCCACAACCACGTCTCCACCTTCGTATTTACAGGCATTATAAAGTCTGGACAGGTCAGCGGGGTTGTGCGAGAAATCGGCATCCATCTCAAAAATAAACTGGTAATTCCGGGTAATCGCCCACTTAAAGCCATGGATATAAGCAGTGCCCAGTCCCAGCTTTCCTTTTCTTTCTTCAATAAATAAAAGGCCCGGGTATTTGGGTTGAAGATCTTTTACAAGCTGTGCAGTTCCGTCCGGGGAGCCATCATCAATCACCAATACGTGGTAACCTTCATTCAAATTGAATATTGCCGGAAGAATATTACCTATATTCTCCTGCTCATTATATGTTGGTATGATTACAAGCTTCTCCATCGGTCCTGGCCGGCACAGTAAATAACAAATTTACGATAATATAAAAGAGACAACCTGTTAAATTTGTTAACAGGCTGTTACCAGTGATCAGCTTTTTTTCAGCATCGTACGGGTATAGATTTCAGTAAGTTTCTGTTTTGTATGCTGGGGGAAATCGCCTTTCATCATCCAATCATAATACTGGGGTTCAGCTTTTAACACATCAGCGACCGCTCTTCCTTTAAATTTACCAAAATTGAAAACTTCAATTCCATTTTCCATCACAAACCTGCGCGCAAAATCAACGATCTGGTCTTCCCCGATTAGTTTCAGGATAGAATCGACGGAATTGCCCAGCTGTGGGTATCGTTCCAGTTGTGCTTCCAGTATTTCATGGGTGGCCGAAGCATCCACTTCAGCGCTATGGGCTCCATCGAGGCTTTTATTGCAATAAAATTTATAGGCAGCACTCAATGTCCGCGGTTCCATCTTATGAAAAACATTCTGAACATCGAGCAGCTTTCGGTTCTTCATATCAAAATCCACCTGGGCCCGCAGGAATTCTTCCATCAGGAGGGGAATATCAAAGCGGTTGGAGTTGTACCCGGCGAAATCGCAGCCATCCAGCATTTGCTTGAGTTCCTGGGCTACCTGCTTAAAAGAAGGCGCATCCTTAACCATTTCATCTGTAATTCCATGAATATCGCTGGAAGTTTTCGGGATCGGCATTTCCGGGTTGATCAGTTTTCTTTTCACACTCCGGCTGCCGTCCGTAAGTATTTTAACGATCGCTATCTCTACAATACGGTCTGTTCCCGGATTTACGCCGGTAGTTTCCAGGTCGATGAATGCAAGTGGTTTTTTCAGTTGGAGCATTGGGCTTTAATTTCTCTTATTTTCTTGTTATTTGGGGCCGTAAAGGTAACGGTTTGTTGTAGTTATCAAAATCAAATTTGATTAGCCTTAATCAAAGATTATCAGCCGGTTACTGATTATTATTACCAGGCCTGTTTCTTATTCAGATTGACTTGCAAAATCCGGCAGACTGTTTATCTTTGTCTTTGTAAAATAATGCCCTAAAAATCCCGTTTAACTAACAAATATCCCTGAAATGAAAAATAAGTTTTTTGCCGCTTTATTACTTTTTATCCTGGCTATTAGTGTAACATCTTGTTACTCATCCCGCAAACAAGGTTGCCCGGGTAACCCCAATGCCAACTACAAATTCAAAGGTTAAGTTCTATAAGCCGGAGCTAAGCGTATTATCATTCTGGAAGCTCCTAAAGTTTACCGCATTTGTCAATTATTAAGCTCATTAATCCTGGCAGACTTCAATGAAATAGTTGAAGCCCGCCTTTGTTAATACAAAGCGCCCCGGGACTGGCGGAGTCAACCGTAAGCTGTCACAAAAAAAATAATCGGGATGGGTAGTAATTGCCCACAGCAACAACTTAACCCGGCACCAGCATTATTGAAGGTAAGGAATCGTAATGTTTAACATACAGCCCTTGCCCGGAGAAGTTTGAATCTCCGAGACACCATTGTAAAACCGCGTTCTTTCAAATATGTTGGACAACCCGATGCCCCGGGTGGTTTTACTGGAATCAAATCCGGCTCCATCATCACGGATCATCAGGTGAATTTCCGCTTCCCGGCTTTGCAGCGTAATATCCACCTTTTTAGCCCGGCTGTGTTTAATAATGTTTTTGAATTGTTCCTGTACAATCCTGAATAAGGTTACCTGGATTCCTGGTGTCAGTAGCCCGTTCTCCAGGTCGTGCGTGAATTTTATCTTTAAAGAGGTTGATAAATTAATATCATCCACCAGCGACCAGATACTTTCTACCAGACCCTTATCTTTCAGCTGGGGAACGACCAGTTCTTTGGAGAGTTTTCTTATTTCTTCTACGGCCATCAGGATATACTCAATACTCTTCTCTTTTATTTTCCTTTCATCTTTATTGGCCGGCGTCAGCATGTCCACAAACAACTTGGTCGTGGACAATATCTGGTTGACATTATCGTGCAATTCATGACCAATGCGGGTCCTCTCCATCTCCTGCACCCGTATAACCGTTTCTGAAATTTCCTTCTGCTTTTGCAGCTTCTCTTCCATCAACTGGCCCTCCAGGTCCTTCAGGCTGGTTACATCCTGCAGCGAACCTATCATTTTGACCGGCAATCCATTTTCGTACACGATATAACCTTTATCCCGCATGTGCTTGTAATGGCCATCTGCACATTTAAACCTGTACTCATCCTCCCAGGATTGTTTATTCCTGTCGGTACTATCCTTCACCTTATCGCTGATGCGGTTACGGTCCTCGGGGTGTATCCTGCGCAACCACCATGATAGCCCTTTTGGATCGTCGAGATGATAGCCAATCATATCCATCAATGCATCATTACGGAAGATATAGCCGGTCTGCATATCCCATTCCCAAATAGCATCGGTAGTGGCCCTGGTTAAGAGTAAAAGCCGGTCATTGACTTCCCGAAGTTTCTTTTCGGCAGCATATTTATCTTCCAGGTTCACTGCGTGCCCGCCGAGCAATTTTTTACCGCCAGCCCCGGTTATAGGGAAAAGATTTATATGGAAGACCATGTCTGTGCCGTCTGCCAATTTTACTTTTTGAACCATGTCAGCAGGTAACCCTGTTTGTAATACCTGTATATGCTTTTCATAGAGAGCTTTTGCTACAGCCGGAGGTACCAGCTCTGTGATATTCTTATTTACTGCCTTTTTTTCCTCCAGCCTGAAATATTGAAAAAAGGCCTGGTTGGCCAAAAGAAGTATAGAATCTTCATCCACCACCCAGGCAATATTTGGTGTCTGGTTCATGAACGCCCTGAATAATATCTTTCTTTCATACAGCTCCTCTGCAAGTTTTCTTTCCGGCGTCAGGTCAGCAATGTTCGAAACAACCGAATATGGAACCGGATTATTATCCTCGAATAAAGGTTGTGAGCTGAAATGGAACCATCGCTGCTCCCCACTCCCAAGCCGGATGACCAGTACTTCTGCTTCAGGCTTACCGGATTTCAGGGCTTTCATGAAGGGGGTGTCGGCAAAAGAGACTTTCCGGTCATTCTCGGTTTTGATTTCCCACACTGTATTCCAGAGATTTTCGATGCCGGTTAACTGGTATAATTTCTCAAGAGTGGAATCAAATACATCGGCCGCTTTCTGATTGGCCGCTATCAACTCACCTTTTTTATCCTGGAAAAGAATTCCTGCATTCAGGCCTTCAACGATCAGTTGATAATTTTTTTCACCAAGCTCATTGAACTTTTTCAACCGCTCATCATCCAGTATCTTATGCCCCACACAAAAATAAGCACTGACCCCGTCCGCACCGGGCAAATGGCTGATTTGCCATTTCATGGGATGATATAACCCGTTCTTAATATATACCTCCATGCAGGCTGGGGAGGTCTCTCCGGTTGATTTTTGAAGAATGGTTTTAAAGTCGCTGACATTTGCAGGATGTATCAGGTCAAATATATTGACCTTTTCCTTTTTAGGGGATTTCAGGTCCAGTGTCTTTACCATAAAGGCATTTGCACTGACAATGGTTCCTTCGTCATTAATAACAGAAAGAAATAACTCTTTCTGCTGTTCGTGCGTTTGGATAATGCTCTTTATTTTCGTCCACTGCTTTTTCATGTGCACACGGCTTTGGTTCTTAATCCGGGGTTATTTTTTTCCGATGAATGAATGGTTGCTTATAATACCAGGTACCTGGGCAAAATCATTTGATTTATCCAGGAAATATTTTGCGCCCAGGTCAAAACACTGCTGTCGGTAATAATCATCGGCATGGTTGGTGATCATGATCACCTCACAATCCGCATTGTGGTGGCGGATAAGTTTTAGAAGTTCAATGCCATTTTTTCCGGGAAGATTAATATCAAGCAGGACGATGTCGGGGTTTTCCTGGGAGAGTAATTTGCGGGCTTCATCATAATCTGAAGCTACAATGATATTTTCAACAGATTTCGCTTCGACGAGCAGGCCAATCATGCGGTCGACAAAATTCATGTTATCATCAACGATTAAAACCGTTTTTGTCTTTTTCATGGGGATTGACGTCATAGGAAAGACAAAAAAACGTCAAATGTGCATAACAAATTGTCCCTGAATTCAATAAAAGCATGTAGCAAAAAAACTACAAGCCCCATGGTGGGCATGATTCAGATCAAGTTGTTCTCGAAAGCATACCGGGCCAGTTCAGCATTGCTGCGCATACTCATTTTTTCCATTACCCGGGAACGATAGGTGCTGACGGTTGTCGCACTGAGTGAAAGTTTGGAAGCGATTTCGGAAACTGATTTCCCGGAAGCCAGTAATTTAAAAACATCAAACTCCCGGTCTGAAAGCGTTTCGTGCAATGATTTTGCTGAATGTGATCCAACAGCATCCACTAATTTTTCTGCTATGCTCGGCGTGATAAACCTCTTCCCTACCCTTACCATTTCGATAGCTTTAACGAGATCGTCATGGATGGTTTCCTTGCCGAGATACCCGGAGGCACCGGCTTTCAAAACGCGGAGTGCATACTGGTCTTCGGGGTACATACTCATTATCAGCACAGGCAGGCGGGGCGACATTTCCTTAATCTGCTGTAATGCATCCAGCCCGCTTCTCCCGGGCATATTCATATCACAAACAATTACATCCCATTCCTTACCGGCTACTTCAGCAATAAGCTGCTCAGCATCTGCGGCTTCGCCAATCACTGCAAAAGGATAGTGCTCCAGCAAAAGCTGTTTCATTCCGCGGCGGACTATAGCATGATCATCGGCAATTAAAACTTTCATTCTGTCAAAGTTTTTGTTCTTTAGCATCCAGGGGAACGGAAACCGATACCCTGGTTCCTTTTCCGGGATAGGATATAATTTCATATGTTCCGCCAATCATCGTGCTGCGTTCCTTCATCCCAAGAATTCCCAGCGTCCTCTTATCAGCGATTTTCTCTTTGTCAAATCCCATACCATCATCAATTATCGACAAAACAAAATGGTCATCGGTTTGTGAAAGACTGACTACCATTTTCTGTGCCGACGAATGCCTCGCCACATTCGTAAGCGATTCCTGGAAAATTCTGAATAAGGCAGTTTTCAGCGGGTTGGATAATTTTATTTCTTTTTCCGGTGCTTCAAGTTTTGTCTTAATTCCTGAACGTTTCTCAAACTCATTAAGTTGCCATTCCATCGCTGCCATCAATCCCAGGTCGTCCAGCAAACTCGGGCGAAGCTCAGATGAAATACGTCGCACGGTTCTCACGGTATCATCCAGCATCTCCAGCAATTCTTTCATTTTTTCCCGGGTGCTGTCGTCGGCAGTAGAACTGATCTTTTTATTTATCCAGGATACATCCATTTTTAATACCGTCAGCTGCTGACCCAGTTCATCGTGAATTTCGCGGGCAATATGTGTTCTTTCTTCCTCCCTGATATTCTGGAGGTGGGCTGTCAGCTTTCGGATCGCCCGGTAAGAGGTTTCCAGTTCTTCCTCTGTTCTTATCCGTTCCGACATATCCCGGATCACAGACAGAAACCGGCCGTCGGGCAATTGCTGTGACCGAACCTCGGTTTCGACGATCGTTCCGTCTTTGCGCCTCATTTTACGCTGCTTGACAGTCGAACTTCCATTTTCAAGGATGTCATAACGGACCGGGTTGATTTGGATTTCTTCCTGGGTCAGTATTTCAGCCAGCGACATACCGGTAAGCTCTTCTTTTGTGTAGCGAAGCAGGTTTACTGCGCCCGTATTTACGTCCAGGATTTTCCCTTTTTCGTCATACAAAGCAATGGCGTCTATGGCTTGTTCAACCAGGGTACGGTATTTTTCTTCGTTTTGTTTGAGCTCCAGTTCTGCCTTTCTTTTTTCTGTATTATCAATGGTAACACTGAGGGCATAGGTGATTTCGCCTTCGGCATTTCTAAAAGGCACTATTCTTGATTCACACCAACGTTTATTCCCTTTCAATGTTATCATTTCAAACTCTATCCTGCCCGATTGGTCATTAAAAGCTTCCTTCACAAGCTTCGCGGCTGCTTCCCGCTGGGGTTCGTCGATAAGCATTAAAAGAGACCTGCCTTTAATCTCCTCGAGACTGTCGGCTTCAATCATTTCCAGGCCCGCCTTGTTTATTTCATATAATTCACTATCCGGGCCCAGCAGTTTTATACACTCCGGGTCTGAATCCAGGATGGTACGAAGCCTGTTTTCACTTTCAGCAACTTCCCGCTGTGCATTATATATCGGCGTCATATCCACCATAGATCCGATCATCCGGGTAGCGACGCCATTGTTGTCTCTCATGATAAAACTCCGGTCAAGAAAGTGCAGGTAGGTTCCATCAGCGTTCGCGTAGCGGTACTCATCCCGCCACGCGGTATTAGAACCCTCAATCGTTTTAATAATTTTGGCACGGACCCTGCTGACATCATCCGGGTGTATATGGTGGAACCAGTCATCTATATCAATCTCATCCTTCTTTGCGAATCCCAGGTTGGAATAGTAATTATCATTCCACCAAAAAGCATTCGTCAATAAATCCCAGTCCCACACAATATCACTGGTAGCTTTTGAAACAATATTAAACCGGGCATTCGACCTCGCGATTTCCTCTTCAGATTTTTTACGTTCTGTGATGTCCTTACTGATCCCCAGGATCCCAATCACTTTTTTATCCTGGTCCTTTAACGGAACTTTTGTGGTAAGCAACCATAATTTCTTTCCTTCAGCGGTTAAAATAATTTCATCGCGGTCACTGATTTCCTTCCCAGTTTCAAACACCGATTTATCCTCCTGCATATTTACCCCGCCAACCTCCTGGCCGAAAAGCTGTGTGGATTTTTTCCCGATGGTGGCGGCCTCTGATGAAGCGCCCACGAGTTTTACAAAGGCCCGGTTACTGATTATATAATTGAACGAGGTATCCTTCACGTAGATATAGTCCGGTAAATGGTCAATTAATGCCCGTAAAAGGTTTCGTTCGTTTGAAAGTTGCATTTCGGCCTCCTTACGCTCCGTGATATCGCGTATAAAAGCACAAAAGAATGATGTAATCCCTTGCTTAACGGGGGTAATACTCAATTCAACCGGGAATTCTTTCCCGTCTTTGTGAAGGGCCGATATTTCTATTAACCTGTTAAGTATTTTATGTTCCCCTGTTTGCAGGTAGTGATCTATCCCCCTTTTATGCCGCTCGCGGTATTGCACCGGGATAATGGTTTCTGTCAACGTTTTGCCAATCACTTCGTCTTCATCCCACCCGAATATCTTCCTCGCCTGGGGAGTCCAGACGGTAATCATACCGGCCGTATCAATACAAACAATCGCATCCAGGGCGGCGTTCATAATCAGTTTCCGGGTTTCTTCGCTGGTACGGATGGCCAGTTCGGCCTGTTTACGATCCCGGATGTCCCTGGCAATCGCCATGATTCTTCCATCCGGGAGCATTTTTACATTGGCCTCCACTTCAATGATAGTTCCATCCTTTCGCTTCATCCGTCTTTCCCTCAATATGGTTTGGCCCTTCACCAGTAAATCGAACCTGACGGGGTCATTTTTCAACTGCTCCGCATCAATGACGTGCGTAATATCCAGCCTGGTTAATTCTTCTCTCGTATAACCAAACGAGTTATAGAAATTTGAATTTGCATCAATAAAATTTCCTTTCTGATCTGTGATCATGATGAAATCCGACGCCTGCTCGATCAGGGAGCGGTACCTCGCTTCACTCTCTTTTAATTCCGATTCAAACTTTTTTCGCTCGGTAATATCCATCATGCTACCCATCATGCGCACGGCCTTCCCCTTTGCATCGCGGACTATATAACAACGGTCGTATATGTCCCGGTATCCATTTTTCTCGGTATAAAACCGGTACTCAGAAATAAATACATTTTTGTCTGACGCGAGAATCCTTTGCTGCGTACCTACCACGGTATCCCTGTCGCCGGGATGAATTCGCTGTGCCCACATTTCTTCGGAAGGAACCGGGTCGGATAGTGTCAGCCCATAAAGATGCTGGTGCGTTTCGTTACTCCAGAGCTTCCCTGTTTCAAGATCCCAATCCCATACCGCATCGTTGGTGGTCCGGCTGATCATTTCAAACCGGCTATGGGACCGTTTTAATTCCTCTTCAGCATATTTTCGCTCTGAAATATTCTTGGTGATGATTGCAGCACCTGAGATTTTCCCCTGGTCATCATGAACAGGCGTGTAGGTAACCAGTACCCAGGCGGGCAGACCCTGGACGGAAACAAAAAGCTCGTACTCGACACTTTCCCCGTTAAATACCTTTTTTAGACTTGTCAACACCGGTTCATCTTTTTCATCAGGTACCAGGTCAAGGATATTGGTGCCGGTGGATACAGGTCTTCCCCAGGCTTTCTCCAGGCTCTCCTCCGCAACAGGATTGATCAGGGTAATCCGGCAATTCCTGTCAATTACATAAAAAACATCTGTGGTGCTTGTCAGGGCCTGGCGGAGATTTTTCTCGGAGGTCTTTATCTTTTCTTCGACGAGTTTTCTTTCAGAAATATCCCTGACAATGGCCATGAAGTTGCCATCAGAAAGCATTTTAGAACTGAATTCTGCCTGTAAAAAAATTCCGTCTTTTTTTTTGATCAACCCTTCCCCCCGGAAGGAATCGGCGGATTTTTGTGTTTTGCTGCTTTGTTTGATAAACGTTTGAAGTTCCGCGGGAAGAATTTCCCGGGAAGATAGTCCGGGTAATTCACCCCTGGAATAGCCCAGCATAAAACAAGCCTGCGTATTGGCATCAATAATACCAGCAGTCTCATCCAGGATAAGAATAGCATCCGGTGCTTCTTCCATCAGGAGACGGTCAATTTCTTTTTTTTGTTTATGATTTTCCGGGGCTGGTTTAAAATTCATTACGATCGCTCGTTTGAAGAGATGATAATAGTAAGGCAAAGTTAGGCAAACTTATAAGCCCTGTGTATTAATAAAATTGACAAGTGCCGCCGTATTTTTAAGATTCAGCTTCTTTAAAATATTATACCGGTGCACTTCCACTGTTTTCAGTGAAATATCCAGCCGTATTGCAATTTCTTTTGACGACAGCCCTTCTTTTATTAATTGAACGATGTCTATTTCTCTTCTTGAGAGCACATTCATATCCGGTTGCCCGCCATCCTCCTCGAGCTCCTGCTGGGCGAGGATATTTTTAACCTCATCACAGATGTATTTTTTCCCATTATTTACCTCTACGATCGCCGCTAATAGTTCGTCTTTGGAAGAGTTTTTGGTAACATAACCCATCGCGCCCATTTGAAGCATGCGCCTGGCATAGGCGGGCATTGAATGCATGGAGATTCCTATTATTTTTGAGCCAGGTGAGAATTTCCGGATCAGTTTTGTAGCTTCAAATCCGTTAACCGGTGACATATTTATATCCATTAATACGATGGCCGGCTTTTTGTCTTTTGCGATCTCCACTGCGTCATTAGCATTGCTTGTTTCACCAATTACATTAAAACGGGAGTCGCTGTTAAGTATAAATGACCATGAATCCCTGATTAACTTGTGGTCATCCACAAGCAGGATAGTAATTTTTCCCATTCAGACAGTGGTTTACTTTGTGTGGATAAGGTTTTTCCTATATAAAAGCTAGGTAAAAAACCGATGCAATGTCCATAAAAAGAAGTTAGGAAGCGGCTAATAAACTTAATAAAAACCCGGTTTTAAGTATATCCCCTTATCACAACAATGGATATTTACGATTCCAGCTACAGGCAGGAGGAATAAAGATCACCCGGCCAATGACAACCGGGTGACAAAATGTGGAGGCGACCGGAATCGAACCGGTGTCCAAACATATTCTTCAAAAGCTTTCTACATGTTTATTTTGTTTTGATTTGTCGGGAACCAACTGGAAACAGACAACCGATTAATTCCGTAGCTGTATGGTCTTAAGCAATCATCACAGCCTTTGATTGCAGCATCCTGTTTTGTTTTTAAGTCGGCGGCGGGGCATGGTAACAGAACAACCGGCCCGGCGGCCCAAATGACTACTTAATCACTGATTAGGCAGCCATGGCATACTGAGTATTGCCATTTGAGTTTTCGTATTCAGATTAAGCTGCTAATTACGCAACGCAGCACATGCTTACACTCTCAAAGATCTACGCTGTCAAAACCAAACGCCCCCATAGTTTTTATTCTTGTTCAGCTATAAAACCAGCCTGCAAATTTACAGCTTTTCACGCGGGTTGTGACAATTCATTTTGTTATAAAAAAACAGAATCGCTTAGTTTTAAACTATGGCAACGGATATTCCCGCTGAAATTTATACTGCCCGCCTGGCGGAGTTAAAGACTCGCTTAAAGCGGCTGAACAATACAAAAAGAAACCTGGCCTGGTGCCGGCTATTTTCCTTTCTCGCGACTATTGCCGCTGTCTGGATCCTTTTTCCTTATGCCTGGTATCTTCCGGCCGGTGCCTTCCTGGTTTTGATAGTTGTTTTTTTGTTTTTTGTTTCAAAAGACCTTTCGAACAGCCAGGAAATTGAAAACACCCTGCTGCTCATAACAATAAACCAGGATGAATTGTCTGCACTCGGGCACCGGTTTATGGATTTCCCTGATGGAACCTTATGGCAACCCGCCACACATGCCTATGCGGTTGACCTTGATATTTTCGGAAGGGCTTCGTTATATCAGTATACAAACAGGACATCATCAGAACAGGGCAATAAATTATTTGCCCGCTGGCTGCTCCATCCGGCGACAGCAACAGAAATTGAACTAAGGCAGGAATCAGTTAAAGAATTGACCGGCCTGGTGGAATGGCGGCAGCAGTTACAGGCATATGGCACCAGCAAGCGTTTAACGATTCGCACAGAGGAAAATGTTGTGACCTGGCTCAGTGGAGAAAACAGGTTTAGTAATAAGTTGTCCTGGAAATTGCTGAGAATTCTGTTCCCGCTCTTCAGCTTTACCATCCTGGGTTTATTTGTAACAGGCTTTATTTCCCAACAACGTTTTTGGATGATCATGCTCCTCTTGCTTTTCGTTTCCTTCGCTGTTTCCAAATTCGTGATGCCCGCTTATGCCAAACTCAATAAAATAACGGCTGAACTGGAGACCTTATCTGCCAGTATAAATTGGATTGAAACAAACTCTTTTAAGAGCCCCCGCTTAGAGCACTTAAAAAACAGCTATGAGACCGAAGGTATAACTGCTTCTGTCATCATAAAAAATCTGAAAAAAATACTTGACCGGCTGGACTATCGCCTCAATCCTGTTGTATTTATTCCACTAAGTGCTTTTTTATGCTGGGACCTCCAGCAAATATATCTACTGGAGAAATGGAAAGTGAAAAACCAGCGGCATATTACTGAATGGTTTTCCTCGTTAGCGGAAATAGAATCGCTTTCCAGCCTCGGCAATCTTTCCTTTAACCACCCGGATTGGTGTTTCCCGGTCTTGGTAAAAGAACCGGCTGTGCTTAAAGCGGAGGTTATGGGACATCCGCTAATTCCCAAAGAAAAAAGAATTGATAATTCATTCTCTACGGAAGGCGTTAACCAGATAAGTTTAATTACAGGTTCAAACATGGCCGGTAAGAGCACATTTCTAAGGAGCACCGGGGTAAATGTTGTACTCGCCATGATGGGATCGCCCGTTTGCGCGAAGCGTTTTATTTTATCCCCGGTGAAAATCATGAGCAGCATGCGGATCAGTGATAACCTCGAGGAAAACACGTCCACTTTTTATGCAGAATTAAAGAAATTGAAAGAAGTGATTGAGGCAGTTTACCGGAATGAAAAAGTATTTTTGCTGCTGGACGAAATCCTGCGGGGCACCAACTCAGCCGACCGTCATACCGGCTCTGCTGCTCTGATTAAACAGCTGATACAACATGAAGCGGTGGGCATGGTAGCCACCCACGACCTGGAACTGGCAAAGCTGGAGGCACTGTACCCGGGCAACATCCATAATTATCATTTTGATGTACAGGTAGCTAATGATGAATTATTTTTCGATTATAAATTAAAAAGAGGCATCTGCCGCAGCATGAATGCCTCTATATTGATGAAAAAGATAGGAATTGAGTTATAGCTCTCCGGCGATTTATTTCCCCCAGCCAAACCAGTCATTGCCATTGGCATACAACATCAGGCCCAATAATAATACCATGCCGACGATCTGGGCATATTCCAGGAATTTCTCATTGGGTTTCCGCCGGGTTATCATCTCGTACAAGGTAAACATGACATGACCTCCATCCAAAGCCGGTATGGGTAACAGGTTCATAAATGCAAGAACAATAGATAAAAAGGCGGTGATGCGCCAAAATTGTTCCCAATCCCAACCGTATTTTGGAAAAATAGATCCCATGGCTTTAAAACCACCCACTCCCTTGTAAGCGCCGGTCTTGGGATTCAGGATTTTCTTAAACTGGTCAATATAAAATTTCAACTCATTTCCTGCTTTCCTGATTCCCGCCGGGAATGCTGCGAAGAAACTGTACTTGGTCACATTTAATTTTAACCAGCCAAGACTATCCATCTGGAGGTAGTCCATTCCGTAGGGGAAAAAACCAAGCTTGCCCAAACTGTCTACCTGGGCGGGGAAACTAACTTCCTGACCGTTACGCAATACAGTCAGGGATACTGTTTGATTCTTTTTTGCATCGAGCTGGTTTTGAAGTTCATCGAAAAAATTGAACCTGCCGGAATCAATCCCGATAATCTGGTCATTCTTTCGCAGGCCGGCTTTGTATATCCTTGCTGTATCGGGAACATAGAATGCAACGGCTGGTTTTCTCGGCTCAATAAATCCGCTTACATCTTTGTTCCTGTTTTCCACCAACTGCCCGATCAGGTCTTCATCGAGTTTAAGATCGATCCGCTGACCAGCCCGGTCCAGTGTGACTGTGCTTCCCAGTAAAAGATTGCGCCGTAATTTTTCGTAGTCCGTAACTGGTTTACCGTCTATCTCCAATATTTTATCACCATTACGGATGCCCATCTTATACATAGTGCTGTCCACAACATGTACACCGTACTTCATAGACGCCGTGGGGATTTTCTTATCTCCCCATATCATCAATATAAAGGCGTAAATAACAAAGGCCACCAGGATATTCATGATCACCCCACCGAGCATGACGATCAGTCTTTGCCAGGCCGGTTTACTCCTGAATTCCCATTCCTTTGGCGGTTGTTTCATCGCTTCTTTATCCATACTCTCATCAATCATCCCGGATATCTTTACATAACCTCCCAGGGGCAACCAGCCAATACCGTATACTGTATCACCAATCTTCTTTTTTACCAGCGCAAACCAGGGGTCGAAGAACAGGAAGAATTTCTCCACGCGGCATTTGAACCACCGGGCAGTAATATAATGGCCAAACTCATGCAGTATGACGAGCAGCGACAGCGCAAGCAATAATTGCCCGGCCTGTAAGCCAACATTTGCCCAGTTAATAGCTAATAGATTCATAGTACTCTTATAAAAGAAAAAAATCCCAAACCTTTAAGCAGATCCGGAATTCACTAATTAAAGCTTAATAATGTCGGCGGCAAAGTTACGGGCCTCCCCGTCGCTGTCAAAATATTCCTCGAGGGTTGGCTTTTCTATGAAAGGTATGCGCTCCATCGTTTTTTCAATCAGGTCTGTCATATCCAGGAAGTTAATACGATTGCGGAGGAATGCGTAAACCGCTATTTCATTAGCAGCATTCATGATACACGGCAGGTTGCCTCCTTTATGTAATGCCTCGGTAGCCAGCGAAAGATTCCTGAAAGTCTTAACGTCAGGCTCCTCGAAGGTCAGTGTGCTCACCTTCCTGAAATCATAGCGCGGATAATTGCTGGCTATTCTTTTGGGGAATGCAAGTGCATACTGGATAGGTAATTTCATATCCGGTAAACCCATCTGGGCTTTGATGCTTCCGTCTTCAAATTGTACCATACTGTGGATGATACTTTGCGGATGGATAACGACCTGCACCTGCTCGGGTTTTAAATTAAACAGCCATTTAGCTTCGATCATTTCCAGTCCCTTATTCATCAGCGTGGCAGAGTCAATTGAAATCTTAGCACCCATATTCCAGTTGGGGTGCTGCAGGGCATGCTCCCTTTTTACATTAACAAGGTAATTGGGTTTGCGGCCAAGAAAAGGGCCCCCGGATGCTGTCAGAATAATTTTCTCGATCCGGTTCCTTGTTTCACCAACGAGGCATTGAAAAATGGCTGAATGTTCTGAATCGACCGGGATCACCGGCACCCTGTGTTCCACCGCTTTCCGCATGATGATATCACCGGCGACAACCAGCGTTTCTTTGTTCGCCAGGGCAATTGTCTTACCGTTGCTGATTGCCTGCAAGGTGGGCTTCAACCCCGCATAGCCCACAATGCCCGCCAGCATCAGGTCATAACAATCCATTGCAGCCACTTCCTCCAGGGCCTTTTCTCCGGCAAATACTTTTACCTGGGTTGCGGCCAGGGCTTCCTTCACCTTACCATACTTCTTTTCGTCTCCAATCACAACAATATTCGGGTTAAACTTTAAAGCATGTTCAACCAGCAATTCATCATTATGATGGGCCGTGAGAATTTCTACGGAAAATTTATCAGGATGAGCCTCTATGACCTGCAGCGCCTGGGTACCGATAGAACCAGTTGATCCAAATAAGGCAATTCGTTTTATGGGTTGATCGCTATTCATGGGTGAAATAAATCAGAAAATTAATTATCAGCCTCTCAGGCGGTCTCGAGGCGTTCTGTCCATTTTGCCAATTCATCAGCAATTTTTCTGTCGTTGCTTAATCTTGGCACTTTATTCTGTCCGCCCAATTTACCAATTGATTTCATGTAATCAATAAATCCGTTCTTCCGGACAGGAGTGACTTTCAGCGGCCGCAGGATGTTCCCCGCAATCAGGTCATCATAATAAACATTCTTTTGCCGGAGCGCCTGGTCCAGTTTGGCCGCAAACTCCGGCATGTTTCCAGGCACGCTTTCAAACTCCACAAACCATTCATGGTACGACTTTCCTTCGTCACCACTGACAAGGGGCGCAACCGTAAATTCAGTGATCTGCACCTTTTCTTCTGCCGCCACTTTTAGCATGCATGATTCGACTTCTTCACCAATCACATGCTCCCCGAAAGCAGAAATATAATGTTTTGTCCTGCCAGTTACCACGAGCCGGTAAGGTTCCGTGGAAACAAATTTAATGGTGTCGCCCAGGTTATATCCCCAGAGGCCCGCATTGCTGTTAATGATGAGCGCATAGTTCTCACCGGCTCTTACCTCTTTCAGCGATAACCGGGTGGGATGTTCATTAAATATTTCGCCGGCCGGAACAAATTCAAAAAAGATACCACTATTGGTATTTAACAAGAGGCCTTCTGCATGTTGGGAATCCTGGAAAGCAAAAAAACCTTCGCTGGCCGGAAACAATTCAATCGTGTCAATCTTTCTCCCGATACTCTCCAGCAATCTCGCTTTGTACGGCTCAAAGTTCACACCGCCCTGGACCATCACGCTGAAATTGGGAAACAACTCCCCTATTTTTTTTCCGCTTCTTTTTATGAGTTCATCAAAATACATCTGCATCCACGGCGGTATACCGCTGATCAGGGTCATATTCTTATCAATTGTCTCGTCTACAATCTTATTGAGTTTGGTTTCCCAGTCTTCGATGCAGTTGGTTTCGTAAGAAGGCATCTGGTTAGTGCGGAGATATTTCGGCACATGATGATTAACGATACCGCTGAGTCTCCCGGTAGGGATACCACCTACCCGTTCCAGTTCCGGGGATCCGGAGAGAAATATCAGTTTCCCATCTGCGAATCTTGTATTCCCTGTTTCAGCCATATAACATAGCAGGGCATTACGGGCCGTATTGATATGGTTGGGAATGGACTCCTTGCTGATCGGGATATATTTGGTGCCGCTGGTGGTGCCGGATGTTTTGGCAAAATAGATGGGTTTGCCTTTCCAAAGTACGTTATGGCGGCCCTCCTTGACCTTTTCAATCCAGGGTTTTAGCTGCTCGTAGTCCCTGACCGGCACTGCCTGGCTGAACTCGGCATAATTGTTTACTTTATCGAGGCCAGCCGATCTCCCAAAATCCGTATTCCGGCCGGTTTTAACCAGGTATTTGAGGATATTTTCCTGGTCCGCCAGGGCTGTGGCCATCCCTTTACGGATACCTTTATATATATAATTGGCGAATGGTCTGGCTAAAAAAGACTTGATTTTCATACTTTATGCCATGGAAAACCCTACGGGGATACAAATATAACGGATGGCCCGGCAAATGGGGGGCAATTAATGTTCATAAATCTTTGATTTTCCGTTTGCCGGTACAGATTTTCCCCTTACCTTTGCCGTCCTAATTTTAAACGTATGATAGCCGTAGTAAAAGTAGCCGGACAGCAGTTCAAAGTAGAAAAAGACCAAACTTTGTACGTTCCTCAACTGGAAGGAAAAGCCGGCGATAAACTGAACCTGGAAGTGTTATTGGCTGAAGCTGACGGCAAACTGTCTGCAGGAGCTGATGTGAAAACAAAAGTAAAAGCAGAGATCCTTGGCCAGGTTAAAGGTGAAACCGTGATCGCTTACAAACAAAAAAGACGGAAAGGATTTCACAAAAAGAAAGGTCACCGCACGGCGTATACAAAAATTAAAGTGACGTCAATCGCTTAATTCAATAACGCAAACTACTAATTCTAAAAACTTCGAGATATGGCACATAAGAAAGGTGAAGGTAGTGTAAAGAATGGCCGCGACTCCCAGAGCAAACGCCTGGGCGTAAAAATTTTTGGTGGTCAGCCTGCCATTGCCGGCAGCATTATCATTCGTCAACGTGGTACCGTTTATCATCCCGGTAAAAATGTGGGTGTAGGAAAAGACTATACTTTATTTGCTTTAAGTAATGGTCTGGTTGAATTCCGGAAAGGAAGAAACAACCGAACTTATGTTTCAGTAACAGCTGTTGAGGCATAAGCAAAAAATTCCCGGTTGCCAATTTTGTGGAAAAAAAATTTGGGTAGTATAAAATAATTGTTATTTTTACTGTCGTTAACCCATTTTTACTAACATTAAATTCTAACAAAATGGCAACTAAGAAAAAAGCAGCTAAGAAAAAAGCCGCTCCAAAAAAGAAAGCAGCTAAGAAAAAAGCCGCTAAGAAAAAGAAATAGTTTGAAAATTTCTTAAATGAAATAAGTAAGTCCCGATTCTTCGGGACTTTTTTTTTGCCTGCACTTTTGCCGTTCTTACAGGGAAAAATCGCCTGCGGGGCTGGCGCCCGTTCCTTCACAGCCCTGTTTTTCCAGCCTGGTTGCGGAAAAAAATCGAAATGAAGGGCATAACCTGTAGCTATCAAAATTCTTAAATTGCAGGTATGGATAATGCCTCCATCGCCGACAATTTTTCCCTGCTCGCCAAACTCATGGATATACATGGCGAGAATTCCTTCAAAACGAAAACCTACGGAATAGCGGCTTTCAACATCGAGAAGATGCCGGTTTCCCTGAAAGACACTCCCCGGGACAAACTTTTTGGGATCAAGGGGATTGGTGACAGTGTGGGCAAGAAAGTGATCGAAATGCTGGATACCGGCAAGCTGGAAGTTTTAAGTGACTACATCACCAGGACCCCGCCAGGCGTCATTGAAATGCTCAGCATTAAAGGGATCGGGCCAAAAAAGATCCATACCATCTGGAAAGAGATGGGGTTGGAATCGATCGGGGAACTTTTGTATGCCTGCGAGGAAAACAGGCTGACACTTTTTAAGGGCTTTGGTGAAAAGACACAACAAAATGTGCGGGAGTCTATTGATTTCTACTTACTGAACCAGGGACATTTTTTGTATGCACAGCTGGATGCTATTGTTCCGCAGGTGGATGGATACCTGAAAAAATTATTTTCTCCCGGGAAAGTTCATGTGACCGGTGCATACCGCCGGCAGGCCCTGACGATTGAAGAATTAGAGTTCGTCATTCTGGAAACCAATGAAAAAATCAAACCGGCATTTCAAACGGCCCAACCACCCGAGTTGCTCGAAGAAGATTCCTGCCAGCTTTTATATAAATTAAAAAATGGACTGAGACTCCGCCTCTATACCGGGGGATCCAACCGGGCTGAACAGTTATTTAATACGACCGGCAGCGCCGGGTTCCTGGAAGCATTTAATAAATCATTTCCTGCCTTAAAATACCAGGGAGATGAAACGGAAGATGATGCCATCATTTTCACCAAAGCAAAAATTCCTTTCATCCTTCCCTGCCTCAGGGAAACTGGTACGATCATTGAAAAAGCGAAATCAAAGGGTTTGCCTGAACTGATAGAAACCAACCATATCCGGTCCATCATCCACAGCCATAGCAACTGGAGCGATGGCGTGAATACGATCGAAGA
This sequence comes from Chitinophagaceae bacterium, assembly GCA_025449935.1. GTDB lineage: Bacteria > Bacteroidota > Bacteroidia > Chitinophagales > Chitinophagaceae > JJ008. The sequence goes on from JANWIJ010000058.1 coordinate 32,465, forward strand.
GATGGCGCAGGAATGTATCAGGCGGGGATACGAGTACCTGGTTATTTCTGACCACTCGCAAACAGCCGTATATGCCAACGGACTGAAAGAAGACCGCATCAGGGAACAACACCGCTATATTGATGAATTGAATGCAAGGCTTTCGCCATTTAAAATCTTTAAGAGTATTGAAAGCGATATTTTAAACGATGGCAGCCTGGATTACCCGGAATCCGTTTTAAAAACCTTTGACCTGGTCATCGCTTCAGTACACAGCAACCTTAAGATGAACGAGGAAAAAGCAATGGCCCGGCTGGTAAAGGCCATACAAAACCCCTATACCACGATCCTTGGTCATATGACCGGCCGACTGCTGCTTAGCCGCAATGGATACCCGCTTGACCATAAAAAGATTATTGAAACCTGCGCAGCCCACCAGGTGGTAATAGAAATAAATGCACATCCGCGCCGCCTCGACATGGACTGGAAATGGATTGATTACGCGATGGAAAAGGGTGTATTGCTATCCATAGACCCGGATGCTCATGCACTTGATGGTTTTGATGATGTAAAATACGGGGTGCTGGCAGCCCAGAAAGGAGGATTGACCAAAGAAAATAATCTCAGCAGTTATACCCTGAAGGCGTTTGATCTGTTTTTAGCTGGAATCCGAAAAGCAAAAAAAATATAATACACGGCCACTTCAAAAAATAATTTTCAATTCACCAGCGGCAGTTCCACATGGAAAGTGCTGCCCCTGCCCTGCTCGGTCTCAAACCAGATTTTCCCATGAGCCTGCTCCACAATTCCCTGGCACATGGCCAGTCCCAAACCAGTTCCGGATGATTTGGTTGTAAAGTTGGGAATGAATATACGCTCCTGCATTTCCGGGGGTATCCCTTCGCCATAATCTTGTATACTCATGAGAATTTTATCACCGCTCCGCTGTTCATTTATTGTGATTTTACACTGGATGTTTTCGTGGTAAGCTTCTATCGCATTGGTAAAAAGATTGGTGAAAAGCCGGTTCATCTGGGTCTTGTCAGCTTCGACCATAGCCCGGTCCCGGATAGGTCTCCAGTCTATTTCCACGTTTGGATTTGAGCGGAAAAGTTCAATCAATGAAGCGATCACTTCATGCAGGTCAAATTGTTCAACAATCGTACTGCCGATATTTGCAAATTGAGAGAAATCGGCAGCGATCTTGGAAAGATGGTCAATTTGTTCCACCAGCGTGTTGGCGACATTCCCGGATAGCTCCTTTACATTGGGTTGATTATTATCAATGGCTTTTTGCAGGTATTGTATGCTGAGTTTCATTGGCGTCAGCGGGTTTTTGATCTCGTGTGCCACCTGTCTCGCCATTTCACGCCAGGCTCCTTCGCGTTCGCTTTTTGCCAGGGCGGTTGCGCTTTCTTCGAGTTTACCCACCATCTTATTGTATTCTTTAACCAGTTCGCCTATTTCATCATCCCGGTTCCAGGTGATGGCTTCATTCCGTTTACCAAGGTTCACTTCTTTCATTTTATCGCTGATGATAGAGAAGGAACGGGTAATACGGTTAGTGATGAACAGGGCGATGAGACCGGCAATTAAGAAAATAAAGGCGTTCAGGTTAATGATGGTTACCAGGAAATTTGATATCTCCTGCCGCAGTTCTGATTTCGAAGTGAAATAGGGAATGTTGATATATGCATACACGTTTCCCTGGTCATCCCTGACCGGCGAATAAATGCTGAGAAAGGAAAAATTACCGATCATCTCTTCCTGGGCATGCTGCACGTGGCGCAGCCTGTCCAGGTGATAAAATGCATCAGGATTCATTTTTTCGCTCAGTACCCCTTTGGTGTACACGTTGGCCTCTGAAGAAACACGCAGGGTTCCCTGGAGATCATACACGTTGACATCCACCCCATGAATATCCGATACCTCATCCACGAGGCTTTGAATACCGAAAATAGAAACCGAATCATACAACTTGATGACGTCATCAAACGTGCTGTGATCTGACAACCTTTTTTGCATTTCATTCACCATGATCTTCATCGTCCGGCTTAGTTTGTCGTTATTGCTTTGCTTGTTCCGGCTGATAAAAAAAGAAATGGTGGCTGCCCCGATGATGAGGAAAGAGAAAATACTGATGAAAATGATCGTACTGTGTACCTGCGTCCGGATATTCAGCTGGAGCAACCTCCGGAAGTTATTGGAGTTATTAAATGTTTTCAACAGGAAGGCGATCAACTGCACCAGGCCTACAAGGAATAGAAAAGAACAAAAAATATAGGAGAACAGGGTAATAGTTTCGATGGTTGTTTCTTTCTTACGGGTGATAATCACTACTTTTTTATTATTGGCCCTGTACCATAGTTCATCAAAGTCTCCGTTGGTTTTTTGCAGGAATTCCTCCCTGGGCAATTCCTCTTCGGTTAACCAGGTAGCAAAGGGATAATTCCCCGGGGGTGATACCAGTCTCTTCTCGGTGTATACAGCATAAGAATAAATAGGCGAATTTTCCGGGTCAGGTCCTTTGTATTGACGGAAAAGCTCCGGTAATAACGACTCGTTGCTGGAATTCTTCGGGTTGGATACAATAAAAAAGGATCCGAGTCTCCGGTTGATGGATGTGTCTGTCACATCCCGGCGGGTGATATAGTTGAATTTATCAAAGGAGGATTCATAATAATACAGGCCTTCTTTTTCAGTTGGTTTGGACTGAACGGTCAGGATCGTATTCAGGGTCTCATAAGAAGTGGGCCCCTCATTATTGAGTGAAATATTATTGGAGTCATACACATACAGGCGGGTATCATATTTGTTCAGGTATCCCCGGTAATTATCCGTTATAATGCTGTCGCGCAATCTCTTCCCGTTCTCCGTATCCTTAAAGCGGTAAAAATTTGTACTCAGGAACTCGTTATCAAGAAACTTCATGGCAATACTCATCATCCGTTCACTGGAAGGATCAGTTTGTTCAGCCAGCCTGTCGGCCATGCGTTTTCTTTTTTCCCATTCCACTTTCCGGTTCTCGGTAAGCATAATGGTGGCGATGGAAATAGAGAAAATAAATATCCAGGAAAGCATTCCTGTAATATTGATCCTGACAGAATTCAATAAAACCCCTTTCCGGTTCACGACCCAGGTATATGCCAGCAGCCAGAGAAGTACGGGCAGGTAAAATAATACCTCCGGTTGACCCGACCGTATCGTGAGGTACAATAATCCCGCAGACCCTATCATAAAATAAATGAGGATATCCCTCCCGGCGAACAGGGGGAAGATAAAACGGAACAGGATCTGGGACAGGTAATAATACGAAAGAGAAAGACAGGCCAGAACAGCAAAGCCTGCTACCGTGTAGCGGTCAAGGCTGAAGAAATTCGTTACATCAAATGATATTTTAGAATCTGAAATAAGGCTCCTGATGACCGTGGCCAGTATAAAAGTGGAAAAGATCAGCAGTGCTAAAGATAAGATACCGCTAATCCACCTGAGCCATTTCGGAAATCCCGACAGCAGGTTTTCTGTATGACGGATTTTTGACCAGGCAAACAGAACCACCCAGCAAAAAAGAGACGCGTTGATCAATAAATCGCCCAATGAACGCTGGATGGCATTGGACCCGTATATCTGGGGACTGAAAAATTCAAACTGTCGCAGGTTCAGCACAGCCGGGTAATAATAAGTCGCCATACGCAGCAACACCAGTAACAGGAACAGCAAACCGATAGCGATCCAGGGACCTTTTCTCCTCGCTACCGACTCCGCCAGTAAATGAATAAAAAGAAAGAGAAACAACAGACCGGATAACCGAAGTATGATCGTTGTTTTATCGTTATAAGGGACAGAGCCGACCCCTTTTTTATTAAAATAAAACAAAGTTTTGCCGGAAGCGGTTTTTACAGGGAACTCGGTTTCGCCCCCGCTTATGAGTACCATTTTGTCTGCCGTCTTACTAAAGGAAAATTGTTTTGGCAGGTATTCAGATTCGATAAAAAACTCCGATTGAACCGGTATCAGCGCAAAAGCAATCACGCGGTCATTGTGGACGCCGGTCAATACACTCCGGATCCCATAATAGGACCCATTCTGTAATTTAAGAAAAAACTCTCCTGGTTCCGTTGACAGCGAATCAGCCGGGGGAATAACCGCTTCATCACTCCAGAATTTCATCCCGGCACCATCAAACTGATTGATGGTATATAAAAAGAACCCGTATTTTTTCGCAGTAAGATGCTTCAGCTCCTCCTTTGATTCTTTTCTGACAAGCAGCCGCTTTATCAGGGACGTATCCTGGAGAAGCCGTTCATAATCCCGCTGGTGCAGGGCGAGGTATTCCTCGGCAAGGATTACTTCCCGGGCAATCGAAGAGCGCTTGCTGTACTGCTTGTTAAATATAAATGAAAGTGAAAAAAGCAGGATGGCCAGCGCCAGCAAACCGTACTTCCTGTAAGAGATATTGTTGTGGGGTGGCTTCACTTATTCCTGTTGTTGCTTTTTGACAGCATTCCAGATAGCATCCATTTCCTCCAGGGTCATGCCTGCGAGATCCTTGCCGCTCTCCAGTGCCATCTGTTCCATGCGGGTGAACCGGTGGATAAATTTCTTGTTGGTCTTTTCCAGTGCATTTTCGGCATCAACCTGCAAAAACCGTGCATAATTGATCAGCGAGAAAATCACATCTCCAAACTCTTCTTCAGTTTTTACCTGGCTGCCACTCTCAATCGCCAATTTAAGCTCTTTCATCTCTTCTTCCACCTTTTCCCATACCTGCTCCTTATTATCCCATTCAAATCCCACCTGTTTTGCTTTTTCCTGTAACCGCATGGCTTTAACCGTTGCAGGCAAGGAAGGAGGCACTCCGCTGATAACCGATTTTTTTCCTTCTTTTAATTTTAATTTTTCCCAGTTTCTCTTCACATCGTATTCATCATTCACCTTTACGTTTCCATAAATGTGGGGATGACGGGAAATTAGCTTATCGCATATCCCGTTTATCACACCCGTCAATTCAAACTTCTTTTGTTCACTCCCTATTTTGGAATAGAACAGGATATGTAACAACAGGTCGCCTAATTCTTCCTGTATGCCTGGCCAGCTCTCTTCCGTAATGGCGTCTGCCAGTTCATAGGTTTCCTCAATGGTCATTTGCCGGAGCGACTGGATGGTTTGTTTTTTATCCCAGGGACATTTTTCCCTGAGATTATCCATAATATTCACTAACCTTAAAAATGCATCACCCACCGCGGTTTTCATATTTATTGGGTTTAAAGGGTGAAGGCAGAAAAGAAAATAAACAAGGCAAATAGGATGATCATCATAATCAGGGAAATGAATAAGACAAATAAAAACTTGAAAAAGGTTTTCCATTTTCCCTGGCCGTAAAAATTCAGCATGGCCCGGTACAGGTAATAGATAAGTATAATAAACAAGAGCCCGGTTAAAAAGCCCAGTCCCGTCCACCCGGTTGCATCCTCCAGTTCACCTACGCCAAAAACCGCCATCAGCAGTAAAAAGGTAAAGACATACAGGTGAATGGTGAATACACCATGATCAGCAAAAAAGAATTTTTTACGACGCCGTACGTACACCAGCCGCAGGATAAGGGCAAACAACGGCAGGGAAACAAACAACATATAAGGCAGCCGGTGAAGCACACTCTCTCCTAATTTTTTAAAAGCCTCATCCGGGTTTTCGCGGTATTTTTCGTTGAGCTGAAGGGTTTTTCTCAATAACCGCCGCTTAAACCAGCCGTCCTTTTTTCCAGGGGGTAATGCCCGTTGCACGGAATCATACTCCCGCAGGTTTCTATATTGATGTCCGCCGATAGTGACCGTGTTAAAATTGTCGCCGTAGTACGCAATTATTTGTTTGGAGGTCAGGCTCCTTGTGGTATCTTCCAGGACTCTAATTCCCGTTTTCAGCATCGCATTACCGGTATCTTTTTTTAACAGGTCTTTTAGTTTCGCCAGGCTTTCCTGCCGCTCCACCATCGAAATAGTTTTGTTGACATCCGTGGAAATTGAATCTCCCACTTTAAACAAACTAAAAAAGAGCAGGAAGAAAACAGCGGAAGTAAAGACGTACATTCTTATGGGATGCAGGTATCGCATCCGGCGCCCGATCATATATTCCCTGGGCAGGAACCCGGGGCGGAATAGAAGATCTTTTACTGTTTCAAAAAAGCTGCTGTCGAAGTGAGTAATATCATAGAAGAAATGAGTAACCATGTGCCAGAAGGTTTCTTTCGGAATAACATTCTCCTGGCCGCAAGCCTGGCAATAACGGCCCTGTACGATGGCACCACAATTAAGACAATCCTTTTCTTCCCGTTGCGGAATATGCGACACGCTTAAATTTTTCTTAAAAATAAGTACAAAAAATACAAGCCCCCTTTCTTTTTCGTTACACTGAACAATTCTGGTAACTTTGAGCGGCTAAAGCAATATCAGCAAATATGAAAATCCTCCTGTTATCCTTATCCTTCTTTTCCGGATCTTCCCTGTGGGCCCAATATTATTACAATGATATTGTGGGCACGCAGGAAACCAACCTGCAAATGCGGACTTACCTGGCGAATAAAGTCAAAACGGTTTCTGCGACTGGGTTTGACAGCAAAAATGTACGGGCGAATGATTTTTCTGAGTTTTACGAAATAAAAGAAAATGGTAAAGCCCTCAAAGTTTCCGGGTTCGCCGGCATGAATAAGACCGTTTTATATTCCCGTTTCAACGAAAAAATCCAGGTAGTCCAGATGATCGATTCTTTTTCAGTCATCCGGAATTCTACCATGTTTGAATACGATAATAGTGACCGGGTAATAAAAGTCCGGAATACCGTTAAAGACAGCGCCAGTGACTTTGACCAGGCTGAAACACATAGCTGGATATATAATGCGGCAGGTAAACCAGAAAGAATGTGGAGGATCGTTACCAAAACCGGCGCAAGCTCCTCGGTAGACAGCCTGGAAATACGATTTGTGACAGATGGCGACGGGAATATTGCCGAAGAAAGAACCTTCCGGAAAGGCGTGCAAACCAGCTACCTCTATTATTATTATGATGATAAAAACAGGCTTACGGATATTGTGCGGTATAATAAAAAACTGCAACGCCTGATCCCCGACATCATGTTTGAATATGATGCCAATGACCGGGTGATCCAGAAAATAACGACTACTTCCGACCGGGTGGTTGGGTATCTTATCTGGAGATATATTTTAGATGAAAAGGGATTGAAAACCAAAGAGGCCTTGTTCAACAACGACAAACAATTAACGGGTAAAATAGAATACAGTTACACTTACGGTAATTAAAAAGCTCCAGCAACAGCTGAAGCCTTTGTGCCCGAGACTGGATTCGAACCAGCACACCCTTTCGGGCGCCACCACCTCAAAGTGGTGCGTCTACCAATTTCGCCACCCGGGCAAACTTATAAAGAATTAACATAAACCCTTTTGATTTCAAACCCGGTCTTCTATCAATCCTGCCTGCCGGCAGGCAGGTTCGCCACCCTATAAAGAATAAACTTAAACCCTTATGATTTCAAACCCGGTCTTCTACCAATCCTGCCTACAGGGAAACTTTTGGGACTGCAAATGTAAGCGGTTTATTTCTTCAGAACAACTCTGAAAGTAGTTCCTTTCCCCAACTCGGAATGTTTCACAAATATCTCTCCCTCGTGATACCTCGAAATGATTCGCTTAGATAAACTTAATCCAAGTCCCCAACCTCTTTTCTTGGTAGTAAATCCAGGTTTGAACACCCGGTTAATGTTTTGACCGCTGATACCTTTGCCGGTATCAGTGACGTCAATATAAACTGCTTTATTTTCTTCATGGATATCAACAGAGATACTGCCTTTTCCTTCCATGGCATCCAGTGCATTCTTCAATAAATTTTCAATGACCCAGTCAAACAAGGGTGGCGAAACGTTGGCGATCACCTCCTGTTGCCCCTGTGTATTCACGGAAAAACTGATCTTCCCAGTTGCTCTTTTCCGCATGTAATCCACCATACTGTTGATCTGCCTCAACAGGTTCACCGGTTCAAGTTGTGGTGTACTTCCTATTTTACCAAAGCGGTCCGATACCAGGCGTAAACGGTCCACATCCTTTTCGAGCTCCTGCACAATTTTTTCATTTCCCGAGGTTTCCTTCAGCATTTCAACCCAGCCTTCCAGGGAAGAGACCGGCGTCCCTAGCTGGTGAGCCGTTTCTTTTGCCATGCCGGCCCATACCTGGTTCTGAACAGAACGGTAACTGCCCCGTAAGGCCAGGATGGTAACGATAATGAATAATCCAACAATGAATAACTGAACGAGGGGGTAGTAACGGACCTCGTTTAACAAGGCGGTATGCCCGTAGTAATAGCGGTTGATCCGGGTCGAATCCTGGGGATCATACCAAAGTATAGGCTCGTTGATACCTTTGAATTTCCGGAGTTTCCTGGTGAGGTAGCCCGTATCATTTTCGGCCCGCGCTGAATCCAGGTTGATGTATTGCGTAATGCTGTCCTTTTCATTGGTTTCAATGATAGGGATATCGTTATTATTCTGGATGATCTTAAAAGGAAGCACCACATCATTATTGTCGGGATTATTGAGCGATTTAATGGCAGCCACGCACTCCTCCACTTTCTGTTTTTCTTCGTCGGCAATTTTATTCGCTACATACCGGGAATAAAAAATGGTACCTGTCACAATTAAAATACCTACAACTGCCAATACGGTTCTCCAGTTGAATAATTGCCTAAACATGTTTCGAATTTAACAAGGATAAACCGGCTTCCCGTATTTTTGAATAAATATTTTACATCCCATTGAACGCTTCACCAAAAGTCTCCATTGTTATTCTCAACTGGAACGGGCAGAAATTCCTGCAACAATTCCTTCCTTTTGTGCTGTCAACCTCTTACAGCAACTTTGAAGTTATTGTCGCTGATAATGGCTCCACGGATCAGTCTGTTACTTTCCTGCAGGTAAACTACCCGGCCATCCGCCTTATTTGCTTTAAAGAAAATCATGGTTTTGCCAGGGGATATAACCTGGCATTAAGAGAAGTTACAGCCGATTATTATGTCCTGCTGAATTCGGATGTGGAAGTACAACCTGGCTGGCTGCAACCCATGGTTGATCTCCTGGAAAATAACAGCTCTATAGCTGCCTGCCAGCCCAAAATTCTTGCTTATAACAACAAAAAAATCTTTGAATATGCCGGTGCAGCCGGTGGGTGGCTCGATACCTATGGCTACCCCTTTGCTAAAGGAAGGGTTTTTGATATCTGTGAAGAAGACCGGGGCCAGTATGACCTGTCCGAACCCGTGTTCTGGGCCAGCGGCGCATCGCTATTTATCCGGTCGGCTGTTTTTCATGAAATGAAAGGATTTGATGATTACTTTTTTGCTCACCAGGAAGAAATCGATCTGTGCTGGCGGATACAACTGGCAGGATACAATATCTATTCCTGCCCCGGGTCAGTTGTATACCATGTGGGTGGTGGTACACTGCCAAGAGGAAATTCCTTGAAAACATATCTCAATTTCCGGAATAACAAAATCATGCTTTCCAAAAATCTTCCATGGAATAAAAAATTATGGGTGATGCCTGCCCGATACCTGCTGGATGGTATTTCAGCATGGAAGGGCCTCTTATCCGGAGATGGCGGGTATTTTATTGCGATCCTCCGGGCACAACTGGCTTTTATAAAATGGTGGCTGTTTCATAAAAGAAAATCCGTAATGCCGGTTTCCCGGAGAGGCCGCCTTTCAGGATTACTCCAAAAGAATATAGTATGGGAACATTTTGTCAACAAGAGAAAATATTTTAGTGAAATTGTCCGGAAAGGGGAGTGATTTTAGGCCGAACCCTTATTTTTGCACCACAAAATTGCAATATGAGCAATCAACATGAATACCAGGAAGAACTAAAAAAAGTCAGGGACAAGGATTTTACCCATAACTGGGTTGCTTCATCTGCTTTTCTTTTCTACCTGCAGGTAGCATGTATCGTAGCTTTTGTGTTAGGAGGTTGTTATATGCTGTATACCAAAAGCTATGACAAAATAGATGTCCCGGTGCAGGAAAGCAGCCAATACACCCCAAAATACAAATAAGCGGGTTTAAATTTTTTTAAAAAAGGCGCAAGTCCTATTTTTGCGTCCCTTTAGTTCTTTCAATGCTTGATAGTAAATCGGGCAAAAAACATGCGGAAGTAGCTCATTTGGTAGAGCACGATCCGCCAGCTGGCGGATCGGGGTGGCTAACAAAAGTTCTTTTAATTGCTGGCATTAAACTGATAGTTATCGGATCCGGCAAAAACATGCGGAAGTAGCTCATTTGGTAGAGCACGACCTTGCCAAGGTCGGGGTGGCCGGTTCGAGCCCGGTCTTCCGCTCAAAAATCCCGCCGCCGGCGGGATTTTTTTTACATGGCCGCCC
>JANWIJ010000059.1 GCA_025449935.1 Chitinophagaceae bacterium
AATATATCCGGACACAACGCATAGGATGGGAGCAATCCAGGAGATAGCATTACTACTTTTTTTTGCCTGAACGGAGGTAGCCTTAACTGATGGAGATGCAGTTGGTTTAGTCTCAGCCATGATCTTGATTTTTTAGTGTTTTTTAAATGTTTGGAAGCTTTATTGAGGGTACAATTCTAGTAAAAAAGTCTATATAAAAATCTTTGACCTAAAGTTTTTTTATCAAGGGACTTCAAGTTAAGGATTTTTTTAAATGCAACAATTCCGAAGGAATTTATTTGATAACAATTTTGTGTGACTCGGATTTCATCAATTATTCGTACCGCAGTGCTTCGATAGGATTAAGACGACCAGCTTTTAAAGCAGGGTAAAGGCCAGCCAGCAAGCCTACCAAACTACAAATGGCGATTCCATAAAATATCCAGTTCCACGGAACCACAAACCCGGTATTCAACACTATCGAAAAAATATTGCCCACCAATACACCGAGAACGATGCCAAATAAAGCTCCCAGCACACTGATGATCATCGCTTCCAGCAAAAATTGCCGTCTTACCATTTTGCTTTTACCCCCTATGGCTTTTACGAGGCCTACTTCTTTTGTTCTTTCAGACACAGAAACGAGCATGATATTCATAAGCCCAATTGCTGCTCCAATTAAAGTAATCAGTCCGATTACGGTGGCAGAAATAGTCAGAAACCCCAAACTATTCATAGCCTTCTCGGCAATGCTGTCGCTTCTGTCCAGCACAAAATTATTTTCCTCTGTGGTCGTGAGTTTGCGAACAGGCCGGAACGTAGCTTCCGCTTCACCCATAGCTTCATTCACACTTAGAATATTATCAGTTTGAACCGCAACAACAAAAGATCTGCCGGCAGGGAAATCGCGATATATATTATTATAACTTGTGACGACCATGTTATCCCTGTTAAAGCCCAGGGTAGATCCCCGACTTTCCAACACACCCAACACGCGATAAGGTATATTGTTGATACGGATCATTGCATTGGTTGCCATTTCAATTCCCTGTTTAAATAGCTTCCGGGCTACGTCATATCCCAGCACACACACTTTATTTCCGGTTTGCACTTCCGTCCTGTTAAAGCCGCGGCCCTGTGCAACATTAAGCCCATTAAGCGATAAGTAATTTTCATCCCCACCAAGCAGCGTAACATTTGGACTGGTCTTTTTGTCCTCATAAGAGATAATCGTTTCCCTGTTGCCAAAAAGGGAAATACTCAACGTGGCGGGATAATGATAATTCGCTACAAATAACTCGGCTTCGTCTTTTGTTATCAACCTGCCGAGATTGGACTTTTTTTCTTTTTTCTTATTTCCCTTTTTTGATAGTTCGGTTTTTTGCCTGTTATCTCCTCCAAAAAAAATATTGCGCTCCTTAAACCGGATCGTAAATGCGTTGGCACCCATGGAAGAAAAACTTTCAGAAAATTTCTGGTTCATGGCTTTAATGGCGGTAATAATTCCCACCAGGGCCATAATACCAAAAGCAATGATGGCAACCGTCAGGCCAGTCCGGAGTTTGTTGCTGCGGACAGTTCGCCATGCCAGGGAAAAAACATCCAGGAAACTCATCGAAATAAATTAATCTAATACTGTGTAAAATAATTAATAAACCGCCGCCATACCACGCACGCTACCCGAAATTAAAGAAAGAAAAACGATAAGAAAGGAACTATTTATGAGTGGAACGTTGTTACCAGTTACCTGTTACCGGTAACATGTAACAGGTAACGAATATTAGAAATAATACCAGTATAACAATAGGTTTGGAAATATCCCCAGCAGAATAACTACGGCAGCCAAAACAGCCAGTGTCCATTTGAAAAAAGGGGAAACCTGAACAGTAGCCTGGCCATCTTTAAAATACATAGCCTGTATGACGCGAAAATAGTACCAGACACTAACGGCGGCCATCAGCACTGCAAAAATCACGACCCACAGGCTACCGCCTGCACCGAGCGCTGCCTTCAGCATGTAAAATTTTGCGAGAAAACCCGCCGTAAGGGGTATCCCGGCCAGCGATAGAAAAAAAATGGTAGTAAGGAGTGCAATCATGGGTTGCTGCCTGGCCATTCCATTAAATCCTTCAAAAGTATAATCGCTCATTTTTGCCAGGACAGCAAAAATTCCGATAGTGGCGAGACAATAGGCAGCTGTGTATAATAATATCCCTTCCTTGGCATCGGTGTTCATGGCATAGACAGCCAGCAGCATAAACCCTGCCTGCGCAATGCTTGAATAAGCGAGCATCCGTTTTACGCTTTGCTGAAAAACGGCCGTGATATTTCCAATAAATAATGTAATAACGGTAATAACCGCAATCCAGGTTTGCCATTCTGCATTAAAGGAACCAAAGGCTTCATCGAACAAGCGGATAAAACCAATAAATACCGCTGCTTTTACAATGGTAGCCATAAATGATGTAAAAACGGTTGGTGCACCATCATACACATCCGGCGTCCAGAAATGAAATGGCGCTGCAGACACCTTGAACGCCATCGAGAAAAGCAACAGCAACATTCCGGCTACGGGCAATATGGAAGGCCTGGCGGCAGGAAATGTCATCTCACTTGCGTTAAAAGTGCCGGTCGCGCCATATATCAGGGCAATACCCATCAGCATGAGCCCGGTGGAGAAAGCTCCCATCAGAAAATATTTCAGCGAAGCTTCATTACTCTTTAGATTTTTTTTATCGCTTCCCGTCAGTATATATAATGGAATAGAAATAATCTCGACTCCTAAAAAAAGAATCAACAATGATTTGAAAGATGCTACCAGGACAATCCCACAAACAATAAAAAAAATCAAGGCAAAATATTCGCCATAGTGAATACCTACTTTTTCCATGTCTTTTGCAGACAAAATAAAATAAACCAGCGTGGAAAAAAGCACTATAGAATTAAACAACAATGCAAACCGGTCGAAATGCATCATACCGTAAGTATGAATATTAAAAAAAGAAGTGCCGGAAATCTCCAGGATATTAATCACCAACAAAACGGCCATCCCGATGATAGCTATAGCCCTGACAATGCGCGTTTGCTTCAGCAGAACACCACTGAACAACATCACAACACCCAGGATAGCTGATACTATTAATACGTTCATGACCGTCTCATTACTTCTTTAATTGGTGACCCAGATCTGATATTTTTAAAATACTATCGGTAACATCATTCGTAACATTCAGTGCGGATTGGGGATAAATTCCCATCCCTAAAATGAGAATCACAATCATGACCAGCGCCAGTCTTTCATATCGTTTAATATCCCGCCCGTCGGAAATGCGGGCACTTGCCTCTCCGTAGAAAACTTTGCGGATCATATTTAATGTATACACCGCCGCCAGGATAATTCCTAAACCGGCACCTACGGTATAGATCATTGAAAAGTAATTTGCATTTAGCTTTATGAGACCCAAAACTGTATAGTTCCCGTTGTAAACATCGGCTCCAAATATCCCATTAAACATCATAAACTCACCCACAAAGGCATTCGTTAGTGGCAGCGCGATATTGGCTAATGCAATTAATACAAAAAAGATAGCCATGGAAGGATTTTTTTGCGCCAGTCCTCCCAGCTCGGACATTTTCCGGGTTCCAAATTTCTTTTCAATCATTTCAATAAGGATCCACAAACCGATAATATTAATTCCATGATTAAACATCTGGATCATGACACCCTGCATCCCGATGGTGTTGTGGGAAAAAACTGCCAGGCACATTAATCCAATATGGGCAATGGAAGAATAAGCCACTAATCTTTTTAAATCATCCTGTTTTATTGCTATCAGCGAAGCGTATATTATTCCAATAACACATAAAGTAGAAACTAAAGTTGCCCAGTTGTCGGCGGCTAAAGGAAACAGGGGCAGCAGCCAGCGAATAAGTCCCATTATTCCCATCTTCACCATCACACCGCTCAGTACCATCGTAACGGGTGTGGGTGCCTGTTCATAAGTATCGGGTTGCCAGGTGTGAAAAGGGAATATGGGCATCTTTACAGCAAAAGCAATAAAGAATAGCCAGAATAACCAGCTCTGTTCTTTAAAGGATAATTTGGCTTTATAAAATGAATCAATACTAAATGACCGGTCGGGTGTATGAGCCGCCACGTACAAAATGCCGACTAACATCAGGAGCGATCCCACGAATGTGTAAATGAAGAATTTGAATGTAACGGATATTCTCCTTTCGCCTCCCCATTGAGAACAAAGAAAATAAACAGGGATCAGCGCCAGCTCCCAGAAAAAGTAAAATAACAATGCATCCATCGACAGGAAAACTCCCATCAACCCGGCCTGCGACAACAACATCAATGCAAAAAAATTATTCGCCTTTTTATATCTATACAACGATTCCCAGCCGGAAAGAAAAATAAGCGAAAATGCAATGGCCGTCAGCAAACAAAGCATTTGCCCCATGCCGTCGAGCCTAAGCGAAAGGCTGCTTCCCAGCGTCGACATCCATGCGGATTGATGTTCCACCCATTTGGTGCCTCTAAAAAAGATGAGTCCCAATGACGAAATAACCAAAACAATAATCGATGAAACAAACGCTAATGACCGAATCATCTTTTCATTCCTGAAAAAGAAGGCGGCAAAGCCGGTAAGCAAAGGAATTAATATCAATAATACTGGAATCATAAACTAATTCTGCCGGTCGTTTACTTTCTAAGGAAAAATTGAAATACAAAAAACAACAACATGCCTACCACCATCAACAATACATAACTACCCACCTGCCCGCTTTGCAACAAACGCAATTGGCGGCTGCCGTAATTCACCAGCCGGCCAACCCCGTTAACCATGCCATCCACCACTGTTTTTTCAAATACGTCATTTAGAAAAGAACCCAGGGCATTTAACGGCCTCACAATAATTTTCTCATAAAATTCATCCACATACCATTTATGCTGCAGTATTTTTCCAAATCCCTTTGCGTCTTCCGCATCTGGTTTCCTGCTAAACCTGTTCCAGGCAAAGATGACCACTGCCACAATTAATGCAGTTGAAATGCCGGTCAGCATCCATTCTGTCTGATGGGATATTTCATGTGCCCCCAGCACTTCCTTTGATGCTGAAAAAACCGGCGCTAAAAAATCACCCAGCGAATGGGCGCCATGAGCGATAAACTCCGGTACTCCAACATAGCCTCCGATGACAGAAAGTATTGCGAGGATTATAAGAGGGCCAGTGATGGCGGCCGGACTTTCATGCAAATGATGTTCCTGCTCATGGGTTCCCCGGAATGATCCTTTAAATGTAGTGGCGTATAAACGGAACATATAAAAAGCAGTTAGTAGTGCGGTGCCTAATCCTATGGCATAAAGTACAGGTGATTTTACGAAAGCCCCCGCCAATATTTCGTCTTTGGAAAAGAAGCCGGAGAGGCCGGGAATTCCTGCAATGGCAAGACAACCGACCAGGAATGTTGCGTGGGTGATTTTCATGTGCTTGCCTAATCCGCCCATTCTCCGGATATCCTGCTCGCCACCCATGGCATGTATCACACTGCCGCTACCCAGGAATAAAAGCGCTTTGAAAAAGGCGTGCGTCATTACATGAAATACGGCAGCTACATAAGCCCCGGTTCCCAATGCCAGGAACATATAACCTAACTGGCTAACGGTAGAATAAGCTAGTACTTTTTTTATATCATTTTGCTTGAGCGCAATTGTAGCGGCAACAAGCGCAGTAGCCAGTCCAACAATAGCGACTATGTTCATTGTGACTGGTGAAAGGGAATATAAAATATTACTCCTTGCGATCATGTATATGCCTGCAGTGACCATAGTAGCTGCATGGATCAAAGCGGATACAGGAGTTGGCCCTGCCATGGCATCGGGCAACCAGGTATATAAAGGAATCTGGGCACTTTTACCGGTAGCGCCTATAAAAAGCAAAATGGTGATTGCCGTTACATCAGTAGTGGTAAACTTGTTACCCTGCGCATAAGCAAATACATCCCCATAGTTTATATTTCCTGCCTTAGCAATGATCCAGAAAATAGCGATAAGGAATGCAAGATCGCCAATGCGGTTCATGATAAAGGCCTTGCTGGCAGCCTTATTATACTCCGTGTTTTTAAACCAATAACCTATTAATAAATAGGAACACAACCCCACTCCTTCCCAACCTATGAACATGATCACATAATTGGCTCCCATGACAAGCAGCAACATGGAAAAAACGAACAAATTGAGATAGGAAAAATATCTTCCGAAATGATCATCCTCTTCTCCATGCATGTAAGAGGTGGAATACACATGGATCAAGAAACCTACGCCGGTAATGATGAGAAGAAACAAGGAGGAAAGCTGGTCTATCTGGAAAGCGAAAGGAATGGTAAGATCGCCAACTCTGATAAAATCAAAATAACTGGCGACATAATTATTTCCATTTTTGACCTCGATAAATACCCAAACACTGATAAGAAATGAAACCAGTACCGAACCACACCCGACAATGCTGATAAGTCCTTTCGTCAAATATTTCCTTCCCAGGCCATTGATCACAAAACCGATCAGCGGCAGCAACGGAATCAAAAAAACGATGTCCAGTACATTTTTCATATCAAATCCGCCGGCGCGGAGCTTATTTAATTTTGTTACGAGGCATTTCCTTCCCGTTTTTCTTCTTTAATGTTTCAGCCTGTTCAAAAAGTTCACATCTACCGAATGAATATTCCGGTACATCATGACAATAATCGCAAGGCCCACGCTTACTTCTGCTGCGGCGACAACCATAATAAAAAATACAAACAGCTGGCCGTCGGTGCCTGCAGCAGGATTGCCCTGCGCCATGCCATTCAGATGGTGCATTTTTGAAAATGCCACGAGCAGCAAATTCACTGCATTTAACATCAGTTCAATGCACATGAATATAATGATCGCATTGCGGCGCGTCAACACTCCTACGATACCGATGCAGAATAACGAGATCGCGAGAAATATGTAATAGTTTATTGGCATCTGATTTTCAAATTACTCTTTCTTTCCAATCACCACCGCTCCCACCATAGCACTGATAAACAAAATGCTGCTGATCTCAAATGGTACGACATAGGTGCTGAATAATTCCATACCCAGGTTTTTTATCAGCCCGATATTCCCTTCCTTAACCTGTGCTACCTGGCCTTTCAATTCGCTGTTTCGCAAGGCTGCTACCAGTACGAGCAATAAACAACCTCCTGCTACTGCACCGGCAAATTTGATCCAAATATTTTTCCGCGGCTCCATTTCCTTATTTAGGTTGATCAGCATGATTACAAACAGGAATAACACCATGATTGCTCCTGCATACACAATGATGTTGACGATAAATAGAAATTGTGCATTTAACATTAAGAAATGGCCGGAAATGGCGAAGAAAGCAAGGATCAACCACAATACGCTATAGACAGGATTTTTATTGGTAACAACCATTAACGCGCTGAACAACGCCATCACAGAAAGCAACCAGAATAGTATTTGCGTAATTCCCATAAGTTATTTGCAGCGAGCCATGGTTTCTTTATAGATATATTTTTCTGAAAAAATATTTATCGTATTGATCCCTCAAACCGTTGAACTTTCGGACACCCTGGGTGGCCTGTCGCCCAATGCTTTCTTATATCCTTCCGGATCTTCTTTAGGGTTTGGTATAAGCAAATCATCCTTCTTATATATGAATCCTTGTCTTCCATAATTTGATGGCGCAAATGTTTGCGAAAGATAGATCGCATCTTTAGGGCATGCTTCTTCGCAATACCCGCAGAAAATACAGCGCAGCATGTTGATCTCATATTTAGCCGCATATTTTTCTTCACGATATAAGTGTTCTTCCCCGGGTTGACGCTCGGCTGCTTCCATTGTAATGGCTTCGGCAGGACAGGCAACAGCACAAAGACCGCAGGCCGTGCAGCGTTCACGCCCTTCTTCATCGCGGTTGAGTATTTGCAATCCCCGGAATACTTTTGAAAAGGTCCTTTTCTGTTCGGGGTATTGAATGGTGGCTTTCCGCTTAAATAAATGACTCAGCGTGATCCACATCCCCTTTGCGATATTCCACAGATATAACTTTTCGAGCCAGGTCATTGGACGCCTGTCAACCTGTTTAGCTCGCTGGGTTAATTGCATATTCCCGGGAAATTAAAAATTTTCGCAAATATATATTTTAAGTCAGCAAGTCATTAGTCGGTAAGTCCGAAGATGTGCCCTATTAAAACAAATCTTTCAGTCTTTCGGACTTTCGGACTTCCCAATCTTTTCTGACTATTTCTTCAACCACAAAATCACGGCTGCGGTCGCAACCATATTCACCAACGCCAGTGGTATAAGCGTCCGCCATCCCAGCTTCATCAATTGATCGAAACGAAACCGCGGAATGGTCCATCGTATCCAAATAAATACAAAAACAAAAACGAGGGCTTTTGTCATCAGCACCACAAATCCAATAATCGCCAATAAGTTTTGATTGATTCCCCATGTCGCCTCATTCACAAATGGTATATCATAACCGCCAAAATACAAGGTGGACATAACCACGCCGCTGATAAACATATTAATGTATTCAGCAAACAGATAAAGACCAAGCTTCATTGATGAATACTCCTGGTGATAACCAAAATTCAATTCATTTTCAGCTTCAGGCAAATCAAACGGCGTACGGTTGCACTCAGCAAGTGCGCACACAAAAAATATCAGGAACCCCAATGGCTGGTAAATGATATGCCAGCCATGCTCCAGCTGGTTATTGACAATTACGCTCATGCGCAAATCGCCTACTACCATTAAAACCGCGATCAATGCAAGTCCCATCGGTAACTCGTAGGATACCATTTGCGATGCACCGCGGATAGCTGCCAGCAATGAAAATTTATTATTCGATGCCCACCCCCCTATCATGATGCCATATACACCCATGCTTACGACGCCAAAAATGAACAGAATGCCAATATTGATGTCAGCCACCTGCAGCGGAATATCTTTCCCGAATAAGTGCAGCGATGTACTCCATGGAATAACGGCGCTGGTGAGCAATGCTGTGATCATAGCCAGGCATGGTCCCAGGATGAAAAGGAATTTGGAAGAAACGAGTGGGATGATCTCCTCTTTAAAAAACAATTTCCCCCCGTCGGCCAATGGCTGCAACAAGCCAAAAATGCCTGCCCTGTTAGGACCAATGCGATCCTGGAGGAAGGCGGCTACTTTTCGCTCTGCATAAGTGGCATACATAGCTACCACCATCGACAAAGTAACGACCAGGCCAATCAATAAAAATTTTTCCAAGATATAATACCAGTCAACTGCCAGTAAATACATGTTTACGCTTGTTGTTTGTTATTATCAAATGTAGCCCCGGTGGGTGGTCCCGCTATTTCACTGAGGTCAACAGATGGATCATTCACATCGCTGATGTTATGGATATCCATCAGCAGCTTAGGTTTTCGTCCGCCCATAACATCTGCAATAGTTTCCTTTGGCTTTTTAGCCCCCACATAATGATTAGCCGAAATGACCGAATGACGGTTGATCATAGTTGGCCCCTCAATTACCCAATCACTCAGTTTCTTTTTATCGAAGCGGCAACTATTGCAAATCCATCCCGGTTTACCATCATAACTCTGCACTTCTCCCCACGGATCTTTTCGGGCCGTAACTCTCAATACCTCATCGCCCCGGTTCCACAGTGTAACCTTACCACAACAGGTCGGGCAATCACGGTGCGCATCTACGGGCTTCGTAAACCATACCCTGTTTTTAAACCGGAAAGTTTTATCTGTCAATGCTCCCACCGGGCAAACATCAATCATATTCCCACTAAAATCATTGTCTATCGCTTTGGAAATATAAGTGGAAATTTCTGCATGATCGCCGCGATCTAATATTCCATGCACGCGGTTATCTGTCAATTGATCTGCTACATACGTGCAGCGATAACAAAGAATGCATCGCGTCATGTGCAGTTGTATGTAGGGACCTATATCTTCTTTTTCAAATGTTCTTCTCGAAAATTCATAACGGGTGCCCACTTTTCCGTGCTCATAACCCAGGTCCTGAAGATGGCATTCACCGGCCTGGTCGCAAATAGGGCAGTCCAATGGATGATTAAGCAATAAAAACTCGACCACCCCGGCCCTTGCTTCCTTCACTCTTTCGCTGCTGTAGTTCTTAACGATCATTCCATCCATCACCGTGGTGCGACAACTGGCTACCAGCTTTGGCATCGGTCTTGGATCAACGGTAGAAC
>JANWIJ010000060.1 GCA_025449935.1 Chitinophagaceae bacterium
ATGGAAAGGATTACATTTTTCGATACGACGGATGAAGAGGCGATTCCGGCGGAATGATAGATATATTGTTTTCTTTCCGGGGGGATGTGTTTCAGGTTTGTTTTTTCAAAAACATAATCAAAAAATTCATTCTTCTCTTCAAAGGAGAAAGCTTCTGTGAAAAAATCAACCCCGGTCTTCATAACTTTTGCCAGGTTATTAAAAAAGACGATGTCTGCTGAGGGGCAGTACATATGGGCTGGCGTGGCTATTCCAGGCGTAGAGATCCACCAATCCCCCCCGCGGGCCGTATAGTTGATAATAAAGTTTGCTGTATCAAACTGAAAACCTAA
Source organism: Chitinophagaceae bacterium (assembly GCA_025449935.1). GTDB lineage: Bacteria > Bacteroidota > Bacteroidia > Chitinophagales > Chitinophagaceae > JJ008. The sequence goes on from JANWIJ010000060.1 coordinate 333, forward strand.
AAATTGAAACTGCTCGGTGACTACGTTGATAACCTGCTGCAGTTCGTCACTTTTATGCATGGCCATTGAACTGCTGCGAACTTTTTCCAACGATGCTTCTATTTTTGCCTCCCTGGCCTGCGCTTCCGCTTTTTGGAGATCAAGAAAACGGGTATAGGTTTGGTCGAATACCTGGGCAAACCGTTTAAAAATTTGTTCTCCGGAAGAGGGTACCTGGGTGATCATTACCAGGTAACCATATGAAAAATAAGCACAGTGCAATTTCTGCCAGCCCGGGAGGGAATGACCGGCCGCTTTCAAATCTTCAAAAATCTTTTTCGAAACGGGTATATTCATCAGCCAGTCATAATGCTCCTGTAAGGCTTGCCCTTCGAGTTGTTCTGTATGATAGGTATCTCCTTTTTCCCAGGCGGCATATATGTTTGCATGCGTGCGATCGCCGGTATTGGGCAAATAAAATGCAGGAATAAATCCGTCACCGGTGCTCAACCACCATTCATCTTCGCCCCGGTTCTTCTCACATAAAACAAAACCGCAGGTCCACAGGTTTTCCACCAGTTGATTCAATTCTTTGAATAAAACAGTGGCCACATCACCCAACTCATGACTTTGCTGCATACCCATCGTTCTGGAACGCACTTTTTCCAGGGCCGCTTCAATTTTAGCTTCCCTTGCCTGTGCCTCGGCTTTCTGTAGGTCAAGAAATCTCGTATAGGTCTGCTCGAAAACATTGGTGACCCGTTTGAAGATCGAATGCGCTCCCGGTACCGGCTCGTATGTAATGAAAAGTAAGAAGCCCTGTGAAAAATAAACACAATGAAATATCTGGAAGGTGGGTAAGGGATAACCCGCGGCAATAATGGAATCGAGGATCTCTCCCACCACGGGCAGCGTACGCATATATTTATAATGTGTCACCAGGGCCTCCCCACCCACTTCTTCCACATGAAACGAATCACCTCTTTCGTATGCTTCCCGCATATGAATAAACGAAGGGTCCTCGGTACAGGGTGCATGGGCTGAAGGTTGCATAACTCCCTCGCTGCTCATCCACAGCGTTATGCCCTGTTTATCCTCATCCCAGATGCAGTACCCCGCACTCCAGGCGGGTATTCCCAGTGATTGAACCTGCAGGAACAAATTGTTAGCAGCTTCAGGTAATTCATCACTTCGTTGCATGGCCATGGTTCTGCTTCTTACTTTTTCCAATGCATTTTCGATCTGGGCTTCCCGCGCCTGTGCTTCGGCTCTTTGCAGATCAAGAAACCGTTTGTATGTAAGATCAAACACGTTGGCGAAACGCTTCATCACCTGTTTTTCTTCCGCGGTGAATTCACTTTCCGAGAAAGCGAATAAACCACCGGCATGGAAGGTGGCCAGGTTATAATACTGCCGCTGGACCCTGCCCGGTGATAACACAAGTTGTGATTCCGGTAATTTAAAATGTTCGCTGCGCTGCGTACTGTAATACCGGCCAAGATCATCCCCTTCCAATACATAGGAAAAATCAATTTGCGCCAGGCAGGCGTCAAAGGCGCCCTGCAATAAAGGATGGGTGTCCATGGACTCATCCCCGCTTACCTGGGCTGCCAGGCCATTTTCACCCCGGACCGTTGTCCATACATCAGCGCTGCGCATTGATTTATCGATAATACCAATTCCACAACGCAACGGCGCCGCGCTCAGCTTTTCAAATTCTTCAAAAACCGTGGTAACAGCCGCCGCCAGGTCTTCGCTTTTATGCATGGCCATGGCTTTGGACCTGACTCTTTCCAGGGCGGCTTCGATCTTTGCTTCCCGGGCCTGGGCTTCGGCTTTTTGAAGATCGAGGAAGCGGGTATAGGTCTGCTCAAATACTTTGGCAAAGCGTTTTAATATTTCATTTTCATACGCCGAGAATATTTTTCCTGAATAACTGTGCAGGCTTAAGGCGGTGTTCTTGGCGAACGCAATGGAAACCTCCCAGTTCCTGGATTCCAGCACCAGTCTTTTTCTTTCTTCCGGGAGGTGCCGGAAGTTGGTATTATTATATAAATAAGTAAAAAAACTTGTTTTCTCTTCGTATGAATAAACTTTGGTAAGCAATTCCCTTTTGGATTCGATGGCTTCAAATATTTCGTCGGTGACAGGGTGTTTGAAGTAAGGCACCTGGAAACAAACGGCGTAGGATTGACCGGGGGCCGCTAACCAGGATTCAAAATCCCGGGTTCCCTCCTTGATTATATTAATATTAATTCCATCAGATATAACCCCTAGTTCATTCATCCGCTCATACATTACCGCCACCAACCCGGCCAGTTCATCACTTTTATGCATCGCCATGGACCGGCTGCGGACTCTTTCCAGCGCGGCTTCAATCTGTGCTTCCCTGGCCTGCGCCTCTGCTTTTTGCAGATCAAGAAAACGGGTATAGGTCTGTTCAAATACAGCGGCAAACCTTTTGAATACATCATGGAATTCAGGACAGGGTTCCAGGGTAATAAACAGCAAATTGCCGTGTGAGAAATTAGCGAGGTGATGTATTTGTTTGGCGGGTAAATCGAAACCCTTACTGGTTGCATAATCGAAATAGGCTTTAAAGGCGGGAATAGTTTTAAGGTATTCATAGTGCTCCTGCATTCTGTCACCCTGCAGTTCTAAAACAAAAAATTGTTCGCCTTTTTGTTTCGCATCCACATAGCGGATAAAATTGGCATCTTCCGTCAACGGGATGTTTGAGACCCCGTTAAAGTCACTGCCATCCTGGGTACTCATCCAGGAAGTAAATTCCTTTTCATTTTTTTCCCAGATATTATACCCGCAACTGTAAGCCGGAACTCCTAAAGCTTTGGCCTGCTGAAATAATAGCGCAGCTGCATTTTTTAGTTCATCACTATGCTGCATGGCCATTGTCCTGGCACGAACTCTTTCAAGGGCTAATTGAATCTGCGACTCCTTTGCCTGTGCTTCTGCTTTTTGCAAATCGAGGAACCGTATGTATGCCTGCTCAAAAACCCTGGCGAATCGTTTCAGGATCTCGGTTTGCGCTTCCGGGAGTTGATTTCCGGAAATACTGTTTACAGAGACGGCGGAGTTTTCTTCAATCGCCATCCAGTGGGTGTAGGTTTTACTCTCCAGGATCAGTTGCTTTAATTCGCCGGGAAGATGCCTGAGATCAGAATGTTTAAAAGCATAGGTAAAGAAGGCGTTTTTTTGTTCGTATGTATAATCCCGGGTAAAAAAATTCAATCCCTTTTCCCTGGCTTCAAAAAAATCAGCCAGTATGGGAGTATCGGTATAGGGAATCCGGGACCGTACAGGGACGTCCAGGATAGGATCGGCTGACCATTGCACAAAGTCCCTGGTACCCTTCGAAAATATGATCAAATGCGCAGCGGCCCCATTTTCAGTCACAAAACCCAGGTCATGGAGGCTGTTCAGCAATACGGTAACAACCTTGCCTAACTCGGCGCTGTTATGCATAGCCATCGCTCTTGCTCTTACTCTTTCCAGCCCCAGTTCTATCTGTGCTTCCCTGGTTTGAGCTTCCGCTTTTTTGAGATCATTGAAACGGGTATAGGTCAGATCAAAAACATTCGAAAACCTGTTGAGGATCTCCATTTGCTCATCATTCAATAGTTCCGGGCCGGCTGTCTGTAAACAACCAAAATTGTAAAAGGAGGCAGCCAGCACTACCTTCTCCGGTGCCTGCATATTTGTTTTCACCACCCCGGCCAGGTGCTTCATTTCCGTATGATTAAAAACAAAATGGTCCCAGTCTTTCTTAACCTGGCCCTGCAGCTCATACTGCCAGTGTTTGTTTCTTTGTTTCCATGCCTTTACAAAAGCGAGGTAAGGAGGAAGTTCATGATAAGGCATGTAAAAACTTCCAGGTTTCGATTCCTGGTTTGCCATCCACAGCTGCGATGAAAAGTTTTCGCTATCCATCACCCAGATCAGGCAACGGGTCGATATTATTTCGAGGTTGGCAAATTCTGCATAAACAGTCCGGATCACTTCGCTTAACTCATCTGAATGCTGCATAGCCATGGTCCTGGCACGAACCCGCTCAAGCGCTAATTGGATCTGGGATTCCTTTGACTGTGCTTCTGCTTTTTGCAGATCAAGGAAACGGGTATAGGTCCTTTCGAATTCAACGGTAAAACGACGAAGAATCTCTTGTTCTTCCCCGGTTATTTTCCTGTGAATCATGATCCCGAAACAACCATACTTCATAAAGGATTCTGCGTAATAAATTCCCCGGGGGAAAAATTCCGCTTTAAGCTTTTTGGCTCCACTCAACAATTCTTTCCAGGTTTCAAAATAAGTGACCGTTTCCTCAGGACGCAGCGTGTACACGTGAACGGGCACGCCGCTTTCCCAATCTGAGAAACAGGTGGCCGTTGCCGGTTCGGTTTTATCGAGGTCGTAGTTAATGGCCTTGCTGAAATACACCTTTTTACCTTTTTCATTCTCAACCCAGGTGGCCCAGAATAAATGTTTACCATTCGGTTCATCCGGTAGCCACAGGTACGAGAATTCGGTTTCGATATCCAGGTCCAGGAGCTGCTGATGAAAAACTTTTGAAATATCCTTTAATTCCTCCGAATGCTGCATGAGCATACTCTGGGTACGGGTCCTTTCCAATGCGGCCTCTATTTTGGCTTCCCTTGCCTGGGCTTCTGCTTTTTGGAGGTCCAGGAAACGGGTATAGGTTTGCTGGAATACTTTTCCAAAACGCATGAGTGTGGCATTCTCTTCATCTGTATAAGGTGTACCTGAAAAATTCTCGATGTACAGGCCAACATTATCCAACAGGACAGTAGATGCGGCAAGGCCGGGGCAGTTAAAATAAAAATTCTTTGCTTCCTCCGTCAACCCGGGGACAAACTCAAAAAGCTTTTTATAAAACCTGTTTTTTTCTTTAAAAGAGAGGTTGGTGGCAAAAAAATCCTCCCCTTTTTCTTTTGCCTCATTAAAACGATTGTAATACACAGAATCAAAATAAGGAATGATCACCTGCGATGGAACACCCAGCGGGTCAGCTACCCAAATGTTATAATCATCCCTTGCCTTATAGTCCATTACAAACCCCGTATGTTCAACATGGATATTTAAGTGACCGAATTGTTCATACACAACCTGGATTACCTCCCTGAGCTCATCACTCTTCTGCATGCCCATCGTCCTGGCACGCACCCGCTCCAATGCTAACTCGATCTGCGCTTCCCTGGTTTGTGCTTCGGCTTTTTGCAAGTCGAGAAAACGACGATACAGCAAGCCGAACACCCGCGCAAAGCGGCGCATTATAGTACGTTCTTCTTCCGTTAATTGTTCATGTGAAACGACCGTTAACGAACCCTCCGGGAAAAAGAAAGGAGAAAACACCTCACGTTCATTATATTTTTTCTGCGCCGGGTAGGACAATAACCGGGACGCAGTTTTGTAAAACTGCTTTACTTCATCTCCCCGCATTTCATAGAAAAATTCAGGATCTTTTTTCCGCCAGGCTTTGAGCAAATTTTGAAAAAATGGGTGGATCGTCATGGGAACGACCCCTAATACCTTATTCGCTTTTTGCTCGATCAACTGGGAGGACCATAATTCCATGGTTTCCTTCGCGTCATCAATGATGGCGACGCCGGTCCGGATTGCATTCACGCCCAGCGATTTCAATTCCTGGAAGAGGACAATGGTCGTCTCCACCAACTCATCGCTATGATGCATGGCCATGGTTCGGGCACGGACTCTTTCCAATCCTAATTCAATTTGCGCCTCCCTTGCCTGTGCCTCGGCTAATTTCAAATCATTGAAACGTGTATAAGTGAGATCAAAAACTTTTCCGAAGCGGCTAAGTATTTCGAGATTAGCCGCTGATAACGGTTCATCTCCTACCGTTTGCAACCCTCCAAAATTGCTGAAGGAAAAAGTGACAACATATTTTTCCATTGCTCTCGAGGCTGCCTGGGCTGCTGCCGGCACCTTCCTGAATTCTGTATCATTAAATAAATATTCATCATAAATTTTCTTTTCCTGTCCTTCGAGAATATAAACATCTTTCGTTTTTCTTTCCTTCCATCCCTTCATCATCGCATGATGAAAAGGATAATCTTCAAATAACATTTGATAAGACTCAGGTGCCTTAGTAATATCCGGATTGGCTGCCCAAACAGTATTTGTCATAGAACTTTCATCTATGATATTAATGATACACCATGTCAGGGCAAAATCAAGTTTGGTCAATTCTTTAAAAACTGTATCAACTAACTCAGACAACTCACCCGACTTTTGCATAGCCATTGCTCTTGCTCTTACTCTTTCCAATCCTAATTCGATTTGAGCTTCTCTTGCCTGTGCTTCTGCTTTTTGCAGATCCAGGAAACGGGTATAGGTTCCATCAAATACGGCAGCAAAACGCTCGAGTAAATTAATCGTCTCCGCCGGACGGGGCTCCGGTGTAATGATCGTCAGGATTCCTTTGGAGAAAGTAGCCACATTCTGGACCCTGCGCCTGCCAAAAATTTTTCGCAGCACCGGTAGGCCGGCTTTCTTGAGGTATTTAAAATATTCCTCCAGTTCATGCCCCTGGAGGTCGATCGTAATAGATTTTTTTCGCTCCTTCCATGCCTTATACATTTTCTGCATCACATGTGGTTCATCCAGGGACGCTTTAAGCAGGAAATTCATTTTCCTCCCTCCATGCTCTGTCGCCCATATATCAAATACATGCTCTCCTTCGTTCACTATTTCTATGGCCATCCTTTCCGGCCTTTCACCCAGCTGATTGAATTGCTCAAACATAACGGCAGCAGTTTCCGCCAGTTCATCGCTGTGCTGCATGGCCATTGTCCTGGCCCTTACTCTTTCCAGTGCCAGTTCAACCTGTGCTTCCCGTGCCTGGGCTATGGCTTTTTCAATATCCAGGTACCGGGTATAGGCCAGTTCAAAGACATTCAGGAACCGGTTGAATAATTTCAACTCCTCCTTACTCAAGGGCACATAAGTGGAAATCCCCAATGCCACGGGCCCCAGCGAATGCCAGTAATAATTCACCGAGCTGGCTTTTTCCAGGAAACGGTCGATGAAAACATTTGTTTTTTTCTGGTAGGCCAGCCACTCCCTGACTTTTTTTTCGCCCCTGATATGGGTAATGGAAACCTGGCCTTTCCCCTTCAGCATTTTGGCGGCAAAGGCTTTGGCAATTTTATGATCCGTGTAAAATGTTTCGGTGATAAATGTTTTTTTATGCTTTGCATAATATTCATAGTTCATGTACGTGCCCCTTTCCACGTAAAAAATGGCCGTCTGCACATTCCGGATCTCCTTTACGCCCAATGCCTGCAACTGGAGTGAAATGGTTTTGCATACATCCGGCATATCGGCTGGTTCCTTCATACCCAGGGCCACGCTTCGCACTCTTTCCAGCGCCGTTTCTATTTCCAGTTCCCGGCTTTTATTTTCTATTTCAACAGTACGGCGCCTGATAGCCTCTTTCAATTGAAGGTTTTCCTTAGCTATTTTATCAGCTCCCAGTTGCTGACCTTCGCCCGCCCTTGCATCCGGTAAGGATCCATGCTGATGGATAATTTTCCATCTTCCGGTTTTTTTACTGAATAAAGTTGATACCCGGCCAGTGCCATAAAACTGCCATTTCTTTTTATTGAGAAAATAATAATCGTACGATTCCTGCACCATCACATTCTCTTCCTGTGGCAACACGACTATTTTCCGGTTCCTGAATTCGCCGATACCTGCCACTTCATGGGCAGTAGCCGTGTAAAAAGCGACCGCGTCTTTCTTATTGGTGAAAACATCAAAAGCAGTAGAACCGATGATATGGCAATCATCGTCCAGCAAATCAGCAAAGGTTTTCATATCTCCTTCGAGATATGCATCCCAATAGGCATGATAAACTTTCAGAATTTCTGCTTCCAGTTTTTTGGTCAGTTTCATTGGTCGCTATTCACGGGTAAAACAATAATAAACACTGATCCCTCTCCTTCCTTCGTTTCCACTTTCAACTCCCCGCCATGTGCTTTTACAATATCATAACTCAGTGATAAACCCAGTCCCGTACCCTGCCCGGTAGGTTTGGTAGTAAAAAAAGGTTGAAATATTTTGTCCAGCACTTTAGGAGAAACCCCGTTGCCGTTATCTTTTACGCGTAATTCGATCAGGTCACCTGTTTTTCCGGTACTGACCGCCACCACCGGTTCATATCCCTCCTGGCTTGTTTTTTTCTTTTCCGTAACCGTATAAAAAGCATTGGTGATCAGGTTGAGAATCACGCGGCCAATATCCTGCGGAATAATTTTTATCAACCCAATAGTTTCATCATAATCGGTCTTGGTGGCGGCATTAAAGCGCTTGTCCTTGGCTCTTAATCCATGATAGGCTAACCGCAGGTATTCATCTGCCAGTGCATTGATATCGGTTAACTCTTTTACGCCACTGCTGCTCCGGCTATGCTGCAACATTCCTTTTACAATATCACCTGCCCGTTTGCCATGGTGGTTGATTTTTTCCAGGTTTTGTTTTAAATCAGCTGCCAGCTGCCGGGCCTCTTCCAGGTTTCCCTTTTCCATTTCCATATTCATTTCATCAACCAGCTCGGTGCTGACATCAGAAAAGTTGTTGACAAAGTTCAGGGGGTTTTGAATTTCATGGGCGATACCAGCTGTCAGCTCTCCCAGGGAGGCCATTTTCTCTGATTGTATCAATTGGGCCTGGGCCGCTTTTAGCTCCTCGAGTGATTTGGTCAGCGCGGAATTGGTTTCTTCAATCGCTTTCCTTTTTTGCTCCAGTTCTTCAATCGTTTCTTCCAGAAGAATCGCCGTGGTTCGTTTTACTTTTTCCGTCCTGTCCAGTTTGAAGGCGATGATCTCCAGTTCCTTGTCCGCATCTTTCAGTGACTTAGTAACAGCCTCCATCTGTTCAACGGATAAATTTTCATCCTGCCCGATAATATTCAGAATATTTTGAAGATGCTGGTTCATTTATTTTTCTTTTATCGCCACACAGCAGGTCGTTAGGTTATGCATTTCCAGGTTGCCACCGGTTGCCCTGCCCAGTTCTGCGTTGGAAAACATGCCGGCCATGGGCACATTCCAAACTTTTTTTATGCCTTCTATTTCCATATTCATCATGGGTCCAAATGAAAGAATCCTCCCGGCGCAGCTAAAAACAACCAATGCATCCGCTTCCGGCATTTCCGTGGCTTTCAGATTCTCTATTCCTTTAATCACTTTGTCCATTACATCAAAATCCGGGGGTAATGAAAAGCGGACCTTGGAACCTTGTGGTACCGATCCACTGCAGTAAAATGAATGATCGCTCCAATCAATAAGCAGGCCCGGCCGCATGACAGGATCTCCCTTTTCTCTTTGCATCTGCAGGGGAAGTGTGGAAGCTATCTCCAGCATCAGGTTCTTATTATCTGGAGAAACATTCTGAATGCCGCCATATTTTGCCGTAAGGTCCAGCACGGGGATATCATCGACGGTAAATACATGGTTGCCGGTGCTTTTCGTTACAGTTCTTTCTGTACCGACGGCATTCCAGCCACAGGTTGCCCGGCCCTTGATCTTTATTTTATCTTCATCCAGCACCAACACCACCATTCCTGTTTTACTCTCCCGGGAATTGGTGAATACAAATTGTTCTGAAAAGGTATAATCATCTCCTGCCGCTCCGCCATACACATTTACCTGTTTGCCAATAACGTCTTCAAATCCCAGGAGTAATTCTTCAGCATCTGTTTCTGTATTACTGCAGGAGATAAGAAAAGCAGGGTTAGCAAATCGTTCCAGGGATTTTTTGGCCACGGCCCGGGTTTTCTCCCGGTAATTCTTATCCGGGTATTCGTCAAACATGATCGTAAAACAGGCGGGGTTCATATCCAGCAATAGCATCACCACTGACCCGGTTTCCGTTTCTTCATCAATAAACTCTCCATTGGTGGTAGCTCCAAAAACAGCGATGCCTGCATTATTCAGGACCCGGCAGACGGCCTTATAGTCCTGCTTGACGGACAAAAAAACGATGGCTAATGTTGGTTTAAACCCATCCGCCACACTTTGCTCCAGGGCGGTCTGAATTTCTCCGGGCGATCTTCCTTTGATTGATTTTGCTTTCATATTTTGATTTATTCAAACTATTTTTCTTTTAATACCACCACGCAGCAGGTATTGTTATGAAATTCATGTTTCCCGTTCCTGGATTTTCCAAATTCGCCATAACTGAAGAATCCAATCAGCGGGGCGTTCCAAACTTTTTGAACCCGTTCAATTTCTTCGCTGGTCATTACGCCAAAGGATAAATACCGGCTGATGCAGGAAAACATTATCATCGCATCTGCTTCCGGCTGATCCTCCTTTTTGAGGCCTGTACATTCTGCCACGACCGTATCGATCACATCAAAATCTGGTGGCAGGGAAAACCGGATCTTGGCACCCTGCGGTACATTGCCGGCACAGATCAGCGACCGGTCTTCTTTATTACCCAGCATCGCCGTCCGCATGACGGGTGGAGCATTCTCCCTCTCCAGTTGCAGGGGATAATAAGCACCGATATTTATCACCACATCTTTATTGGAATCTGAATCGATATCAAGACCCAGGTATTTAATAACGAGGTCAAGCGCAGGTCGTTCATCAATTGTGTACACGATATTGCCGCTGCTCCGGGTTACAGTTTTGGTGGTACCTACGGGCTTCCATCCGCAGGTGGCAATTCCCTTAATATCAATTTTATCTTCATCGAAAATAATAGCCACCACCCCGGTCACACTGTGCATGCCATGGGTAAAAACAAGTGGTTCCCTCAATGCCAGGTCATCACCGGCCATGGCACCAAATACCGTTACTTCCGAACCCATCCCTTCCTCAATACCCTTTACAATCTGTTCTCCTTCTGTATGCAGCCAGCCTGATGCAATTATAAATGCCGGCCTGGAAAAAACATTTTTTCCCGCATGGCCCAGCTGTTTGGAAGTTTCAAAAGCCGAACTGGTGCTGGTTTCAAAAAATAATATTTTGAAATAAGCTGGATTGATGTCAAGCAGCATGACCGCAATACTTCCTTCCTGGATTTCAGGGCTGATGAATTCGCCGGATGTGGTAGCTCCAAAAATGCTGATGCCTTCTTTATTAAGCAATGAGCAAATGGCATCCCGGTCCTGTTTTATGGAAATAAAAACAATCCCCAGGGTTGGCTTAAACCCATCCCTCATGGTTTCCTGTAGCGCGGCCTGGATTTCGCCGGTTGATTCTCCTTTAATTGTTTTTGCTTTCATTATCGAACCTGTTACTGGAATTTAATTTTCAACCGCCCCGATAATGACGGTTACGCCCCCGGTTGCAAAATTGGAAAGATCAGCAACAGCCGCCTGTCCTTCGGGTGAACTCATAGTTTGCTGTAACCCGGCCTGGTCCGGAAAGTGAAGCTCAGCCATGCGATAATAAGCGGATTTGCTCCCGTCGGGCGCCGAAATGAACTTTGTCAATTCAAGCTTATCCACTCCAATCATTTTGGCAGCAACGGGAAGATGTTTTTCCAAATAATATTTTTCAAAAGCAGCGGGATCGGTTGGATGCCCGTACAAGATTGTCGCTTTAAGCATATTGCTGGTTTTGGTTTATCAGAACTATTATTTTTTTTTCAGGGCCACCCAGCTGCAGGTGGTGGAATGAAATTCATGTTTGCCATTGATGGCCCTGCCAAATTCACCATAGGTATAAAATCCTGCCATCGGCGTGCCCCAATGGAAATGAACAGCACGGCCAGTGTTGGACTAAACCCGTCAGCCATGCTTTGCTGCAACGCCAGTTTAATGGCTGAAGGTGAATTTCCGCTGATGGATTTGGCCCGCATGAGAACAGTTATTAATGGATGCTGAATTTACTGTATTATTACGAAGGAAGGTGAATAATAAACTCAGAACCTTCCCCGTCTTTGGTCTGCACTTTTATTTCACCCCCGTGTGCTTTGATGATATCGTAGCTCAGCGACAAACCCAACCCGGTTCCCTGCCCGGTGGGCTTGGTAGTAAAGAAGGGTTGAAAAATCTTATCCAGTACTTTTTGCGGAATGCCGTTGCCATTGTCCTTTACCGAGACTAAAACCTCGTCGCCCGCTTTTTTCGTGCTGACCATTACGGTGGGTTCGTATCCCTTTGGCTGCAGCCCTTTCTTTTCTGTGACCGCATAAAATGCATTGGTAATCAGGTTGAGTATCACCCTGCCTACATCCTGGGGAATAACAGGTATGGGGCCAAGGGTTTCATCATAATTTGTTTTCATGACCGCATTGAAGGATTTGTCTTTTGCACGAAGGCCATGATACGCCAGGCGCAAATATTCATCCGCCAGTTCATTGACATTGGTTGGCTCCTTCACCCCGCTGCTGCTACGGCTATGCTGCAACATTCCTTTTACAATGGCGTCGGCTCTTTTGCCATGATGGGTAATCTTGTCCTGGTTTTCTTTGATATCGGTTGCGATAGCTTTTAGTTCATCCAGGTTCCCGCTGGCAATGTGCTCCTGCATTTCATCAATCAGCTCCGTATTTACTTCGGAGAAATTATTGACAAAATTCAAAGGGTTTTGTATTTCATGTGCGATCCCGGCGGTGAGCTCGCCAAGTGATGCCATTTTTTCAGCCTGGATTAATTGAGCCTGGGTCGTCTTTAATTCTGCCAGGGCTTCTTCCGCATTTTTTTTCTGTATGGCTATTTCTTTATTCAGTTTTGTCAGTTCTTTATTCCGGAGCTCAATGGCATCCGCTTCTTTCTTTGCTTCCTCTGCCTTGTGCGATATCTCCAGGTTTAACACCTTTTGATCGATCGCATTTTTATGCAGTTCTTTCTCCAACTCAATATGCAATTCCAGCTGGGCAAGTGCGTCTTTGAAATTTCCCTCTTGTTTATGATACTCATAGAAAGCAAACCGGGTCTTACCCAAAAGATCAACTCCTTTAATTTCTTCAGCGATCTTTAGTGCTCCTGAAAGCCAGGCAAAGACCTTGTCCCTGTTTCGGGGTTCTGTTTTGTGAAGGTCCGCAAGAAATAAAAGGATTTCTGTCTCCCCCCGTTTATCACCACTTGCTATCCGCAACTGCAGGCTCTGATCAGAAAGTTCCGCTGCCAGTTTTTTATCCCCCATTTGCTTATACACTTCGGCAAGATGCAGCATGGCATTGGCCTGGCCCCTGTTGTCACCGATAGCTTTGCTGATGGTAAGGCTACGGCTGCAGTAATCAATTGCCTGCTGGTAATCCCTGAGCTTCCCGTATGTAAATCCGATATTATCCAAACTGCCGGCTTCACCCCATTTATCATTAAACTCCTGCCGGCTGGCCAATCCCTCCTGGTAGTACTCCAATGCCCGGGCGTAGTCTCCATTTTCAAAATAGATGGACCCGATCACATTGATGGGATAAGATTCGAACAACCGGTTGCCCATTTCGCGGTGCATCGACAAGCTCCGGTACAATGAATCCAGCGCTTTTTCAAAATTCCCGAGATGTTTATAGGTAACCCCGATCTGGTAATGGATGGTGGACTGATTTTCCCTGAAACTTGTTTGCTCACTTAATTCAAGCGCTTTGAACGCCAGTTCCAATGAGCTGCCAAAATTCCCCCAGCTCCGTTGAACAATTGCCATATATTCATAAGCACAGGATTGCCCGATAATATCACCCATGGATTCAAACAGGGCCAGTGATTCCTGCAGCAACGGGAGTGCTTCGTTGTTTTTGGACATCCGCACATAACAAAATCCCAACGATTGGAGCGCATGAGCCAATCCCTTCCCGTAATCAATGCCCCGGGCAAGACCGACTGACTCTTTACTTAATTCAAATGATTTTGGCGAATCATATACTCTTACATCCCAGGCTTCCTGGTTGAGCCGGTCAATTTTTTCCCGCAGGAATTGTATGCCGGTATCCTTGCTCATGAAAAGTGGCCGATGAGAAATAATTTTTTGCCATCCATTGTATTTTCCTAATCTTTAGTAGCTGAAATTAATGATTTATCAACACTTATAAAACAACTACTTATGCCTGATGTCGCATCAGATTTGCAAGCCATCCGGGAAGTCATTGGGTTTTATATTGAGGGTATTCATAACGGGAACACCGAACTGCTGAGAAAAGCTTTTCACCCACAGGCCATGATGTACGGCAGCAGCCCCAATGCCATCACCATTGTTCAAATTGAGGGCCTGTATGGGTTTGTCAGCACCAACGATCCACCTTCTAAAACCGGGGATCTTCATAAATGCACTATCGTCTCCGTACAACAAGCGGGAAATGCCGCAGCCGTTGAAATGAGGGAAGAATCAGTTTTCGGGTATGACTATACCAATTATTTCCAATTATTAAAAACAGAGGGCAGTTGGTTAATCGTCAGCAAAGCCTATAATGCTACCGACACGGGTTAATTTACCCGGGCGCAGCAAACCATAAAAACTTTCAATAAAAACCGGCAGGCGGGTCACCTGTAACAGCATCAGCATTCATTCTCCAGAACCGTAACAATCCTGGCATAAAACTCCCTGGCCTTTTCCGGTGTGCTGCCAATGCATACAATTCCCAGCTTACCATACTGGGATAAAGCCCCGATCAGGTGAAACATGATGCCTTCCTGGGAAGTGCCGTCGTAGTGCAGGTCGTTAACCATGGCAATATCGATCAGGTCATGCGGGCTCAGTCCTTTGTATTTATCGCTTTTAAGGTTGTCTGAACAGAAATAATACCGGACCAGGTTTCCTTTCGACGTATAATATAATCCTTCTTCTTCGCGATATTTTCCATCGGTTAAAAACTGGAGCATCAGGAAGGGATGGGTAGTGCCCCCTTTCCGCAAATTAATTTCGATCGGGAAATGCATCCATTCATCTTTTTCTTTTACCGAAATAAAATCCACGGCAAACCTGCCCAGTACGCCTTTTTTCTTCAATGCTTCCGCAACTTTCCTGCCCATCCTGCCCAATTCCACTGCATATTCCGGGGAAGCCGGGAAATGGGCACCGATATAAACCTGCCCGCTCTCGCCTCCCAGTTCCTGGTCATGCGTCGATATTATTTCGCATTGCCCGACGGGGGTGATCCTGCATTGTACAGATGGGGATTCTTTAGGATTGCCTTCGATAAACTCTTCCACAATTCCTCCCATATTTTCATATTTCTGCAAAAACATTTTATAAGACAGGTCGGCTGCGACAAGTTTGATCTTTTCCTGCAGGTTCTCTTTTACCCAGTTGGCCAGGCCCGGACTATTTTCACTGCCACTGTAAGAAAAAACAGCATTACCATCACCTGAAAAACCATCATTGATCTTTATGACTGCTTTGCGCAGTGCCGGGTTCTGTTCTTTCAACTTTACCAGCGCCTTCAGGATATCGTCCTCGGTATACAAGTCCTCAATTCCCGGGGGTACCTGTAATCCGCATTCCCTGAAAATCTTGCGGCCATTGCTTTTACTTCCCAGGTCATACAGGTCGGGATCACAACCATAAATGGGAATTTGTAATTTAACTGCCAGTGAGCGTTCATAACCTGTTACATTAAAACAGGACATATGTGCTTCATGATGTTCCGGTATAAAATCCTTAATGCGCTGGATCAGCCGTGGACGTTCGAGGATTTTTTTAATAAGAGGTTTTGGAGATGAATCATAGCAGCTGAGCAATGTAAGCCTTTTTAAAGCATGATAACCGGTGATACCAGGCAGCATGTGCAGGTAATAATCAATAATAACGGGGTCGATGGTTTGGCTGGTAACATAAATGACATTCGTGCGTGGCATTCTCAGGAGCATCAACATGCAAAGCATTCTTTCTTCATAATGATTAACGCCGCTGACTTTAGATAGAATTTCCTCATCCATGGTAAGGGATGGAACGATGATAACCGTTCTGGGGGCCAGCTTATCCGGGAATACATGCTCAAATTGTTGCGGAAAACGCTGCTGGAGCTTTTTGAACTGAATGGCTTCGGCGACAGAACCCTGTACCGGTAAACCGGAATTACCATTTGTTGAAGCTGATATTTTTTTTGTAACTGCCATGACAGTTTTAATGATTGTAAAAACCTGTTCAGGCTTCCTGCCCGGTCCACAATGCCCCTCCAATACTGTTTCTGGATGCGCCGGTTACGGAAGATAATGCATTATACTCCTGCCGCCAACGCAAAACGCCAATAAAAGCCATAATTAAGGCTTCTTTAAAATCAACAAGCATTCTGCCGGGCACCACCAGGTCAACGCTCTCAACTTTAAGCTGATTTTTTATCCTGTCAACAAGAAAATGATTTAAGGCGCCGCCCCCTGTCGCTAACAATTTAAGACCGCCAGTTTGGGATTTATTTTTTCCTGCCAGCCTGATGGCATGACCGGTTTGAACGGCAATATGTTCCGTGCAGGTTCTCAGGGCATCTGCGAGCCCGCAGGAAGAATCTTTAACGAGGGGATACACTACACCCGTACCAAAATCATTGGCCAGGGATTTTGGATAGGACTGCCGGTAATAGGGCAGGGCATTCAGTTTTTCCAATAAATTTTCATTCACAGTTCCCTCCGCAGCCAGCTGACCTCCTTCATCAAATTCTTTTCCTGCTTCATTGGCCAGCATATTCAATACCCGGTTGGCAGGACAAACATCAAAAGCAATATAGGGATCGGCATTCCTGGAAATATTGGCAATCCCACCAAGATTTAAAAAATAATCATACTCCCCCATTAACAGCTTTTCACCGATGGGTACGATCGGTGCGCCCTGTCCCCCTAATGCCACATCCAATGCGCGCAGGTCTGACACGACCGGCAATCCTGTTTCGGCTGCAATGGCGGCTCCATCGCCCAATTGTGCGGTCATTTTTTTGGCGGGAATATGAAACGTTGTGTGCCCGTGAGAAGCAATCACCGCTACTTTATAATGCAATTGCTGCTGGTCAATAAATTGATTGACCTGCTGGCCGATATAATGACCATATGCTGTGTGAAGCAACTGGTAATCCCGGGCCGGCAAATGAACGGCGTCTTTGAGTTTTTGAACCCATTCTTCGGGGTAAGCAAAGCATGTTCCTTCCAATATCCCGTATTCCCATTTACCTCCCTGCTCGCGGAACTCTGCGAATACAATATCCAGCCCATCCAGTGAACTGCCACTCATTAAACCAATTGCCCGGTAAAGCATGAATCAGATTTTAGATTAAGTTTGCCAAAAGTAAAAGATTGTTTTGTCACCTGGTTCCCGCTTCCGTGGAAAGGGTGCTAAAAGAAATTCTTATAAAATGATTGTCAACCTCAGCCAGCAACATTCGTTGATCAGTAATTGGGTGGGAGAATTGCGTGATATCAGTATCCAGACCGACCGGATGCGTTTTCGCCGCAATCTTGAACGCATCGGCGAAGTAGCTGCCTATGAGATCAGTAAAGTGCTTCCTTTTATCGTTAAAGAGATACAAACTCCGTTGGGTCTTGCCGAGCATAAAGTCTTAAAAGAGCAGCCGGTCCTGGCAACCATCCTGAGGGCCGGGTTACCCCTTCACCAGGGGCTGTTGAATTATTTTGACCAGGCCGATAATGCGTTTATTTCTGCTTACCGCAAACACAATAAGGACGGGAGTTTTGAAATCAGCCTGGATTACGTTTCCTGCCCTGAACTGGAAAACAGGGTGGTCATTATATCAGATCCTATGCTGGCTACGGGATCTTCCCTCGTAAAAACCATACATTTTTTAAAAGAAGAAGGACATCCACGTGAAATACACATCGTGGCCGCCATTGCCTGTACCGTTGGCATAGAATATGTGAAAAGAGAGGAGCCATCCGTAACGATCTGGTGCGGGGATATTGATGATGAGCTGACCGCCAAGGGATATATAGTCCCGGGCCTGGGAGATGCCGGGGACCTGGCATACGGGGTTAAAGTACAGATGTAAAACCGCCCTTAGTCATTAGCTATCAGCTCTTAGCTAAAGGCTCAAAGCTCCCTTAAAGCAGCAATATTTCCTTTTTACAGGTCTGTAAATTGTTGTACATTTCCATTTCGCATATGGACGGACAGAATAATCACTTTCTATCACGCGGGTTAAGCAATTTCTGAAATAAGAAAAGCGTTTACAGTTCTGACAAGAACGCCGGTTATTCATCCTCCTGGCCAATGAAAAAACATAATTGCTGAGATGAAAAAGATTATTTCTACCCTTACAGTTTGTGTAGCTATGGCCGGTGCGTCAACAGCACAGGATCCTAATTTTTCCCAGTTTTTTGCCTCCCCCCTCACACTTAACCCTGCCATGACAGGAAAATTTGACGGTACCTTCCGGGTAGCTGGCAATTACAGGAATCAGTGGCCAACAATCAATAATGCGTTTGTTACAAAAACAGTTTCTGCTGACTTTGGGATTTTGAAGAACCGTGTCCCCGAAATAGACCAGTTTGGTGTGGGTGTATTAGGTTTTACAGACAGGGCGGGCGATGGTGTATTGGTAACGAATGCGGCGGGCGTATCTGTTGCTTATCACAAGGGGCTGGATGAAGACGGCTATCACCAGATTGGTGTTGGGTTCCAGGGCAGTTATGTTACCAAACGACTGGATGTTACCAAAGTGTATTTTGAAGATGAATTAACTCCGTTTGGATTTGTACCGGGGACTACCGGTGAATTTTTTTCGAACAAACAGGTGAATGTAGATTATATAGACATTAATGCCGGTGTTCTCTACAACGGCAGTACAAACGGGTATAATAATTATTACGTGGGAGCATCCATGTATCATATCAACAGGCCTAAAGAAACATTCCAGGGTGGTGAATTCTTATTGAATCCGCGGATCACTTTACAGGCAGGCGGCCGGATCCCGAGCGGTCCCAATAATTATATTCACCTCAGCACGAATTTCAGTTTCCAGGCGAATGCCAAAAATTTCGTTATTGGCGGGGCGTATGCTCTTAATGTAAATAATAACCAGGATGATCCAACCAATGTATACCTGGGTTCCTGGGCCAGGCTGAATAATATTAACGACGCGATCATTCCTTATGTAGGGCTGGAGTTTAAATCAATCCTGATCGGGTACACTTATGATGTCAACATCAGCTCCCTGAAAACTGCCAGTAATTCACGGGGTGGAAATGAGATCTCCCTGATTTATATCAAAAAGCCTACAGATCCCAATGCGAAGAAGCTGAATTGCCCGAGGTTTTAAGACGTAATTATAAATTATTGAAAGGTCAGCTGTAAACGCTGACCTTTTATATTTTAATCAGGCTGGGTAGAAGAAACCAGCAGAATAATGTAACCAGGATAATTGCCACCACGTTCATTACAAACCCGGCTTTTGCCATTTGCCTGAACTTGATATGCCCGCTCGCAAAAACGATTGCATTTGGCGGGGTACCCATCGGCATCATGCTGGCGCAACTGGCTGCCAGGGTCATCGGGATTCCCAGGAGAATCGGGTTCATGTGCAAAGCGTCCGCCAGTGATGAAACAACCGGTGCAAATACAATTACCTGGGCCACATTACTCATTACTTCGCTGATAAAAATGGATACAATGGTAATCACCAATACAAGTAAGAATGCATTCCCGGAGAATTGAGCCAGCCACCCTCCCAGTTGTTCCATGAGTCCTGCTTTTTCCAGGGAAGTGGCGAGGCTGATCCCTCCACCAAACAACAATAAAATTCCCCAGGCCATTTTGGAAGTGTCGCCCCATTCCAGTAAAGAATCGTTTGACGCCTCCTTTGAGCCGGAGGGGCAAATGAATAAGGCCACCGCGCACATCACGGCGATCATGGTATCATCCAGTTTGAACAGGTCCTGGAGATTATTAATGATATCCCTCGTTATCCATAGGAGGGCCGTTCCGATAAAAACAGCCAGCACTCTTTTTTCAGCAACCGATAGCGGCCCCAGCAGCTGAAGTTCGTTTTGAATTAATTGCCGGGTGCTGTCATCCGATTGTATGCGGTTGGGGAACAACCATTTTACCATCACCCAGTACAACGAAATTAAAAGCAGAACAGCCAGCGGGGTGCAAATAAGCATCCAGTCCACAAAGCCGATATCATAATTATATTTTTTAGAGATATATCCTACATATGCTACGTTGGGTGGTGTGCCGATAATCGTTGCTATCCCGCCAATATTCGAGGCATAGGCTATTGCCAGCATGATGGACAGTGAAAAGTTAGTCAGGCTCCCCTGGCCTTTATGATTTTCCTTCATAACATGAATCACCGATAATGCAATCGGGAACATCATCATCGTAGTCGCCGTATTACTGAGCCACATACTCAGCAGTCCCGTGGCCAGTATAAAACCAAGTACAATCCTGTTCCCGCTGGTTCCTGTAATTCGAATGATATTCAAAGCAATTCGCTTATGAAGGCTCCATTTTTCAATTGCCAGTCCCAGCATAAAGCCACCCATAAACAAAAATATCACGGGGTTTGCATAGGGTGCGGCGGCTTCATCCAGTTTGGCGATCTTAAGCAAGGGAAAAAGAATGATGGGTAATAGGGCAACCACCGGCATGGGCAATGCTTCCGTTACCCACCAGGTGATCATGAGCCCCGCTATCGCCAATACTTTTGCGGCAGATTTGTCAACCCCGAAAGGATTGATAAAATACAACAGCAGGGACACAGCGATTCCCGAGAACAGCGCAATGAATTTGAGTTGTTGTTTTGACAAGCAGCCAGATTTATGCTGAAAATACAATCTATTTTGGTTTACCGCTTACAAACGGATTCCCTTTTATATAAAAACGGAATGGTAACAGGGCATCGTTGCCCGCATAATCGACGCCAATCCTTGGCGAAACGGCGATGGCAGTTTTATGAAACCCGATACCGTCATCCGCCATAAACAATTCACGGCTTTTCAATGAAATGCCACTGTGCCCGGTAGTTATACCGAGTGCTTTCGATAAATTGCCGGGCCCCCGTGTCAACGAATAATCCGCCTGATTTTTTTTAACTCTTTCCAGCATAGTATCGACTCCCGAAAGAGGCTCCAGGCCCCTGATAAGAATTGCATGGGGTGTGTTTTTGTAATGAGTGACCACGTTGAACAAGTGATGAATGCCATAACACAGGTAAACATATGCAACCCCGCCATCAGCATACATTACTTCATTCCTCCGGGTTATCCTGCCGCCATATGCATGCGAAGCCCTGTCAGCAACGCCGGCATATGCTTCCACTTCAACTATGCGCCCGGAAGTTTCTACGCCGTTCCATTTGGTAGTTAAAACTTTTCCCAGCAGCTCCGTGGCAATTTGCAAAACATCTTCCCGTTGATAAAATGAAAGAGGTAATTTTTTCATTTGATTCCGGCTTCAGAAAACGGATAAATCATTTCAATGCGTGTAACCAATACTCTATATTTACCATCCAAATTAAGTCATTGCTAAAAGAAATTGTTATAGCGGTCCAATCCTGGGGAGAAGCACAACGGTTTATACGGCAGCACCGGCTCTTTAAATGGATCATTATCCCGGGTATCATCTATACCCTGTTGTTTATCGTGGGGATGTTCTTTTTCTGGTCATCGGCTGATAATGTCATTTCATGGGTAAGCCGCCAGCTCAGCATTGAATCCTGGCTTCAAAATAAAGAAAGCGAGTGGCTCAGCTTTATGTTCGTGATGACGGGCATGATGTTGCGGTTGATCCTGGTCCTGTTCTATTTTTCCCTGTTCAAGTACCTGATCCTCATTATTGGTTCTCCGCTCTTTGCTTACCTGAGTGAAAAAACAGAAGCGATCATTGAAGAAAAAGAACATTTTTTTAACTGGCCCGACTTAAAAAAGGATTGCCTGCGCAGCACCCGGCTTGCCTTGCGAAACTGTCTCTGGCAATCCATTTATTTAATAGGATTGATTCTATTATCCCTCGTACCGGTTATTGGCTGGATCACCCCGGTGATTGCCCTGCTGATGGAAGGTTATTATTTTGGGTTCTCCATGCTGGATTACAGTTTTGCCAGGGTAAATTTTACCCCCGCTCAAAGTATTTCCTTTACAGGCAGGCACAAGGGCCTGGCTATTGGCAATGGCATTTTGTTTTACCTCATGCATGTGGTAATCATCCTGGCGCCTGCCTATGCGGTCATTGCCGCCACCCTTTGCATTCACAAAGTAAAAAACAGCTGATCCGGCAATGGCAACCGTTTACCTCATACCATCACTGTTACAGGAAGAAGGGTTGCAGGTGATACCGTCCTATGTAACGGAAGCCATTAAAAACTGCCAGGTTTTCTTTGTTGAAAACGAAAGAACTACCCGCCGCTATTTTAAACAGGCCTGGAAGGAGATGGTGATTGATGACTATGAATGGCATACGATATCGGAAGATGCTACCCTCACTGCTGAGTTCCAGAAAAAACTCAGGGAAAATAAAACAATTGGTATTGTCAGTGAAGCCGGCTGCCCGGGTATTGCTGACCCGGGACAAACATTAATTGCCATCGCGCAGGAAATGAATGCCCGGGTTAAACCCCTGGTGGGGCCCAATGCCATTTTGCTGGCGCTGATGGCCAGCGGAATGAACGGCCAGCAATTTCAGTTTGTTGGTTATTTACCAATCGATGCACGGGAGCGGGCAAAAACCATTAAAGAACTCGAAGCTGAATCAGCCCGCAAATCATGTACACAGGTATTTATTGAAACTCCCTACCGGAATAACCAACTGATTGAGGCCTTATGCAAAAGCTGCGAAACTGCCACCAGGCTCTGTATCGCCGTTGACCTTACCGGAAAGCAGGAATGGATAAAAACAAAATCCATCAGCGAGTGGCAAAAAAACAGGCCCGATATTCATAAACGGCCGGCCATCTTCCTGTTACTTGCGGGAAATTAAGTTCACTCATTACGCATGGTGATAATACTGTCAACAATATACTTTGTATTGCCCCGCCAGGGAACTGCCCCATGGTATTCCTTATAATGCAGGTCGAAACGTTTCCCGCTGTTGGCCGCCAGTATGTCATAAATCTTTTGGCTTTTGATAGAAAACTCGAATTCATAAGACTGGATGCTTCCGGCTGTTTTACTCCTGTACCCTTCCTGGATCAGTTTTCCTTCGTAGGTTTTAAAAATATTTCCTTTTTTAACTGCATAATTCAAATGCCCGCTCTTAACCCCGTCACCAAATACAAAAAAATATTTGAAATAGACAAACACAATCAGCCCAAGGATGACGAGTGCCAGGAAAATCCTGCCAAATCTCCGGAGCCCGGATACCCGCCGGGCTGGTGGTTGTGCTAACGGTCGTTGCGGTTCTGCCGGATATTTTTCTTCCATGTCGGGAGTTTTATAACAAAAAATTTATGAAATATAAAGCAATTAATATTATACATTTGTTCCCAATTTACAATTTGTTTGGCTTCATGACCAACATTCTGACACATACAAAACAGGTTGCTTTCCATGCACCTATCACCAGCGGGGTTTACTCGGTTGGTTTTGATGTGTTCACCTTTTCCCGCCCCCGACGTAGCCCTGTATGCTGACAGGACGAACCTCTCACCATGGTCCCTGTCAGTGAAATCATCCCAAAAAAAATATTTTGGACTGGTGGCCCGTTTTTTGTCAATCTATACTTTAACGTGGATAATCATAATATCGTCATCAGGGTAGCTACAACGGCTGACAAAGTTTATTCAAAAACCATCACAGATGAAATGGCTGCCTCCGCGGCGGCCCGGGGAACCGGTATTGCCACCCGCACACCTGACTACATTGAGCAAAAGATCGATGAAGGAAAAGCGGTGATCGCCATCACTGACCAGAATGAATGGGTAGGGTTTTGTTATATAGAGACCTGGAGCCATGGGGAATATGTTGCCAATAGTGGCCTGATCGTTGCCCCGGCGTTCCGCAAAAGTGGTGTGGCTAAATCCATCAAACAAAAAATATTCAATTTGTCCCGGGAAAAATATCCTGAAGCAAAAATCTTTGGATTGACCACCGGGCTGGCCGTGATGAAAATAAATTCTGATCTTGGTTATGAACCGGTCACCTATTCCGAACTGTCGCAGGACGAAGCGTTCTGGGCCGGTTGCAAAAGCTGTGTAAACTATGAGATACTGATGAGCAAGGACCGGAAAAATTGTATGTGCACAGCCATGTTGTATGACCCGAAAGATCATTATGAGCCGGAAGAGACCAAAAAGTATTTTAACGAGAATGTAAAGGGTTTCGAACGCCTGCTTCGCTTTAAACAATGGAAGCTGCTTCGGCCATTCCTGAAAAAAGATAAAAGCGGGGCCGGTAAACCCAAATCATTCTTCGCTCATTTATTTCATTTTTAAAACCAATTGGCCACGATGTCAAAGAAAGTTGTTTTGGGTTTTAGCGGGGGACTGGACACTTCCTATTGTGTGAAATACCTCACCGAAGAGATGGGTTACGAAGTACACAGTATTGTTGTAAATACCGGCGGCTTCACCGATGAAGAGTTAAAAAAGATTGAAGAACATGCCGGCAATCTTGGTGTCAGGTCACACAAAGCCGTGAATGCTGTAAAGACTTACTATGACCGGATCATCAAATACCTGGTTTACGGCAATGTGCTGAAGAATAATACGTACCCGTTAAGTGTATCAGCAGAAAGACTGAGCCAGGCATTACATATCGCGGAGCATGCATCAGCCCTGAACGCTGATGCCGTGGCACATGGCAGCACCGGTGCGGGCAATGACCAGGTAAGGTTTGACATGATCTTTAACATCATGATCCCCGGTGTGGAAATTATCACCCCTGTCAGGGATTTAAAACTCAGCCGTGAAGACGAAATAGCCTACCTGAAAAGCAAAGGGGTGGAAATGAATTATGAAAAAGCAATGTACTCGATCAATAAAGGCCTGTGGGGAACCAGTGTTGGCGGGAAAGAAACACTTTCATCTAAAGGAATGTTACCGGAAGAGGCCTGGCCCACCCCCGTGACAAAAAAAGGAACCGAGGAAGTTAAACTTCACTTCGAAAAAGGGGAACTGAAAAAGATAAATGACAAAAAGTTTTCACACCCTTCCGATGCGATTCAATACCTCCAGGCACTTGCAGGACCTTACGGCATTGGTCGTGACATTCATGTAGGTGATACCATTATCGGTATAAAAGGCCGGGTTGGTTTTGAGGCAGCTGCTCCCATGGTCATTATTAAAGCACACCATGCACTCGAAAAACATGTTTTGACCAAATGGCAATTACAGTGGAAGGATCAATTGGCCCAGTTCTATGGTAACTGGCTCCACGAAGGCCAGATACTGGACCCGGTCATGATTGATATTGAATCCTATTTTGAAAGCAGCCAGCGGAATGTAACCGGGGATGTATTCGTTCAGGTTCATCCCTATCATTTCCAGGTAACAGGTATTGAAAGTAAATACGACCTGATGAACAGTAAATTTGGAAAATACGGAGAAATGAACAATGGCTGGACTGGTGACGACGTAAGAGGGTTCAGCAAAATATTTGGCAACCAGACAATGATCTATCACCAGGTAAAAGAAGATGCAAATGCCAAGCATTAGAGCCGGTATTATCGGGGGAGCAGGTTATACGGGTGGCGAACTCATTCGCATATTGATCCACCACCCGGATGTATCTGTTTCTTTTATTCATAGCCGGAGCAATGCCGGTAACCCGGTCTATACCGTTCACCAGGACCTGCTTGGAGAAACGGAGCTTAGGTTTTCCGGTGAATTGCAGGAGGATGCGGATGTAATTTTTCTTTGTTTGGGCCACGGCGAATCAAAAAAATTTCTCGTTGAAAATAAGATCCCGGTTAAGACCCGGATTATCGATTTAGCGAATGATTTCCGCCTTAGCAGTAATGCTGCTTTCGGCAGCCGCCAGTTTGTATATGGCCTTCCTGAATTGAACAGGGATAAAATCAGGACTGCAAAAGATATCGCGAACCCGGGTTGTTTCGCAACAACTATTCAACTGGGCCTGTTACCGCTGGCTAAAGCAGGCTTGCTCAACGAAGTTTATACGACCGGCATTACCGGTTCAACAGGCGCCGGCCAATCGCTGGCACAGACTTCACATTTCAGCTGGAGAGCTAATAATATCCAGGCTTATAAGACGCTCACACACCAGCATCTCGGAGAGATCGGCGAATCGCTTTTACAATTACAACCCAACAGTAATATTGATCTCAGCTTTGTGCCCTGGCGGGGTGATTTCACCAGGGGAATATTTGTCAGCTCCACCCTCTCCTGTGACCTGAGCCTGGTAGAATTGAATATTATCTATTCTGAATTTTATAAGGACCACCCGTTCACGCATATCAGCCGGGATGCGATCTTCTTAAAACAGGTGGTAAATACCAATAAGGCATTGATACAACTCGAGAAAGCGGGTACCAAGCTGGTAATACATTCCGTAACAGATAATTTAATAAAGGGGGCCAGCGGGCAGGCGGTTCAGAATATGAACCTGATGTTTGGAATAGATGAAACCGCAGGGCTCAGACTTAAAGCTAATTATTTCTAAATTATATTAATGAACCTATTCGACGTCTACCCGGTAAATGACATCATCATTGTTAAGGCCAAAGGCTCTTACGTCTGGGATGATAAAGGGGAACAATACCTGGACCTGTATGGTGGCCACGCGGTGATCAGTATTGGTCATACCCATCCTCATTGGGTAAAACGGATCGAAGAACAATTGCACCAGATTGCCTTTTATTCCAACTCCGTCAGGATTCCGTTACAACAACAACTGGCGGAAAAACTTGGGAAAATTTCCGGCAAAACAGATTACCAGCTTTTTCTTTGCAACAGTGGTGCTGAAGCAAATGAAAATGCACTGAAGCTGGCCTCCTTTCATAATGGAAGAAAAAAAGTAATAGCCTTCAGCAAATCTTTTCACGGCAGGACCTCGTTGGCTGTTGCAGCCACTGATAACAGGAACTATGCTGCCCCGGTTAACGAGACAGATCATGTTATCTTCCTTCCCTTCAACGATGAAAATGCCTTAACCGAATGTTTCCGGCAGCATGGACAGGAAATCTCATCCGTGATCATCGAAGGGATCCAGGGCGTTGGCGGCATTAATGTAGCTGACGAAACTTTTCTCCGGCTCATACGATCCTTGTGTGATGAACATGGCAGTGTTTATATTGCTGACAGCATTCAATGCGGGTATGGCCGGAGCGGCAAATTTTTCAGTCATGATTTTGCCGGTGTCAATGCTGATATCTATACGATGGCTAAAGGCATGGGCAACGGGTTCCCCGTGGCAGGTATCATAATTGCGCCGCAAATTAAACCAAAACACTTTCAATTGGGAACCACATTCGGGGGCAATCACCTGGCCTGTGCTGCAGCATTAGCTGTGCTCGAGATCATCGAAGAAGAAAAACTCATGGGCAATGCGGTCATGATGGGAAAATACCTGAAAGATGAACTCGAAAACATACCGGGTATAAAAAATATAAGAGGCCGGGGCCTGATGATCGGGTTTGATGTACCGGCGGAAATGAAGGACCTGAAGAAAAATCTGTTGCTAAACCAAAAAGTATTTACCGGGGAAGCCAAACCCAATGTAATCCGGTTGTTGCCATCGCTGGCCCTGAAGAAAAGAGATGCCGAACAATTCATAGATTCGATAAAGGAAGAAATACAAAATATTGTTACCCCCGTCAGTTAAAGAATGAAAAATTTTATCTCCGTTCATGACGTTACTGATATTGACAGCCTGGTAAAGACAGCTTTACAATATAAAGCCAGTCCATTTACCGATAAGAGCCTGGGTGTCCACAAACGGCTAGGATGCCTATTTCTCAACCCCAGTATGCGCACAAGACTTAGCACCCAGATTGCAGCCCAGAACCTGGGCATGGAAGCCATCGTGTTTAATGTAAGCGGCGAAGGATGGTCCCTGGAATTTGAAGAAGAAGCTATCATGAGCGGAACTACCGTAGAGCATGTGAAAGATGCCGCTCCCGTTTTTGGAAAATATTTTGACATCCTGGCTATCCGCACGTTCCCCTCCCTGAAGAACAGGGAAGATGATTACAGCGAACTGTACATAAAGCAGTTTATCCGCTATGCCGGAATACCGGTAGTGAGCCTGGAAAGCGCTACCCTGCACCCCCTTCAAAGTCTTACCGACATCATTACCATAACAGAGGTTTTTAAGGAGGAGCGAAAACCGAAAATTGTTTTAAGCTGGGCGCCCCATGTAAAACCATTACCACAATGCGTAGCCAACAGTTTTTCACAGTGGGTTAATGCATGGGGCAGGGCTGATTTTGTCATCACGCATCCGGAAGATTATGAATTAAGCGAAGAATTTACAAAAGGGGCAACCATCACCCATCACCAGGAAGAGGCATTGCAGGGAGCCGATTTTGTATATGTAAAGAACTGGAGCACCTATCACGATTACGGAAAATTGTATGAAAGTGATCCCAAATGGATGCTGACCAATAAGAAACTGGAGTTGACAAACCAGGCCAGGGTTATGCATTGCCTTCCCGTGAGGCGGAATGTTGAACTGAGTGATGAAATCCTTGATGGACCAGCGAGCATCGTTACGCAGCAGGCTGCCAACCGGGTTTGGGCGGCACAGGCTGTTCTTTCAGCCATCTTGAAAAGTAAATGACTAAGCTATACATCATAAAAATCGGGGGTAATATCATTGATGATGAAAAAAAGCTGGCTGCTTTCCTGAAGGAGTTTGCTTCCATTGATGAGCATAAAATATTGGTGCATGGGGGTGGTAAACAGGCAACCCGGCTGGCAGAGGAATTAAAAATTTCCCAGCAGGTAGTAGAGGGCAGGAGGATAACGGATGCCGAAACACTAAAGGTTGTAACGATGGTGTATGCCGGCCTGATCAATAAGAACATTGTAGCTGCCCTCCAGGCCAGCAATTGCAACTCGATGGGGCTTTGCGGGGCTGACGGGGATACGATCCTGGCTCACAAAAGAAAACACCCCGTAATGGACTATGGATTTGTGGGTGATGTGGATACAATTAATACCAGCCTGATTACCTTCCTGCTTGAAAAAAATATTACGCCGGTCTTTGCTCCCATCACCCATGACCAGCAGGGTCAATTGCTAAATACGAATGCCGATACAATTGCCCAGGAACTTGCAAAAGGATTGAGTGGTTTTTTTGAAGTGACCCTGGTGTATTCTTTTGAAAAAAGTGGTGTTTTGCTGGATACCAATGATGATCGTACCCTGGTCCCCGAAATTAACCCGGAGTCCTATCATCAACTGAAAGCCGGTAAAAAAATATTCGCGGGTATGATCCCCAAACTGGACAATGCTTTCACTGCTTTAAACAGTGGGGTAAAAAAAGTAATTATCGGGAAAGCCGAAGAACTGAAAAGTTTATTGTCCGGATCAGCCGGTACAAGCATTGTTAATGAATAAAGAACTGAACATATTGCAGGAGGAAGCAATTGCTTTACTGAAAGACCTGATCATGATTCCTTCCTTCAGTAAACAGGAAGACCAGACTGCGGGCTTGCTTTGCCATTTTATCGGTTCCAGGAATATAGAACATACCCGGGTGGGCAATAATGTGTTTGCCCTCAACAGGAATTTTGACCCGGTCAAACCAACTATCCTGCTTAATTCCCACCATGATACGGTAAAACCGAACCCGCAATACACGAAAGACCCGTTTAGCCCGGTTGTTGAAAATGACAAATTGTTTGGCCTGGGAAGCAATGATGCCGGGGGCTGCCTGGTTTCCCTGCTTTCGGCTTTCTTATACTTTTATGATAAAACGGGCTTGAAATACAATATTGTTTTTGCAGCAACGGCTGAAGAAGAAATTTCAGGTGCGGGAGGAATTGAATACGCTTTATCTTATTTGCCTGAAATTAACTGTGCCATTGTTGGCGAACCCACGCAAATGCAGATGGCCGTAGCGGAAAGGGGTTTGATGGTGCTGGATTGCACCGCCTATGGAAAGGCCGGCCACGCGGCCAGGAACGAAGGCGAGAATGCTATTGCGAAAGCAACAAAAGACATTGAATGGTTCAACAGTTACCAGTTCCCAAAAATCTCTGCGTTGCTTGGCGCGAATAAAATGAATGTGACGGTTATTGAAACCGAAAATAAGGCACACAATGTAATTCCCGGGCAATGCAAATTTGTGGTGGATACAAGAATTAACGAGCTCTACGATTTCGAAGAAGTACTGGATACGATCAGGCTGCATGTACAAGCTGAAGTCAGTCCCCGGAGTACCCGGCTTCGTTCCACTTCCATTGCTGCGGACCATCCCCTGGTCAAAGCAGGACGGGCCCTTGGAAGAATTTCCTATGGATCTCCCACTACATCTGATAAAGCGTTGATGCCTTTCCCCGCTTTGAAAATAGGGCCGGGAGATTCTGCCCGCAGTCATACGGCGGATGAATATATTTATATGGATGAAATAAGAGCGGGAATTGAATTGTATATTCAACTTTTAAACCAGGTGCTATGAAACTCTGGCAGAAAGATAAAGCCTCGTTGAAAGAAGTGGAAACATTCACGGTCGGCAAAGACCGTGAAATGGATATGTATCTCGCCGCGTTTGACATCCTTGGTTCCTTAGCCCATATAGCCATGCTGGAGTCTGTTGGTTTACTGACAAAAGATGAATTAACCAAGCTGCAGAAAGCATTAAAGGATATTTATGAACAGGTACAGCAAAATGAATTCCGTCTGCAGGATGATGTGGAGGATATCCATTCCCAGGTAGAAATATTGCTGACCCGGCAACTCGGAGATATTGGCAAAAAGATTCACAGTGCCCGCAGCAGGAATGACCAGGTGCTGGTAGATATCAAATTATTCCTGCGGAATGAACTGGAAGAGCTGGTTAAAGATATTTTATCCCTATTTGATTTACTGCAAATACAAAGTGAAAAGTACAGGGATTACCTGCTGCCGGGTTATACGCACTTGCAATTGGCCATGCCTTCTTCGTTTGGTCTTTGGTTTGGCGCCTATGGGGAAAGCCTCGCAGATGATGTTCTAACGATCAGGGCCGCCTATGAAATAGTGAATAAAAATCCCCTCGGCTCTGCCGCAGGTTATGGTTCCTCATTCCCCATAAACCGGAAACTGACAACTACCCTGCTTGGTTTTGATGATTTAAACTATAACGTGGTATACGCACAAATGGGGAGGGGAAAAGCGGAAAGAGTGGTGGCGCAGGCCCTTTCAAATGTTGCCGATACCCTGTCAAGGCTCAGTATGGATGCCTGCCTGTACCTGAATCAAAACTTTGGCTTTATCAGTTTCCCTGCCGAGCTTACGACCGGCAGCAGCATCATGCCACATAAAAAAAACCCGGATGTTTTTGAGTTGATCCGGAGTCATTGTAACCGGATCAAAGCCTTGCCCAACGAGATCATGCTGATGACCACCAACCTGCCTTCGGGTTATCACCGTGACCTGCAATTATTAAAAGAACACTTATTCCCTGCCTTCAGCACCCTGAAAGAATGTATCGGCATGGCGGGTTTGATGCTGTCAAATATTGAAATAAGAAAAGACATTACGGCTGATGAACAGTATAAATACATCTTCAGTGTAGAAGAAGTAAATAAACTGGTCAATACCGGGATACCCTTCAGGGATGCCTACAAAAAAATAGGAATGGATATTGAATCCGGGAATTTCTCCTGGAACAACCATATTAACCACACGCATGAGGGAAGTATCGGCAATCTCTGTACTGCGGAAATAAAAAAGGGAATGGAAAAAGTGGTAGCCTCTTTTCCGTTTCAAAAAGTAAACGCTGCCCTGGGCAAGCTGACCGAAAATTAAACTACTGGTAAACGTTCTTATCGTGTTTTTGCATAAATCGCTTACAGGTATCTTCATCCAGCAGGGTCCACCCAAACTGCTGGTATAATCCATGCGCATCCCTTGTACCCAGCATCCAGCGTCTTAATCCCTGGAGATCGGGATGAGCATGAATAACTTCCATCAGCCATTTTGATAACCCCCTGCCCCGGTATGCCTCCAGTATAAAAACATCTGCCAGGTAAGCAAAGGTGGCGCTGTCAGTGATGACCCTGCCAAACCCGATTTGGGTGGCCTCGAAATACAGACCAAAGCAAAGTGAGTTCCGGATGGATCGTTCGGC
>JANWIJ010000061.1 GCA_025449935.1 Chitinophagaceae bacterium
AACCTCCAAGGAATTCGGTTTTGAACTTATAATCGAGGGTAGATTCACCGGGACCGCCCACATTGAACTTGGATAGATTGGCACCTCCAACGATGCCGAATGAGGCAGGCTGTTTTCCTCCCTCTTGTGCATTTGCGCCAACCAGCAGCAATATAGCCGCAAATAAGAAAAGAGCTTTTTTCATGTTAATTGGTTTAGGTGAGTGGAGTCATATTTCTGGTATGACATGACGGGGCAAAGATAAAACCCATCCCAGATATTATCCCTGATTTTAAGAAATACCCGTTTCACACAGTTTTGGGCAGCACTTAACGGGTAAAAAACCTCTTTTAATTTCCGGCTTCCTCCCTAAATTTGCCCGGCCTTCTTATCAGTAAATTCCCGACAAACATGACAAATTTCACTCCCGCAGTTTTATTATTGGCCGATGGAACCGTGGCGCATGGCCATGCATTTGGCGCTATTGGTACTACTACCGGTGAAATTTGTTTTAACACGGGCATGACGGGTTACCAGGAAGTATTTACCGATCCCAGTTACTTCGGGCAGGTACTGATCATGAACAGCGCCCATATCGGCAATTATGGTGTAAAAGATGGTGATGTGGAATCCGGCGGTGTAAAAATCAACGGGTTGATTGGCCGGAACCTTGAAGATGGCTATTCCCGTAAATTGGCAAACGGGTCATTAAACGATTACCTGAAAACAAACGGTATAGTTTCAATCGAAGGGGTTGATACAAGGGCACTGGTAGCACATGTCAGAACAAAAGGGGCGATGAATTGCATTATTTCTTCTGAAACGACAGATATAGAATCGCTGAAAAAGAAACTGGCCGGCGTTCCTGATATGGATGGATTGGAGCTGGCTTCCCAGGTGAGCACAACAACAAGTTATGAAGTCGGAGATAAGAATGCGGCAATCCGTATCGCGGTTATGGATTACGGGGTGAAGAGGAATATATTAAATTGTATGGTGGAGCGGGGCGCTTTTGTGAAAGTATTCCCGGCAAAAACATCTCTCGAAGAAGTAAAGAAATTCGAACCACATGGTTATTTTATTTCCAACGGTCCCGGGGATCCCGCACCCATGGACTATGCCATCAAAACGTTGAAGCAGATCCTGAAAGAAGAAAAACCGGTGTTTGGTATTTGCCTGGGTCACCAGTTACTGGCTCTCGCCAATGATATTCCCACGTTCAAAATGCACCATGGTCACCGCGGATTAAATCACCCCGTTAAGAATTTGGTTACCGGGAGATCAGAAATTACCACGCAGAATCATGGATTTGGTGTGGATCCTGAAGCTGTGAAAAAAGCAGGTCATGTTGAAATAACGCATGTTAATCTCAACGATCAGTCTATTGAGGGTATACGGGTAAAAGGCAAGCCTGCTTTCTCCGTCCAGTATCACCCGGAAGCCACTCCCGGACCGCATGATTCAAGATATTTGTTTGATGAATTCATAAACCTGATCCGCGAACAGGGAAATTGATCCGAATTTCACTGTTTTGATAATTTCAGGCCCTGTAATGAACAGGGGAATAGCCATCCTATCTTCCTACCTTTGGGGATGCTTCAATATCCAACCTATAAAAATTTCACGGCCGGCGTCCTGTTCCTTTTGGCAGCTGCAGCCTGCAGTACGACCAAAAGCGGCAAATCGGTTCCTGTCGTACCTATTGTAATACTTCCTGGTTATGCCCTGAAGGATACAAATATTTCAAAAAAAGATTTTAATATCTGGGTGGTGACAACCCAAACTTCTTTTGACTCCTTATTTACTGCCGTGATTCCCGATCCGGGCAAGCCGAGTTTTGACCAAAAGCTGGTGGTTGCTGTGAACGCCGTAACGGCTACTTCAAACTATAAGGTTACGTTCCGCAATATGCTGGTCCGGAGGAATGTGCTCAATGTATATTTCAATGTAACCCGGGAAAAAGCCGGTGCAGAAAATACAGACTGGGTGTCGATTTCCAACTACCCGCGTGACCGCAACCTGCGGCGTGTTAATTTCTACTTCGACGATGTACTGGTCAGGTCCGTACCCGTAGTGGTCGTTTATTAACCGGGTTAAACCACAAAGCCACGCTTTGCTGAAGAATTGGTGCTGCCCGCTAGAGTGCAAACCCGGGCAAATACCTGTAAAGTAAAATTCAAAAAAAAGCTTTTCAAAAAGATAAGGTGGATGTTTACTTCACTGTACAACGGGAAAGCACCGCCAATTTGAGTGATGGCCTGGTAACGCCGGCATGAGTCCCCGGACCGGGGACGTGAACAAAGTGAATTTCTACCCTGATAATATCCTGGTGAGAACGGCACCGATCGTTAACGTGTTTTGATTTTTTACAAAAGCTGCCTGATTTCGGTGGCTTTTGTATTTGAATTATATTCGGTGTATGAAGATCGCCATCATCAACGGTCCTAACCTGAACCTGTTGGGAAAGAGAGAGAAGGATATTTACGGGAACATGTCATTTGAACAATTCCTGGATTCATTGAAAAAGAAATATACAGGTCATGAACTGTCCTATTACCAGAGTAATGTGGAAGGTGAACTGATTAACGAGTTACAACGGGTGGGATTTGATTTCGACGGCATCATTTTTAATCCGGGTGGATATACCCATACATCGGTTGCAATCGGGGACGCGGTAGCTGCCATAAAGACGCCCGTGGTTGAAGTGCATATCTCCAATGTACATGCACGGGAGGATTTCCGGAAACTTTCTCATTTAAGCGGGAAAGCGGCCGGGAGTATTTTTGGATTGGGCCTGAAAGGTTATGACCTGGCGATGGAGTGGTTAGTTTCCCGTTAATTTTACTGATTCCCATCAATTCAACGAATAAGCCTGGTCATTTAACAGCATTTAATTAGTAATATTTTTGCGGGATGAAATTACCAGTTACCTACCTGGCTGCAGCTGACGCTTTATCGGTTATCAAATCGGGACAGCGTGTATTTGTACAGGGAAGCGCCCAGACCCCCCTCTATTTATTAAGAGAACTGGCAAAAAAATCGGGGGATCTCCGCGATGTGGAGCTGACATTTATCTCTGTCCAGGGAGACATCGAACTGGATAAACCGCAGTACGCAGATGCGTTTCATATCAATTGCATGTTTGTTTCCGAGTCAGTCCGCAAAGCTGTCAATGAAGGAAGGGCGGATTTTATCCCTGTTTTTTTGAGTGATATACCCGACCTGTTCCGGAAAGAGATAAAGATTGATGTGGCCCTGGTACAGGTTTCACCCCCCGATGAACATGGTTATTGCTCCCTGGGTGTTTCGGTGGATATTGCCCGGACTGCTGTGAATACCGCCACTCACATTATTGCCCAGGTGAATCCCAGGGTGCCGCGCACCCATGGCGACAGCCTGGTTCATACCAAGCGCTTTACCTCAATGGTCTTTCATGAAGAAGAGTTGCCGCAGGTTGACTACGGTGCTAAAGTTGGCGAAGTGGAACTCAAGATCGGCAGGCTGATTGCCGGTATGATTGAGGATGGAAGTACCCTGCAAATGGGAATTGGAACAATACCCGATGCTGTTCTGAAATCCCTGCACCATCATAAGAATCTTGGTGTGCATACTGAAATGTGCAGCGACGGGATTATTGATTTATTTGAGAGCGATGTCATTAATAATTCAAAAAAAAGGATCCACCCCAGTAAAACCGTAACCGGCTTTGCAGTGGGCACGCGCCGGCTATATGATTACGTGGATAATAATCCTGCTTTTGCTTTCCTGGATATCGATTATGTCAATGACCCCCATGTTATCCGGCGCAATCCCAAAGTCGTAGCTATCAACAGCGCTATTGAAGTGGATATTACCGGGCAGGTATGTGCCGATTCCATCGGTTGTATCCAGTACAGTGGTATCGGGGGACAAATGGATTTCATGCGCGGGGCTGCACTTAGTGAGGGCGGCAAACCCATTATCGCCTTAACCAGCCGCACTGCGAAAGGAGTAAACCGCATCGTTCCTTTTTTAAAACCCGGCGCTGGTGTAGTCACTACCCGGGGTCATATCCATTATGTAGTGACAGAATATGGGATGGCTTATTTGTTTGGAAAAAATCTCCGTCAGCGGGCCAGGGCATTAATAGAAATTGCCCACCCCAACGACCGGGAAATGCTGGAAAAAACCTGTCTCGAAAGGTTCAATGTTTTTAAGTAGTTCCGTCACAACGGTTCAAACAGCCCCTGACATGTAAACTGATAAGGG
Organism: Chitinophagaceae bacterium; assembly: GCA_025449935.1. GTDB lineage: Bacteria > Bacteroidota > Bacteroidia > Chitinophagales > Chitinophagaceae > JJ008. Next base: position 4,228 of record JANWIJ010000061.1, read on the forward strand.
CTATCTTTATCAAAGCCATAAACGATCTGCAATGAAAAAATTCGTAAGCTTTCTTGTATGCTTATCCTGCATCCCTGCATTTTCCCAGCAAACAGTGATGACACCGGTTCAGATTGCTGAACGCAACAAACCTGCTACAGTCATGATCCAGGCAACGTTCAAAGGAAGGGTAAGCGCGGTGGAACCTGAGTTTGATAATGATGCCCTCGCTAATCTCGCCCGGCAGGTAAAGCAACAACTGGAAACTGAAGGAAGATTTACCACCGACCTCTTCTGGAACATGTATATCAAAGCCTTTTGCGCCGATGTAAACAGGTACATGATGAAAGGTACCCGGACGGTGAGTAAAGAGTTAAATACAACCATGGTGGGTTCAGGTTTTATTGTAACACCGGATGGTTATGTCGTCACCAATGCCCACGTGGTGGATGAAAATGATGAGGTTACCCGGCAAAGTTTTGCCCAGCAGGCCTTCCAGGAAATACTCGACGACGACGTCCGCGAAATTGAAGGGACCATGGGACGTAAATTGTCGGAAGATGAGGCAAAAGCACTTACGGATGCTAACAGCTGGTATTTTTCACAAACAATGGAAGTGGGAAGTATCAGCAAGGAGTTCAGCATTGTTATGGGTATTTCAGGAAATAAGGGAAAGATCACGCCCATGGTTATACCCGCGGAACTGGTGACACAGGGGGCTGCGATTCCCGGGACAGATGTGGCTATTTTAAAATTGACCAAAAAACATACTTATCCCACTATCCGCATCGGCAACGATAAAGACCTGCGGGTAGGTGAACAGGTCTATGTGCTGGGTTATCCCGCCGTGGCTACTTTCCATCCCCTGATCTCTGATGAGTCAATCGCTGAAGCCACGCTGACCAGGGGCCTGGTCAGTGCCAAGAAAAATATGAAAGGAGGCTGGGAAGTATTGCAGACAGATGCTTCCATCACACATGGTAACAGTGGCGGACCTGTGATGAATGAGCAGGGGGAAGTGATTGGACTTGCCACGTTTGGGAGCATTGATCAGCAGCGGGGGCAGGAGGTACAGGGAATGAATTTCATTGTGCCAAGTACCATCGTGTATGAATACATTGATAAAGCCAACATTGAGCCGGGGATGAGTGAAATTTCCCTGGCCTATGAAGAAGCGCTTGACCTTTTCGACGATGCCCGTTATAAAAAGGCATTGGTAAAATTCGATGAAATAAAAGAGATGAATCCTTCTTTTCCTTTTATTGATAAAATGATACAGGATACTAAAAAGCAGATTGACAAGGGGCTGGATAAAGAACCAAAGAGCGGGATGATCTATTACGTTGGTGGTGGAGTGGTGATATTACTATTGATATTATTTTTGGTATTCCGGAAAAAAAATAAACCATGATCCCACCAGTGTCTGGGTCTTGCCAATATCAGTACTGTACCGCTGATCAATAATGGCTCCATAAAGACCCATTCATTAAATGGGTTATTGGGACTTCATTACTCGTTATAACAGGTGATCAATCAATTCCCGGCGCGGCCAACTCATCATCTTCAGCTTTCTTTTCCTCTTTAGGTTTTGGTTTTTTCTTCATCCATTCCCGGTCTTTTTTCAATGCCTGCACATCATCCAGTTTTGCAACATACAAACTGCGGCCATGCGTGCCCAGCACAATTTCATTTTCTCTTGCCTGTATGGCGATATCATGCACCGGGACAGATTTAGGTAAACCACCGTTCCAGGCCATAAATGTATTTCCCTGGTCAAAACTTACATACAACCCGCCATCAGTGCCTACGTAGAGGATGCTGTCATTCTTTGGGTCTTCTTTCACCACGTTGACAGGCTCATAAGGCAGATCTTTTCCTATGTTTTTCCAGGTCATACCATAATCGTCACTGACGTATAAATAGGGAGCAAAATTATCAAAACGATAGCCATTTAAGGAGACATACAGCCTGGCTTCTTTGTGTTGCGAAGCGGTAACACGGCTTACCCAGAGACTGTTGGTCTGAAGTCTTGAATTCGTTATTTGTTTTTTAGAATTTTTATTTACAGGAGTGCTGCCTGCCTGGTTGAGCTGTTCCCAGCTGTAACCACCATCTTTTGACAATTGTATATTACCGTCATCGGTGCCTGTATATATTAAACCAAAACGAAGGGGTGATTCGGAAACCGTAGTCAGGGTTCCATAAGGTACATTCCCCGGCACCCGCCCGTTGGTCTGGTCAGGACTCATGGCAATCATCGTGTCCCCTTTATTCAACGAACGATATAACCGGTTGCTTCCGAGATAGAATACATCCTGGTTGTGTTTGCTCAGTAAAATGGGGGTTTGCCAGTTAAAACGCAGCGGTTTTTCACCCAGCTCGTGCTGGGGACGTAAAAATTTTTGAGAGCCTCTTCTATCTTTATTATAACGTCCATAAAAACCAAACTGGGAACCTGAATAAACGGTTGCATTATCTCTTGTGTCCACCTGCGCCTGCATACCATCACCGCCATTGATTATCCGGTAGGCATATTGTCCATTGTCGATCCAGCCCGGATCTTCTTTATGATTGGATGGTCCCCACCAGCTGCCATTATCCTGCAACCCACCATAAACATTGTACGGCCTCGCCTCATCTACAGTAATAGCATAATATTGCCCAACAGCCGGTGTATTTGCTTTAAACCAATTAGCACCGTCATCGTACGTGATATTACATCCGCCATCATTTCCATTGATGACATGCGAATCTCTTTTCGGGTTTACCCATAATGCATGATGATCCGCATGCACATGGCCCTTATCCATCGTCTTGAATGTCTTTCCTCCATCTGTTGAGACCTGAGCATAGAAACCAAGTATATACACTTTGTCGGGATTATAATGTGAAGTATAGATCTTGGCAAAATAATACCCGTAGGTATTAAAGATCGAAATGGATTTTTGATGTGTTTTCTTCCAGGTCATGCCACCATCATCGCTCCGGTATACTTCACAACCGTGAATGCCCGTATTCTGGAAACCATCATCCGCATCAAGGTAATCCCAGAGTGCCGTGGGTTGAACCTTCCCATTGGCTACCATTTCTTTTACATTTTTTGCCGTGTATTTTCTGGGGAAGCCATTCTTCTTTAAGAACGTATCCAGTAGGTTCGTTTTTAATTCGGCAAATTGCTCTTTCGTTAGGTTCTTAAAATCTTCTTTCCTGTAAAATGTATCTGCTTTTTTTGCTGTATCCGGTTTGGGGGTGTTGTTATCCACGATAGCCCAAACAATATTGGGGCTCTTTGGATAAACTGCCAGCCCGATACGCCCGGTCTTGTCACCGCTCATAAACCCGGAACCGGCGCCGGAAACAAGTTTCCAGGTTTCACCCCCGTCACTGCTCTTATAAATGCCGCTGGTTTTTCCGCTTTCTTCAAATTTCCAGGCGCGGCGAACCCGGTACCACATACCTGCATACACTTCATTTGGGTTAGCGGGATTAATGTCAAGATCCGCGCAACCGGTATTGTCATCTACAAATAATGCCTGTTTCCAGGTTTTACCCCCATCAGTTGTTTTATAAACGCCCCTTTCTTTGCTGGCAGAATATAAATGACCCAATACGGCCACCCAGGCAATATTATTATCCGAGGGGTGCAACTGTACTTTGCCGATATGATGTGATTCAGGCAAGCCGAGATAGCTCCATGTTTTTCCATTATCCACGCTTTTATACATGCCCACGCCGGCATAAGAAGAACGGCTGCTGTTTACTTCACCGGTGCCTACCCAGATGGTTCTTGTTTTCCAGTTGATGGCTATATCACCAATAAATAACATTTCGAGGCTATCCATAATAGGAGTAAAACTCTGGCCATTGTTGGTGGTGTGCCATAGACCACCGCTGGCATACCCCACATAAAATTCGGTAGGATCTTCCGGGTTGGCTTCAATATCCGATACCCGGCCGCTCATAATGGCAGGGCCAATATTGCGGAATGCTATATCATTAAGCAACGAATTCGCCACCAGTTTGCGTCGTTGATCCAGCCCCTGCATTCTTTCGGCCGCAGGAGTTGGGCTGACCTGGGAAAATACAAATGTGGAAATGTGCAGATATGATAGTGTGCAAATGATTTTTAACAGGCGAAGCATAAAATAAGCAGTTTTTCGTTATTAACTTTGGCATGCTGGTATGCGCCGGTCGGCGGATCGCAGCTTCTCTCAAACTTACTAAACTATGCGATTGATTCTCATTCTCTTCCTTTTTATTTCAATAAACGGCTTTGGCCAGTGGAAAAATTTTACTATCAGTGTAAAAGGAGACACACTTAACAGGGTGGATATGAGCGGAAAGAAGCAGGGTCCCTGGGTAATCCACGTGGATAATCTCCGGGGCGAAAGGGGCTATGAAGAAGAGGGATATTTTGAAAATGACCAGAAAGAAGGCACCTGGAAAAAATATTCACTGGAGGGCGTGAAGATCGCGGAAGAAAATTACCGCTGGGGAAAACTGAATGGTAAGTCACAGTTTTTTACTTACAATGGCGGGTTGTTGCGGGAAGAGAGCTGGCGGGCCATGGATCCTAAAATTGCCTACGATACCGTTCCGGTATATGATATAAAAGACCAGTCCAAAGTCATCAACTGGGTGGTGGTGAAAAATGAAGGAGTGGCATTAAAGCATGGCCGCTGGACCTACTACGATCCGCGGGAGGGCACCATAGAAGCCACCGAACAATACGTAATGAATAAACTGCAGACAGACGACGGGGATATGATCGGCGACGATGATATCAGGCCGATTGATGTCAGCAGCAGCAAAGCCAAATCGGATACCGCGGGCAAGAAAACGATCACCAAGCCCCAGGCCATACTCGACTATGAAAAGAAAAACTCCGGTAAAAAGAAGATCAAAGTAAGAGATGGCAATACGGGGAATATTCCCAAACCATAAGCCACTTATACCCGGGCTGTTTTACTTCTGAAAATAATTTTTGAAAAACAACAACTGGTATTGCACCGCATTGCGCCAGTAATCCCAGTTGTGCTTACCCGGCCGCACCGTATATTCATGCGGGATCTTCAGCCGCATCATTTTTTTATGCAGGTCATGGTTAACGGTGTAAAAGAAATCTTCTGTGCCGCAATCCACGATAATAGCCAAGGAATCTTTGGGATAATTCTCCACCACGTTAATGACAGAAAGGTTTTTCCAGTTGGCCGCTTGTGTAATGGTGTCTCCCAGTTTTTCGCTGAGCTGCCAGTTTTTGGTAAAAGGCTGCAAATTTACTCCGCCACTCATACTTCCGCAGGCGCCAAAGACATCTCCATGCCGGAAACCCAGGAATAATCCACCATGCCCGCCCATACTGAGCCCGGTAATGGCCCTGGCCTTGCGGTCTTTGATACTTCGGTAATGGTTGTCAATATATGCAGGCACTTCTTTACTGATGTAGGTTTCAAATCTTACTGCAGGGTCTACCGGGCTGTCGAGGTACCAGCTGTTGTATCCTCCATCGGGACAAACAATGATGAGTTGTAACGCATCGGCCTGTTCTTTCAACTGCGGCACCCGGATAATCCAGTTGGCATACCAGCCGCCATGCCCGTGCAATAAATAAACCACGGGGTATCCAGCATTATTGCTGGTTGGAGAAGAGCCGTAGCTATCGGGTTTTATCACCACGCACTTATAACTTTTTTGCATGGCAGGACTATAAATATCAACCGTGTCTACCGTTGCCGCCCTGGCAAAAAAGCTAAGAAAAAATAAGCCGGCAGTTAAAAATGTTTTCCTGATCATCCTTAAAAATAAAAAAAGTCACCTGCTTTTATGCAAATGACTTTCCGAAAATAGTTAACGCTCAGCTGACCGGGTAGTTAAAATGCTTTCTTTTCCTGCGCCCGCTGCATGGGGTTGCCGGCCTGTCCGCCTCTCGTGCCGGCAGCCTGCCTGGCTTTAAAGACACTAAATTTAGAAGGCTCCGCAATAGTATTCCAGCTGTTATTGGCCTCATTGATATCCGCTGTTTCCTTAAAAGGATCGAGCTTTACGGAAGCCACTACCTTGTCTTTGATAAATGTTTTTACCACTTTATTCTCATTCTGCCTCCAAACCTGGGCAGGAATGCGGTCAATTTCTTTTGTTCCATCTTTATAGGTCCATTCAACAATGATCGGCATGACCAGCCCTCCCTTGTTGCTAAAGGTCAGCTCATACATATTCTTATTACCATATTTTTCTTTTTCCGCTTCCGTCAGGGCTTCAGAGCCACGGGCCGGGATAGTAATATCATATTTTGTTGTGTCGTATGACTCGATTGCCCGTGCATAGCGCCAGTAAAAATCACGGATACTGGTATCCGCATCGGTTTGAAAAAGGATCTTTTTATCTGCCCGGTTCCGGATCTTTGAAATATCGTCAAAAGTGGGAACCTGTGGTTTCTCCAGGGCCCGTTTAACGGTTGTTTCTTTTGTTTCAGTAGCTGCTGCGCTAACATCCGCTTTTGCATATTTCAGGGTATCAATTGAGATATCACAGGCTTCAGTACTATAGAACCAGCCTCTCCAGAACCAATCCAGGTCTTCACCACTGGCATCTTCAAGTGTGCGGAAAAGATCAGCGGGTTCAGGATGCTTAAAGGCCCATCTCCTCGCATATTCTTTAAATGAATAATCAAATAGTTCACGTCCCATGATCGTTTCGCGGAGGATGTTAAGCCCCGTTGCAGGTTTTGAATAAGCGTTCGGACCAAACTGGGCAATATTCTCGCTGTTGGTCATGATCGGTTCCAGCTGATCCTTGGATAGTTTCATATAATCAATGATGGAAGAAGCAGGGCCCCGCCGGCTGGGAAATTTATTGTCCCATAGTTCTTCGGCGAGGTATTCCACGAACGTATTCAATCCTTCATCCATCCAGCTCCACTGGCGTTCATCGCTGTTAATGATCATCGGGAAAAAGTTATGACCCACTTCATGGATCACCACACCGATCATTCCATTCTTTGTTCCTTCACTGTAGGTGCCATCTTTCTCTGTACGGCCAAAATTGAAACAGATCATCGGGTATTCCATTCCGCTGGATGCCTCCACGCTTTGTGCCACCGGGTAAGGGTAAGGAATGGTAAAATCGGAATAGGTTTTAATAGTATGTGCCACGGCCTTGGTAGAAAACTTGCGGTACAGTCCATATGCTTCTTTGGCATAATAGCTCATACACATGATCTTTTTCCCGTTGACCATTTGCGGCATCGCATCCATGACGAATTTGCGGGAGGAACCCCAGGCAAAGTCACGGACATTATCAGCCTTGAATATCCATGTTTTCTTTTTTTCACTTCTTTGCTTTTCGGCAGCCTTCGCTTCTGCGAGGGTTACTACTTCCAGCACATCTTTCGCATTTTTTGCTTGCTGCCAGCGGGAAAACTGTGCGGGGGTTAATACCTGCTGGTAGTTCTGGCATTCACCGGTGGCACCGATTACATGATCTGCCGGCACTGTCATTTGCACTTTAAAATTTCCAAACGTCAATGCAAACTCACCCCGGCCCGTAAACTGGTGATGTTGCCATCCCTGGAAATCACTGTATACACAAAGACGGGGATACCACTGGGACATGGTAAATTCATAGTTGCCATCTTCCGAGAAAAATTCATAACCGCCACGTCCGCCTCTTGTCATCCGGTCAGACAGTTTATAGTTCCAGTCCAGCTTAAAAACAAAGCGCTGCCCCGGTTTCAACGGCGCTGGCAATTCGATACGCATCATGGTTTTGTTGATGGTATATTTCAGGGCTTTGCCGGCGGCATCGGTAAGCTTTAAAATATTAAAGCCATAACCATTGTCAGATTTTGCTTCATCAACCCTGTCCAGTTGTTGCGGGGTCATTTGCCGGTTCATCAGGTTGCTGTTCTGGTAATTGGCATTGTTAACGCTGCTGTGCTGGTTCTCATCCAGCTGGAGCCATAAAAATATCAGTTCGTCCGGTGAGTTATTAAAATAGGTGACTGTTTCGCTGCCGTTAAGCCGCTGTGTTTTTTCATCCAGCTCGCATTTGATATCATAGTCGCAGCGCTGCTGCCAGTATTTTGGTCCCGGTGCGCCGCTGGCACTGCGGTATTCATTGGGGGTAGGAAAAATCCCGCCCATCTGTTCAAATTTATTACCATGATTGCTGTTGGGATTGTTATAAGTGTTCTGTGCAGAAATGGACACGCCGGAACAAACGATCAGCAGGCATAAAAAGAAATGCTTCATTTTGTATGATGATTTTTTATAATGATGAAAAATTCCGATGGATCCAAAACTAAGATAAATAGGCCACCGGAGGAAAAGAATGCAGCCGCTGGTTCCAGAATTACACCAGCGGTTAAAATTGATTGTTTGTTTATCGTGTCCTGCTAAAACAAAGCCGCTCCAGGCCAGGCGGAGCGGCTTTTCAATACAGTTTACATTTACGGGACAAAACCCATCAGAATCCTTTCTTTTCGGTTGCTTTCTGCATAGGGTTGATGCCACCGCCTGGCGGTACATTTTGTTTTTGCTTAAATACTTTGAATTTACTCGGTGGTTTGATATCACCAAAGACATTGTTGGTCTCGTCGATGTCAGCTGTTTCCCGGTATGGATCTAATTTTATGGAGGCCACTTCCTTATCCTTCATAAAATTCTTAATCACTTTTTTCTCATTTTGCCGCCAAACCTGGGCCGGTATCCTTTCAATTTCTTTGGAACCATCTTTATAGGTCCATTCAATAATGATGGGCATTACCAGTCCGCCTTTATTGGAAAAAGAGATCTCATACATGTGCCTGTTGCCATATTTTTGTTTACCCGCTTCATCCAATGTTTCTGTTTGCGCTCTCACCAGCACCGGGTGTTTGGTGGAATCCCATTTTTCCATTTCGCGGTCATATTTCCAGTAAAAGTCACGAAGCGCTGTATCCTTGTCAGTTTCAAATACGATACTCTTATCTTCTTTGTTCCTGATCTTGGAGATATCTTCAAACGGATTGACGGCAGGTTTGGCCAGTGCCTGCAGGATGATGGTGTCATTTGGCTGGGCCGGTACCGCATTCACATCCGGCACTGCATATTTTACAGTATCTATGGAAATATCGCAGGCATCAGTTCCATAGAACCATCCTCTCCAGAACCAGTCAAGGTCCTCACCAGTGGCATCTTCGATCGTCCTGAAAAAATCGGCAGGCGTTGGAGATTTAAACGCCCAGCGTTTTGAATATTCCCGGAAGGCATTATCAAAAGCTTCCCGTCCCACAATCGTCTCTCTTAAAATATTCAGACCGGTAGCGACTTTGGAATACGCATTGGCGCCAAAATTTTGAATATTCTCAGAATTGGTCATGATCGGCTCGAGCTGGTCTTTCGGCAGTTTCATGTAATTGGTGATCGTCCAGGCTGGCCCGCCGTTGGAAGGGAATTTATTGTCCCATAATTCCTGTGTCAGGTATTGCAGGTAAGAATTCAGTCCTTCATCCATCCATGTCCATTGTCTTTCATCGCTGTTAACAATCATCGGGAAGAAGGTATGACCCACTTCATGAATGATCACAAAGATGGCCGCGTTCTTATTGCCTTCCGAATAAGACCCATCCGGTAATGCCCGGCCCGGGTTAAAAGAGATCATCGGGTATTCCATGCCCTGGTTGCCTTCCACGCTGATCGCCACGGGGTAAGGATAGGGGATGGAGAACTTGGAATAGGTTTTAAGTGTATGGGCTACTGCTTTTGTTGAATACTTGCTGTAAATAGGATAAGCTTCCTTCGCATAATAACTCATCGCCATCGCTTTTTTCCCTTCTACCACCGCCGGCATTGCATCCCAGACAAACCTGCGGGAAGATGTCCACGCAAAGTCACGTACATTATCTGCCTTATAGATCCATGTTTTTTTGGCTTTGCTTTTTTGTTTGGATGCATTCAGGGCTTCATCTAATGTTACTATCTGTAAAGGCTCTTTGGCTGTTTGCGCTTTTTGCCAGCGGGCCATTTGCGTGGATGACAAAGTTTGAGCATAGTTCTGGCATTCACCGGTAGCTCCCACAATATGGTCGGCAGGGACGGTCATCTGCACTTTGAAATTTCCAAAATTCAGCGTGAACTCCCCGGTACCCGTAAACTGGTGGTTCTGCCATCCCTGGTCATCACTGTATTTGCAAAGACGGGGGTACCATTGTGTGATGGTGTAATTATTATTGTTGTCTTCAGGGAAATTCTCATAACCGCCTCTTGCGCCGCCAAAGCGAAGAAAATCGCCGCGGTTTGCGAGTTTATAATTCCAATCTACCTGGAAAATAAATTTCTGTCCTGGTTTTAACGGAACAGGCAGATCGATCTTCATCATTGTCTTATTGATCGTATATTTTAATGATTTGCCTGCCGCATCCGTAAGTTTTGTGATGTTTACCCCGTAACCATTGTCCGATCTTCTTTCAACGATCCTGTCGAGCTGTTTATCGGTGTATTGCGTTCCCTGCGTAGTTTGATTCTGGTAATTGGCATTGTTAACCGTACTGTGCTGGTTCTCGTCAAGCTGCATCCAGAGATAGCTTAATACATCGGGTGAATTATTGGTATAGGTGATCGTCTCACTTCCGGTGAGCTTATTGCTGGATTCATCGAGTTCACATTTTATGTCATAATCCACGCGTTGTTGCCAGTATTTCACACCTGGTGCGCCGCTTGCCGTCCGCTGTTCATTGGGGGTTGACAAAATCGTACCCAACTGCTCAAACTTGTTGGCATGATTGGAATTTGAATTGTTCTGGATTTGGGCCTGCAGGCTTGCTGAAAGGACCAGGAACAAACTGTACAGTAATAGGTTTTTTTTCATGACTTTAGTTATTATTATGGAAAACGTTCAAGTACCATTTTAAGTGAAAGCGCAAATACCCCGGCGGATAAAAAGATCACCCAGTCGCGGCGGTTGACTTTTAGTATTGTGACAATCAGCTGCGCGGTCAGCAGCAACAGAACCACCACCACTATCTGCCCCACTTCCAGTCCCACATTAAAACCAAAAAGGCTCCAGCCTATACGCTGGTCCTCCGCCATGATAAAACGGATGGAATTGGCGAAACCCATACCATGAACCAGGCCAAACACAAGCGCTAATACATAATTAATACGGATAGATTTTGCGGTGAATTTTTTCTGGAACAAATTACTCAGGGCTGTAATAACGATCGTGAGGGGGATCAGGAATTCAACCCATTTGTTATTGAAGCGGATTACATCAAAAACAGACAAGGCCAGGGTCAGGGAATGACCGATTGTAAAAGCTGTCACCAGCACTAACACCTGTTTCCAGTCCTTTAGCAGGTAAATAGCGGCCAATGCGGCAATAAACAACTGGTGATCCAGTGCGTCTTTGCTGATAATATGTTTCCAGCCCAATTCAAAATAAAATCCGAAATCCTGCATCTTATCAACAGTTATTGCCGTCCTTACCAGCGTTGCATCTTTTAACGTTTATCTTATTAAAGGCGTCAAAATAATCCAGACTTTTGTAAAACAAAAAATTATTGTTGTCAATGGCATCATCTGTCTATAAGTGGTTAGTTTTTCCCCTGCTGGCCGGGGTTTTAACCGGGGCAAGGCCTCTTTCGGTTCATCCCTTTCATGTGAGTATCATCGAGATCAATCACAATGCGGCAGATAAAACCCTGGAGATTAGTTGTAAAATTTTTACCGACGATTTTGAGAGGATCCTGGCGAAGAACTACCAGGCGAAAGTAGACCTGATCAACCCGCCGGATAAATCCAAAATGGATTCACTGGTGAAGAAATACGTGCTGGGTCATTTATCGGTTAAAGCCAATGGTAAGGCGGTTAAAATGAATTACCTCGGTTTTGAAAATGAAAGTGAGGCTGCCTATAGTTATATTGAAGTGGAAAATGTGCCGGCCGTCAGCAAGCTTGAAATAACCAATACGATCCTGTATGACATGTTTGATGACCAGGTAGGCATCCTCCATATAACGGTGGGAGGGAACCGCAAAAGCAAGCAGGTGAATTATCCTGACAAAGAAGCGGTTTTTAATTTTACAACAGGCAATTAACAGCTAAACCCCGGTTTCTTCATCCAGCTCCTCTTTTAGTTCCGCGCTGAGTGTCACCAGCACCTTGTCGATCCGGTGACCATCCATATCGATGATCTCGATTTTAAAGGCTTTCCATTCTAATTTCTCTCCGGGTTGTGGAATGTGTTCGAGCTGGTGCAATATAAACCCGGCCAGGGTATCAAATCCATGTTCACCCTCATTCATCCATTCTGTTTTTTCAAAACGGGTGAGGAAGTCATAAAAAGGTATTTGTCCATCCACCAGGAAGGTGCCGTCTGCACGCTCCCTTATTTCATAGTCGGGGACATTTGTTTGCGGGATGTCACCAACAAGGGCCTCCAGGATATCATTCAGGGTAATCAGCCCAAGTACGCTTCCATATTCATCTACAATGAAGGCGGAATGTATTTTGGATGTTTTGAACTTTTCCAGCACCTGGTACGGGGAATTGTTTTCGGGAATAAACAGGGCTGGCTGCATGATCTCCTTGAACAGCGTGTTATCAGGACTAACATAAAGGTCCTTAATTGAAACAACGCCTTTAATAATATCGACCGTGCCGTCACAAATAGGGTAGGCAGAATGCGGTTCCTGCAATATCTTTTCTTTTATCTTATCCTCGTTATCATCGAGGTTGAACCAAATGATATCGCTGCGGTGGGTCATCAGCGAAGTGATATTGCGGTCGCCGAGGTGAAACACCCGTTCAATGATTTCCTGTTCTGCTTCTTCAATGGCCCCGTGTTCAGTTCCCTCGCTGATGATGGCTTTGATTTCTTCTTCGGTTACCTGGTTATCATTGCGGCGGATATTGAAAATACTGATGATAATATTGCTGGATTTGATCAGCAGCCAGACAAAAGGGTGGGTGATCCGGCTTAACAGCCTCATGGGGCCTGCCAGTATCTTGGCCGTGGCTTCGGGCCTCGCGAGGCCGAGCCGCTTTGGTACCAGTTCTCCAAACACCAGCGAAAAATAGGTGATGATAACAACGATGATCGCCGTCGCAATTCCCTGGCTGTATTCACCGACATAAGGCCAGCTTTTTATTTTTTCGGATAAGCTGTCGGTAAGCCTTTCCCCGGATACGATACCCGTCAGGATACCGATCAGGGTGATACCGATCTGAACTGTGGATAAAAACGTGTCGGGATGATTAGCCAGGTCCAGGGCTTCTCTTGCTTTTTTATTTCCCTTGTTTGCCTGTGCTTCGAGTCTTGCTTTACGGGCTGATACCAACGCAATTTCAGCCATAGAGAAAATACCGTTCAACAATATGAGACCAATCAGTATGAAAATCTCCATTTACAGGATAAGTTGGTTGGTTATCGAAGATAGTGATAATGTAGCGAATGCCTGTTTCAGGAGAGGGTATGGGTACCTGCTGATTTGAAAGGAAATCGTTTATTGAAAACCCATCCCGTAAAGCTGCCTGCTAAAAGCCCGAGCAAGGCACCTCCTGCAACATCGAGGGGGTAATGAACTCCTACGTATACCTGGGCATATGCAATGGATACTGCCCAGGCCATTCCTGCCCATGCCCAATTCCCGATAATGGGGCGAAAGCTGGCAAGAAAAAAAGCGGCCATGCCAAAATGATTGGCTGCATGGTTGGAGATAAAACTATAACCGGCGCCGCAGTGATCAGCCAGGAGCCGCACCTGTGTATAGAAATCCGGGTCATTGCAGGGCCGGAGACGCTCAAATCCATGTTTGAAAACATAATTACCAACCAGGTCTGTCATCGCAACGGTAGCCAGGAATAAAAGGCTCCACCATACCCCTTTCTGCCTGAAGTTGAGCAGCACCAGCACTGCCAGGAATAAATACAAAGGAGCCCAGTTTAATGAGGTTCTCAGGAAAGGCATGAGATGGTCAAAAGCAATATTCTGCCAGTCTGTATTTATTTTGGTGAACAGCCACTGATCCCATTGCTCAAGTTTTTGCCAGAAGGTGGTTGCCAGGTAAACCATGGGTACAAAAGTAGGGGTTGGCTTTTAATGCGGTTTGTATGCGTTGTTAATATGTTGACGGGGGTTTGTTCAAATGAGTTAAATTCAATTTTTTTGCAGTGAACCGGAATGGGTATGAACCTGTATGCTGATAAAATATAAAATACCAAAGACAATTCTGTGGGTGGCGAACCTGCTGGTTATCTTTTTGCTGATCTTTACGTTATTCCGGCTGGCAACATTTTTAGCTTTCCGGCCAAGGGATCTTTCCCTCTTCGATGTCATACCTTCTTTTCTAATGGGTGTTCGCTATGATATACGATGGATAGCGATTATTTTATTACCCATCATTGCCCTGAGTGCTTTTCCAAAACTCACGCCCTTTTATTCATCCCGGAATAAAAAATGGTGGACCTGGTACCTGGCCGTGATAACCTTCATCGTTTTTTTCTTTTTTGCAGCGGGTTTTGGAAGTTTTTCCTATAATAAAACCCCGCTGGATGCCGGGGCTATGAACTTTTTAGAAGATCCGGGCATTTCCTTAAAGATGATGTTCCAGACTTACCCGATGGTATGGATGATACTGGGATTAATTGTGGCCGTGTATTTTTTCCGCTGGATGTATCATCGAAGTCACTGGCAGGTGACTAACCGGACAGAGGGCAAGGGCATTCCGCACCGGAAAAAATTTTTCATCCTGTCAGCGTTCATCCTCATTTTTCTTATCTATGGCAGTTTATCGTGGCCGCCACTCAGCCGGAATGATTGTTTCCGGTTCAGGAACAGTTTTAAATCATACCTGGCGATAAATCCCCTGCAGAATTTTTTTGCGACGCTGCGTTTACGAAACCCTGAATTCAATGAGGGAAAGGCCCGCGCCTCTTTTCCATTAATGGCGGATTGGATGCAATTGAATGATAAAAGCAAATTTACGTACAGGAGAGAGATCAGTCCCAGGAGTTCTGCATTGGAAAGCAGTCCCAATATTGTGCTGGTGCAATGCGAGTCATTCAGTATGTATAAAAGCAGCATGAGCGGGAACCCGCTAAACGCCTCACCTTTTTTTGATTCGCTTAGCCGCAACGGGATTTTTTTTGATCATTGTTTTACGCCTCATTTTTCTACAGCAAGAGCCTTATTTGCCATCATCTCCGGAATTCCCGACGCCCAATTATTCAAATTCTCCAGCCGTAACCCCGAAGCCCTGAAACAGCATACCATTATCGATAATCTTACCGCGTATGAAAAGCATTATTTCCTGGGGGGTGATCCTAAGTTTGGCAATTTTGACGGCCTGCTGGATAATATTGACGGACTGCGGAAGCACACGGGAAAAAGAAAGAGCATTCCCGAAATGAATGTTTGGGGCATCAGTGATAAAGAACTTTTCCTGGAGGCAAATGAAATATTTAAGCAAAAAAACAAACCCTTTTTCGCCTACATTCAAACTTCCGGAAACCACCGCCCTTATAGCAAAACAATTCCGCTGAAGGACACGGATTTTGTAAAAGTGGTTATCCCGGAGGAGCAACTGAAGAAATATGGGTTTGAATCGCTGGATGAATATAATTGCTTCCGGTACTCGGATTATTGTTTCAGGAAATTTATTGAAGCTGCCCAGAAGGAAACCTATTTCCGCAACACCATTTTTGTCTTTATCGGTGATCATGGCCTGGCCGGTAATGCCGAAGCCATGTATCCTGCCGCGTGGACCGATCACCGGCTGACCGATGAGCATGTCCCCTTATTATTTTATGGCCAGGGTTTGCTAACCCCGCAGCGAAGGAGTGAAGTGGTGTCGCAGATTGATGTCCTGCCTACTATTGCCGGTATGCTGCACCAGCCCTATGTAAACACAACGCTGGGAAGAGACCTGCTGGATCCCGCCAAACAGAATAATTTCGCATTTATCACTAATACGGCTGATGGTATCGGGATGGTAACAGATCATTTCTATTATACACAGAATATAAATTCGGGGGAAGAACAACTCAGCCCGATGCACGAAGGGGCAAGACGTTATACCAAAGACCAGCAGGATTCTGTTCGGAATAAGCTTTCAGAGTTTACTACCGCATTTTATGAAACGGCGAAGTACTTAATTATGAATAATAAGCACTAAGTCAGTGCATCGGTGGTTCTGCCGTCACTATAGAGGCGTTTTCTTTTATCACCGCTTTCATTTTTTTTCTTTTTGGCGATTAAGATGAGCCTGGGGGTATCGTTCACATTATATTTATGAAACTGGTAATCGCCAAAAACCTCCTCGACCTGCATATCCTGGAAAGCCAGCATATCCGTAAAATCGCCCAGGGAAAATTTGGCAACTTTTTCGGTGTAGACCAGTGATTCTTCCAGCGAAGCATCCTCCACAACGATTTTCTTAAAAAAGTGGTGATCGTCATGCCAGCGGAGAATTTTGTACGTGGTGCCGTTTATTTCTTTTTCTTCCTTATGCACCATGTGGTTCTCTGCGTAGTGCACATTCAGGTAATCAATGATTAGCCGGCCGGCCGGCCGTAAACTCCGGGCAATGGTGCGTATGGAATCATCATGTTCTCTCCGGGTTTTAAAATAGCCGAAACTGGTGAAGAAGTTAAAGGCATAATCAAAGTAATTGCCCCAGGACGGCAGGCGCATATCATGGACAAAAAAATCGAGACCCGGTGTTTCAAACTGTTTCGCATAGGCAATGCTGTCGACCGAAATATCAATTCCGGTTACGGTGAATCCCATCGAGGCCAGTGTCTTGCTATGCCGTCCTTTACCGCAGGCAACATCCAGCATGCGGCTACCAGGTTGCGGACGTAAATGGTCAATCAATTTTTTGATAAAGGCTTCAGCTTCTTTTTCATCCCTTTCAAAATAAAGTTTGTGATAGAACGGAGAATTGAACCAATCTTTATACCATCCCTTGTCTGCCATAAGCAAATGTAAGCATGCACACTAAAAGCCCGGTTGAAATTGAAAAACGTATTTTTGCCCACCTAAATGAATAGTTGTGCCGTTAATAAAAAGCATATCAGGTATCCGGGGAACAATCGGCGGCAAACCAGGGGAAAACCTGACGCCTCTCGATATTGTGAAATTCACGGCTGCATTTGGCAGCATTCTCACCGGTAACAGGAAGACCGGGAAAATAGTCGTTGGCCGGGATGGCCGTATCAGTGGCGAAATGGTCCAAAACCTGGTGGTCAATACGCTGACTGCCCTGGGCATGGATGTCGTTGACCTGGGTTTGTCTACCACCCCCACGGTTGAAATAGCGGTGAAAATGGAAAAAGCAGACGGCGGTATTATTATTACAGCCAGTCATAATCCCCGGGAATGGAATGCACTGAAACTCTTGAACCGGGAAGGAGAATTTATTTCCGCCGGGGAAGGCGCAAAAGTGCTTGAGCTGGCTGCCAAAGAGCATTTTTCTTTTGCTGCGGTTGATAAACTCGGCGTTGCCCGGGCGGATGACACGTACTTGCAAAAACACATTGATGCTATCCTGAAATACCCGTTGGTAAATGCAAAAGCAATTGCCAAACAATCTTTCCGGGTTGTGGTGGATGGAATTAATTCCACGGGAGCAACCTATGTGCCCGCCTTATTAAAAGCATTGGGTGTACATGAAGTGTTGCTGCTGAATGGAGAAGTAAACGGGAAGTTTGCCCATAACCCCGAGCCATTGCCTGAACATTTATCCCAGCTCACCAATGAGGTGGTGCAACAAAAAGCACACCTGGGCATTGCCGTGGATCCCGATGTCGACAGGCTTTGTTTTGTAAACGAGGATGGCAGCCTGTTTGGCGAGGAATATACGCTGGTGGCTATCGCTGATTATATCCTGGGCAAAAGAAAAGGGAACACGGTCAGCAATATGAGCAGTACCAAAGCGCTGAAAGAAATCACCCTGAAACACGGTGGAGAATATTTCCCTGCGGCTGTCGGGGAGGTGAATGTTGTAAAGAAGATGAAGGAAACAAACGCGGTGATAGGAGGGGAAGGGAACGGGGGTATCATCGTTCCTGATTTTCATTACGGGCGGGATGCGTTAATTGGGATTGCTTTATTCTTAAGCCACCTGGCTAACCAGAAAAAAGGCATCAAATCTTTAAGGTCAGGTTACCCCGACTACTTTATTTCCAAAAATAAGATTGAACTGGAGACGGGAGTTGATGTAAAACCCATTTTTGAAAAGATCAGGAAGAAATACGCGAAGAATCCTGTCAATACAGAAGATGGGCTGAAGATAGAATTTGATAACGACTGGGTGCACCTGCGTACATCCAATACCGAACCCATAATCCGGATATATGCAGAAAGTGATTTTGAAACGAAGGCGAATAATATAGCACAGCAGATCATGCGGGACATAAAGGAGTTTACCCCGGGCACCTGAGGGCTTCAGAAAGACATGCTGCCGGTAACAATCTCCGCTGAAATCCTATTACTTATCTTTGCGGACACTTTAAAATTAAGCCCGTTTTGGGACAGGAAATGAACCGTATTTATTTTGATAATGCCGCCACGACGGCCCTTGACAAAGAAGTGCTGGAGGCTATGCTGCCTTATATGACGTCCCATTTTGGCAACCCTTCCTCCATTTATTCCTACGGGAGGGAATCAAGACTGGCCATTGAAACAGCCAGGAAATCAGTGGCTAAGTTATTAAATGCCCATCCCGGAGAAATATTCTTCACCAGCGGTGGTACTGAAAGTAATAACACCGCTATTTTGTCTGCTATCCGGGATTTGGGATGCAAGCATATCATTTCATCTTCTATAGAACATCATGCCGTACTGCACACGGTAGAGCATTATGACTGCAACGATGAGGTAACAACCAGCCATGTAAAATTGCTGGCAACTGGTCATGTGGACCTTGAGGATCTGGAAGAACAACTCGCGGCCAGGGAAGAACGCTGCCTGGTCTCGCTCATGCACGCCAACAACGAAATCGGAAATATCCTGGATATTGATGCAGTGGGTAATCTCTGTAAAAAACACAATGCCATTTTCCATTCCGATTGTGTTCAAACGGTGGGTCATTACCCTTTAGATTTAAGAAAAACACCAGTCCATTTTATTTCAGGAGCGGGTCACAAGTTTCATGGTCCGAAAGGAGTGGGTATTTTGTATGTGAACGATAATATCAAAATCAAGCCGTTCATTTTTGGCGGGGGGCAGGAACGGAATATGCGGGCAGGAACGGAAAACCTCTATGGCATTGTTGGTTTTGCCAGGGCCCTGGAAATGGCAATGGCCAATCTTGAAGCAGACAGCCATTATATTCAATCCTTGAAAACCTACATGATTGAACAGCTTCGTAAGCATATAAAAGGAGTTCAGTTCAATGGCGACCCGGAAGGTAAATGCCTGTATACGGTCTTAAGTGTTGCTTTTCCCAAAACCGAGAAATCGGAAATGATCCTTTTTAATCTTGATATAAATCACATCTGCGTATCCGGGGGAAGTGCCTGCAGCAGCGGCGCGGATGTGGGCAGTCATGTGATCCGGGCCATCAACAATAATCCCAATCTCGTTACCGTTCGTTTTTCCTTTAGCAAACACAATACGAAAGCTGAAGTTGACAGCGTGGTTGAAAAACTAAAGGAATTGATCTAAATAGCCGGAAATCCGAAAGTCCGGAAGCATTCTCCCCATCAGCAGGATTGCAGTTCCTCTCCAGGTCTCCCTGGTTTGTTTGCACCAGGGTCCGGACTTTATTCCTTTTAACAAAAAAGAATTTGGGGTATTACGAGAATTTCGTAGATTTACGAAAATTTCGTAGAAATGGAAAAATTAACCCATGTTGAAGAAGAAGTAATGCAGGCCGTCTGGCGCACCGGCGAAGGCAATGTAAAAGCTTTTATGGAAAATATGGATGAGCCCTCTCCCTATACCACCATAGCATCGGTGATCAAGAACCTGGAAAAGAAAGGTTACCTGAGCAGCCGCCTGGTCGGGAATGCTTATCTCTACGAGCCTGCCGTCAGCGAAGAAGCCTATAAGAAAAAATTTATGGGGAATGTGGTGAAAGAATATTTCGATAATTCCTACAAAGAGCTGGTCAACTTTTTCGTGGAGCAGAAAAAACTATCCGCCAAAGAGCTGAAGGAAATACTCAGTATGATTGAAAAGGGAAATAATTAACCCGGAAATTATTGGTATGCCAATTATCTTTTTATATTTTTTTAAAGTCGCTGTCTCGCTGTCATTGGTATTTCTTTTTTACCAGCTTGTACTCCGTAAACTGACTTTCTATAATTGGAACCGCTGGTATTTGGGGACATACAGCTTGCTTTCGTTTATTGTCCCGTTGCTTGATGTAACACCGGTACTGGAACAAAACAAATGGGCCGGGCATAGCATGGTGGAATGGGTGCCGGTTATCATCCGGGCAGGGCATTTAGAAAATGCAAACGCGGAGAATGTTTTTTCGGTGTGGAACTTTATCTTACTGGCCGTCCTGCTGGGCATGCTTGTCAAGCTCACCCGGTTATTTATCCAGTTTGTTTCTTTCCTACGGATGAAGAAGAAGGCGCAGTTCATACCGGGCGAGGGTATGAATATTTACCAGGTAGATGATACGATCATCCCG
Source organism: Chitinophagaceae bacterium (assembly GCA_025449935.1). GTDB lineage: Bacteria > Bacteroidota > Bacteroidia > Chitinophagales > Chitinophagaceae > JJ008. The sequence continues at coordinate 24,827 of JANWIJ010000061.1, forward strand.
TTTTCTTTTGGTAATTCCATTTTTATCAACCGTCACCTGCATACGGAAACAGAATTACAGGAGATCATCCGCCACGAATTTGTACATGTCAAACAACGCCACAGCATCGACATCCTGCTGGCAGAGCTGCTCTGCCTGGTTAACTGGTTTAACCCCGTTGCCTGGTTATTGCGGAAAACGATACGCCAGAACCTCGAATTCATCGCGGACAGCAAAGTGCTGGAGAACGGGATCAGTAAAAAAGAATATCAATACCTGTTACTGAAAGTGATAGGTAACAATCAATACAGTATAGCAACCCAGTTCAATTTTTCTTCATTAAAAAAACGTATAGCCATGATGAACAAACTCAGATCAGCGAGGGTGAACCTGCTGAGGTTCCTCTTTGTATTGCCACTGCTGGCGGTTATTCTTGTTTCCTTCCGGAAACAGATCAGTGATACCCTGAAACGGAATAATGACACAGCAGTCATAACTGTTCAAGACCCGCGGATTGATACCGTGCCAAGGGTCACTAAACTGAATGATAAAGGATATTATATCGACATTATCGGCGTGGGAGGTGATTGTACCGTGGTAGTAAAGGACAAGAACCACAAGGAAGTAACCCGGTTGTTACTGACCGAATGGAATGAAAAAGAAAATTATTACGGGAACCTGTATGGAGAGATTTTACCACCCCCATCCGTGCCCCCGGTACCACCTGTTCCTCCTACGGCACCGGTTCCGCCCGCACCGGTTAAATTGCCCGGACATATTCAGAAGATCAACGTCAATAATAACCAGGCAACTGTCTGGTTAAAAAACGGTGAAAAGGAGAATTATGACCTTACGGTCCCTTCACAAAAAAAATCCTTTGAAAAAAAATACGGAGAATTACTTCCTCCGCCTCCTCCAACACCTGTCCCCGATAATGACAACGGAATAAATTTAAGGGGCATCAGTGATGAGTATGAAATAACGGATAAGTCAGCCGTGCTTAAATTAAAGGATGGCCGTATTGAAAAATATGATCTTACGGATAAACAGCAACTTGAAGCGTTTGAAACCAAATACGGGAAGGTCATCACTATACCTTTCACTACCATTTCCGACCTGGGAACCGTGGCGGCAGTAACCACTTCCGGAAAAACAGTAATAGTACCGGTTACAGCACAGACCACCTTTTCAGGTCAAACCGGCAATGTAGGTGTTACAACCATTAATTCTGTTACGGGAGAGTTAACGATCGCTCCCGTTGCGGTCAGATCCACCGTTAACACCACAACCGCCTTAACACCCCTGGCCCCCATCCCGGGACGGGAAGTAACGGTGATTGATGATTATGGGTATAAAATCACCGGTAAGGAAGATATCATCATTACCATCACGAGGAACAGCACGCGCCAGGACCTTGAAAAATTCCAATTTCAAATGAAAGAAAAAGGCGTGGAATTGGACTTTGATGAAATAGAATACGATGCGAAAGGAAAACTGGTAAGCCTTAACGGAACCATGAAATCAGGTGGAAGCCAAAGTAATTTTGTGGCCAGCGATTTTGAGACCCTGGTCCTTGCCATGATCAAAAAAGATGGCAAGACCTATTTCAAGGTGAATGTAAAGGACAGGAAGGTATCGGTTTGATTTGCAGCAGGACAAATTATCTTCATAAGCATTTTGATCTTGAATTTATACTTGCATGAAACAGTGGCTGGTTATTTTTTTATTGCTTTCCCTGCCGAAAAAAGTATTAGCTACGCTATTAAAATAATTCGAGACAGGAATCAACCAGTTGCGAGTGGGTTGGATCAATTTTCTGTAAAGCAGGCAAAAAGATCATGAACCAAACCCGGGTTACCAGGCAATTTCAGCAGTTAGCCCTGTGTGGCCTGCATGCCTGCCAGTCATAAATAATACCAGGGATTCCGTTTTGCGGCCCAAATATACTTTCGCATATTTCTCCAGAAAGCCAGCACCATATAGAGAATAATCGGGGAGCCAGCCGTTAGAATTGATACATAAATAAAATACTGCCGGATTCTCGTCGTGGGAATCCCCATACGGTTGCCAATGGCTGAACAAACGCCAAAGGCATTCCATTCTACAAAGCTTTTGAATTTGTTCATACTACTAATTTATAAAATTTAAACATTCCTGTCAATTGAGAGTTATTCAGACAGGTGATTTTCGTAATTTCGCCCCACCTTTACTCAACTTCTAAAGCCCTCCTCATCATGGTATTTGATTTAGAATTAATTAAGAAAGTATACGCTGAGCTTCCCGCCAAAATAGCAGCTGCCCGTAAACTGACCGGACAGCCGCTGACAATGACGGAAAAGATACTTTATACTCATTTACATGCTGCTTTACCTTCAAGTCCATACACACGGGGCCAGGATTATGTCGATTTTGCCCCGGATCGGGTAGCCATGCAGGATGCCACTGCCCAGATGGCGCTGCTGCAGTTCATGACCTGTGGCCGGAGCAGAGTAGCAGTTCCTTCCACGGTGCATTGTGATCACCTGATCCAGGCAAAAGTGGGGGCTAAAAAAGACCTTGAACTGGCTATTGAAACCAACCGTGAAGTGTATGATTTCCTGTCCAGTATATCAGATAAATATGGAATTGGCTTCTGGAAGGCCGGGGCTGGGATTATTCACCAGGTAGTGTTGGAAAACTATGCATTCCCGGGAGGAATGATGATTGGAACGGACAGTCATACACCAAATGCCGGTGGCCTGGGAATGATTGCCATAGGAGTGGGGGGTGCGGATGCGGTGGATGTTATGGCCGGGCTGCCCTGGGAGCTTAAAATGCCCAAAGTCATCGGGATAAAGCTCACCGGTAGGATGAGTGGCTGGACATCAGCAAAAGATGTGATTCTTTGGGTAGCGGGGCAACTGACGGTGAAAGGTGGAACCGGCGCAATTGTAGAATATTTCGGTGACGGAGCCGACAGTATGAGCGCTACGGGCAAAGGAACGGTGTGCAATATGGGTGCTGAAATAGGGGCTACCTGTTCACTGTTTGCCTATGATGAAAAAATGAGTGCTTACCTGAAAGCCACCGGCCGTGAAGAAGTAGCCGCGATGGCCGACAATATAAAAGAACATCTTCGCCCTGACGCGGAAGTATATGCCGATCCGGCAAAATACTATGACCAGGTGCTGGAACTTGACCTGAACACGCTGGAACCCTATATCAATGGCCCTTTTACCCCCGACCTCGCAACACCGATCTCCCGGATGAAGGAGGCTATTGAGAAAAATGGCTGGCCGGCAAAACTGGAAGTAGCACTGATCGGCAGTTGTACCAATTCTTCCTATGAAGATATCAGCCGAAGTGCTTCTATCGTAAAAGATGCGGTAAGCAAGGGGATTAAAACCAAATCGGAGTTTACTATCACCCCGGGAAGTGAACAGGTAAGGTATACCATCGAACGGGATGGGTTTATCAGAGAATTCGAGGATGCAGGAGGCGTAGTATTGGCGAATGCCTGTGGTCCCTGTATCGGACAATGGGCAAGACATATTGATGACCCCAATCGAAAGAACACCATCATTACATCGTTCAACCGGAATTTTGCCAAACGCAATGATGGCCTGGCATCAACACATGCATTTGTTGCAAGCCCGGAAATCGTGACGGCATTGGCAATGGCAGGAACCATTGCATTCAACCCGTTAACCGATAAATTAACGAATGATAAAGGAGAGAATGTATTATTAAATGTCCCAACGGGTTTCGAATTACCGCCTAAAGGGTTTGCCGTGAAAGATGCCGGGTACCAGGCGCCAGCCGAAGATGGAAGCAAGGTCCAGGTTGTTGTAAGCCCTGAGTCAAAACGCCTGCAGCTGCTTGACCCCTTTACACCCTGGGAAGGAACCAACATCAAAGGACTGAGGCTGCTGATAAAAGCCAAAGGAAAATGTACCACGGATCATATTTCCATGGCCGGGCCCTGGCTCAAGTTCAGGGGTCACCTGGATAATATCAGTAATAATATGCTTATCGGGGCAGTTAATATTTTTAATGATAAGACCGATAGTGTTAAGAACCAGCTTACCGGTGAATACGGTCCCGTACCGGCAACACAAAGAGCGTATAAAGCGGCCGGAATTGGAACTATCGTCATCGGCGATGAGAATTATGGAGAAGGTTCTTCAAGAGAACATGCGGCCATGGAACCCAGGCACCTCGGCGTAAGAGCCATTCTTGTGCGCAGCTTTGCCCGTATACATGAAACGAATCTTAAAAAACAGGGCATGCTGGCATTAACTTTTGCCAATAAAGAAGATTACGATAAAGTACAGGAAGATGACACGATTGATATTACGGGTCTTACATCGTTTACGCCGGGCACTCCATTGATTGTCGTCCTGAATCATGCGGATGAGAGCAAGGACGTAATCATCGTGAATCATACCTATAATGAACCACAGATAGAATGGTTCAAAGCCGGGGGCGCATTAAACGTCATCAGGTCAGAGTTTGCCAAATGGTAACCAGGCTGAAGCTATCTTCTTTTGTATAGATTTAAAGTGACCGACGCAGCAAAAAAGGGTTTTTCGCTCAGGGTGTAAAAACCGCTATTATCGTTCCTGAAGCAGAGCGCTTCTCCCTGTGGTTCCAGTACATATCCCAGTGAAAGTGGGGTTCTGTGAAGGGCAGATTCAATGGTTTCACCCGGATTTCTTTCCCAATAGTATACGTTTGTATACGTTTTCACCAGTATCTCCTTCCCGTCGGGTGAGAGAGAAGCGCTGGCAACACCCCCAATTTTCATTACTCCAGCAGCCACAGCCAGGTTAGTACTTGTCGTGCTCTGCGGGTAAGGCAGTTTGTATATTTTGGACAAGCTATCCTGCTTAGTGACCATAAAAATATCGCGGGTGATATTATCTACCAGGATAGCCTCTACATCATGTGCCCCATCCGGGTATTGAAAGAATATCTTATCATAATTGAAAACAGTATCCACCGAAGCGGCCGGTTCGGCAAAACGGTAGAGCAGGTAATCGGTGGATACAGCGCTGTTATCTCCTGTTTCGGCAATATAAACATAATCTTCCCCGGGCTGCGGGCCGGCCCCGAGAACGATATCCTCCCAGTCACGGTTGGTGGCATTTTGCAGGTATATTTTTTTCAATACAGCACCATTATAGGACAGGAGAAATAATTCGGGAGAATTTCCACTATCCTCGTGAACCCATAAAAAACCGGTGTTTTTTTTACTGTCCGATATACCCGATGCTTCATCGATGGTTCCCGGTATCACAGCTGTCGTAACAGGAGTAACTTCAAAGGGAAGACCCGGAGGTTCATTAAATCCAGTTTCTTTCCGGCAATCCAAAAAAAAGGCGCTGGTAATTGCTATAAAGAAAACAGGTTTCATTATCCGTTTAATAATTATAATAAAGACGGTGTGCATTTTGGAAGGGTAGCGGTTTACCGGTCAGGGATTTGCAACTGATAAAAGTAGAGAAAATCGGGGATATATTCCCCGGACCTTTTTCAGGCCTTTCCTAGCTGGTTCCAGCCATTACGGATCCCAGGTACATAAATAATTGCAACCGGATTTACCGCCCGGATTTTTAATCATCTTTATCGTATTTGTTATGCACATTCAACATTTTTGATAATTTATCATTGTCAGGTCAGGCATAAAGTGCTACCTTTTATATAAGCAAAATGTTAAGTTATGAAACATTATCATGTTGTATCCAGGATAGCCATATACCTGCTATCTGTGATACTTATCATTTTCGGCATCTTTCATTTTATGTATCCAAGGGACACGATGGTTTATGTTCCCATTTGGTTAATCGGGGGAATAACCTGGGTGTATATAATCGGCGCAGCTTTCATCCTGGTTGGTCTTTCATTCCTGACAAACCAGTATGTAAAATTTACGGGTTACGTGCTTGCTGCTTTGCTGATCTTTTTTATCCTCACCATACACGTCCCCAATTATAATCATGCAGGTGATAAGGAAATGCGCCAGCTTGCCCTGATCAATATTTTAAAAGATGCGGCCATTGCCGGTTTTGCCCTGCATATTGCGGCGGGGGCACATCACCAGCACTTCCACCTGGAAGATAGTGATTAGCGGAGCTGAACTATTTTAGATCGTGTTCATGCTTTTACCCAGCCTGGAGAAGAATCCATCTTTTCAGGTAACTAATGAATTTTTTACCTGCTTATTTCAATAATTTCTTAACCTCCGATTTAATGTACCCGTTTTCGAGGTACTTGTAAAGGTTCTTTCCGGGGCAGGTGGTTTGGGTGGAATGATCCCGGTGAGATGCAAGTGTTTCAACAGGAAGTTTATATTTTTTACAACACCAGGCTGCCAGACGGATCAAAGAATTCAATTGCATGGCTGGCAGTTCCTGGACTTCCAGGTTCCCAAGACAGGTTATCAGCAAATGACCCGTCGGATCATATTCCGTAGCTGTCTCCCCAACCGTGTTAACAGCCCTGCCTTCATAAA
>JANWIJ010000062.1 GCA_025449935.1 Chitinophagaceae bacterium
AAGATGATGTACTGTTTATTCCTGCAGGATCATCCTGTCCGTAGGTCATCGATACCACGTCTCCAAAGGGTGTCAGCAGAAGAGCTTTGCCATACCGGGAGGAACCGAAATGCATTCCGCTACAGGACGGCAACCGAATCCAGCTCCCAGATAGTTGTTCCCAGGAAGGACTGCCGTCTTCATTTATTCCCCGTGTATGTGCATACTGGGATGTTCCCTCGACCAGGTAGAATTTGTTTCCCTTTCCTGCAACATCTGCAATACCTGTCTGTGCGATATCCTGGAATTTGATCAGGGTTAAATTATTATCGAAAAAACCTGCAGAAGGAGTGTTCGTCATGTATACCAGGAACGTGTTACCCGCCTTTGCAATACCCATCCTGAATACCGTAGAAGGGAGACTAAATGCCGTAGCCGTACGCTGAATCGTATTCCCGGCAGCATTCAGGCGCATAAGTATTAAGGAATCTGAAGGGCTGATTCGTTTCAGGGAACCGAAAACATATTCACCGTTCACTTCTATAAAATTCTGCGGGTCGCTCATAAAATCGGACTCGGGGAGCGTGTTATAGTTCCTTCTCCATAGCTCATTACCACTGGCATCCAGTTTTACAAGTGCGGTGTGGAACCAGGTAGTGCCGGAAGGGCTTACATAGGTGATGTTGCCAATGGTGAGAATATCACCGTCACTGGTGCCGGCCGCGTACACATTTTGTCCGGTCATACCGGCTATGAACTTTGTCCAGATCTCATCTCCCTGTGAATTGATTTTTGATACCGCGAACTGGTTTGTGTTTCCCGTGGCATAGTTCCCGGCTGCAATGTAATTTCCGTCGCTTAACCTATCAATGTTTTCCAGCCTTTTTCCTGCACCCGGGATGATTTTCAAGGATTGTTGTTTTAAAATACTATCTGTTTTAAGCAGTCCAAATTCCGGCACATCAGCAAAATTTTCAAAACGTTGCACCAGTGCCAGCAAACCGTTTGCATCTGCAGGTGCTACATCTATGGCATAGGTATATCTCTTGCCAGCCGATAATTGCTTTTGACCGATAATGACATGAACTCCTCTTGTGAAAGTATCCCTGGGAATGCCGTCATACCTGGTCACCAGGGAAACAGTATAATAACCGGAGCGGGGATAAGTATGATCCGGACTGGTTTGGGAACTGGTAGTTCCGTCTCCGAAATTCCAGAGATAGGTAATCAACTGCCCGGCATCTGAAAAATTGGTAAACCGGAATACCGAGTCGATGTAATTCACCGAATCAGTATTGAACTCCGTAACCATACACATTTGCCGGATCGTAAAAGCTGCCTGCACGTCAGGTAGTACAGGTTCCGGATCCTCTTTTTTGCACGCATAAAAAATTGATACACCTATGATAATCAGTAGATAGAATTTTAATCTGCTTTTCAATTTTCCGGTTTTTGTGCGATCAAGATAAGCAATTTCGTGAAAGAGAATACGCGTCCTGTTTGTGTAGAAATTGAAATGAACGTTTGATTTTTATTCCAACTTTCCATCATCCCCACTTTCAGTGAGTCATTTCCTGATTCCGGCGATTGTCTCCTTGCCGGTGCCAGGGCATCTTTGTCCGGTGATACAAAAAAATAAATAAAAAACATTAACCTCAAATTTTCCAGGATGAAAAAAGTAAAACAACTGTAAAAGACGCTATCGTTGCTTCACCATAAAAATTATGCTCTGCGAAAAGTTGACCGTGCAGCCGGGAAATAACGGACAGATTTTTTCCACCGTACAACACTTTTGCTGAGAGTGATCACTGTTTTTCAAGCAACCCCACCGGTTATTTCTTCGTTTGTACTGGCATTCTAAACTAATTGTATGAAGACATTACATGTTGGCCTGTTTATGTTGGTTTCTGCAGCAGTTTCCGCGCAGGATACCACGAAAAAAAGACCGGTAGAAATATTTACTTCGCAGAAAGCCATTAACGCTACCACCACCGAGCTGGTCGGCAAAGGGAAAATGGATTTTAACGTGGTCCATCATTTCGGGGATATTGCGGGCAAGCAGGGTGGCCTGACCAACTTTTTTGGACTGGATAATGCTACCGATTACCGTATTGCATTTGAAATAGGGCTGGGCAAAAAACTGGATATCACATTTGCCCGTTACCGGGGGGCCTCTTTGCAGCAAAAACTGATAGAGATGAATATCAAATACCTGCTGATGCAGCAACTGGAGAACGATCCGTCACACCCCATATCTGTTTTGCTGTTTGCCAACGCCGTCATTGCCACCAGCAAATCATCCAAGATACCGGATACGGAAAATTTTTTCGAGGATCTTTCCGCGAGGACCAGTAATGCGTTTCAGCTGGTGGTAGCAAAAAAAATAGGAAAGGTGAGCCTGCAGGTAAATCCCACGCTGGTTACGCGCGGTTATGCCATTTCTTATGATCAGAAAACAATCTTTGCCCTTGGCGGGGCTATTCGTTTCCCCCTTTCTGAAAACCTTAATTTTATTATCGACTGGTTTCATCCCTTCCGTTCAGAAAGCAGCAAAGACTCTTTTGCGGTACAGTCTCCTCCCATAAAGTTTTATGACCCGTTGGGTTTTGGACTCGAAATCATCAAAGGTCGCCACGTATTTCACCTCAATTTTACCAATTCGACTGAAATCGTCGAGAACCGGTTTATTCCCCGAACCGTTCATAGCTGGGGTAAGGGCCAGTTCCGCTGGGGCTTTACCATTGCCAGGCAATTTACGTTGTGGAAGGAGAAAAAATGAATGGCGAATTAAGAACAGTTTATTGCAACGAATCCGTATTGACTGAAGTCATACTTGCGTGAAAGTTCGCATTAAAGAAAATTCTGCGCTTGCCAGGCTGGCGGCTGTCAAATTGAAAGCCCATAAAGCAGCAATTGTTTTTGGTAAAACAATTCACCTTCATCATATAAACCGGGAAGAATTCCTTGGTGACAGGGATTGGGTCTGTCATGAACTGAAACATGTGGAACAGTACCGGCAAAATGGATTTGTGGGATTTATTGTTAAGTACCTGGTTGAATGGGTAAAAAAGGGTTATTTCAATAACCGGTTTGAAGTGGAAGCCAGGAAAAGCGAAAAAGATTATTCTTTATACAGGGAAGTGGAGTTCATCTAAATTATCCACTCCAGCTCTCCAAAATCAAATTCTTCATCTATTGAATGTTGTAAAACTATTTTACCCGCGGGGGTGATACGCTTAATAACTGCCTCAAACACCCGGGTATCTTTCCTGAATTTTACTTTTTCATTCTTTTTATACAGGTGGAGGTTGTAATTCGCGAAAATGGTGTCGAAACCGGACCTGCCAAGTTCCTGTAAATTTTTTTCAACAACCGCACAAAACTCTGTTGCCAGCTGGAGGGTCTTGGAGTTTTTCCCGGTTATTTGCTGTAATGAAACGGGGTTGGGCAAATGTGGAGGAAAAGAAGTCTGATTGATATTAATTCCTACCCCAACAATCGCCCAGTTCCAGGCCCCCTTGTCCGGGAATTGAGTTCCCGATGGTGAACCCGGACTCGCTGCTTCGGACTCCCCGCTTCCCACAACCGACTCGATCAAAATCCCTCCTGCCTTTCTGTCCTGCCAGTATAGATCATTTGGCCATTTAATCCGGGTGTCATTGCCGGCATACCTGGAAAAAAACTCATGGGCAGCGAGCGCTATGCTGGCACTGAGTTGAAACTGCTGTGCAAGCAGCAAGGGTTGAGGTTTCAAAATAATACTTAGGGCAATACTGTTACCTTTTTCAGATATCCATACCCGTCCCCGCTGGGCTTTCCCTGCTGTTTGCTCATGGGCAAAAATGACCATACCATGCTGTGCCAAACCCGCATGAATAAGATCCCGGGCATAGTTGTTGGTACTGTCAACAGATTGCAGTTCAATCAATGGCGTGCCGATGGGGTTTCTGAAACGGGGTTGTTGCAATTAATCGCTATTTTTGACAAAGTAAACTAGTTTCTGGCAGCTGGTAGGTTGTCCGGGTAAGAAATTGCTGCAAAAGACAGCTAATAACCGGCAATGAAACACCGGTAGCCGGTAACATATACAAAAAATTAAAATACTCTCAATATTTGGAACAATTGGCATTACTGACCAACCGTAAAAAGAAAAGTGCAGCACGGTTAACGAAGAATTCAAAAATCATCAAAACCATTATTGCAGCTATACAGGAGAAAAAAGGAGAGCATATTGTTTCTCTTGACCTTCGCAAAATAAATGAAGCTGTTGCCGATTTCTTTATTATTTGCGAAGCGGGAAGCCAGCCGCAGGTCAGGGCTATCGCAGACAATGTGGAGCATCGGGTAAAAGAAAAATGTGATGAAGATCCTTATCACCATGAAGGATACCAGAACCTGCAGTGGGTGCTCAGCGATTATGTAAATGTGGTGGTGCATGTGATGTTATCCGAGACCCGCAAATTTTACAGGCTGGAAGAAATGTGGAGCGATGCCGCAACGGATAATCACAATGGGTAATGTTAAATATTCCAGGGTTCAGAACTTTTTATGCCAATAATTATTAATTAGCAGGAATACAGCGAGAAAAATATATATGTCACAAGATCCTTATAACAAAGACGAAAAAAGACCGCCCCGATTTAATAACCGACCCGGCCCGGGCGATGATCCAAACCAGCCACTCAAGAAAGGTCCCCGGTTCAGCATTTACTGGATATATGCCATCATATTTGCCGTACTGATAGGGTTCCAGCTTTTTAGCCCTTTTTCGCCCAACATGGCAAAAATCAACGAGCTGGAATTCAAAACCATGATTGCAAATGGAGAAGTCTCCAAATACACTATTATCGATAACCGCAAAACGGTGAAGGTTATCCTGACCCCGGACGCGAAAAAGAAATATGATCAGAAACTGAAAGATGGTGTAACCGGCAAAGTAAGTGATAAGGGTCCCCATATGACCTTTAAGATCACGAGCGGGGAAGCATTTCAGAAAGAGATCAGCGAGTTTTACAAGGTCAACCCAACTGTCAGGCAGGTGCCGTATGATGTAGACAATGAGCGGGACTGGTTTGGCGGCATTTTGCAATTCTTATTGCCGGTGCTTTTATTTGTTGGTCTCTGGATCTTATTGATGCGTAAGATGGGAGGTGGTGCCGGTGGCGGTGGCGGCCCGGGTGGTATCTTTAATATAGGTAAATCAAAAGCTACCCTGTTTGATAAAGGAACAAAAGTGAACATCAACTTCGGCGATGTGGCTGGCCTGGATGAAGCAAAAGTGGAAGTGATGGAGATCGTCGATTTTTTAAAGAATCCAAAAAAATATACCAACCTCGGGGGTAAAATTCCAAAAGGTGCTTTGCTGATCGGCCCCCCCGGTACAGGAAAAACATTGCTGGCCAAGGCCGTGGCCGGTGAAGCACAGGTTCCTTTCTTTAGCCTGAGCGGTTCTGACTTCGTGGAAATGTTTGTGGGTGTTGGTGCAAGCCGTGTAAGAGATTTATTTAAACAGGCAAGGGAAAAAGCGCCCTGTATCATATTTATTGATGAGATTGACGCCATCGGCCGGGCCAGGGGAAAGAATGTGATGATGAGTAATGATGAGCGGGAAAGTACCCTAAACCAGTTGCTCGTGGAGATGGATGGTTTTGGAACAGATGTAGGTATTATTGTTCTGGCTGCTACCAATCGTCCCGATGTATTGGATACAGCCTTGCTTCGCCCGGGTCGCTTCGACCGTCAGATCACTATTGATAAGCCGGACCTCGTTGGTCGTGAAGCGATCTTTAAAGTACACCTGAAGCCAATCAAAATTTCCAAGACCCTGGATATCCATAAACTGGCTGAACAAACACCGGGTTTTGCCGGCGCAGATATCGCGAATGTGTGTAATGAAGCTGCATTGATTGCTGCAAGGAAAAACAAGGAAGCCGTTGATATGTCCGATTTCCAGGATGCAGTTGACCGGGTGATCGGGGGCCTGGAGAAAAAAAACAAGATCATTTCCCCGGAAGAAAAAAAGATTATTGCTTACCATGAAGCCGGTCATGCGATCTGTGGCTGGTACCTCGAACATGCCTATCCCTTACTCAAAGTAACCATTGTGCCCCGGGGAACCGCTGCACTGGGCTATGCCCAATACACACCCAAGGAACAATATTTGTACAACACGGATCAGCTAAGCGACCAGATCTGTATGACATTGGGTGGAAGAGCCAGTGAGGAAATCTTCTTCCATAAAATTTCTACCGGTGCCCAGAATGACCTCCAGCAGATCACCCGCATTGCTTATGCCATGGTCACTGTCTACGGGATGAATGATAAGATCGGTAATATCAGTTTTTATGATCCCCAGCAGGAAAATACCTTCACCAAGCCTTATTCCGATGAAACGGCGAAAATGATTGACGAAGAAGTTCGGAAACTGATTGATGCGGCATACGAGAAAACAAAGAGCCTGCTGTCCGAAAAAAGAGCAGACGTCGAAAAACTCGCTAATGCATTGCTGGAGCGGGAAGTCTTGTTCCAAAGCGACGTAGAGGCGCTGATTGGGAGACGACCCTTTGAGGAAAAGAAATCACTGACGGAAGAGCCGGTAGAAGAATTGAAACCGGATACCGGTGAAATATCGGCAGGAGTTCCTCCCTATGATAGTGATGTAACCAACAAGTCGTTACCATGAGTGTTTCTCCTTCGAAAGAAAATATCTTAAAAAAGATACGCAAGGCGTTGAGTCATTCAACGCCTTTGCCTTTTCCTTCAAGCGAAGGCACACAACCGGTATTTCCCCCGCTTACCCAGGAAGCAGAAGTGGAATTTGCCGAACAGTTTACCAAACTCCAGGGCAAGTTTATCTATTGTATCAACCAGCAGGAATTTGCTTTCCAGTTAACCAGTTTGATAAAAAAACAGAACTGGAATAAAGTTTATTGCCTGGAAGATAAGCTGGTTACACCGGTCGCCTCCCAATTGGCTGAAAGGCTGGTAAAAACTGACCTCGCCGGTTGCGATGTTTCGATTACCGGCTGTGAATACCTGGTAGCCCGGACGGGTAGTATTGTGATGAGTACCGCACAAACAAGCGGTCGTACAGCCAGCGTATATGCACCCATTCATATCTGTGTAGCGTTTACCCACCAGTTAGTGTACGACCTGAAAGATGCATTGCAGGGACTAAAAAATAAATACGGCCAGAACCTTCCTTCCCTGTTCACATTTGCCACCGGTCCCAGCCGTACGGCTGATATTGAAAAAACACTGGTCGTGGGCGTACACGGTCCCAGGGAAGTGTATTTATTTCTTCTTGAGTCATAAGTTCCCCCAGCTTTAGTACTTTTATGGTATGTTAAACAATGCCGTTTATCATCTTTTTGTCTACGGCTCTCTCCGGAGTGGTTTTCATAGTCCTGCCTATGAATACATCAGCCGGTTTTTTGTGCTGGTAGGTAATGCCAGCGCAAAGGGAAAGCTGATTGATATGGGCAGTTATCCGGCGGGTATTCCTTCTGCAGACGAAAGCGTAATCACCGGGGAACTTTACCGTATCCGGCATGAAAATGAATTTTCCTGGGCCATCGGGCAGCTGGATGACTATGAAGGGGTAGCGGTGGAACCTGATGAAATCCAATTATACCGGAGAGAAATCACCACAGCTTCCTGTAATGAACAGCTTATCAATGCATGGATATACTGGTATAACGGGGAAGTCAGCGGGAAACCAGTCATTGCTTCCGGTGACATACTGGAATACCTGAGCAAAAAAATCTAACGGATGAACCGGCTATTATTCCTTCTTTTTTTTATTTCCTTTTTTTTTCTTCAATCATGCAAATTCAGTTGCTCCATCGGCAATAAGGATGACAATAAACGAACAGCTGTTTTCAAGGATGGAATACGAATCAGCAATGACATCGAGCTGCAGGCAAACCGTATTAAAGTCGATAAAGCTTACCTGGTATTTGGGGACGGGGAGGCCGTACCCGAAGGGAACATTACGGATTTCAGTCAACCGGTAAAACTGGTGCTGGTGATAGAGAAGGGCTGGAAAGAACAAAATGGCAAAGTCAGCCTGGGGGCCTCTGAAAAAATAGAAGTGGAAACGGGCGAAATTCTATTGGAGGAAAAGGATCTCTTCGAATCCAACTACCCGGATGGCATGCCGGCCAATGATGCCAGGAGAATCACATTAACAGCGAGTATCAGGCTAAAGAAAGAAATCAAACCACTTACCACTTTTTATGTTTCATTCCGTGTCTGGGACAAGCAGGGAGATGGTTTTATACAGGGTAGGTATAAGTTATATTCTAAATAATTAATCAGTCGGATTGTTTCTGAAAATTCATCGTGGGTAACAAAATTTATTTTCTTTCTGATTTTCACCTGGGCGCACCGGACCATGCCAGCAGTCTCGAAAGAGAAAAGATTATCGTGCAATTCCTGGAGGAGATCAGGCAGGATGCTGCTGAAATTTTCCTGGTGGGAGATATGTTCGATTTCTGGTATGAATACCGGAAAGTAGTCCCAAAAGGATATGTAAGATTGCTGGGAAAACTCGCCGAACTCTCCGATGCCGGTATCCCCATACATTTTTTTGTAGGCAATCATGATATGTGGATGCGGGATTATTTTCAGCAGGAACTGAATATCCCGGTTTATTTTAAACCCGTGGAGTTTGAGCGGCACGGCAAGAAATTCCTGGTAGGTCATGGCGATGGATTGGGACCGGGTGATCACCGTTACAAACGGCTGAAAAAAATTTTCCGTAATCCACTCAGTAAATGGTTTTTTGGGGTTTTGCCTCCGATCATAGGAATGGGCCTCGCGAATTACCTGAGCCGCCGCAGCCGCACCCAGACCGGAGCTTCAGAAGAAATTTTCTTTGGAGAGAACAAGGAATGGCTCATAATCTACTGTAAAGAGATACTCCGGGAAAAAAACATTGATTTTTTTGTGTTTGGACATAGACACCTTGCTATTGATTATCGTCTGAATGATACCAGCCGGTACATCAACCTGGGAGACTGGATCAAATATTATACCTATGCAGTTTTTGACGGGAACAGTATGCTGCTGGCCTCTTACCGGGATAATGAAAACAAGATCATCCGCAATTAAATGAAGCGATTTCCTGTCATACTTCTTTTTACTCTATGCGGAGCATTTGCCGGCGCGCAGCCCGATACCAGCTTTAAGCTCATAAAGGTTATCCCGGGAGATATAACCAGTTTTACCGTAGACAACCTTGATAATATTTATATATTGAGCAGCAGGAACCAACTGAAGAAACTGAATGCCAATGGTGATTCGGTGGCTGTGTTTAATGACAGTAAAAAGTTCGGGCAGGCAACCCTGGTGGATGTTTCTAACCCGCTGAAAGTTTTATTATACTACAGGGATTTCGCGACCATTGTGGTGCTGGACCGTTTCCTGAATATCCGCAACAGCATTGACCTGCGCAGGCAAAATATCCTGCAGGCAAAAGCCATTGGCCAGTCTTATGATAATAAGATCTGGATCTACGATGAACTGGAAAATAAGTTGAAAAAGATTGATGAGGAAGGCAAACTGTTACAGGAAACACCGGATTTCAGGTTATTACTGGGCCAGGCGGCGGTGCCATTGAAGATATTTGATGAAGACAAATATGTGTACCTGTATGATTCGCTCCGGGGGGTATATGTATTTGATTATTTCGGGGCCCTGAAAAATAATATCATGATCGATCACTGGCAGAATTTCAAAGTGGCCGGTAAATTCATTTATGGCTCCCGGGCTGATACTTTATTACGGTACGAGATCAGTACATTCAGGCTGGACGATTGGAAGATGCCGGAAGCTATTTTCAAAAGCCGGGCCTTTAACTTTACATCATCCCGGTTATACGCATTGAAAAATGACAGGATCGAGATTTATTCTCTCCGGTAGCTTTAATGTTTATCCATGGAACTGAGGATTTCTCCCAGGTCCATATCAAACATGCCGTATTTCCCAAACTCGACCACACGACCCATCTCTTTTCCATTTTTCAACACAATCAGCGTCGGAACATTTTTTACATCCAACGCTTCGGCAAGATGGCTAAGTGTTTTTTTTGACCTGTCCACGCCGATCAGCGTTACCCTTTGTTTTGAAAAGCCGGCGGCATCCAGCAATGAATAAAATTTGGGAATGACAAAATGAGAATCTTCACACCAGGTTCCCATAAAGGCCAGCAGCTGAATTGAGTCGGCTTGTTTCTTTAATCCTTCAAGGGCCTTTGCATTGGGGCTGTATCCTTTAAGATTTTCAGCATACCATTTAAAAGAACTGTCATTTTCCAGCACCTCCCGTGAAATAATGCCCTTCAGGGATTTTTCACCGGGTCTTTCAACCAGCACTTCGAACTGGTTTTGCGCAAATCCAGTATGGCTCAACAAAAGGGTAAGGACAAAAACGGGCAAAAGCTTCTTCATGGATTCAAAATATAATGGCAAAAGTAAAAGGGTGCAGGCAAAAGATGAGGCGGGGATTGTTAAAGTTGCAAAGGCTGTCCGGCTTTAGCTTCCCTGCAGGCAGCGCTTCACAAATTAGCTTTCAGTTCAAGCAAAAAACCTTTGATTTTTTCCAGCGATTGGATCATCGCGAATTTTTCATCGGTTTTCCCTGTATTCTTTAAATACTCCTTGGCGCCTTCGATGGTGAATTTGCGGCGGCGGAGCAGGTCGTAAATGAGGACAAGGTTCTTAATATCAACCGGGCGGAAAAAACGGTCACCTTTCCGGTTCTTTTTTGGCTCCAGGATATCAAATTCTGTTTCCCAGTAGCGGATCAGGGATTGATTTTCCCGGAACATGGCAGCTACCTCACCGATAGAATAATACTGTTTCTTAAAAAGTATATCATCTTCAGGAACCTGGATCAGGTCAGCCGCAAGACCAACTTCTTTTAAGGAACGCCGGCCGCGGGTAGAAACAGGTTTTTCTTTTGTCGGGGACAAGGATATTTTTTCAGCGGGCATTTTTTGTGGGCTGCTGGAAATAACGGGAACCCCCACACGGCTATTTTTTGTTTCTTCAACAGCGGCAAAATCTAAGGTTGTTTGTGAATGCGGTTTTCCCATTGCCTGTAAAGATACAAAACAGTAGAAGAG
The DNA here is from genome assembly GCA_025449935.1 of Chitinophagaceae bacterium. Taxonomy (GTDB): domain Bacteria; phylum Bacteroidota; class Bacteroidia; order Chitinophagales; family Chitinophagaceae; genus JJ008. The sequence continues at coordinate 11,108 of JANWIJ010000062.1, forward strand.
GGAGAAGGCGGTTTGTGCTAATGTGGAAAAGTCAGTGTTTAATCGAAACTCTGGTTACTGGCCGCTGCTTTTTTTAATATCAGGTCAAACTGTTCCGGGGTCAGGTCATTATAGAAAAAATAGATCGGGTCTATTTTCTGGCCATTCTTATGTACCTCATAATGACAATGCGGCCCCGTTGATTTTCCCGTACTGCCAACCCAGCCGATCACTTCCCCTCTTTTTACTGCCTGGCCGTTCCTGGCCTTCACCCTCACCATGTGACCATAGAGTGTTTCATAACCATAGCCGTGGTTGATGATAACATGATTTCCATACCCATTCCCGGTACTGCCTGCCGTGATTATATTTCCGTCAGCGGTTGCATAAATAGGTGTACCCTGCGGTGCCGAAAAATCAAGCCCCGCATGGAATTTCACCGTTTTATAAACCGGGTCGATCCGGTGCCCGTATCCTGAAGCAATGCGGTTAAGATCCTTATTACTGAGGGGTTGGATGGCCGGGGTATGTGCCAGTAATTTTTCTTTATCCTTCACGAGCTGGGCTACTTCTTCATATGATTTCTGTTGAGCGGTTACCCGGCTCTTCAGGTTATTTAACGTATTCAGGATCGAAGAGGCCAACTGGTTATCCTTGATCTTTTGTACCGTGGCAATCTCCAGTTGATTTGCCAGCTCCCGGGCCCTGGCGCTGTCCGGTATCGGGTTAGCTTCAAAAATGGCGCGGTAAACGTCGTTATCCCTTTTTTCGAGTTCTTTCATCTGTTTGTCAAGCGACTCCAGTTCATCTCTCAGGTCGTAGTAATTGTCTTTTAATTGTTTGTTCTGTCGCTGGAGGATTCTTTCTTTGGGAGACCCGATAAACTGGAAGGCGATAAAGGAAATAATGGCCGCCGTAACCAATGCAGCCGCCAGGAATCCAAAGATACGCAGCAGTCTTACCCGCAGGGGGGTTTCCAGCTTTTCATAACGAAGCGTATGGGTATTATAGTAATATTTGATTTTCTTCATAGAGGCAAGCCTTAACCGTTTCCCGTCAAACAAATGCCACCCGAATATTTTACCTTTGCCCCGCTTTCACGGGGAAAACAAATATAGTCTCTAAAAAAGCAAAAATCAACCCCATACACCGCAGTATTTATGATGACCAGCGCAGATATACGACAGGCTTTCCTTGATTTTTTCCGTTCAAAGGGGCATACCATTGTTCCATCGGCGCCGATTGTGGTAAAAGATGATCCCACCCTGATGTTTACCAATGCGGGCATGAACCAGTTCAAGGATTATTTTCTTGGAAATAAGCAGCCTCTTTATCCAAGGGTAGCTGATACACAGAAATGTTTGCGGGTCAGCGGGAAACACAATGACCTTGAAGAGGTGGGCGTAGATACCTACCATCACACCATGTTTGAAATGCTGGGCAACTGGAGCTTTGGTGATCCTGCTCAACCGGCAGGCGGGTATTTCAAAAAAGAAGCGATAGCCTGGAGCTGGGAACTGCTGACTGAACAATATAAAATAGATAAGGACAGGTTATATGTTACCATTTTTGAAGGGGATGCAAAGGAAGGATTGCCAAAAGATGAAGAAGCCTGTAACGAATGGAAGAAAGTTATAGATGAGCACCGAATAATCATGGGCAATAAAAAAGATAATTTCTGGGAAATGGGTGATACAGGTCCCTGCGGTCCCTGCACGGAAATACATGTGGATTGCCGCCCGGACGCCGAACGAATTAAAACAGATGGAAAAACACTTGTGAACAATGATCATCCCCAGGTGATCGAGATATGGAATAATGTCTTTATACAGTTCAACCGCCTGAAAAATGGAGACCTGGAACCTTTACCTGCCAAACATGTGGATACAGGAATGGGGCTGGAAAGACTGGTGAGGGTATTACAGGGAAAACAGAGTAATTACGATACAGATGTTTTTACGGGTACCATCACGGCCATTGAAAAAATTTCCGGTAAGAAGTATGATTACGGGGATTCCAAACAGGCGGTGGCATTCCGGGTAATAGCCGATCATATCCGCGCTATCAGTTTTACCGTTGCTGACGGGCAATTGCCTGCCAATACGGGGGCCGGGTACGTGATCCGCCGCATTCTCCGCCGGGCTGTCCGCTATTATTATTCATACCTGGATCATAAAGAACCCCTGCTTTATCAACTCGTGCCGGTGCTTGCAAAACAGTTTGAAAATGTTTTTCCCGAACTAAAGAAACAGGTTGATTTTGTAGGGAGAGTTATCAAAGAAGAAGAAGAGGCTTTTTTGAGAACACTCGACAAAGGGTTGAAAAGAGTTGACGATTTGATTAACCAGGGAAACATCTCTGCCAAAGACTCATTTGAATTGTATGATACATTTGGTTTCCCATTCGATCTGACCCGCCTGATTGCCGCAGAGAATAAACTGAATGTCGATGAACAGGGTTTTAAGCTTGAAATGCAACTACAAAAAGACCGTTCACGTGCAGCCACCGTAGTTGATGCAGGTGACTGGATCGTCCTGAAAGAGGGTGCCAGCAAATTTATAGGCTACGATTCCCTGCAATCCAAAGCCGCGGTGTTAAAATACAGGAAGGTAAAAGCCAAAGGCCGGGAAGGTTATCAGATTGTGTTAGACACAACACCTTTCTATGCCGAAAGTGGTGGACAGGTGGGCGACCGGGGTGAACTCACGATTCATGATTCGCGGTTTCCTGTTATTGATACCAAAAAAGACAATGACCTTATTATTCATTTTGCGGAAACCATTCCGGCTGATCTGTCTGGCGATGTAGTCGCCCGGGTGGATGCCGGAAAAAGAAAGAATACTGAACTGCATCATACCGGCACACACCTGCTGCATGCTGCATTGCGGAAAGTATTGGGTAACCATGTTACCCAAAAAGGATCCCTGGTCAATGAAGAACATCTTCGTTTTGACTTCGCTCATTTTGCCCGGCTCACCGGTGAAGAAATAGCAACGGTGGAGGCCCTGGTGAATGAAAAAATAAGAGCCAATATCCCGGTTGTGATCAAAGAGATGCCAAAGGAAGAAGCGATGAAACTGGGAGCTATGGCCTTGTTTGGTGAAAAATATGGAGATATTGTACGGGTGGTGATCATTGATGCCGGCTATTCAGTGGAGTTATGCGGAGGTACCCATGTTGGTGCTACCGGGGAATTAGGATTGTTCAAACTTACCAGTGAATCTGCCGTGGCTGCCGGCGTCCGCCGTGTGGAAGCAATCTGTGGCAGACCGGCGGAAGAATATGTGAATGAGCAGTTCAGACTGCTTGACGGAATCCGGGAAACATTCAAGAATCCAAAAGACCTTCAGAAGGTTATCGAAAGCCTGCAGGCAGAAAATATTGAACTAAAAAAGCATGCAGAATCTATGGAAGCCAGGCAGCTGGTGGTTATCCGGAATGAGCTGCTGCAGAAAGATGAGATCATAAATGGGGTAAACTTCGTTGGGGATATTGTGGAAGTGAGCAACCCCGAGGCACTGAAAAAACTTTGTTTTGATTTAAAGAATCATTTGCGGGATCATGTTGCCGTATTATGTGTGAACATTAATGGAAAACCATTCGTGGCACTCGGAATTTCCGAGACCGTAGTGGCAGCCAGGAAGCTGGATGCATCAAAAATCATAAAAGAACAGGTGGCTCCATTAATAAAAGGCGGAGGTGGTGGGCAAAAAACGCTGGCAACTGCAGGAGGACAGGAGGTGGGCAATCTTCAACAGGTGATTGACCTGGTCAGAGCCCTGTTATAATCGCCTGCGGCGGATTTTTTTAAGTTCATCCTCATCGGGGTCCATTTTTTTTGGTTGCATTTTACGGGTCTCTTTAAGTATCCGGAGCCCGATAATAATGACTATGATGCACATAAAAACAATGATGCCGGCAATGATATAACTCTCCATAAGCGTAGATTCCTGGGTTTGCTGCCAACTCCAAAAATCAGCTTTTAATTAAATCTCACAATACCATATTAGTGTTAGTAAAAATACTGACCCGACTTATTATGAATGTCATATTTGAAACCGATCGCCTGTTGTTCCGCACTTTTACCATAGAAGATGCCCCCCTTGTGTTTGAACTAAACCTTGACCCTGACGTGATCCGTTATACAGGGGATCCTATAAAGGATATTGATCATGCCAGGAAGGTGCTCGAGCAAACCATCCTTCCACAATATGCTTTATATAATCACGGCCGCTGGGCTGTTCACACTAAACCCGGTCTTGAATTCATCGGCTGGTGTGGTTTAAAAACAAGACCGGAAAGAAATGAGATCGACCTGGGTTACAGGTTCATGAAAGAAGCCTGGGGAAAAGGATATGCAACCGAGGCCGCTTTCGCCACTATCAGATACGGGTTTGAAAAGCTGGGATTAAAAAGGATCGTGGGACGGGCAATGCCCCAAAACCTGGCCTCACTCCGGGTATTGGAAAAGTGCGGGATGGATTATGTAGGCGAGGAAATAGTGGATGACCATCCTGCCAGGACCTATGAAGCCATTAATCCATTTATCCCTTAAAACTGCCTTTTAAAAACATACTTGTTTTAACATTTCCGAAACATTTCGTATTTCAGAAAATGTCTTTATATTTGGTCTACGAAACTTAACGTAGATAAAATTATAAATCAAAATTTATGAAACAAAACTGGTTGAGAATTTCAGCTTTTGCTTTCGCCGCAGCCCTGGTATTCCCGGTCTCCATGCTGGCACAAAAAGAGGACAAGGATAAAGAGGTAAAAGAGAAAAAAGACGTGGAACAAATTATTATTACCCGGAAAGGGGAGAATAAAGAAAAAGTAGTGGTTGAGATTGTTGGCGATAAGATTACCATCAATGGAAAGCCGATAGAAGAATACAAGGATAATGAAGGGAATGTGAGTGTCAGAAAAAGCAGGTACAAGAATGATTATGAAAGCCTGTTGAACCTGGCCCGCAGTCCAAAAGCCGGGGGCTGGAATCTCGGCAGTGATGATGCATTCACCATGTTCAATGTTGATTCAAACCGGGCTATGCTGGGTGTTAACACAGAAACAACCGATGAGGGAGTGAGGGTAACAGAGGTAAACAAGGAAACGGCAGCTGAAAAAATCGGTCTCAAAGAAGGCGATATCATCACGCGGATCGATGATGTGAAAATTGAGGATGGAGATGATCTTTCCAAAGCTATCCGTAATCATAAAGCCGGCGATAAAGTGATTATCACTTACCTGCGGGATAAAAAAGAGCAAAAAGCTACGGCTGAGCTAACCAAATGGAAAGGAATCCATAACTGGGCGTATGGCCCGGACACTAATTTCAAGTTTAACCTTGAAGATTTGAAAGCAATGCCCAGGATCCAGGCAACACCCCTGTTCAAAACACCAGGTCATAACTGGAGTTGGGAAGGTGGTTCACCCAAACTGGGATTGTCAGTACAGGATACTGATGATGGCAAAGGAGTTAAAGTAATAGAAGTGGATGAGGAAAGTAATGCAGCGAAAGCGGGGATAAAGGAAAATGATGTGATAACAGAAGTAGATGGCAAAGCTGTTAACGGAACAGATGCCATGGTTAAAATGATCCGGGAAAGCAAAGAAAAAACTTCCCTTATGGTTAAGCTGCAACGCGGGGGTAAAACACAGAATATAGAAGTAAAAATGCCAAGAAAAATAAAGACTGCTGACCTCTGACAGGCTCAGTTAAATTTCAGAATACCCCATCCTGCACAAGCCGCGATGGGGTATTTGCTTTTAACGAAATCAGTAATGGCTGCTGCCTTAAATGGGCTATTTTTGCCGCCTTAACATCATGTCCGAACAAGATCAATACGAGGTGGTGGTGGGACTCGAAGTACACGCCCAGTTACTAACCAGGAGCAAACTTTTCTGTGGCGATAGCATAGCATTCGGCGCAGCTCCCAACACGCATGTAAGCCCTGTAACCTTAGGCCATCCAGGTACATTGCCCAAAATGAACCGGAAAGCAATTGAATTTGCAGTTAAAATGGGACTGGCCTGCCATTGTGAGATAGAAAGACAGAACTATTTTGCCCGGAAGAATTATTTCTATCCTGACCTGCCAAAAGGGTACCAGGTATCTCAGCATACTACCCCGGTTTGTAAAGGAGGATATATCACCATTAAAACGGGACAAGGAGAAAAAAAGGTCCAGCTCAACCGGATTCACCTCGAAGAAGATGCCGGGAAAAGCCTGCATGATATAGATGAGTCTGCAACCTGCATCGATTACAATCGTGCGGGAACTCCCCTGATCGAAATGGTGACAGAGCCGGACCTCAGGAGCGGGGAAGAAGCTTTTGCTTATTTGACGGAAGTGCGAAAGCTGGTCCGATACCTGGATATATGCGATGGTAATATGGAAGAGGGAAGCCTGCGGTGCGATGCGAATATTTCAGTTCGTAAAAAAGGTGATGGTAAACTGGGAACTAAAGTGGAAGTGAAGAATCTTAATTCCATTCGTAATGTGAAAAGAGCCATTGAAGCGGAAGCGGCGCGGCTGATCGGGATACAAATAAAAGGCGGAACGGTCATACAGCAGACAAGGGGCTTTGATGCGGGTAATGGGACAACTTTTTCTATCAGGGAAAAAGAAGATGCAGATGATTACCGGTATTTTGCCGAGCCAGACTTAACCCCTTTTCATTTAACCGGCGATTTTATTGATGCTGTCCGGCAAAGTATCCCGGCCCTGCAGGGACAACGGGAAAAAAAATATACATCCGAACTGAATCTTTCTGCTTACGATGCCGCGGTGCTGACAGAAGAACGGTCTTTCGCAGATTACTTTGAACAATTGATTGCTTCTTCCGCGGAAAATGAACAGGCGAGGGTTGCCCCTAAAGCAGCAGCGAACTGGATGCTGGGCCCGGTTAAATCATGGCTCAATGAGCAGAATAAGGATATTATAGATTTTCCCGTTTCTCCATCCCGGCTTGCCTCCCTCATCAGCCTGGTTGATGCCGGTAAGATCAGTTTCTCAATCGCATCAACAAAAATATTTTCAGCGTTGCTGGAAGATCCTTTACTGGATCCGGTACAGGTGGCCGGGGACCAAAACCTGCTGCAGCAATCGGATGTGTCGGCTATCGGTCCACTTATTGACCAGGTACTGCAGAAATATGCCGATAAGGTAACAGAATATAAAAAAGGGAAGAAGGGATTGCTTTCTTTGTTCGTGGGAGAAGTGATGAAGCAATCAAAGGGTAAGGCCGACCCTAAAATTACCAATGAACTATTACTGGAAAAATTAAAATCTTCATAAAGAAAAAATTACTAATGAAAAAAGTACTGGTTGTATTAATGGCGGTTATTGCCCTCGGCTCCTGTAAAAGCAAATCGTCGGTGAAAAAATTTGTGGTAAAAGGTGTGATCACCAATAACCCCGCGAAAATGATCTACCTCGAAGAAATTCCCATGACAACCATGCAGCGAACTATTGTAGATTCTGCGGCATTACGAAAAGACGGGAAGTATGAATTGTCAACAGGAACTTCCGAAGCCAGGGCTTATACGATTCGCCTTGACCAAAACCCCTATCCGCTGGTAGCTATTATCAATGACGCGTCAACCATCACGGTTAATGGAAATTTCAGCAACGAAAACAAGCAGTTCCCCGACAGCTTTGATGTAATAGGTTCAACCGCCAGCAGCCAGCTAAAAGAATATATGCTCCGGTTTAATACTAAACTGCAGGAAATTTTTTCTCATCTCAGGGAGGGAGATAGCCTGAACAAACTAAATGCGCCGGATAGCCAGTTGATGATCCTCGAAGGGAAAATTGCCTTTGCCGCCGCCGCCGCCAAAAACCTTACAACAGCGTCTTTCAAGAATAGCAGTAATCCTGCCTTGACTATGTTCATCCTGGGGTATTATCAAACCACAGCCAACCAGCAGGGAATCGGTCTGCAACCACTGGATAAATCCGAAGTAAAAAAAGTAATTGATGAGGCTGCTGCAAAATACCCCGCGCACCCGGGCCTGGCCTCCATTAAATCATCATTGGAAGGCTGGTTGGGAAAACAGGCTCCCGAAATCAGCTTGCCCGATCCAACTGGTAAGGAAATAAAACTTAGTTCATTCAGGGGAAAATATGTGTTGGTAGATTTCTGGGCCAGCTGGTGTAAGCCCTGCCGCGATGAGAATCCAAACCTGGTCCGGGCCTATGATAAATACAAGGATAAAAACTTTACCATACTTGGGGTATCGCTTGACCGGCCGGGCGGAAAAGAGGCCTGGATGAATGCCATTATGAAAGATAATCTTACGTGGCCCCAGGTAAGTGATTTGAAAGAATGGGACAGTGAAGTCGTTTCAGTCTATGGTTTTGGGGAAACGGGTATTCCTTACAACATATTGGTTGATCCGCAGGGAAAGATTATTGCCGAAAGACTGAGAGGCGCGGAGCTGGAAGCCAGGTTAAGCGAGGTGCTAAAATAATATACGGTTTCAGGGCGCTGATTTGGATATTTATTAAATTTATAGATGCGCCTTGTCATTTTTCTGCGGCCTTTTCTTGTTGCGGGCTTCTTATCCTTATATTCAGTCGCATGGGGAGGCCAGTTTTTAGGGGGAGAATTAAGTTACCGGTACATCAGCCGGAACGGGAATGAGTTTTTGTATGAGCTTACCTTTAAACTGTACCGCGAATGCCTGAACCCTGCCGACCTGGACGACCCGGTTATCCGGATCATCAATTCAACCGACCTCACAAAGAATATTCATCCTGTATTGTACCGCGAGGAAGTGCTCGATAACCCGGTGATCTCGAACCTCCCTTTTTCATGGAAAGATTATTGTTCCGTGAATGATCCACGGGATTGTTATGAATTAAGAACCTACACCCGGCTCGTGACGCTTCCCTACAGTCCGGAGGGATATACATTTTATTATACCAGTTGCTGCCGGAATGGGATGACTAACCTGCAGAATCATTCGTGGAATGCAGGGATTGAATGGATCAATGGCGCTGTACCAGTGCCGGGGCAGGGATTAACCTATGTTACCAGGATGCCATCACACGACAGTATTCCCCAGAACAGCAGTCCTGTGTCTGTCAATGATTCAATTATTTATGCCTGTATAGATAAGCCATTTAATTACCGGTTCCGGTTTTACGACCCCGATGGAGATTCATTGGTTTATAAACTGGCCACATCACTGGCAAAAACAGATGCCGCAAATACTTATTACGATCCCATTTTTTTTATTAACGGGTTTACAGCATTACATCCCATGCAGGGATCACCGCTCATATCACTGGATGAGGCTACGGGGGTATTCAGCGGCTCACCTGATGTAACGGGTCATTTTACCGTGGCATTTTTCATTGAAGAATACCGGGATGGGAAACTGATTGCCCAGGGACGCAAAGATTTCCAGGTGAACGTGACGGAATGCAATATTCAACGACCGCCGGATATTTTTAATTGCTCCGATAATATTGCCCAGTTTTCAAATGCTAATAATCCCGCCAATATATTTCACTGGGATTTTGGTGTTCCGCTTATTAATGATGACACTTCCAATATTCCCGTTCCCATTTACCAGTATCCCCAAAGCGGCACATTTTCCGTGAAGCTGGTCATTATTAACCCTGCCGGCTGTGCCGACTCGGTGTTCAGTACGGCTAACGTCTATCCCGGAAGCCTGCAGTTGAACTTCGACTGGACCGGGGAACAGTGCGCGGGCGAACCACTGACATTTACCGACAGAACAGCTTTCCCACTGGGTGTTATTCAAAAGTGGACCTGGAAAATCTTAAACAACAATACTATTATTTCAACCGAAGCTTCGGTAACCTATACGCACCTGGTTTCTGGTACCATGCCATACCCCTTGGCCGTTCAGCTGTCAGTTGAATCTGATCTTGGCTGCAGGGATGTACTGGTGAAAGATATCCTGATCTATGATAATGTTAAGGCAGATGCCGGGCCCGACCGGATACTGGCATTCGGGCAGGTATACCAGATGCAGGGGAATAGTTCAGCAACAGGCGTTTCTTATAACTGGTCACCTTCATTTGGTCTGAGTGATCCTTTTATAAGGCACCCGGAACTGAGGGCCGACAGGGATATTGAATATACTTTGACGGTGAGTAACGAAGCAGGTTGTGTTGATTCCGACAAAGTAGCATTCAGGTATATGAAAGGTCCGGATATTTATGTGGCGACCGGCTTTACACCAAATGGTGATGGCGTAAATGATGTCCTGCATTTTTTCCCCGTAGCGATGGAGAAAGCAACCCTGACAATCTACAACCGCTGGGGGGCCACGGTTTTTTCAAGCTCAGATATTACGAAAGGCTGGGATGGAAAATTAAGAGGCCTGTTGCAGGATACGGGCATTTTCGTTTGGATGGTGAAAGCAACTGATTTGAATGGGGAGCCTATTATGAAAAAAGGAACCGTCCTGCTGATCAGGTGAAAAGAGGAAATAAAAAACCCTCCCGGAAAGGAGGGTTTTGATTTATTCAGATCAAACCGGTTTAATAACCCGGGTTCTGGTCATAATTCGGATTCTGTTGTGTTTCCTCGATTGGGATCGGCCAGAGAAAGCGGAAATTCGAATAAGCAATAGCCGGAACCGACCTCGTGAAAACGGCGCCAGCGCAATTAAACATGGCAGCTGTTGCTCCACCTGAACCAATCTTAGAAGGAATACCGCCACCGGTAACCGGGGCAAAATCAGGATCAAGTGCCAAACGGTGAATATCACCCCAGCGTTTTCCTTCGGCAAGAAATTCAATTCTTCTTTCCTTTAATATAGCGGCGATCAGGGCGTTTTTGTTGGCAAAACTGGCTACCGTAAACTGGTCAGCCGGTGCTGTAACAGCCCTGTTCCTGACGGCATTCAATAAAGCAACTCCTCTTGTTGAAACACCCGCGGCCACCCTCGCCTCTGCTTCGGCCAGCGTTAATAACACTTCAGCGTATCTTATTTGCACAGCTGCATCAGATGAAGTAGCGTAATCCCGGTATTTCACTGTATACACCGCGTTGACAGGGTTTCCGCCTGTGCGGTATAAAACAGTACGACGGAGATCTGTACACAACCACTGCGGATCGCTCCAGATAATCGGACTCACAACTAAAAGACCCCTTGCACCGAGGGCTGGATCTCCCATCATTTGGGGAAGGGCGCCATTTACCTGTGGATTATCCGTTGCATCATTCTTTATAGAAAATATATTTTCGTTTGTTGTGGCACTTCCGAAAGCTCCGTCAACTGTTGCGTTCAGGGTCCACCCGCCGATCGGGCTTACAAACGGGGCAGCTGCCGGGACAAGTTTATTTCCTTCCGCGATTACGCCGGCCCAATCACCTTTATGCATTTTAACACGCATCTTTAAAGCGATAGCCGCTGCTTTGGTGGCCCTGAAAGTTTTGATAGCTGTACCGGCAGTATTTATTATGGATGTGGCGGGGAGATTTGTTTCTGCAAAATCCAGGTCAGCCAGGATTTTGGCATACGTATCAGCCACCGTAAAACTGGAGCGCTTGATTGCTTTTGCCTGGTCTGCGGTAGCCGCATCTTTTACAGCAAAATCACGGTAGATAATGCCAGGCTGACTTCCGTTTCCTTCCGCGTAGGGTCTTGCAAAGTTCAGCACCAGTTCATGATGCCCCCAGGCTCTTAAGAACCGGCATTCTCCTTCGTATTGAAGAGCAGATGCACCGGAAATAATACCCTTGGCACCCGCACCCTGTACGCCTTCAATGGTGAGGTTGGCCTTGTTCACCATCGAATAAATGGTCTGGAACATGAAACCATTATTAGGAGAGGCGTTGTTGTAAGTGGCTTCATAGGTGATCTGGTAGAAAGCCGCTACATTCAGCATATCCTCACCACGGGCATCACCCTGTTCCACATTGGCCGCGCCAAAGGGATAACCCCGCACAGCACCGCCGGCATAAAATCCTGATTGGGCAGCATCATAGACGCCATACATGGATAACTGAACAGCATCAGGGTTAGCAAAAGCCGACTCATCTGACGGGCTCGAAAATGATTGAAGGTCCAGCACCTTTTTTTGACAGGAGCTGACTAATAATGCCCCCGCCATAACTACTGTTGATATTATTTTGATTTTCATTTTTTCAATTTTTTGGTTGTTAATTAGAAACCAATGTTTATACCAAATGATACGGTCCTGGCCGGGGGTATTGTGTTATAATCCAAACCTCTTTCATCAATATTGTCAGGATCAATACCGGTATAATCAGTAATTACAAACAGGTTCTGTGCCTGTATAAAGAATCGGAATGATTTAACCGCATTTTTAAGAAGACGGCCCAGCAGATCAGGACTGACATTATAACTGACTGAAAGATTATCAAAGCGGATAAAATCGCCGTCTTCAATAAACCGGGTAGAGGCCTGCTGGTTGAGGTTGGTAAAATTATCACGGTTATACCAAAGCCTGGGAACATTGGTTACATCACCGGGTTTTTGCCACCTGTTCAGAATCTCCCTGCCGTTATTCATAAAGCCCTGGTTCATTAAAGATTCCTGTTTAGTGATGTTCATGATTTTGTTACCGCCGGAAAACCTGAATAACATATCAGCCGTAAATTGTTTAAAACGGATCGTACTGGTAATACCTCCAAAATAAGTGGGCAATGCGCTGCCAAGTATACCACGGTCGGTTCCTGCCAGGCTTCCCGCAGCACCCTGGATGGGACTGTTGAGGTCTGAGATAACGAAGTAAGATGAATTAGTGATATTGCCCATCAGCAGTGTCCCATCTGCTTTAATATAAACCGGGTTACCGTTTGAGGAATTCACACCGGCATACTGGTAACCGTATAAAGCATTTACAGGTTGCCCAACTCGCTGGATATTATAATTACCCGTTCCGTTTGAAACGATGATATCATTTCCACCCGGAAGGGAAAGTACCTTATTTTTTTGATGCGTGTAGTTGAACCCTACATCAATACCCAGGTCTTTGTTTTTTATGATAGCTACATTAAGGGAGAGTTCGATGCCCTTATTTTCCATGTCCCCGATATTCTGGAAAATCTGGTTGTTCGGGATACCGAGGGAAGGAGGATAGGGAACTCCGAATACAAGGTCATTGTTTTTATTTTTAAAATAATCAAAAACAATATTTACCCGGTCTTTCCACAATGAAAGGTCTACACCGACATCAATTTTTTCATTGGTTTCCCATTGCAGTGCCGCATTACCGGATTGTGAAGCCGCGATACCACTGATGGCTCCATAAGGGGCAACACCGTATAAATTCTGGAAAGGAAAGTTTCCACCGGCAATATTAGCATTACCCACTTTTGCCCAGGAGGCTCTTATTTTAAAGTCGCTGAAAATTTTGTCAAATCCACCGCCACTCCAGAAGTCTTCCTGGGAAACTCTCCAGCCAATAGAACCGCCGGGGAAAGAACCAAACCTGTTCTCCTTGGCAAACCTGGATAAACCGTCTCTCCTGAAACTAGCCTGGATAAAGTATTTTCCCCTGTAGTCATAATTAATACGACCGAAGTAAGAAAAGATCCCGGGGCCCTCAGAATAACCACCACCGGAAAGCTGTGTTACATAGCTTCCGCTGATAACATTTTGTTGCTGGAAAAAGGCATCAGCCACATTGGTACCCGAGGCAGAAAAACTATTATTTTCCTGGTTCGCAGCTTCAATCCCAACTGTTAAATTGAACGCATGTCTTCCAAATACCTTAGCAGCATTGACATATTCCTGGGCTGTCCAGCGCAACGTGTTGGCAGCCTGGTTGCTTACCCTGCCCAATACACTTCTGCCATCTCCATGTTTTGCATCCTGGCGGAAGAACTCATCCAGCGTGATATAATCAATACCAACTTTAATATTATTTGTCAGCCAGCTGGTGGGTTTAATTTCTATCCCAAAATTGTTGATCACCCTGTGTTTTTTGGAACGGAATTTATTCTTGGCCAGTACATAACCAATATTCACATAGTTGTTCTCAATCGTTCTTGTATTGGCATCTCTTCCCAGGGCTGCACCATCCGGCGTGATATTATAGAAATCAAATTGCGGGAGCGCAGGATTCTTCAGCCTTACATTGGGTAAAGCCCTGAGGGCAGCCGCTACACTTCCTGAAAGAGCGTTACCTCCATTATTCTGATCCTTATCAAAACTGCGGGCCAGTGTAATGTAGTTGGTGATTTTAAGCCATTTGTTGACTTTGTGTTCAAAATTGGCCCTGATATTATAATTCTCTGTTGTATTTGTTAAGACTAACCCCTCCTGGTAACGATAATTAAAAGAAAGGAAATACGTGGTACGATCGTTACCGCCATCCATCGAAAGGTTGTGCGTGGTGGCTTGGGAAGTAGGCCTGAAAACTACATCCTGCCAGTCAGTCGTGGAATTATCCGCGTTCGGGAATGCGCCATTCGCAAGGCTGGCCGCAGATAATTTGGCATTGGCAATGGTAATAAATTCATTCGCATTCAGCAGGTCAAAACGACTAAGCGGTTTTGAGAAGCCAAAAACGGTACTGTAATTAAAGTTCTGACGACCTGCCCTGCCTTTTTTTGTAGTGATCATTATTACACCATTGGATGCCTGGGAACCATAAATGGCCGTGGCGCTTCCATCCTTTAATACATCAATTGACTCGATATCTAAAGGGTTGATATTGGCCAACAGGTTATCATTGGTAAAACCGGCAAAGCCTCCTGAAAAAGTAGGGATGCCATCCAATACGATAAGTGGTCCGCGGCCGCCGCTGATTGAGTTTACACCCCTGATACGAATGCGCGGAGGTTCATTAACCAGTCCCGTAGGATTTGTAACCAATACACCTGCGGTGCGGCCACCTAATTGTTTATCGATACTGGCACTCACGAGCGGCGCGATGTTGGTGGGATCAATTTTGCCGATAGCTGCGGTTGCCTCTTTTTTCTTTTGTGTGCCATATCCTACCACCACAACTTCCTGCATTATTTTGTCCTCGTTTTTCAGCACTACGTCGATGGAAGACTGTGACCCGATATTCAGTTCTTGTGTCAGCATGTCTACCGAAGAGACAATCAAAACTCTTGCGTTTGCCGGTACGGCGAGACTATAAGCCCCACTGGCGTTCGTAGTGGTACCGGTCGTGGTGCCTTTGACCATCACCGATGCATTTGCAACCGGGCTTCCTTTGTCGTCGATCACCTTACCGGAGATGGTACGTTGTGCCAATGCCTGGGTGGCAAGAAACACAACTCCAAACAGGAGTAAAAACAGTTTTCTCATGTGCGTTTAGTTTTAGTATATAAATGAAATCAACCCCCCTGGTTAAAAGGGACTTGAAATTAATTAACCTAAGGCGAAAAAATGAAAAAATCTTAAGATCGGGAATAAGAGCCTGCCCCGTGATGATAAACCTTAACCTGTCTTAAAACCACTCAATTATAGTGACAATCCGTACTGGTCATTTGCTGCACAAATGTACAGAGTTGGACCGCTACTTCTTGATCCTGACAAAGGAAATTAAGATGGCCGGAAGGAGTACCAGGTTAGTAAAAGTGGCGGTAACCAGGGTAAGGGAGGTGAGCCAGCCAAGCGCCTTGGTGCCGTCAAATCCGCTAAAGCAAAAAATGACAAATCCCGCGATCAAAACCATCGATGTATAGATAATGCTTATGCCGGTGCTGTGAATAGTTTCAATCACCGTTGTTTTCATGTCATAATTATTGCGGGGCAACTCTTGTTTGTAATTGATAAGAAAGCGGATGGTTACATCTATAGCGATCCCAAGGGCCACACTGAAAACCAATACGGTAGAGGGCTTCAATGGAATACCGGTCCAGCCCATCAGGCCGGCCGTGATCAGCAGTGGTATAATATTGGGGATCAGGGAGCAAAACAGGATACGGGCAGACCGGAACAGGTATAACATACAGAGTGCGATCAAAACAAAGGCCCAGATAATACTGTCTTTCAAGCCATTTATGATATAATGGCTTCCCTCCAGGAAGGTCACACTGGTGCCGGTTAGCTGAACATCATATTTGGTCTTGTCAAAAAGCTCCTCCGCCCGGTTGGAAATGCTGTCGAGCATCAGGGGGAGCCGGTTACTCCCTACATCTGCCATGCTTACACTGATACGGGCCTGCTGTTTGGAGCTGTCCATAAATGTACTGACCAGTTTGGCAAAAGAATTCCGGGGGTTCCCTGAATCTCCTTTCATGCTTAAATATTGAGAAAGAGCGGGCAGGTCATAGGCGGATGGCATGGAATAACTATTAGTGTCACCCTCGAAAAAAGCCTGCTTGGCAAATTTCAAACCTTCAGTAATGCTCAATGGCCGGGCAATGCCGGGCATGCCGGCGAGAAATTGTGACAGGGAATCTATTCGTTCCAGGTTGTTCAGGTTCAGAACACCACGCTTCTTTTTTGTATCGACTACTATTTCCAATGGCATCACCCCTTTGAAGTTGGATTCAAAAAAGCGCAGGTCCGTATAAATTTTATCTTCCTTTGGCAGGTCGTCGACAATAAAGCCCCGTGTCTTTAACTTAAATATACCGGCTATGGATATAGCCACAATTCCGAGTGTTACCGCATAAATCAACCTGCGGTGATTGAGCGACCATCTCTCCAGCCGGTCCAGCCAGCGCTTCAGCCGGGCATTATCAAGATATTTGGTATGCCGGGATTTGGGAGGAGGCAAAAAACTAAGTACTGCCGGGATAAAAAGCAGGGAGATGAAAAACAGGGCCATGATATTGATGCCGGCCACCACCCCAAATTCTTTTAATATCTGGCTCTGCGTAAGTGCAAATACCGCGAACCCGATAGCGGCCGCGAGGTTGCAGAATAATGTCACCACGCCCATACGGTCTACCATCATCACGAGTGACTTTTTTTTATCGCCTGTTTCATTCCAGGCCGTATGAAATTTATTGAGAAAATAAATACAGTTCGGAATACCGATCACCACGATTAACGGGGGAATCAGGGCATTCAGCACACTTATTTTATAACCACAGAGGTGGATCGTGGCAAAGCTCCA
Source organism: Chitinophagaceae bacterium (assembly GCA_025449935.1). Lineage (GTDB taxonomy): Bacteria > Bacteroidota > Bacteroidia > Chitinophagales > Chitinophagaceae > JJ008. The sequence goes on from JANWIJ010000062.1 coordinate 28,119, forward strand.
TATGACGCCAATAAAGACCACGGCGAGGGATAACCACATGGCCGTTAATGAACGGAAAAAAATTAATAAGATGAGGGCCGAAAGAATAATCGAGGCCAGGATGAACATCCTCATTTCATTAACGATCCGGACAGACAATTCAGTGCGGATATGCGGTAACCCGCTTTTATAAACTGTAAGGTTATTCGCTGAGCCAAATTCATCTGCCAGCTGATTAATGTTCTGAACAATACCAATGCGGCCTTTGGATGCCATCAGGTCCTTATTGATGCGCACACCCATCAGCCAGGCATGCGTATCCCGGTTATACAAAAGACCCCGGTAAAAAGGAAGGCTTAAAAATACAGCGGCTCCGCTGTCTATTTCGCTTTGCGAAAGTGCCCGTTCCGGGAAAATAGTATCGGCTCTTAATTTTTCAGTTTCGGGGATCTTGACCAGGTTGACGGCGGTAGGGATACTGATAATATCATCAACTCCTTTTATTTTTTTCAGGTTGCGTTGTAAAGAAGCGTACGAATTGAACAATTCCTGGTCAAACAGTTTTTGAGTTTGTATACCGATCACAAGCAGGTTGCCATCCTCGCCAAATTTTTTCCGGAATTCCTGGTACTCCTTGTATTTGGGATTGTTGACCGGAATGGCCCTGGCAAAATCATAACTCAATTCTACTTTACTGGCCTGGTACCCCATGAAAACTGTAAGACCTGCAAGAAGAAGTAAGAGGGGAAGCCTGTATTTTATAATAAACCGACCTAGACTTTGCCACATAATAAGAAGTAGAAATGGTAAATGGGGCAAAGAAACGCAAAAAAAAGGCAGGTGAATCAAATAGTGTGGGGAATAAACAGGACATATATGATTACCTGGCTGCATGACATTAGCTACTTTGGAATATTTTTGAGGAGTGAGATATTGCTTTCTTGTTATAGGCTTGTTTTATGGAGTGTTTACAACCGGGCAGCCGTCAATACCGCCGATAGGTCAGTGGCGGGAGCATTTGCCTTACAATAGCGCGATGGATGTAACGGCTGGTGATGGAAGAGTCTATTGCGCCACACCCTACAGCTTGTTTACGGTGAATGTTGCTGATAATCTCATCAATCGATGGAGCCGGGTGACGGGATTAAATGAAACAGGGATCAGTGCCATCCGGTATGATGATGTGAATGACAAACTCTTTATTGCCTACACCAACAGCAATGTTGATATCATTTACCGGAATGATATTTACAATATCCCGGATATCAAAAGGGATAATATCGCCGGGGACAAGAGTATTTATAATATTTACCCGCTGGGCCAGCACTACTATTTATCGTCCGGGCTCGGTGTTATTGTTATTGACGGGAACAAACATGAAGTAAAAGATTCCTGGTTTATTGGCAATGGTGGCAACCAGGTCAAAGTAAACGGATTTACCAGCGATGGAAGTTTTTTTTATGCCGCCACGGAAGAAGGATTGAAAAAAGCTCCGGTGAATTCCCCCAACCTTGCCAATCATGCTAACTGGCAACTGCTAAGTGGGAGTAATGGTTTATCCCCGGGTGGCTGTAAGAATGTGGTCAATGTCCAGGACAAAATTGTGGTACAGAAAAATGACTCGTTGTTTGTACAGGGTCCGGCAGGCTGGTCGTTGTTTTATACCGATGGCTGGCCCATTGTTAGCAGCAATTCAACTGAAAATAAGATACAGCTATGCGAACGGCAGGTCACCGGGATCAGCAGGGTTATTATCTTAAACCATGATGCCACTGTTTACCGGGCATTGGCAAATGTTGGGGTGGTATCATTTCCGCGAAAAGCAATCCTGTACAACAATGATCCCTGGGTAGCAGACCAGTTTGCCTGTTTGTCGCATTTTGGATCTTCACAGGCATACGAGCAATATAGTTTGAATTCACCCCAGGGAATTGCCAGCGGGGAACTGTTTGTTTACAACCGTGTTTTCTCTGCTGCTGCCGGCGAAGTGAATGATGCCTGGAATTACCAGTTCAACGGAAATGGTATTTACAGTTTCAAAGAAGGCAGCTGGAATAACATTAACCGGTACAGGTACCAGCCAATTGATTCTTTGCTCGACTACCTGGCTATTGCCATTGATCCCCGTGATGAAACAATCTGGGCCGGATCCTATGGGGGCGGGTTACTACATGTTAGTCCCGGTCCGGTGTTTGAAATTTTCAAACAAAACTATATTGAGCCCACTGTTGGAGACCCCGCAAGTTACCGGGTAGCCGGTTTGGCATTTGACAAGGAAAACAACCTGTGGATATCCAATTTCGGCGCCACACACCCATTAAAAGTCCGGAAGAGTGATGGCAGCTGGAAAAATTTCGCGGTTCCTTTTTCTTTGTTTGAAAATGCCGTGAGTCAGATACTGGTTGATAATAATAATTTCAAATGGATCGTTTCCCCGCTGGGCAGCGGCCTGGTTTGTTTCGATCATGGAAATGATATAGATAATACCGGCGACGACCGCTGGCGCCGGTTCCGGGGTGGTGCCGGCAACGGGGGACTTCCGAACAGCGAAATATTCTGTGTGGCAAAAGATAAAGCTGGGTTTATCTGGGTGGGAACCACGGATGGGGTGGGGGTTATACAATGCACGCAGGAAATTTTCAGTTCTTTGGCCTGTGAAGCAATTTTACCAATTGTCCCAAATGGAAATTTTGCCGGATACCTTTTTAAGGGGCAGGAAGTAAGAAGCATTGCTGTGGATGGGGCCGACCGGAAATGGGTGGCGACAAAAAGTGGTGTGTTCCTGGTGAGTGCTGGCGGGGAAAAAGTTATTTACCAGTTTACACAGGATAATAGCCCCTTACTCAGCAACGATGTAAAAAAAATAGCAATTGATGGCAGAACCGGGGAAGTCTATTTTGCTACGCTGAAAGGCATTTGTTCGTTCCGCAGTACGGCGACAGAGGGAGGCGAAGTAAATGAAGAGGTGCTGGTATTCCCCAATCCGGTGCCGCCTGGTTTCACGGGAACGATCGGGATCCGTGGACTCGCCAATAATTCAATTGTAAAAATTACTGAACTGGATGGCAGGCTGGTGTACCAGACAAGGGCATCGGGCGGCCAGGCAGTATGGGATGGAAGAAATTATAAAGGACAACGAATATCCAGCGGTGTTTACCTGGTGCTGGTGAGTGACGATGGGAAAAAGGAAAGGGCAGCAACGAAGATATTTTTCATAAGTAAATAACCGACCTGGTCCCTGCCAGCAGAGAGACCAGAAGGTTCCGATCAATGGTACTGATTTATTCATGTATGTTTTAACAAACACACTTGCCGGACAAACTCCATAAAACCAAAGGCATTGTATTGCGTACTGTAAAGTATGGAGAAACGAGTATCATCGTAACGGTATTCACTGAATTGTTTGGTGTGCAGGCCTACCTGGTGAATGGAGTCAGGACTTCTTCAAAGAAAGGACCGGGGAAAGCTAATTTATTCCAGCCGTCTGTTATTCTTGACCTGGTGGTTTACCATAATGAACTGAAGCAACTGAACCGTATCAAAGAATTCAGGTGGGACTATTTATACCAGCACATACTTTCTGATGTCCGGAAGAATGCGGTTGCATTGTTTATGGTGGAGTTGCTGACCAAATGCTTAAAACAACCGGAAAGCAATCCCGATCTTTTTCATTTTGTTGAAGATGCATTTCTGCACCTCGACGAAAGCAGTGACGCAGTGACCGCGAATCTCCCCCTGTTCTTTTCCCTGCACCTCACTCATTTTTTTGGTTTCCGGATAGATGATAATTATAGTAAGAAGAATTTGTTCCTGGATATGCAGGAAGGATGTTTTGTGCATGAACAACCACGGCACCCGGATTTTTTGGAAGAAAAGCAAGCAGCTGTTACGTCCCGGTTGTTAAAAGTAATGCGACCCGGGGAACTGGCGGATATCCCGCTCCACCATGATTCCCGCCGGGATCTTTTAGTGGCATACCAAACTTATTATGCCCTGCATATCCATGATTTCGGAACCATGAGAACATTGCCGGTACTGCGGGAGATACTGAGTTAAATATCAAATGTTACTATTAAGGGGGTATGGTCACTAAGTTTATTCCAGCGACGATGCTGGCCAACTTCAACAAGGGTTATTTTCTCAATAAGTTCTGTGGATGCAAAGCAATAATCAATATGATAGGGTTTGTCTTTATGCCGGTACATGAATAACGTATTATGTTTCTCCTGCCCCTGGTGTTGATTAAAGAACCTGTGATAAGTGCTAAGAATCCTTTTGCTTTCCAATAATGCTACGACGTCAGAGTGATTGCCTGCACGCCGTGGTCTGTCCCAAATAGTATTGCTGTTAAAGTCTCCGGCAATTATTATTTTATGATTTTTTAATAAAAGCGTATAGTAATTGATGGCTTTCCAGACCTGCCCGATATATTGATAACTGCGATCCGCGGGATTGTTAGCCCATACGGCAAATAAAATAAAGTCAAACTTTCCACCAGTTACAAGTAAAGGAAGTATGGTACGAAATTCAGGATTAAACTCCTGAACTACCTGAAATCTATAATGGCTGTAAGAGAATACGCCGAGTCCTTTATTTAGATTATGGCCATGCCAGGTAATATCCTCAGGCGGCAAGGTCCCTGGTTTAAATTTTAATTTATCAGGATGTTCACATTCGGGAATCACAACGATGTCGGGCTGAAGGGAAAGGATATAGCTGGCTTTATTTCTATATGCCATATTGCAATTCCAGGTAATTATTTTCAAAACAGCTTGGTTCTTTAACGGGCGTTAGTGTTTATTGTATTCTTCTGGAAAAGGTATACAGGGTATCTGTCAGCACCACTCCGGGCTTCTTCCCTTTTTCAAAACTCCCCAGCAAAGTGTCCATTTGTAAAGCTTTTGCCCCATTACTGGTTGCCCATTTAAACATCGTTTCCATTTCAATGTGGGGAAAATGCCTGCGCATGGTTTTAATTTCTCCGAGGATGTTCAGTTGGTGATTGGACGCCAGGCTGTCTGTTCCCAGCACTATTTCACAATCATGTTTCATTAACAGATCAACTGGGGGTAACTGGCGGGTAATATAATGGTTTGCATTCGGGCATAAGCACCATTGAATTTTTTGCCCACTGTTTTTTGCAAAAACGATATCTTCTTCGGAGGTATGCACGTTGTGTACCAGTATCAGCGATTGGTTATCCAGGAATTTTGGTAAGTAGGTCTGCAAACTGCTTTTACCGGAGGCGTGGAAAAACGACGTGTCAATATTCATTTTACCGTACAGGTTTGTCAGTTCTCCCAGCTTATGCCTGAACCATTCATTTTCCCCGGCTGTTTCCTGGTTGTGAATAGTGAACAGGTGATTCCCCGGGAACCCGATGATCAGGTCCCAGAGCTCATCAGCCACTGAGTAGGGAGCATGGGGCACTATTGAATTGGAATCGATGGGGATCGAATAATTTTTTCCATACTCCCTGAAAAAATTAACGCTGCGCTGGAAGCGTTCCGCCGCAATTTGCGGGTTGAACCCACTGGCTTCAATAAAATTGTGATAATAGATGCGGCCTTTTGTTTTTTGAGGAATGGTTAATCCGTTATTACAAATATCCCCGGTGGCGACAATGCCATTTGCCAGCATTTCATCTTCTGCTTTTTGTATGGCTTCTGAAATCTCTTCTTCGGCGAACCCTGCCTGGCGCCCCGGGTGACGTTGTTCCACTACATCAAGCACAAATTTTACCAGCCCTGTTCCTTCCGGGATCATCCCTTTCATGTGGCTGAGTTCAAGATGGCAATGGCAATTAATAAAACCGGGGCTGAGGATGCCGCTGAACTGCTGTACATCATCGCCGGCTTCACTTCTACTGACAATATCCTGGATTATTCCGTCTTTGTCAGTGATCAAAACTTTTTCATCAAGAAAGCGATACCCGTCAAACAGCTTATCCGCCCCGAATTTTCTGTATGCCATGTTGTAAAATTAGACAGCATAAGGGAAATATGTTTGTGGGAAAGGAATATTCACAATCCACCTGAGGGGGTTGGAGGCTAAATCGCTAAATTTGCCGCCCGAGAATAATAATATGCTTGACAGATTAGAAGCCATAAAAGCCAGGTTCGACCAATTGGGCGTGGCACTGACCAACCCGGAGATTGTAGGAAACAATAAGAAATTTGCGGAGACCAGCAAGGAATACCGCAGTCTGGAAAAAATTGTAGTGGCCTATAATGACTATCAAAGAATCCTGGAGGATCTTGATTTTTATAAGGAGGCGCTGGAAGGGGATGATGCGGAAATGAGGGAATTGGCCAAAATGGAAAACCCGGCCCTGGAAGAGAAGAAAACACAGGCGGAGTCCTATATCCGCCAGTTACTGATACCGAAGGATCCGCAAGATGAAAAAAATGCTATCCTGGAGATCAGGGCAGGCACAGGAGGGGATGAAGCAAGCCTGTTTGCCGGCGACTTACTCAGGATGTATGTAAGGTATTGCGAAAGACGGGGATGGAAAACTGCGGTTTTGAGTGAAAATGAAGGAACGGTAGGCGGTTATAAGGAAGTGCAACTGGAAGTAACGGGTGATGATGTATACGGGATACTTAAATTTGAAAGTGGTGTACACCGGGTCCAGCGGGTGCCCGATACAGAAACCTCCGGCAGGGTGCATACTTCTGCAGCCACCGTAGCCGTGATGCCGGAAGCGGAGGAAGTAGATTTCGAACTTAACCCGGCGGATGTGAAAATGGAGACCGCAAGGAGTGGAGGGGCCGGCGGACAGAATGTAAATAAAGTGGAAACAAAAGTCCTCCTTACCCATATTCCCACCGGGACAGTGGTTGTGTGCCAGACCGAGCGATCGCAGTTGGGGAACAGGGAAAAAGCCATGCAGATGCTTCGTACCAGGTTGTATGAAGAGCAGGTAAGAAAACAGGAAGATGAAATTGCCCGGCACCGGAAAAGCCTGGTGAGTACCGGCGACCGGAGCGCCAAAATCAGGACCTATAATTTTCCGCAGGGACGGGTAACAGACCACCGGATCGGACTTACTCTTTATAACCTGGATGCTGTTCTAAACGGTGATATCCAGGAATTGATTGACGCTTTGCAATTTGCTGAAAATTCTGAGAAACTGGCTAACCAGCATTAATTAATGGGGAAACAGTCTCTGGATTAAATGAGCTACCTTTCACTAAACTCAAAAACATGTTAGATCAACTTTTTAACCTGGTGAAGCAATTCGGGAAAGATACAGTGGTTGATAACCCCGAAGTACCCAACGAGTATAATGAAGAGATAATGGCCGATGCTACAAAAACTGTTGGAAGCGGTTTGCAGAATATCATGTCCGGCGGCGGTTTCCAGAGTATACTTGATCTTTTTAAAGGAGGTGCGAATAAGTCCGGAAGCAATGGCGGCGGTATCGGGGGACTTCTCAAAAACCCGATCGTTACGATGATGGTTGGTTATTTCATCAGCAAACTGGTGGGCAAGTATAAAATGAACGCATCTTCCGCCAGTAATGTGGCGAATAATCTTATACCGAACGTCCTCAATGGTCTTATTTCCCGTACTGCCAGCACAGCTCCCGAAAATGATGCTTTTGACTTCAATGACCTGATTGGATCGCTTACCGGCGGAAAAGTCCCCACTTCCGAATCAAGCAGCAATGGGTTTGATTTCCAGGGACTGCTGAATCAATTCACCGGAGGCGGCCAAAGCGGCTCAAAAGAGGGTAATGGATTCAATATACAGGATATCGTCAGCCAGGTAACCCGGGGAGCCCAGGAAAACAATGAACAGCAAACCAGCGGCGGTGGAGGATTAATGGACATGATCAAAGGACTTATGTCCCGTTAATCTGCTTGTATTATAAAAACCCTTCCCGGAAAAGCTCAATAACTTTTTCTTTCGCCGAATAATTTTTGGCATGAAATTTCGCTTGTAGTAACGTGAACAGTTACTTTAAGTGACTTGAGATCTTTGTTTGTTGATTGTCAGTTGTTAATGGAATTACAGTTATGCCGGTATTGATTAAACGAATTGGCAGGTTGTAAATTCTTGAACCAGTCATCGTAAAGCTTACGATTGTTAGCGGAAGTTTTACCAGGAAATAAATAGGGGTAATTACCGGGTCGGGCCTTTTATACTTTCATTAACAGCAAGTTTAATACTATCGGCAGTAAATTTGCGTTATACTGTTACAAATCTTATTATAAAAGCAGTCAATTTTCTCATAAGCAGTTAGTTTTGGTTGCGACCCCTGTTTCCACAGGGGTCTATTTTTTTATATACCTCCTGGTACTAAAAATCACTCCCAGTAAAGAGCCTGCAGCATCTGCCAGTATATCCCCGGCATCAAAAGACCTGTTTGGAATAAAATTCCCCTGGACCAGCTCCATCGTAATCCCATATAAGAGACATCCGACACCGATGATATAGAATGTTTGTTTGTTTTTCCGGGATAGCCCCCTGCACCAAAGCCACGCAAGAAGTGCAAACAGGAGGATATGCACCCATTTATCGAACCATATTTTACTCAGCCAGTCTTCCTTTGGAAACTGTGAACCAGGCAGGGTTAATAAAACAGTAGAGATTATTAACCACAAAATGGCAGGAATAAACGTCGGCTTTGGTTCTTTCAACGCTAAAAATTTCAGCAATATTAATGGTAAGATGCGGGATTCCGGCCCGGGTATTTTATTAATTGAAAGGAGCCCCAAAAGGGGCCCCTTGTTTAACCAACTATAGAACCAAACTCCTATAGCAATATAGGTGCACGCGTCAAATACGGCGAAACAAGATGGCCAGATTGAAAAGCTGAGTAAGAATCTTAAAGATTGCCCAGTACATACATGGTGCCCTGGGGAATGGACACATCGGGACGATCCTTTTTTTCAAGCGTAATAGCGAATGCCTGGGCATTTTGCACATTCTTCGCTTTAACCAGCAGGCGTGTTTCTTTGATGAAATAGTCATTGTCAATTAAACCCACATCAATGGGTTTGCCATCCATCAAAGCCCAAAGCTGGTATTGCCTGTCAGAGGGCGGCTTCGGAAGATTATTCAGCATCAGGTACACATCATGGGAAGTCGTATCCCAGTAAACCGTAGCATAGGATTGCGGAGAAGGATCAAGTCCCTTCATTGAAGCCATTTTTACATTTGGATTATTGGTGATCAGCTGAATCTCATTCTCTATTTCATCCAGCTTCGCTACCGTATTAGTATAATCCACCTTCAGTTTTTTGTTCTTATTGTACAAAGAAATATTCCAGTACAGGCTGCCAGCCAGGAGAATAAAACAGGCAGCTGCAGCATATTTCAGCCAGTTCAGGTATTTTACCGGTGCAGAGTTCCCGGAAAGCTGATTACCGCTTTGGCGGATCTGTTCAAATATTTTATTCTTCAGGCCCGGGTCAGGTGCAAGGGCGTTGTTGAGGGCCTGCTTCTCCATGGCCACCTCAAATTCAACCCTGGCCTGGAGCACTTCAGGATATTGCAGACACATGCTCTCAAACTCCCTTCTTTCTTCAGCTGAAGCAAGACCGAGAACATAACTCTCAACAATTCCACTTGATATGTATTCCTGTGTATTCACTTATTGTATCATGGTTCTTAACTGTATCAATGCACTGCGTATTCTTGTTTTTACTGTTCCTAAAGGTATATTCAATGCTTTGGAAATTTCCTCGTGGGTGAATCCCTGGAAATAAGAAAGATCAACCAGGATTCGTAACTCCCCCTTTAACCTGGTCAATACTTTCCGGAGCCCCACATCATCCACCGCCGGGCCCGTGACAGCACCTGTATCTACGTTTTCGCTCAGGGACTGGTTTTTCTGCGAATCCCTGAAACCCTTTGATCTGACTTCATCTATCGCCGCATTTCTCGCAATATTCAGCATCCACGTAAACAGGCGCCCTTTGGCCGGGTCATACGATTCTATCTTCCTCCAGATATTCACAAAAACATTCTGAAGGACATCATTTGCTATTTCCTTATCAGTAACAATGGAATTTACAATACCGTACAAAGCGCCGGAATAATTGTCATACAAGTAGCCAAAGGCTTTTTCATTGCGCTGCTGCAACGAAGTCACCAGCTCATGCTCGCTGTATGTGATTTTGGAGTTCAATCAGTTGGTTAAGATACAATGATCAAAAAAATAATTGTACCGGTTCTATGTACGTGAACAGCTTACATCCGGATTTAACCCACTACTGCTTCATAACCCGAAGCATCCAGTAAAGCCTCCACATCAGCGGGCTTTTTTACAGTCATTTTCACCATCCAGCCCTTACCATATGGATCATTGTTTACAGATTCAGGCTCGTTGGCGAGGGCAGGGTTCAATTCAGTAATGGTGCCGCTCACCGGTAAAAAAAGATCAGAGACTGTTTTTACGGCTTCGACTGTGCCAAATACAGCCCCGGCTTCTAATTCTTTGCCGATGGTGTCAACCTCTACATAAACAATATCTCCTAACTCTCTTTGCGCAAAATCGGTAATACCAATAGTGGCTGTATTGCCTTCAAGACTGACCCACTCATGATCTTTGGTGTAGCGAAGATTTGATGGAAAATTCATAAATAAACTTTTGAGGCACAAATATGCACAAAACGAGTTGAGAATGAACAGCGCAGGATTTTTTTTTCGCAGTTCACCGGAAATTTCGAGCCGTTCATAGCGAGTTTTACGCCATTGGTCGGTTAACGCTTTTACAAATGCGTGACAGAAGGTTATCTTTGCGGTATAAATTACCAAAAAGCTTAATAATGAGAAAGTTATCTGTGTTTTTAGGAATGTTTGGCTTATTTTTTTCGGTGGCCCAGGGCCAAAAAATCACCGGTGTAGTCAATGATGACCAGGGCAAGGCAATAGCCAAATCCACGGTGTCGCTTTTGCGTGCTAAAGACTCATCAGTTGTTAAATTATCCGTTACAGGAAATGATGGCAATTATACAATAGTGGCAGCTGCAGGCAAGTACTTAATTAGTGTATCCCACGTGGGGTATAGCACAATGTATGCGGCACCTTTCGAAGTAGCCGGTGATGTTACAGTGCCGGTAATCAGTCTTCAAAAAGCTTCAAGTAGCCTGGCGGGTGTTACGGTTACCGCGCAAAAACCAATGATTGAAGTAAAAGCAGACAAGATCATTCTCAATGTAGAAAATACGATCAATGCTGTTGGGTATGACGCGCTGGAATTGTTGCGCAGGAGCCCTGGTGTGATGATTGATAAGGATGACAATGTGAGTCTTGCCGGTAAGAACGGTGTCCAGGTATTTATTGACGGAAAACCTTCCCCGCTGGCAGGTGCCGACCTGGCCAATTACCTGAAGAGCCTCCAGTCCGCACAGATTGAACTGATCGAGATCATCACGAATCCTTCTGCCCGCTTTGAAGCAGCCGGGAATGCCGGCATCATCAACATCAGGCTGAAAAAAAATAAAACGATTGGTACGAACGGTTCGGCAAACCTGGGTTATGTGCAGGGATTTTATCCGAAAATCAATGGTGGAATAAACCTCAACTACAGGAATAAGAGCATTAACGTATTTGGAAACTACAACTACAATTACGGTAAGCACCTGATGAAAATAAATTTAAACAAAGAGCAATTTGACAGCCTTTTCATCCAGCAAAACCGGATGGTCTTTACAAACAATACACATGGTTTCAAAACAGGTCTTGATTATTTCATTAACCAGAAGAGTACGATTGGTGTGGTCGTGAACGGCAACATTGCCAATAACGATTTCAATACACAGGGCCCGATGGATGTGTATCAGAAGTCAACCGGGTTGCCTGCCTATACACTCCGCGCGGCAAATACAAATGACATGGGACGTAAGAATGTGAACACGAACCTGAACTACCGCTCTTCTGTGGCAGGTGGAACCGATTTCAGTATTGACGCAGACTATGGGTATTTCAAAATAAGATCAAATCAAAACCTGGGTAGCTATTATTTCCTTCCCGATGGTGTAACGGAGTATAACCGGAATGTCAACGATATGATTACCGGCACAGATATCGACCTCTATTCACTTAAGGTAGATTATGAAAGGAATTTCAAAGGAGGAAGGCTGGCACTCGGTGGTAAAATCGGTATTGTAAATACGGATAATGACCTGAAACGATACGATGTGTTCAGCTCAAATGACAAGATACTGGATACGGCCAAAAGTAACCGGTTCGAATACAAAGAGAATATCAATGCGCTTTATGTAAATTATAACAAACAACTGAAGAAAGGAATTATGATCCAGTTTGGCCTGCGGATGGAGAACACCCATTCAAATGGTAACTCTACCGGCTTTCAAAGGGATAATGACTTCAGCCCCTGGGAAAGTTATGATTCCACTATCAAGCGTGATTACACCGACCTGTTCCCGAGTGGCGCACTTACCTTCAACAAGAACCCGATGAACCAGTGGACCCTCGCGTATAGCCGCCGTATCGACCGCCCGGCTTACCAGGATCTGAACCCATTCGAGTTCAAACTGAACGACTATACGTTCATGCGTGGAAATACAGACCTGAAGCCACAATACACCAATAGCTTCAGCCTCACCAACATTTTCAAATACAAGCTGACCACCAAACTGAATTACAGTCATGTAAAAGATATATTCGCGCAGATACCGGATACAGTTTCGGGCGAACCTACCAAAGGTTTCCTCCAAAAAAGAAACCTGGCTACCCAGGATGTATTCAGCCTGAGTGTGAGTTATCCGTTCCAGTACAAGTGGTATAGTTTCTTTGCAACAACCAATGCGAATTACTCCCACTACCAGGCAGACTATGGCGGATCAGACCGGAAGGTTAACCTGAAAGTATTCTCTTACACTTATTTCATGCAGAACAGCTTTAACCTTGGCAAAGGCTGGACGGGTGAACTGAGCGGGTTATTTATTTCTCCTTCAGTATGGCAGGGAATTATCAAATCAAAAGCCATGGGTACCGTGGATATGGGTCTGCAGAAAATATTGTTCAAAGGGCAGGGTAGCGTGAAGTTTGCTGTGAGCGATGTATTCCAGACTATGAAGTGGGGTGGCACGTCCAACTTCACAGGTGTTTCCAGTACATTCAAAGGCCAGGGTGAAATGCCACAGTTCAAAATTAATTTCAATTACCGCTTTGGCAGCAACCAGATCAAAGCTGCCCGCCAGCGTAAATCAGCGATAGAAGAAGAGTCAAAGCGTACGGAAGGTGGAAACCAGGGCGGAATGGGCAATCAATAAATTCTGTTTCAGAACTTTCAAATAAAAACCCTGCAATTCGCAGGGTTTTTTTATAGCTCTTATTTCCTTTTTCGTTTCACCAGTTTAGCACGGATGATCCTGACGTCCGTCAGCGGCCTGTCGAGGTCAGCTGCTTTGCTGGTTGGAACAACTTCGATGCTGTCGAGTACTTCCATTCCGCGCACCAATTCGCCAAACACCGTATAATTCTGATCGAGTTGAGGTGTGCCACCGACGGTCTTATATATTTCCCTGTGTTCGGCGGGTAATTTTCTTTTAAGCCTTCTGGTTTCAATAGAGTCGAGTCCTGCCTCGGACCATATTTTCCCGTGAACGATATAAAACTGGCTGCCGCTGCTCGCCTTTTCGGGGTTATTATCCCTCGCCGCAGCGATCACTCCTTTCTTGTGTAACAAGGAGGGACGGAATTCTGCAGGAACCCGGTATGCAGGTCCTCCGTTTCCAAGGGGTATCCCTGGTCCTGCAGTTTTACTGATTGGATCTCCGCCCTGGATCATAAAATCTTTGATGATGCGGTGAAAAAGAACGCTGTCATAATATCCGACCTTTACGAGCTTCAGAAAATTATCACGGTGCAAAGGCGTGGAGTCTGAAAGCCTGACTACCATATCACCCATGGTTGTTTGGATCAGAATGTCGCGTTTGCGGTCCTTCTTCTTCAGGGTTGAATCTTTTTGTGCCAGCATGGCCATGGGGATAGCCACCAGGAAAATTAATGTAAAGGATCTTTTCATATTACTTGTTTAGCCAAAATCATTTTCTTCAAAATAAAGAAGTATATGATCTTTCAGGAAATTTTCCTGTTCGGGCATGTTCATGTCAGGTACCGCTTTTAATTGTTTAAAATGAGGCCACCCATCTTTGTCTTTCCCTTCCAGTTCATAGTAACCGCCTGGCAACAATAAACTGCAAACAGCGACATGGATCATATCCTGTTTTTGTTCTTTGGTTATTTTCTCTTTCAGAAAACCAGTTTCCTGGAGCCCGATAAGAAACAGGATGGCTTCCATATCCGGTTTCTTCCCAAACCGCTCCACCAACCTTGCTTCCAGGTTCCACCACCGTTGTTGCAGATCATCATACGCTAACATGGCGCAAAGATAAGTGCTGGAGCTGTGTACCTTGCAGCTTGTGCCTTCTCCTTTATCTTTGCGGCAAATTGATAACAAGATGTTGCAGCTACAGGTATTGCGGCAGAATCCGCAGGCAGTAAAAGAAAGATTGGGAGTAAAACATTTTGCTGAACCGCAGTTAGTGGATGAAATAATAGTCCTGGATGATCAACGGAAGAAAATTCAACTCGAATTCGACAACAACCAGGCAAAAGTGAACAGCCTGTCTAAAGAAATTGGCGGCCTGATGGCCAAAGGTCACAAAGACGAAGCAGAAGCAAAAAAAAAGGAAGTAGCCGCATTAAAGTCTTCCCTGCAACCCATTTCTGAGAAATTGGCTGTTGTTGAAAAACAATTGCATGATGAATTGGTCAAACTGCCAAACCTGCCGTCTGATCAGGTACCTGTTGGCAAAACCCCGGCTGAAAATGTGGAAATAAAAGAGGGAGGAAAAAAGCCATCCCTGTCGCCCGGTGCCGTACCGCACTGGGACCTGGTAAAAAAATACGACATCGTGGATTTTGAAACCGGTGCTAAAATTACCGGGAGTGGTTTTGCATTATTTAAAGGCAATGGAGCCAGGCTGCAACGGGGATTGATCCAGTATTTCCTGGATTATAATACTGCGGCCGGATATACCGAATATCATCCTCCTTTTATGGTCAATGAAGCTTCAGCGTATGGTACTGGCCAGCTTCCCGATAAGGAGGGACAGATGTATTACATGCCGGAAGATAAGTTTTATATGATTCCAACATCGGAAGTACCGGTTACCAATATTTACCGGGATGAAATACTGAAAGAAGAACAATTGCCCATAAAGATGACTGCATATTCTCCCTGCTTCCGCCGGGAAGCGGGAAGTTTTGGAAAGGATGTTCGCGGTTTGAACCGGGTACACCAGTTTGAAAAAGTAGAAATTGTTCAACTGGTTCATCCGGGCAGGAGTTATGAAGTGCTGGATGAAATGGTGGGGCATATTGAAAAGCTGTTAAACAGCCTGGAGCTTCCCTACCGTATCTTACGATTATGTGGCGGCGATATGGGTTTTGCCTCTGCCATTACCTATGATTTTGAAGTATACAGTGCTGCACAGGAGAAATGGCTCGAAGTAAGTTCGGTGACCAATTTTGAAACTTTTCAAAGTAACCGGATGAAGATCCGTTACAAGGACACCGGCGGTAAAACACAATTGGTTCATACCTTAAACGGCAGTTCGCTGGCCCTGCCAAGAATCATTGCCTGCCTGCTGGAAAATAACCAAACCCCGGACGGAATTAAACTTCCCAAATCAATCCATTCATATTTTGGTGCTGCCACGCTTCAATAGATACAGTATGAAGAAATTGGCAGTAGGGGTGATTGCCATTGTATTAATATTTTTTTCCTGCCATAAAAAGTCGGTTCCTGTAATCACTGACAGAACAACACAACCCTCTAGGCCTGTTACGTCTTCGGGAACAATACTGCCGGATACAATTGCGGGGAAACAAATTTTTACCAGCCATTGCGGGCGATGTCATGGATTGCCCGAACCGGCTAAGTATACGGGAGCCCGTTGGGAAAACATCTTGTCTTACATGATGCCAAGAGCCAGACTTACGAATGAACAGGGTATTCACGTTACTGCTTATTTGAGAGCCCATGCACAGAACTGAATCGGTGCATGATTTTAGTCTTTTGCATCATTCTTCTATCCCCATCCAGGATGCTGTTGTACATTTCCGGAAGAGATTTTTTAAAGCCTGCAAAAAGCTGATTTATTTTCCCAACGCTTTTATCCGGCGGTTCATGACATAAAACCAGGCGGGTGGTATCAATGAAAGAATCATCATGCCGGGATAACCAGTTGGCATCTGCGGGGAGTCATCGTGGTGCCTGAGGACCTGGTATTTTCGGCTGGCAAGATAATGATGATCACTGTGGCGGCTGAGTTCAAAGAGCATTAACCGCCCGATAACATGATCACTGTTCCAGCTGTGTTCCGGCATGGCCCGTTCATATTTTCCTTCACTTACCTGTTTACGCTGGAGTCCATAATGTTCAATGTAATTCACTGTTTCAAGCAATAAGATGCCGATGCTGGCAGCTGCCAGGAAATAAAGTGTAACTAACCAGCCAAAAACAAAAAAAACTAATGCCAGGAAGGCAAGTTCAATGAGGGTAAACTGTATCATTTCGTTTTGCCACGAGAAAATACTTTTACCTTGTTTCCTAACCTCAGCATTGCTTATCTGCCAGGCACTGATATAACTGAAAATGATAGTGCGGATATAAAAACTATAAACCGGCTCACCATACCTGGCGCTGCTGGGATCTTCCGGGGTAGCGACTCTTTTATGGTGCCCTTTGTTATGCTCGGTAAAAAAATGCATGTAGAGAGAGGTAAGCAGCAGTGCCTTCGCCAGTGTTTGCTCAAAATGGTTTACACGGTGCCCCAGCTCATGCCCTACATTGATCCCAAACGTACCGCATAACAAACCCATGACCCAGATGCGCCCCATAATATCCAGCCAGGTCATCTCATCCTCTTTCATGGCGAAAAAGAATTTTACCAGCAGGGAATATTGAAGGATAACGATCAGGTATAATAAAAAGTCATATGTTTTATCTTTTCTGGCCAACTCCTCCTCGGCCTCGCTCATATTGGCGGGCACGGGCTTTATCGCCAGTTCTGCCAGGGGAATAATTACCCAGGCCCATGCCAGTGGCATCCATACTTCCCCGCCCGTCACACTACACGAATGGAAGGCGCCGATATAACTAATGAGTGGAGCAAGATATTTCAATGCCCGGATGCTCATATTAATATTCCTGATCATTCAAAAATAGAAAATAACCTCACTTTTTTGGCGTTTTGTTTGATATTGCTGTGTAGCCATTTTAAACTTACTACCTTCATAATGGTCTGAAACTAAAATGTTAGCCCCATGCCGTTGACTAACCAAGCAAAGAACCAGCACCTGATGTGGCGTGCAGGTTTTGGCCCTGCCGTTGAACAACTAAATGATCTTTCCAAATACAGCCCCAGGCAGTTTTATACTGCCCTCTTAAAAGCATCCGCTAAAAAACCCGGTTATATCGATGTGGCAGACGACTATCTCAAGGGGCTTTTTATGGGTATTGAAGAAATTGGTCGCCAGCAGAAGAAAGAGCTAGACAAGGATGAGCGGAAGAAGATCCAGCAGAAAAACCGGGAAGGCGTACGCAACCTGAATATGTACTGGATGCATGAAATGGTAAACAGTGCCGCACAATTGAGAGAGAAGATGGCTTTTTTCTGGCATGGACACTTTGCCTGCCGGAACCTGAATGTTTTTTACCAGCAGGGATTGCTGGACGTTATACGAAGAAACGCACTGGGTAATTTCGGCACTATGCTGAAAGAGGTTTCGAAATCAGCCGCCATGCTGAATTTTTTGAATAACCAGCAAAACCGGAAAGATCACCCGAACGAAAATTTCGCCAGGGAAGTAATGGAATTATTTACGTTGGGAAGAGGCAATTATTCGGAGCGGGATATAAAAGATGCTGCCAGGGCTTTTACAGGATGGAGTTCCAATGTTAAGGGTGAATTTGTTTTCCGGCGGTTTCAACATGATTTTGGCAGCAAAACGGTTTTGGGACGAACCGGAAATTTTGACGGGGGAGAAGTGCTTGATATTTTGCTGGAAGAGAAACAAACTGCCAAATACCTCACGCAAAAAATTTACCGGTTTTTTGTAAATGAAAAATTGGATAATGACCGGGTGGAATGGCTGGCTGAAAGATTTTACAAGAATAACTACGAGATAAGCAAACTGCTCGAAGACATTTTTACGAGTGAATGGTTCTACGAGGAAAAAAATATTGGATCACAGATAAAATCACCGGTGGAACTGTTGGCCGGCATCCAACGGATGCTGCCCATGAAACTGGAAAACGAAGAGGCCCTGATGGTCCTGCAAAGAGTGCTTGGTCAGTTATTATTCTATCCCCCGAACGTAGCCGGCTGGCCCGTGGGAAAGGCCTGGATTGACAGTTCCTCGCTGATGATGCGGATGCGTATACCAAAACTGATCAACGATGTGGATGAGATGAATGTTAGCCCCAAAGATGATGATGATACCATGATGGGGATGAAAGATGGTGATGATAAAGCTGTTAAGAAACCCGGCAGTCAGCAATCCATGGGTTATGCAGGTATGAAAAAGCAGCAAATTAATGCCAATGTGGACTGGAGTCCTTATGTCAGACATTACGAAAGCGTACCAAGAGAAAATCTGGCGGAGACTATTTCAAAGATTCTCTTGCAAACCAAAAGTGGAGTGGACCTGGACCTGATCAAACAATACGCAGACCAGACGGGAAGGGAGAACTTTATAAAAACAGCTACCATGCAGATCATGAGTACGCCGGAATATCAACTATGTTAAAAATATGGCCCGTAGCTGTCAGGGGTGCTAACATCTATAAGCTAAAAAGCTTCTTATGCTAATTAAAAGAAAACAATTCATCCAAATCGGTTCACTGGCGACCGCCTCATTGATGGTGCCCAAATTCCTCAAGGCTTTTGAAGGACCGGGCCTGGTTTTACCCGGCAATAAAGTGGTAGTGATTTTACAGCTTAGCGGTGGTAATGATGGTTTGAACACCGTGATACCGGTAAGAAACGATCTTTATTACAAAGCACGACCAAAACTGGGTATTGCAAAAGACAAAGCAATGCTGGTAAATGACGAAGTTGGTTTGCACCCTGCCCTGAAAGGATTTAAGGAACTCCACGACGATGGCAGTCTCGCTATTTTAAACAGTGTGGGTTATCCCAACCCCGATCGCTCACATTTTCGCAGTATGGACATCTGGCATACCGCCAGCCAGAGTAATGAGTATTGGACGAATGGGTGGGTGGGCCGTTACCTGGATGCACAATGCAAAGGATGTGATAAACCCACGCAGGCGATTGAAATTGATGATGTATTAAGTCTCGCCTTAAAAGGTGAAACCATAAAAGGTATTGCTGTGAAGGATCCCAGGCGTTTATATGGCACCGCCAATGAAAAATTCTTCCGCGATGTTATGAAGAATCACAAGGACGAAGCCGGGGAGCAACCAGTCGATTACTTATACAAAACAATGGCCGAAACGCTTTCTTCTGCTGATTATATATTCCGGCAAAGCCGTATGCACCCGACCAATGCAGAATATCCCAAAACAGAACTGGGAAACAGTCTCAAAACCATTGCCTCCCTGATTTTTTCTGAGATCAATACAAAGGTTTATTATGTATCGCTCGGAAGTTTTGATACGCACATTAACCAGGAGGCGCAGCAAAATCGTTTGTTTACCGAAATGAACGATGCAGTAAAATCATTTGTAAAAGATCTCAGGGACCAGCACCGGTTTGAGGATGTAATGCTGTTTACTTTCTCCGAATTTGGAAGAAGAGTGGCCCAAAACGCCAGTGCGGGAACAGACCATGGTACGGCCAACAACATGTTCCTGGTCAGTGGCGGGCTGAAACAAAAAGGTGTTTTGAATGCGATGCCTGATCTCGGCGACCTGAATGAAGGAGATTTAAAATACCATGTAGATTTTAAAAATGTTTACGCGACAGTGCTCAACAAATGGCTGAAAGCTGACGACAAATCCATCCTGTCCGGGCAATACCAATACCTCAATTTTATTTAAGATACACTAATCCGTAACCGGAAACTGAAACGGTCCCGCCGCAGGCGGGACCGTTTTTATATAAATTTATTATAAAGGCTTTCGCCGGTTGATGGCAATGCGGTACAAGACGTACCCCATAAATGCGAAGAACGCAACACCTAACCATTTATAACCTTCACCTCCCAGACTACTTGTCAGGCTATGCTCTGCATTTACTGCTCCCAGCTTTGTGTTAACGCTGTCAATGGAAGATAGTATGGCTACCAGTACACCGGCCAGCGCCCCGCCTGCTACCAGCCCGGTTGCGAATAAGTTGCCTTTGCCCAGGTCTTCCTCCTCCGGGGCAATATGAATTTTTTTCCTTTTTTGTCTCCATTCAACAATACCACGAATAGCACCACCGATGAAAATGGGGAGGGTGGTGGATAGGGGAAGATAAATTCCGATGGCAAAACTCAAAGCTTTAATTCCGCAGAGTTCCATGACAATGGCGATAAAGACCCCCACCAAAACAAACTGCCAGTCCAGGTTAAAAGAAAGGATGCCTTTTATTAGTGTTGCCATCAGTGTTCCCTGTGGCGCAGGATATTTATCAGTGCCAATGGCGTGCTGGATACCCTGGGCAGCCATTTCAGCTGTTGGCTGATCAAGTATTTTTATGGTAGCACCGATTGCTAAGGAAGAAACGATTGCTCCCACAAACAATGCTATCTGCTGGTACCTGGGAGTGGCGCCTACCAGGTAACCGGTTTTTAAATCCTGCGAAGTTGCTCCCGCATTGGCAGCAGCAATACAGATCATCCCACCCACCACCAAAGCCATCGGCTCGTATACATGCCCGGTCCATTTTACAGCAATAAATATTAAACAGGTTCCCATCAGTGTGGCAATGGTCATACCGCTGATCGGACTGTTGGAGGAGCCAATCAGACCAACAATACGCGAAGCAACGGTTACAAAGAATGCCCCGAAGATGATAACGAGCAATCCCAGAAGTAATTTACTGCCGATATTCGTTCCCGGGATCAGCGTGTTCGGCAACAGCGCAATCACCAGCAATAACATAAGACTTCCGATACCCACTACTTTTATCGAAAGGTCTCTTTCAGTCCTGGGGACCTGTTCAGCCGCATTTGTTCCTCCTTTTTTCAGGGAGCCCATGCTTCCTTTAAAGGAAGATATGATGGTCGGGATTGTTTTTATCAAAGTAATAAAGCCACCGGCTGCGACAGCACCAGCGCCAATTTGCCGGATGTATGCCCGGTAGATCGCGGAAGACCAGTCAGCAAAATCATGGGTCACAGGATCCCAGGTTCCGGCATTGCCCGGACCTTGCTTGGCCAGGTCTGTTATGTATCCCAGCTTATGCAGTTGCGCTGCAATTACATCAGCACTTACTACTGATGATAAAAGGGGAATTAATACAAACCAGCTTAACACCCCACCGGCTACCAGGATACCGCCGATCTTAGGACCGATGATATAACCAACACCTAAATATTCAGGGGTAATTTCACCACTGACCCGGGCGGATGGAAAAATTTTATTTGTTTGCCGGGTAAAAAAGGCGGGCACTTCAGCAATTACATGAAATATCTTTTGCAGTATGGCATAACCAAATGCAAAACCCAATCCCATAAACGCAGTTTTAGCAAAATCGCCACCTTTTTCTCCCGCTTTCAACACGGAAGCACAGGCTGTGCCTTCGGGATATGGCAACGTCCCATGTTCCTGCACAATCAGGGAACGACGCAGCGGGATCATCATTAGCGTTCCCAATATCCCGCCAAAGATGGCCAGTACAAGAATAGTAAAGTAGTTGAAGTAATTGGCACTGTTAGGATCACTTAAAAACAAAAAACCGGGGAGGGTAAATACTACTCCTGCTGCAATACTTTCTCCGGCCGAACCCGTGGTTTGAATAATGTTATTTTCAAGAATAGTGGTCTTTAAAAATCTTCTGCCTAAGGTGATCGCAATTACCGCGATAGGGATGGAGGCGGAAACGGTCAGTCCTGCTTTAAGCGCCAGGTAAACCGTGGAGGCACCAAATATGATTCCGAATATGGCCCCGGTAATGATAGACTTGATGGTGAATTCAGCCATCTTTGTCTCGGCCGGTACAAATGGTTTGAAGCTGGGTTGGTCTGCCATAGCAGGTTGAGTTTTGTATTGGGAAGATAACGAATTTGATGATTTGGTGATTTGGAAATTAGATAGCGTCCTTAATTTGAATCTTATTTTTCAAAATTCCCGCAACTTCGCATCACCAAATCTCCAAATCACCCAATTTCCAAATCAACTCACACCTTTCTCTTTCATGATCCTGTTCAGCCATTTCAGCATGGCGAAACACATAATGGTAGCGACCATCAGTAATCCGAAATTCAGCCAGAAGAATCCTGCTTTGTGATTGTACTGGTCCCACATGCTTGACAATACACCTGAAAGCTTGTTACCAATGGAGGTTGCAAGAAACCATCCCCCCATCATCAGAGAGGTGATGCGGACGGGGCTGAGTTTCGATACAAGCGAGAGTCCCATCGGGCTCAGCAGCAACTCCCCGATCGTGATCACACCATAGCTGGAGATCAGCCATAATACACTGGCCTTCTCACCTCCGTTATTGCTGGCATATACGGCCCCTACCATGACCATTGCAGAAAGCGCAGAGATAAAAAGTCCAAAGGCGATCTTGGTAGCTGTTGAAGGTTCTTTATTTCTTCTTCTCAACCAGGTAAAGAATGCTACGACCAATGGGGTCAGCAGGATCACCCACCCGGGATTGATGGATTGGCTGAGATTTGTCGCCCACAAACTGACAGCTTCCCCTTCCGCAGGTTTTTTATCTGCAGGTATATTCCTGAAATAAACAGGGTAATTCACTTCTTTTACCACAACACCGTTCTCTTTCTGGAGCCGGAACTGGTCATCATATTTTGCAACGGAATCCTGCGTATAGGTTACAGACTGCGCGAAGTTCAGTTTATCAAAAACTTTTTGGGTGGTACCGGTCACTTCCCTGTTCGTATAGCGGTCGGCCCAGGTATTGAGTGCCGAACCGTTCTGTTTGAATACGGCCCAGAACATCACGACGACCGCAAAGATGGCCAGCAGCGCAGCAATTGGTCTTTTTTCCTGCTTTTCTGCGCTGAAATAAAGTGACGTATAAAAATATATAACGGGAAGACACGCAAACAGGAATGCGTCTGTGGAATCGGAACCCACAAGGTTACCCGGTATCATCCAGCCCAGGATACCTGCAATAACGGAAGGCACGAATATCGTAAGCACGATACGTGTCATCGACATATCTGTTGCGGTAACACCTTTCTTTATGTCGAACGCTTTATAGTGCTTTGTGCCCGTGATAAAAATGATAACTCCCAGGAACATGCCCACACCTGCTGCCATAAATGCGGCGCCCCAGCCATATACAATATAGAGTGCGGCCCCAAAGAAATTACAGATAAAGGCGCCAATGTTGATACCCATGTAAAAGATATTATAGCCATCATCTTTTTGTTTCAGGTATTGCGGTGTTGTATAAACGTTCCCAAGCAGGGTGGAGATATTGGGTTTAAAAAATCCATTGCCCACGATCACCAGCGTCATGGAGATATACAGCATCGGAAGATTATGAACAGACATCAGGCAATAGCCGGCACCCATCATCAATCCACCCATGATGATAGACTTGCGGTAGCCGAGGTAACGATCTGCAAGCAGACCACCGATAAAAGGTGTCAGGAAGACGAGGGCGATAAAGGTTCCATAGAGGTCCGCGGATTCGGCCTCGGTCATAGCATAACCTGCCTTTACGTCTTTCAGGTAAAGCGTAAAAATGCCAATCATCAGGTAATAACCAAACCGCTCCCACATTTCAGAGAAAAATAAAAACGGCAACGCTTTTGGGTGTTTCTTCCACATGGCAATTTATTTAAGGAGGTAAGATAATAAAACCTTCGTTAGAGAAAATAAAAAAGGTGGCCGTAAGAGCCACCCTTTGTACCAACGGTTTAAACAGTTAATCGAAACCCGTTTTATCCTTGACAATTTTATTCAGCGATTTGATCCTGGAATAAATCAGTATACCGCCGATAAAAGCCGCTACAACAAGAATGAGGAAGAAAATTTTCTTGTCAGTAAAATCATCCCAGAAGCTCGTCATTACCCCGGCTACTTTACCACCGATAGAAGTGGAAAGAAACCAACCTCCCATCATCAATGCCGTTAACCTGGCCGGTGCTAATTTTGAAACCAGTGATAATCCCATCGGGCTTAAGAAAATTTCACTGATGGTAAAAACGAAATAAGTAAGCCATAGCCATATCGCGGAAGATTTATGTGTATAAATGGAAGGCACAGACATGATCGCAAATACCATCACTAATGCCGATAAGCCGGAAATAAAAAGGGCCATTCCAAATTTCGACATGGTCGTAGGCTCTTTCCCTTTCGTTCTCAGCCAGCTGAAAAAAGGTACAAAAAACAGGGTGAGCAATACAATAAACAAGGGATTGATGGATTGAAACAATTCTGTGTTGGTGAGCTTTACTTCTTTTCCCTGTGGCCATTGATCTTTTGGCACATTTACAAAGTAAGGATCAGCCCCCATTTCCTGAATAACATTTCCGCTGTCATCTTTTACTTCCCTCATGTAGGGATCCAGTTTATTTACCAGGCGTGGCGTGTCGGTCACTTTTTGCATGGGGAAAATGGCACCGGTTATCCGCGCGGTCGTTGGTGAAGCGACCCTGTCCGTGTGTTTTTCTGCCCATAAGGTCAGTCCTGTCGCATTTTGGTTATAGATGGTCCAGAAAGCTATCGCAATGGCGAAAATGAACAATAAGGCCCCAATCCCTTTTTTATCCTGGCCCTTGGCTTTAACCCATAGTGATATATAAAATGCGATAATGGGTAAACAGGCAAAAATAAAAGCATCATTTGCCTGGGTTCCCATAATGGGCGAACCAAACATCTTTGTCGGTAAAAACCATCCAATGACAGCAGCTATAATGGCCGGTAAGAAAACGGTCGAGAAAATTTTACCCAGGGACATATCCTCTGCCTGGACTGGCTTTTTGATATCCGCTTCCTTTATATCCTTATTTTTTAAAGACGTGGAGAGGATAATAAGTCCAATAATAAGTCCTACACCAGCTGCAGCAAAAGCATATCCCCAACCATAGGCATTGCGCAGATAGGCGGCAACAAAATTGCAAACAAAGGCACCTATATTAATCCCCATATAAAAGATGTTGTATGCATTATCTTTTAAAGGTTTTAAGTCTGCCCGGTTATAGATATTACCCAATAAAGTTGAAATATTAGGTTTAAAGAAACCATTACCAACAATTATAAGAGCCAGCGATACAAACATGGCCGTATCACCCGGCAGGGATAGCCCGATATAGCCGGCTGCCATTAAAGTACCTCCGATAAAAATTGATTTGATATATCCCAGGTATCTGTCGGCAATCAACCCGCCAATAAATGGTGTCAGGTACACAAGTGCAATAAAACTACCTACGATGTCAGCCCCAATTTTCCCGGAAAAACCTTTTCCGCCGGTCGTGCTGTCCGTCATATATATAAATAAAATGCCTACCATAAGATAGTAAGCAAATCGTTCCCACATTTCGGTGAAGAACAAAACATACAAGGCTTTTGGGTGGCTGCCGGTTTTTGCAGGTTGATTCATACAGTAATTTTTAGTTTATAAATCAGAGTCCTTAATCGTTAGAACAACCAAAATACAGAAATTTGCCCATCAAAAAATTTTTCGGATTATCTTTATCAGATGTACCCGATATTCGCAAGTCACTAAAATCCAACAACCAAATCGACCATGCGTATCCTTTTGTTAGGCTCAGGTGGCAGAGAACATGCACTGGCCTTTAAGCTATCACAAAGCCCGCTTTGTGACAGTCTTTTTATTGCTCCCGGTAATGCAGGTACCGCGCAGTGCGGGACCAACCTGGATTTTGGAGTGCTTGATTTTGATTCAATAAAAACTTTTTGCGTTGACGAAAAAATTGACCTGCTCATTGTGGGACCAGAAGAGCCGCTTGTAAAAGGAATAACTGACCACCTTACCAGCGACCCGGCATTAAAAAACATCCAGGTCATAGGACCTGGAAAGGACGCGGCCCGGCTAGAGGGCAGCAAAGCCTTTGCCAAGGGCTTTATGATGCGGCACAACATTCCGACAGCTTCTTATAAGGAGTTCACACTCGAAAACTACCAGGAAGGAGTTAGTTATTTACAAACCCACTCAATGCCGGTGGTCCTGAAAGCAGATGGCCTGGCCGCGGGCAAAGGAGTGGTTATCTGTGAAAACCACCTGGAAGCCATTGCGGAATTTGACTTAATGATTCAACGTGCAAAATTTGGAGAAGCCAGTAAGAGAGTGGTGGTCGAACAGTTTCTCAACGGGATAGAAATATCCGTGTTTGTACTGACGGATGGGAAAAACTATGTGCTGCTGCCGGAAGCCAAAGATTATAAACGAATCGGGGAAGGAGACGCCGGTCCCAATACAGGAGGTATGGGCGCCATCAGCCCCGTTCCTTTTGCTGACAAAACACTAATGAAAAAAATTGAGCAGAAAGTAATTAAACCAACGGTAGAGGGATTAAAAATGGAGGGGCTCGAGTATTGCGGATTTATTTTCTTCGGGCTGATGATTACAGACAACGAGCCCTATATGATTGAATATAACTGCAGGATGGGAGACCCGGAAACAGAAGTAGTAATTCCCCGGTTAAAAAACGACCTGGTTGAGCTATTTACCGCCGCGGCGAAACAACAACTGGATAAAATAACCATTGAGACTGACGCCAGAACTGCGTGTACCATTGTAGCTGTAAGCGGGGGTTATCCCGGGGAGTATAAAAAAGAGTATGAAATTAAAGGGATGAATGAAATCAATCCCGCAGACAGCATCTTATTTCACATGGGCACCACGGTGCAGGGTGGAAAAGTAGTTACCAATGGTGGCCGGGTTTTTTGTTTAACCTCTTACGGGAAATCGGTTTTTGATGCTGTCGAAATATCTAAAGAAGAAATAGAAAAAGTCTCCTTTACCGGTATGGAATACCGCCGGGATATTGGATTTGAGTTTAACTAACCCAGGTTACTCCTGCGAAAAGCAATTATCGCTAATTTGCATGCATTCGTTTCAACCGGCGAAAACTGGCACATGGAAGTACATTACCACGATTACCTGCAACTGGATAAAATACTGAATGCACAATTCCCGGAAAGTGAGCGGCATCAATTACCGGCCCATGATGAAATGCTTTTCATCGTCATTCACCAGGCTTATGAACTCTGGTTCAAGCAGCTTCATTATGAAGTGGATTCTATGGCGGTCATTATGGGCAAGCCGGCCCTGAATGATAATTCGCCGGAATTGCAAACCGTAGTTCACCGCTTAAACAGGTGTATTACCATTTTAAGGGTATTGGTTCACCAGATCGATATCATGGAGACGATGACCCCGATGGATTTCCTCGATTTCAGGGATATGTTGCGACCGGCGTCGGGATTTCAAAGCTGGCAATTCAAAGAGCTGGAAGCCAAACTGGGTTTAAAATTTGAACACCGCCACGGTAAGGAATACTATACTGCCCAATTAAGACCCCGGCAGGTTGAAATAATAAAAAAGGCTGAAAGCAGTAAATCCTTGCTGCAATTACTGAACGGCTGGCTGGAGAGAATGCCTTTTTTCGAAGAGAGCGATCAATGGAAAAATTTTGTCACCCACGATCCAACCCCAACACTTCACTCATTTTGGTCTGAATACCGTTACCAATATACCGGGAGTCTTGCCGAAGCAGAAAAAAATAATAAAGAAGTTTTTGATGAAGTATTTATGAATCCCGCCAGCCCGGAAAGGACTATTTCTTCAAAAGCTTCAAGGGCTGCTTTATTTATCATGTTGTACCGGGGTTATCCCATGTTACAACTGCCGTTTCAATTGTTGAATGCATTGCTGGAAATTGATGAACAACTAAGTTCCTGGCGGTACCGCCATATGAATATGGTTCACCGGATGATCGGTGCCAGGATAGGTACGGGCGGAAGCACCGGTAAGGATTACCTCAAAGCAGCAGCCGACAAACATTATATTTTTAAGGAAATCGCCCAGCTCAATAGTTTTCTTATTGAAAGGAGAAAACTCCCATCACTTCCTGCCGGGATCGAAAAAAGATTAGGATTTGTTACAAGCTAAATAAGCCCTGGATTAGTGGCTTCTCCATCTCCTGCACTTCATACGCGGTGATTCTAATTTAACTGTTGTCGTATTGCCTGAGTAGTTTGGGCCTATTTTATCAGGAAAAAACGGATAGAATTGTTTTTTCTCCCGCATACTAATTGGAAAAACACAGTCATTTTTGAGTCAGCTCTTGCGAATCGGAAAGATAATCCGGGGAGATTTATCCTTCCTATTCAGGAAAGGATCTTGTTTTCATGTTTGTTTTCTCATGGCGACACTTATAGCCGCGGGTAGATTTGGTTCAACATTGGCCAATGCTCCGGGTATGCCGAAAACCGGGAAAAGAGTAAGCATCAATTAAACTCAACAAACATGAAAAAGATTTTGCCGGTGCTGGGCGCCATTGTCCTCTTTTTTTCTGCCTGTAAAAAAACCATGCAGGACAAAAACATAATACAAGGGCTCAATACTGTTCCTCCCCGGGTTACTGTTGAAAACGGTCACCTGAGTTTTCGAACGGCCGCCACTTATGAGGCATTTATTGAGGACGGAAGCCATCAAAATTTTGTTAAAGGCCTTCCGGGTGGTAATGATTTTACTAGCTTCAGTGATAAAAATAAGTTGATGAGCAGCCAACCATCCCGCGTAATTAATAATTGTGATGTGCCGGATGAGCTTATTGAAAACAACCCGGTATTTTTCGGGATGATCAATGAGGAGGGAATTGTAGAAATTGAAGGAACATTATACCGTTATGACTATTGTAATGAAAAAGTATGGGTCATTTCCGTTGGCGACAGCCATAACGCTGAATATTACGCCAGTTTTATGAATGGGATAGAAATACCAGGAAAGGTTGGTTGGTTCTTTACCTACGTTGACGCCATTGAAGCCGTAGCCCAGGGTTATAAAACCATGCCGGAAGAAACTACGGTATCGGGGATTGAACTATTTGAAAAAGTAACCGTCGGAGCAAGAGCCGTCGAGTATTTCTATATAAAAAACGATCCCAAGCAGCCAAACAAGGAAAATGTCTTAATGGATGGAAATCTCCAGTACGATAAGTTTGCGGTTTATTTTCATTTTTATGGAAAAGAAAAATACCGTACTCCCTGCATGTTTAACTGGTGTACTTCTTCCGGAGGTAACAGGGAATGGAAAGTGTCCTTTTCCTACACTTATCACCGCAAGGGGCAAAATAATCCGCAATCGGGTAGTGCAACTATAATTCCACCATCGTCGGGAGACAACAAAGCAGACAAAACATTTTATGAAGGCAGCCGGGGTTTGCGGAAAGACCTGAACTCTGCGCGGTGGAATGTAAATAATGTTTACACCCGGAGCGTAAGAGTATTAAGAGGGGAGAATCCCGGAGGATTATTCCTGGTAGGGTCCTATTCAATTCCTACGTACCAGTATAAGAATAATTACCAGTTTCCCGGCAGCATTGATAAACCGTATGTAATCCGATTTTAAGTTTCGAATGATGCGGAAGTTTCTTATTTCTTATATTTTATCCGCCTGCAGCCTTATTGCAAACGGGCAAACATATTATCCCCGGCTTGATCTGAAGCTGGGGATATCTCAGTCATTGGTTTCACCGCGCATATCCGAAGGTGATTTTTATAAGATTGCTTACCGGGGTCTGTCTCCGCTGCCGGTAATGGGTTTGGAATACAGCAGGCCAGTTTGGAAAGACCAGGCTCTTTTTTTTGCAGGAGTATCGCTTGAATTTCAAAAATTTGGTTCAGGGATGACCGCTAAAAATCTCCGGCAATTTTCCGGGTCAGGCGGGCAGCTGCAATCCGGGACAGGGGTCATCAAGCTTTATGCAGGAATAGAAAAAAGACTAACGAAGGATCTGCGATTAAATAAGAATTATTTTACCCTGTTTGGTGGGTTGGGCATTACCCTGAACCTTCAACAATATGGCGCTCCATTTGGCGGGACGATCAGTGGATATGGAATAACACATGCAGGCCAGGAGTTTATTGGTGGGGTTTACCGGGAGTTTCCCCATAATTCTGGACAGTATGAATATTTATCCGAGTTTGATTTTGGCAGGGTGCACCGTTTTTCACCCACCGTTTTGTCGGGGGCCCGCTGGCATATACTCAATAAAAAAGGAATCAATGTGCTGACGCTTGAACTCCAGGTCACCTATGGCCTGACACGGTATCATAATATTTCTGCCGCCTATACCCTGGATGGAATAGAAAGGAAAGATTACCTGGGAGAAAAAGGAATCAGTGTTCAATTGAACTTTTTGATACCCCTCAGGAATTTTGGAAAAAGAAAAAAATAAAATGAAAAGAAAAGCTCCATGCTTTTTAGCATTTGTTTTAATTCCTTTTTTATGCCTGCAGTCACAAATCGTGTTGCCAAACAACCTGATGGGTAAAAGGGAATTTGAAGTAAATGCGTCTTTCCTGGGCAGCAATTATTCTGAAATCGTGCCGGCAGAGTTTATCTGCCGGTTCCCGGTAAGCCGGACAGTCAAAATAGGAGGAGGCGCAAAATTAATTTTTGGTGGCCTGAATACATCAAAAACCCGGTGGCAGCCCGCTTTTTTGGTTGACATAGCAAAATTTATCGGCGGACGTCAAAAGTGGAGTATAAATGTGCAACCAGGTTACGAGTTTTATAAAAATACCTCAGGGATATACTCCGGCTATGACCCGGTGGCGGGGCCCTATGATTATTACTTAAAAGAAAAGATGGGTTTTTATTTCCTGGTTGGTGGAAATCACCGGGCCATCATTTCGAAAAAATTTCAGCTGGTAACCGGTATTTTTAATTCTTTCCAGGATGTAAGAAATCAGTATTTTATAACCTACCAGTCAAGCCCCGGCCTGGGGAAACAAAATAATGACAAGAAATTGAATATCGGGATCGGATTTAAGATCGGGATCATTTTTTAATTTCCGCTGGAACCTCCTGCCCGGTAAAACCTAGAAAAACCTTCCTTCACCCTCAATTACCCTGTAGGGGTTGGAGAAGAAACGATCTACTACCTTATTAAAATCATCTTTATAAACAACAGGAGTGCTGTGGCCGGAGCCGGGCATAATCCATAAATAGGCCCTGGGAATGTTTTTGTAAATGAGCATCGTATGTTCTTCCCTGATCACATCGTGATCACCACCGATCACTAATGACGGGCAGCTTATCGTGTGCAAATCAGAAAGAGGAATATGGGGCTGTTCTGCCAGCAAACGAAATAATTTGAGACTATTTTTTTCGGGATCAGTCTTCCCGGGCTTATTTTTTAATTCTGTAAGGACCGGCATCACCATATCCCATATTTGCTGTGGTACTGCCGTGGTATCCGGGACAAGATTGGCGCCCGTAATGGCCAGTTTTTTTACTTTTCCCGGGTGACGAATGGCCAATAACAAGCCGTTTATACCCCCATCACTCCACCCGATAACGTTGGCTGAATCGATTTTCAGTTGGTCCAGCAAAGCAGCATAGTCATCCGCCATCATTTCATAGGTGAGGCTGTCACCCTTATCAGTTGATTTTCCCTGCGCCCGGCTATCCGCGATGATAACTTTATACTTCTTGCTGAAATAAGGGATCTGGTAAATAAAATTATTGATGGAACCCCCATTCCCGTGAATGATCAGAAGTGGTTCTCCTTTGCCATATACCTCGCAGTACATTTTAAAACCACGGATATCATAAAACTTGCCCGTTATTTTATTATTTCCATAGGGGCTTTTGGGGTCATTCATTGACTTTTGAAAGTCCGCGGAGATTTTTTTTATATCCTGTCCCCATAAACTTATTGTAATAAACAGGGTTGAAACAAGAAGGGGGAGATGCTTTCTCATATCCGATTTTTGGCCAAGGTATAAAAAAGAACGGGGTCTGCACTTAGAACCCCGTTTCCCTGATAAAAAGAGAGCATATATATTAGAAAGTGTACCTGATACCCAAACCACCCCAATTGCCATAAAAGCCCCTGTTATCCCCAAATTCAAATGAAGGCTGCCAGTCGAGCGACATATTAATAGGAGCTCCCCTGAATTTATAATCTAAACCCAGCACACCGTCAATTCCAATAAAAGCACCATCCCCGTTTTTAGAATTATAAAATCCGATATGGGCCCCGGGACCGATATACCATTGCAAACCTGTTGCACCGTTAATGGGACCATGAATTTCATAGAGACCGGTGATCCGTGTGCCCCTGTTCCAGAAATAGCCAATTAGTTCCAGGGCATTGTTACCATGTATGAAATGCTTGAAGGAGATACCTGCGCCATCCCAGACTTTCACACCCAATGCGGTTTTGTAAGAGGAACTATTGGTACTTTTGCTTTGAGCGAAGGAAGAGGAAACAACAAAAGCAGCAAATAAGGCAAAAAGGATTTTTTTCATGATAGTCGTTTAAGTTGGAATGATATATTATACTTTCTTACTATTTCTGTGCCAAAAAATGGGGTCGTGCAAAAAGATGCTATTGGGGTTGTTTGTCTTTGATTCTCAATAAAAAGAAAACAAGGACAATAATAGCAATTGCCGAGGTGCTGATAAAAGTGTAAAAACTCCCGTAATTGTCCCAAACAAACCCCGCAATGATGCTTGCCAGCAACGTACAGATACTCTGGCAGGAGGTATAGAAGCCAATTGCGGTTGCGGTATTCTTGTTGTGGGCGATATTGGTGACCCAGGCTTTGGTAACTCCATCGGTGGCGGCAGCATAGATCCCGTATACAACAAACAGGCTGAATATACCGGCTATGGAAGGATTGAAGGCGAATCCGGAATAAACCACCGCAAACAGAACCAACCCGCCAAGAAACACTTTTTTGAAGCCAAGCCTGTCGGCAAGGATACCCATCGGGTAGCAGGCCAGCGCAAAAACAAGGTTGTAGAAAACATAGGCAGCAATGGTAATGGTATCACTGTTAAAAGTGGTTCCCAGGAAACGAAGGGTATCGTCGCCGATGGCTTCTTTAGTTTTTAATAATAGAAAAACATCAGAACTGTTGAACAGTGCAAATAATAATAAACCCTTTATTAGTGTTTTGTATTCCCCGCCGGCGATTTTCCAGTAGTTGAAAAAGGAAAAAAAATTTCCTTTACCCATCGTGGACATGGGCTGTTTTTTCTCTTTCAATAAAAAGATGAACAGGACACTGATCAGCCCGGGAATAAAGGCGATATAAAAAAGCGTTTTGTACTCACCCGGGTAAAAAAGAAGAAAAATCAATGCCAGTGCCGGGCCGATCGTAGCTCCCGTGGTATCCAGTCCACGGTTGAAACCAAACACCCTGCCCTTGGTTTCCCTGGTCGACTCGCCGGACAACATCGCATCTTTTGCTGCCACCCGTACTCCTTTTCCCAGCCGGTCCAGTGTCCGTACAAAAAAGATCCAGGCAGGGGCCACAAAAAAACCAATCAGTGGTTTTGAAACCGCACTCAGCAAATATCCCAATTTGATAAAAGGCAGGCGTAAACCTTTTTCATCGCTTAATTTTCCAAAATACCCTTTGCTGATGCCGGCGGTAAAATTGACAAATCCTTCAAGCACTCCTATCCATAAAACAGAGAAACCGATATCTTTCAGGTAAACAGGAATAATCGGGTATAACATTTCGCTTGCTATGTCTGCAAACAAACTGACCAATGAAAGAATCAAGACTGTTCTCGTAATGATCCGCATGGAATGAAGTTAATTGAATTGTTTTTTATCGGTGTAAGCAATGACCGGAACATATTCCGGCCGGCATGACAGAGCGTACGCTATATTCCGGAAGAATACAACCGTAAAAATTCTTTTAACCACAATTTCTCAGAATTGACAAGTCAAAAAAAATCCTTGCCAGCCGGGGTTTTGCTTTGTAAATTCAAATTATTTCCTCCACCTTTGCTCACAATAAATCCGATATAAATTAATGGGACTTTTTAACTGGTTTACACAAGAAATAGCCATCGACCTGGGTACCGCCAATACCCTGATAATACACAATGATGAAGTAGTGGTAAATGAACCGAGCATTATAGCCCTGAACCGCAATAATCCCAAGGAGGTGCTTGCCGTTGGTAAAAAGGCCCTGATGATGCATGAAAAAACCCACGAGAGTATCCGAACAGTTCGCCCGCTGAAAGACGGTGTGATCGCTGATTTCAATGCAGCCGAGTTAATGATCCGGGAGCTTATCAAGCTTGTTTACCCCAAAAAGCCCTTATTTCCCCCCAGCTGGCGGATGATGATTTGCATTCCCTCTTCGATTACCGAAGTGGAGAAAAGGGCTGTCCGGGACAGCGCCGAACAGGCTGGCGCCAAAGAAGTGTACCTGATTCATGAACCAATGGCTGCGGCCCTGGGTATCGGAATAGATGTAGAAGAACCGGTGGGTAATATGATCATTGACATTGGCGGTGGAACAACCGGTATTACGGTAATCGCCCTCGCCGGTATTGTTTGTGACCAGTCAATACGAATTGCGGGAGATGAGTTTACCGCTGATATAATGGAAGCGCTCCGCCGTTATCATAGCTTATTGATCGGTGAGCGAACGGCTGAACAGATCAAAATCCAGGTGGGAGCAGGGATGAAAGAAATTGACAACCCACCCGATGACTTCCCCGTCAATGGACGGGACCTGGTGACAGGTATTCCCAAGCAAATAATGGTGAGTTACCAGGAGATTGCCGAAGCGCTGGACAAAAGCATTTTTAAAATTGAAGAAGCCATTCTCAAGGCGCTGGAGCAAACACCACCCGAACTGGCTGCAGATATTTACCGCCGCGGCTTGTATATAACCGGCGGGGGAGCCTTGCTGAGAGGTCTTGACAAACGGTTAAGCAACAAAATCAAACTGCCGGTGCATGTAGCCGATGACCCGCTGAAGAGTGTCGTAAGGGGAACAGGCATTGCACTGAAAAACTACGACAGGTATCCTTTTGTAATGAGATAAACCGGGTCAGGATCCAGGAAAGTAAAATGGCTGCCCGTAAAATTTGCTGATTTCTGGTACCCGGATCTGAATTCAAACTTACTCCGTTGCGTAACATATTTCTTTTTATTCGCAGGTATATAACTTTTTTCACTTTCCTGGTATTACAGGTGGTGGCTTTGTGGTTTTTGTTTAATTATAATCGTTTTCACCGGGCCAAATTCCTCGGCGTGGCCAACGAAATGACAGGCCGGGTAAATACCCAATACAATAAGGTGGAAGATTATTTTACGCTGAAAGCGGAAAACCAGCGGTTAAACCGGTATAATGACTCCTTGCTCAATCTTTTGCCCTTCAATTTCGTAAACAGGGATACCACGGCCACATTGCTGAAAGACTCTGTTCCGTTTGATACCCTGGGCACTTACCGTCAATACCTGTGGCGGGATGCTAAAGTGGTCTATAATACAATCAACCTGGAGAAAAATTATATCCAGTTAAACAGGGGAGCTGCGCAGGGAATAAAAGACAATATGTCTGTCATCAGCTCGGATGGCAGCGCCGTGGGAATCGTGATAAATGTCAGCCCTAATTTTAGCGTGGTCATGAGTTTGCTCCATGTTCAGAGTAAAAGAAGTGTGATCGTAAAGAGAACCGGCAGTATGGGTACGGTGGAGTGGGATGGTAAGAACCCTTTATTTCTTACCTTAAGAAATATTCCCAAATCTGATTCCGTGGTAAAAGGGGATACGGTCCTGACCAGCGTAAATTCCAATTTTCCTCCCGGGTTTATGGTGGGAACTGTTTCTGAGGTAATCACCGACAAGAGTACCAATTTTTATGTACTGCGTCTGAAAACCGCGGCTAATTTCTTTAACCTCCAGCAGGTGCATGTTATTGAGAATTTATTCTATACAGAACAAACCAGACTGCTGCAGGACACGAAAAAGAAAATTGATAACCCTAAAAAATCATCCGGGTGAGTGATTTCCTGAAAAATACGCTTCGCCTTCTTGTGTTCATCCTCTTACAGGTGTATGTGCTGAACAAGATACCTCACCTGCACCGTTTTATTACCCCTTACCTCTATTACCTTCCGCTTTTATGGTTACCTTTTTCCGTGTCGCGGCAATGGCTGCTGATTATCGGGTTCCTCACCGGGCTGATACTGGATTACTTTATGATGACCCCGGGTCTCCATGCCGCTGCCTGCCTCCTGATTACCTATGTCAGGCCTTTCCTCATTAATATTCTTACGCCAAAAGACACGTCGAATTTTAATTACAAAGAACCGTCACCCAAGGCTATGCAATGGACTCCTTATGCGGTTTATGTTTTCATCCTTACTTTATTGCACCATATCTACATGATATTCCTGGAATGGCTGAGTTTTGGCCGCTTTCTTGATTTTTTTATAAAAATTATTGCTACCACCGGTATCAGCATGCTGCTCATTTTTACGGTCGAGTTACTGTTTCCAAGGAGATTAAGATTCCGGACAAACACGGCGTAATAACCTTTCTCCGGCGAATCGCGGAATAGAAAATTTTCTTAAATCACGGGTAATTATCAAATAGATTTGGAAACCGCCTTTTCAAATTCGTACTTTGTAAATGGAATTATTTTTCTAATTATCCCCCATTTTTATAGTCTGAGTTGATCCATGTCTGTGTTTAACCAATCAAGAAGCCGTATCATCCGTCTCATTTTCCTTGTTACTTTCCTGGTCATCGCGGCACAGCTATTTTACCTGCAGGTCATCTCCGGCAAGTACAGGCAACTGGCCATCGACAATGCCATATTCCCCAAAATCATTTACCCGGAGCGGGGCATCATTTACGACCGGAAAGGCAAGGCTATTCTGAACAATACGATCAGTTATGACCTCATGGTAACACCTGCCGAGGTCAGGAATATGGATACGCTTGAATTTTGCCGCTTAATGAATATTGACACAGCAGAATTCAAAAAAAGAATGCTCGAGGCCAGGATAAAAAACACGTCGGTCAGGCCATCGGTATTCGAGGATTTACTGACTCCCCAGATCCAGGCAAGATTTGAAGAAAACAGCTGGAAATTTACAGGCTTCACCATGGTGGAGCGTCCTTTAAGAACCTATCCCTTCAATGCGGCAGCCCATATTTTGGGTTATATCAACGAGGTTAGCCCCCGGGAAATTGAAAACTCGGGAAATTTTTACCGCATGGGTGATTATAAGGGCAAAACGGGATTGGAGTCGTATTATGAAAATGTACTGATGGGGCAGCGGGGGGTACAGTACCTGATAAAAGATAATAAAAACCGGCTGGTAGGCAAATATGAAAATGGTTCCTTTGACACTGCCGCTGTTGCCGGCCGTGGCCTAAGAACATACCTGGATGTTGAACTGCAGCAACTGGCCGAAAAACTGATGAGTAATAAGGTCGGGGGACTGGTAGCTATTGATCCAAAAACGGGAGGAATATTAGCGATGGTATCCGGACCCAACTTTAATCCCAACGACCTGACAGGTCCGGACAAAAGCAAGAATTATGGAAGGATGGTCCTGGATGTTACGGGGCCGATGTTAAACAGGGCCATCAATGGTTTGTATGAACCGGGCTCCACGTTTAAACCGTTGGGCGCCCTCGTAGCGCTGGATGAAGGGGTGATAACACCATCTTATGGTTACCCCTGCGGGGGCAGGTACACACTTTGCGGTCACGGCAAACCAGCCTGCACCCACGCCGGTGGGGGCCATGCTGCTAATCTCCGTTTATCAATCGCCAACTCCTGCAATGCCTACTATGCACATGTGTACAGGATGACCGTAGATAATCCCAGGTACGGAAACGTAAAAATGGGGTACCTGAAATGGAGAGAGTACATGAATATTTTTGGGCTGGGTGTAAAGCTTGGTGTGGATCTGCCCAGTGAGAACCGGGGCAATATCCCGGACACCTCGGTTTATAATAAAGAAAATGATAACAGGTGGACCTCCTGCACCAACCTGACCTTAGGGATTGGCCAGGATAAAATGCAAACGACCCCGCTGCAAATGGCCAATGCCATGTGTATCATTGCTAACAGGGGCTATTATTATACCCCGCATTTTGTCCAGAAAATTGAGAATGAAACGGACGACGACACAACCGTCATGAATAAATTCCGTAAAAAGCACGAGGTGCTGACACAGATCAGGGATACCTCATTTAATGCCGTGATTGAAGGCATGAATGATGTGGTAAAGTTTGGTACTGCCAGGATTGCGCAGATACCAGGTATCGAAGTTTGTGCTAAAACCGGGACTGCGGAGAATTATACTATCCTGGACGGCAAAAGGATCAAGCTGCCGAATAATTCCATGTTTGTTTGTTTCGCTCCAAAAGAGAATCCCAGGATTGCCATCGCTGTTTTTGTCCAGAATGCCGGGTTTGGTTCTACCTGGGCCGGGCCAATTTCCCGTATTATGATCGAGAAATACCTGAATGATACCCTGCAAACAAAAAGTAAAGCTGATCTTGAGCGGATTGCCAGTACCAACCTGATGCCGGCCTATTTTAAACGTCTCCAGTTTAAGACGGATTCATTACGAGCCATAGAATGGTTCCAGAAAACAAAGGACAGTTCCTATCTTGAAAAATACACCACGATTGATGTCCCTGTTTCCTCACCCCCAACCTCAAAATCTCCCCATAATCGATTGGAAAGAACGGAACTGGTTGCTGTTTTATCTTTCAAGAAAAAGAACTATCCATACAAAACAGGGGCTCCTGTATGAATCAAAGAAATCCTGCCATATCAAAAGGAATTGACTGGAGCCTGGTTTGGATTTACCTGTTGCTCATTATTATTGGGTTGACAGCTATTTTCGCTGCCACCTATAAGGAAGGTGACCCGATCGTTCAAAGTTTTTTAAGGTTTGGAACCGATTACAGCAAACAGTTTTATTTTTTCTGTATCGGCGCACTGATTGCTTTTTTTATCTTGCTCACAGACAGTAAGTTTTTTTCTGCCACTGCCAACCTGGGATATGCACTCGGAATAGCTATGTTATTGATTGTTTTTCCCTTTCACTCAAATGTGAAAGGAACGGAATCAATTATCAAGCTGGGGGCTTTTAATTTTCAACCTGCCGAATTTTGTAAAATATTTGTGGCCCTGGCGCTGGCTAAATATCTTTCAAGACCAGAAACGGATTTTACAAAGACCCGGTCGCAGTTTATTGCTACCGGTATTGTATTGTTCCCGGCTGCCCTTACCATCCTGCAAAGTGAAACAGGCCTTGCCCTTGTATTCTTTTCTTTTTTTATCGTGATGTTTCGCGAAGGTCTTCCTTCTGCCATTCTCCTGGTAGGATTTGCCATCACAGCATTGTTTGTGGGCACCATTATTATTGAACCGAACACTTTAGCTATTATCCTGACGGGAATAGCTTTTTTTGTCATTAACCTGTTTCGCCGGCAGATCAGGCGCCGCCGCCGCCTGCTGGGTTCGATTATTTTGGTTTGGATTCTATGCGTAGGCATCCAGCGGTTTGCTGTTCCCTTTATATTTAAGAACATATTGCAAAAACACCAGGTAGAACGCATTTATGATTTGTTCGGGAAAGATAATCCTTACCTGGAAACGGGGGAGATCGTTGAAATGACGGCTAAGGAAAAAGAAAGTGGTACCAGTTATAATGTGCGGCAATCAAAAATTGCAATTGGCAGCGGGCGGGTATGGGGCAAAGGATTATTGAAGGCCACACAAACCCGTTATGATTTTGTTCCGGAGCAAAGAACCGATTTTATTTTTTGCACCGTTGGAGAAGGTTTTGGCTTCCTGGGGAGTATTATTTTACTGGTATTATACCTGCTGCTGCTTTTCCGGATTGTGACGATCGCTGAAAGACAACGAAGTGTCTTTAGCCGCTGCTATGCCTATGGAGTGGCCTCCGTATTCTTTTTTCATATTGCCATTAATATCGCCATGACGGTTGGCCTGGCCCCCGTCATTGGTATCCCGCTTCCCTTTATCAGTTATGGGGGTACTTCATTACTTACCTTTACGATCCTTCTCTTTGTTCTCATCCGGCTGGACGCAGACCGGCAAATGGTGCTGCGTTGATTTTGGAAAGTTGAATTGGGAAATTGAGAAATTGTGTTGCAATTTGCGCTTGTCCTGGTTTTTTGAAATTTCCAAATTATCACCATGCGCATCATTCCACTATCTGAAGGCACGTTTACGATTGACCAGACCAAGCTTTTTGTGCCCTTTGATGAGCGCCGTGACAGGTTGGAAGAAAGAACTCCCGGCAGCCTGCTGGTGGAAATTCAACCCTTTGTTATTGTAACATCCAAAGACATCCTGCTCCTCGATACCGGGCTGGGCTTTGAAAAGAACGGAACACTCCAGCTGCATCAAAACCTGCAGAATGCCGGCATTGATCCTTCAGCGGTGACTAAAGTACTGATGTCTCATTTGCATAAAGATCATGCTGGGGCTGTGGGTATAGAACGTGAAGGCCTGGGTGAGCGTTTGTCCTTACCCAATGCTGTTTATTATGTACAAAGAACTGAGTTAGCCTTTGCGTTTGAAAAAGGATTTCCTTCCTATATAACCGGGGAGCTTGAATGTTTAAGAAATAATGGACAGGTGGAACTCCTGGATGGACCGGGAATGATTGGCGATTATATCCGCTACGAAATATCAGGAGCACATTCTCCTTATCACCAGGTGTTCTGGGTAAAAGAAGGAGGTGAAATTGCTTTTTTCGGCGGTGATGAAGCGCCACAGCTGCACCAGATGAAGCACCGGTTTATAGCCAAGTATGATCATAATGGAAAAAAGGCGATGGAGTTACGGCAACAATGGTGGGAAACAGGGGAGAAAGAGAAATGGACTTTTCTTTTTTACCATGATGTCAAAAACGCTGTTTGGAATTTTAAATAAACCGGGGCAAAAAATTGCCAGCCCTGGAAGAGCCGGCAAATTCTAACCGATGAAAAACACCAGGTTCAACCTTATAAAGGCATAGATCTTATCCTGTTCCGGGGACCCGTCCTGTTTTGAATACGTTCTTTCTTAATATCTTTTAGCTCCTGGATAAAAATATCCTGGTGGCGGTAAACTTCGTTACTCCGGTTCTCCCCGATGATGTCCTTAAATTCACTGCGGTACCGGAGGCGGAGCTCAACGATTTTTTGCTGAAGGATAAGGCGGTCCGTCCTGTTTTCTTTTAAGGTAGTTCTCCATTCTCTAAAATACCGGATAAAAACGGGCGTAAATTTTTCTGCTTCATGCTTACTTAACCGCATACGCTGCTGGATATATTCCCGCATCTTATTGCGTATCCTTTCATCGCCATCATCATCCTGGGCAAAGAGAGAACCCGAAGTGATAAATAATAAAGTAAATATGAAGAGTATCTTTTTCATTTTTTTTCTGATTAATTCATCATGGTCTCATCAGCAGCAGGGACTTCACCGGGTTCGTACAAAATATCGGTATCATTTAATAGGCTCTGGATTTCATTTTCCGGAACATCCTTTATCAGGTCTTTTATATCGGGTGTTTTTCCTGTTGTAACCAGGGAACTTTTTATGGAATTATCATCCTCTACCAGCTCAATAAATTCCTCCAGCTTATCATTACTCACCTTTTTAATATTTTTCTTGACCCAGGCGTGTGAATTGGAAGTTGGATCAATTTTATTTTTTGTGATATACAGGAACGACGCCATGGCAATGATCCCGGTTATAACGGCAGCAGCTGCATAACGGAACCATATCCGGTGGGTTAATGAAACTACTTTTGTTTCTGGTTTATTGGCCTGGCCCGGCAAGCTGGCGAAATAACCTTGCGGAACAGCATAGGGCATCTCTTTTTTTAACCCGCTCAGGAAAGGAGACAGGCTTGCTAATTCCTCGTTGACGGTTTGATGAGTCTCACCCGCTCTAACCGACTCCAGGGCAGCCTGTACAGTTTCCTCAAAATAATTTTGCGGAACAGTAAAAGGCATTTCCCGGGATGTATTTTGCAGAAAAGGAGACAAATAGCCGAGTTCTTCTGAACCGCTGACAGCTGTCATTGCTTTGATCCGGTTCAGTACCCGAACCGGCAATTCATCAAAATAGCCACCAGGTACAGCATAAACATTTGCCGGGGCTATTTTTGCCAGGCTGCTGTTAAGCTCCGTTAATTCTTGCAATATGTTGTCTTTCTGTGTCATTTATACAGTTATTGAGACATTCTTACCTTTTCAAAGTTTAATGATTTAGCATATAATCCTCAATTTTTTTGACCGCATGATGGTAGCTGGCTTTCAGGGCGCCTTCACTGGTTTCCAGCACGCGGCTCATTTCCTCATATGGCATTTCATCGTAATATCGTAAACTAAATACAATTCGTTGTTTTTCAGGTAATTGCTGTATTGCCAGCTGAAGTTTCCACTCGATCTTATTCGAATCAAAATGTTTGTCTGCTTTAATCTTGTTGCTTAAGCCGGTTTCCACGTCACTCAGGCTGACAGAAGACCTTTTTTTCTGCTGCTCCAGGTAAGTCAGGCATTCGTTGGTGGCAATCCGGTAAAGCCAGGTGTATAACTGGCTGTCTTCGCGGAAATTTCCGAGGCCGTTCCAGACACGGATCAATACATTCTGAAGCACATCATTGGCATCCTCATGTTCTATCACCATCCTGCGGATATGCCAGTATAATTTTTCCTGGTACTTGCGGATAATGCTTGTATAGGCTTTTTCTTTCGTATCCGGGTTGCGGAACTGAACCAGTAATTCACTATCGCTTGTTGTTGTCAGGGACATCGACCGGGCTTTGGGTAATTTAGAATAATTTAAAAAGGCTTGTTTTGAAATGTTTGGTTCTTAAAAATAGAAAAGCAGGCTCAATTTTGAAAGAACCTGCCTTAATACTTTAAAACAATCTGTTAACTATTTTTTTTCCGGGCCATCACTTTCTCCGCTGCAGTCACAATATCCGGAATATCCAAACCATATTTTTTCAGCAAGTCTTTCGGAACACCGCTTTCTCCAAAAGTGTCCTTGGTGCCAACGTATTCAACAGGTACCGGGAAATTTTTGGCGGCGCACTGTGCGATGGCATCCCCGAGCCCGCCAATGATATTATGCTCCTCAGCTGTCACCGCGCATTTCGTTTTCCGGATGGATTTAATGACCGCTGCTTCATCCAGGGGCTTGATGGTATGAATATTTATTACTTCTACGCTTATTCCTTTTTCCTGTAACAGTGCCCCGGCCTGTATGGCATTCCAAACCAAATGACCACAGGCAAAAATTGAAACGTCTGTTCCCTCAGAAAAATACTGTGCTTTCCCGATCCTGAAATCTTCTTCTTTACTGAATATGGGCCATGAAGGCCGTCCAAACCGCAGGTAAACCGGTCCTTCATGCGCTGCAACCGCAATAGTAGCAGCCTTTGTTTGTGTGTAATCACAGGGAACAATCACCGTCATACCGGGCAGCATTTTCATTAATCCAATGTCTTCTAAAATCTGGTGAGTGGCTCCGTCTTCGCCTAAAGTTAAACCAGCATGGGAGGCGCAGATTTTTACATTCTTACCGCTGTAGGCAATGGATTGACGGATCTGGTCGTACACTCTACCGGTAGAAAAATTAGCGAACGTGGTGGTGTAAGGTATTTTTCCGCCAATGGTCAGGCCGGCGGCAATTCCCATCATGTTTGCTTCTGCGATACCGCATTGGAAAAAGCGCT
The DNA here is from genome assembly GCA_025449935.1 of Chitinophagaceae bacterium. Classification (GTDB taxonomy): domain Bacteria; phylum Bacteroidota; class Bacteroidia; order Chitinophagales; family Chitinophagaceae; genus JJ008. The sequence goes on from JANWIJ010000062.1 coordinate 71,983, forward strand.
CGGGGAATTCCTTTATAAACTGGTTGAGTTTCAGGGAGCCGGCGAGATCTGCCGTCAATGCCACGATATTGGCATTTTTCCTGGCTGCTTCAACAATACCATCTCCAAAACCGCTCCGGGTATCTTTATTCCCCGTTGATTGAATTTCTTTTAACATGGTTGAAATTTGGTTGGGCAAAAGTAAGGTTTAGCGATAAAAGGGACACAAAAAAGGAAGGAGAGGCAATCAGTTGAGTTCACCTGACTGGCCGCTGAAAACAGTTTCATCAGCTTTCAGCCTTTGTTCCCATTTCCATGCGGTGGCCATCATTTCTTCCAGGGAAAAAAGGGGCTTCCACCCAAGCACCGCTTTGGCTTTGTCATTATTGGCATATACCGCCACCACATCACCGGACCTGCGCGGACCGGTTTCATAATTTAATTTAATACCACTTATTTTTTCAAATGCCTGGATAGCTTCGAGCACGGAAACGCCGTTGCCACTGCCCAGGTTGAAAACTTCACAAGGCTTTGAATTTTTTCCCTGTTCCAGGTATTGAATGGATAAGGTATGGGCATTAGCCAGGTCACAAATATGAATGTAATCCCGTATGCAGGATCCGTCACGGGTTGGATAGTCATTGCCGTGCACCAGCATTTTGGGAATTCGGCCGATCGCTGTTTGGGTAATGGCCGGCACCAGGTTTTGTGGTTTTCCAACCGGCATTTCCCCAATAATGGCAGAAGGATGTGCCCCGGCTGGATTAAAATAACGCAGCAGGACACAGGCGATACCCGAACTTTTCGTGAACTCGTTAACGATCTGTTCGCTCATTTGCTTGCTGTAGCCGTAGGGTGATTCTGCCGGTTTGGGCGCTGTGGTTTCTGTAACCGGGATTTCATCAGGATTGCCATAAACGGTACAGGAAGAAGAAAAAACAAAATGGGGTATCTGGAATTCCTGCACACATTTTAAGAGGTTAATTAAGGAAACTAGGTTATTCTCAAAATACATTAACGGGTTCACGACTGATTCCGCCACTGACTTGTAAGCGGCAAAATGAATAACCCCGCTGATATCGGTATTTTCCTGGAAGATTGCAAAAGTGTCATCAAAATTGCACAGGTCAACTTTATAGTTTTTTACTTTCTGTCCGGTGATCTGTTCAATGCCTTTTAAAACATTGGGATTTGACCGGGAGTTATTATCGACAGAAATAACTTCATAACCGTTCTCAATAAGATCAACGATAGTGTGGGAGCCAATATAGCCACAACCGCCTGTTACAAGTATTTTATTCATAAAAATCCCGGCAAAAATCAGGATTTTTATTTTAATGTGAGGCGACTAAATCAAAATAGCCGGACAATATGATAAACACCTGCCGCCAGCAACCCGCTGATCGGAATAGTAAGCACCCAGGCCCAGATCAGGTTTATGGTTACACCCCATCTTACGGCCGACAATCTTTTTGTAGCACCAACCCCCATAATGGCCCCGGTGATGGTATGGGTAGTACTTACCGGAATTTTTAAGGCTTCGGTGATAAACAGGGTCAGGGCGCCTGCAGTTTCAGCGGCTACCCCTTCAAAAGGAGTGACTTTTGTGATTTTAGTTCCCATTGTTTTTACAATCTTCCAGCCACCGCTCATCGTTCCAATCCCGATGGCGAGATAGCAGGAGATAGGAACCCAGTTGGGCATTTGACTGAATTCAGTAATAGTACCCCCGGCAATCAGGGCAGCGGTTATAATACCCATTACTTTTTGTGCGTCATTACCACCATGCCCGATACTGAAAGCAGCGGAGGAAACCAACTGTAGTCTTTTGAACCATTGATTCGCTTTGTGGGCATTCAGGCTGCTCAGGTAAAGGGAAAAAGTAGCCATTACGAGCAGGATGAAAGAAAGCAGGATCCATTTGAAATTCTTGGAATAGAAAATAACCTGGGCAATATAATTGTCGTAGTGCGTCTTCTTAGCCAGTATCTCCCTGTCAAATTCCAGGCTGGAATAGAGAAAAACTATTACAAAAGCAATAATGCCCAGTGAGAATATCTTGGAGCTCCAGCCTTTTTTAAAAGAGCTCAAAAACCAAAGCGACATGATAAAAGCCATAATCATACCTACGAGCGGGGCCAGGAAAATAAAACTGGCTGTTTTGAGAATGATGGAAGAATTGACAGCATCAAAGCCCCCGCTGGCGATAGCCGCACCCGCAAATCCCCCGATCAGTGTATGAGAGGAGGAAGATGGAATGCCCAGCCACCAGGTCAGTAAGTTCCAGGCGATGGCGGCAATAAGCCCGGAGAAAATCACGATCATCATGTTGCCTGCCTGGATATGATCAGGCTTAACAGTCTTAGCTACGGTATCAGCAACGCCATGATCTTTAAAGATGAAAAAAGCCACGGAATTAAACAGCGCGGCCCACAATACAGCCTGGAAGGGGGTCAGTACTTTGGTGGACACAACGGTGGCGATGGAATTGGCAGCATCATGAAAGCCATTGATGTAATCAAAGATCAGGGCCAGCACTATGATGGTGATCAGGAAAGGTGTCATAAAAAATAGGATGATGTACTGATGTGATAACGTGCCAATGAATTCCGGAAAATGGACCCTCCATCAGCGTGTTAACACATGGGTTAATTTGCCGATGGTTTAAGCATACTTAATGATAATTGATTCTATCACATTACTCGCATCCTCGCATTTATCCGTGACGATTTCCATTACCTGGTATATTTCTCTTTTCTTGATCACTTCTTTTGCATCGGGTTCTGTGGCAAAAAGTTTTTCAATGCTCATATCGAACACATCATCTGCCTGGTTTTCGATACTGTTGATCTTTACCAGTGCTTCGGTGATGTTCCGCATATTTTTCATGTTGCGCAGCTCCAGTACAGCAATCCGCACCTGGGCACTCCCTTCCTCGATCAGCTCGGCAAATTTTTGCATGCCGGTATCATTGGGATTAACCCGGTAGAAATTAATTTTTTTAGCAGAGGCATAAATATAGTCGGCGATATCATCCAGCGAAGTAGCCAGGTAATGAATGTCTTCCCGGTCAAACGGCGTGATGAAGTTCCGGCCCAACTCGGTAAAAAGATTATGCGTCAATTCATCGTTGGCATGTTCCAGGTCTTCTGTCTGCGTGATAAGGGCTGCTCTTTTATCGAAATCAGGTTCGGCCACGATCGCTTTTAGCGTGGTCCCCATTTTGGCAACGTTATCCGCCACTTTTTCAAACAATTCATAAAAAATTTTATTCTTTGGCGAAAAGATCTTGAGGAAAGAGTTGAGTCCCATATTTTGATTGTTTTATCGTTTGCGAAAATACCGGGTTTGAATACAGGGAGGGGTGCGGAGGGCAGATAATTAATAATTAATTAATATAGAGATAAAATTAAGGTAACGATTGAATAATAAACATTTTATATTGCAGTCATCTTAAGAACTGATTATGTCCCGGGCAAAACCAATTCCGTCAACCTCCATTTTTCTAAGTTTCTTTTTCTTATATATCTCAGGGACAGCCCACTCACAACGTTACCTGGCCGATATTGATTCCTCCTTTTTTATTAAAGACACGGTGCGACCCGTGATAAAACGGTTTGAAAACTTACGGATTACAGGCTATATCCAGCCCCAGTTCCAAAAAGCCCAGTCTGAAGGGGCGCCTTCCTTTGGCGGTGGAAATTTCTCTCCTCTCTCCAGCAGCAGGTTTATGTTGCGAAGGGCAAGAGTAAAGGTGGACTACCTGCTTCCTTCAAAAACAAAATTTCCACAGGCTCTTTTTTCTTTCCAGATTGATGCTACCGAACGGGGAGTTATTGTCCGGGATATGTTCTTGAAACTATTTGAAACAAATAAGAATTTATTTTCACTGACTGCGGGCCTGTTTGCCCGCCCCTTTGGATATGAAGTAAATCTTTCTTCTGCATTCCGTGAAACACCGGAGCGGGGCAGAATGTCGCAGATTCTGATGCCATCGGAAAGGGATATTGGTCTAATGGTTTCATTTGAGCCCCAGGAAAAACAACATAAACTATCTCATATCAAATTTGATGTGGGTTTCTTTAACGGGCAGGGGCTTTCGGGTACCACAGACTTTGACAGTCATAAAGACATTATTTCAAGACTTTTTATTAAGCCCTATACTTTTAACAGGTTGGAAATTACGGGGGGAATTTCACTTCTGCGCGGTGGCTGGAACAACGGAACCAAATATGTATATACCAGCAGCGTAGCCCCCAATGGAGACAAAATTTTCGTGGTGGACTCTGCAGATTCAAATCTTGGGAAAACCGCAGCCCGTCATTATTATGGTGCTGATGTACAGCTGAAGCTTCATCATGGATGGGGTGAAACCGAATGGAGAGCCGAATATTGGTTTGGCACCCAACCTGGGACAGCTACATCAACGACTAATCCGGGTACACTTCCCAATTCAAATGGCAACCCGTTACCCACCTTTGTACGGCATTTCAGTGGCGCTTTTTTTTATTTTTTGCAACACATTATTAATACAAAACACCAGCTGTTGATCAAATACGACTGGTACGATCCTAATATCAAAGTGGAAACGGTGGATATCGGCAAGCCCGCCACCAATCTAACCCTCGCAGATATAAAGTTTTCAACGCTGGGTGCAGGATATGTTCTCCAAATTAACAGCCAGACCAAAATCATCATATACTATGATTTTGTGAGGAATGAACACACCCAGCTGGCAGGATATAATGGCGAGCTGAAAGATAATATCCTGACCTGCAGGCTTCAATTCAGGTTCTGACCTGCCATAACATTCCGGTAATATTGAGGTGATAATTGCTTAACACGGGAGTAACCTGCCGGTAACTTCACAAGCCCACCTTTGCCCGAAATAACAGGACATGAATTTAAGGCTGCGATGGATGTTGACGTTACTCTTACTGGGTCAGTTTACAATAGCCCAGTCACCAACTGCAAGAATCTCCGGTAAGATCAGTAACAGTAAAAATGAACCACTTACAGGTGTATCCATAAAAATCGTGGGTACAACAGGCGGTACCAGCACCGATTTGGAGGGCAGGTTTACCTTAAATCTTTCAACAGGTAAGAAACACGAATTAGAAATTTCTGCAATCGGTTATGAATCCAAAAGGATTACCGAAATAGAGGTATTCATTTCACAGGTCAATGAATTGCACATCACACTTGAGGAAAAAGCAACAACGGGAGACAATGTAGTTGTCAGCGCAAAAACTTCAACGGCGAGGAAAGAGACAGTAAATGCCGTTATTTCCTTTCAAAAAAATACCAATACTGTTGCCTCTGTGATTTCCGCGGAAAGCATCCGCCGCTCACCCGACAGGAATACAGGAGAAGTATTAAAAAGAATTCCGGGTACCTCCATCCAGGAAGGAAAATACCTGGTGGTACGCGGGCTGAGTGATCGCTATAACCAGGCCATGCTGAACGGGATTTTGTTAAGCAGTACCGAGCCAGATCGCAAAACATTCTCTTTTGATCTCTTCCCGGCGCCAATGATTGATAATATAATCATGAATAAGGCATTTGTTCCGGAACTGCCGGGGGAATGGGCCGGCGGACTGGTACAGGTACAAACCAAAGAAATCCCGGCTGCTGATTTCCTCTCCGTTCAGGTTGGTACAGGATTTAACAGCCAGACAATCGGTAAGGATTTTTACCAGTCAAAAGGCGGAAAGCTCGATTGGCTTGGCGTGGATGATGGCACCCGCGCATTGCCGGGTTCATTGCCAACAAAAAGCAACCTGGCACAGCTTAACCAGGAGCAACTAAATGAATATGGAAAACAATTCCGAAATGCCTGGACATCGCAGCAGGGAAATGGATTAATAAACCGTTCTTTTCAGCTGAACGGAGGTTTCGCCGGGAAACTGGCTGGCAAAAAGACCGGCGGTATTTTTTCTATTGTTTACAACCAGAACAACCGCCGCATGCAGTTTGATAATGCGATCATTGCAAACAGCCAGGGAGATCACGAGATTCAGTTTAACAATCAAAGATATTCCAGGGATGTGCTGGCAGGTGCACTGGCCAACTTCACCCTGCAGCTTAATAATAATAACAGGATCTCATTCAAGAATATCATAAATGTAAATACATCTGATTTTGTCATCAGGCGTACCGGTAAGGATTATATTCTTGGCCCCGGTACAGGTGATAATGTAAGGGCGGAAGAAATTGGTTTCAGGCAGAATACCTTCTTTAATACACAACTGGTAGGCGATCATAACCTCAGCCCGTGGGGAGTGAAAATAAAATGGTATGGAGGATTCAATATCCTCGACCAGTATATTCCTGACCAGCGCCGGCTTTTTTATACCCAGGATGGCAGCGACCCCAACGCGCCATATTATGCACTGATTTCCGCGGGTGCCAGCCAGAAAAGCGGCAGTATTTTTTACAGTTTCCTGAACGATTATATCTACAATGCGGGAATGGATATCAGCAAGTCTTTTAAATGGCTTGGATATAATCAAACTGTTAAGGCCGGTTACCTGTTCCAGGTAAAGGATCGTTTGTTTGACAGCCGACCTTTCTTTCTTAATACCCTGAGTAATGCCATTAAATTATTACCACCTGACCAAATATTTGCCCCGCAAAATTTTGGGACCGATGATCAATCAGTTCAGTTTGGTGAACTAAATGGTATTTCATTCCGCTACCTGGCGAACACGATCCTGAATGCCGGTTACATTCAGTTTGACAACCAGTTTACCAAATCACTCCGTGTCATCTGGGGAGTAAGAGTCGAAGATTTTGACCAGGTGGTGGGAAGTGTAAGGCAATCTGATCCCCGCCATGTTGCATCACGTGTCAGGGATTTTCTGCCGGGAGTCAATATTACTTTCAAACCAAATGATAAAACGAATATCCGGTTAAGTGGCAGCCAGACCGTAGTAAGACCGGAGTTCCGGGAACTAAGTCCTTTTGCCTTTTATGATTTTGAATTGAATGCACAGGTAGTGGGTAATAACCAGGTAAAGCGGACCAAGATCACCAATGCAGACCTGCGTTATGAAATCTATCCCCGGGCCGGTGAATTAGTTACCATTGGCGTTTTTTTCAAACACTTTGATAAGCCCATCGAATACTATTTCAACCGTACGGGTCCGGCCACCAACACCTTTAATGTGGCAAACACCAAAACAGCAAAAGCCTTTGGAGTAGAATTTGAATTCAGGAAAAAACTCGACTTCTTAACCCAGGCCCTTAAAAATTTTACGCTTACCGGAAATGTCAGCTATATCTACAGCCGGGTAAAAGATACAGAAACATTAAGCCGGCCATTACAGGGACAAAGTCCTTACCTCGTCAATGCAGGATTACAGTATGATATTGAAAAGATAGGTTTCAGCAGCACGGTATTGTTTAACCAGATCGGCCGGCGGATATTGTTTGTGGGCGATAAGTCGGTACCGGACATCTGGGAAAACCCGCGCCCCCTGCTCGATCTGCAACTGGCGAAGAAAATATTCAAAAGGAAAGGGGAAATAAAAATCAATATCAGTGACCTGGTTAATCGCAGGGCTTATTTCTATCATGACCTGGACGGGAATGAAAAATACAAGACCGCATCCAAAGATGTGCTGGCGATCAGCCGTAATTACGGAACGAATTATTCAATCACACTGGTCTATAACATTAAATAAATAATAAAACAATGAAACGTTTTACATTAATTGCTTTAGCTGCTGTACTGGTGGCTTCGGGTTGCCGAAAAATTGAAGTTGATGGCGACAATAATTCCGGGGGTGGCGGCGGTTCTTCCGACAATTTAATTCTTTCCGGCAGGATCAATACGGACAGAACGTTGAAAACAGGAAATACCTACAAGCTGAGAGGTATTGTGTATATCGTGGATGGCGCCAAGCTGACTATTGAACCCGGTGTGATCATTCAAGGTGAGAAATCCTCAAGGGGAACTTTAGTTATTAGCCGCGGTACCCAAATTCTTGCCAACGGAACAGCGGACAAACCCATCGTGTTCACCAGCGACGCGGCTACACCTGCGAGGGGTGATTGGGGAGGTCTTGTCATGCTGGGCAGGGCTAAAACAAATTCTTCGTTTAATGGAGTAGCAGGCGTTGGAGAAATAGAGGGAGGCGTTAATAATGCCGAGGGCCTTGGGTTATATGGCGGCGCAGATGATAACGATAACAGCGGCGTCCTGAATTTTGTCCGGATTGAATATGCCGGGTATGCTTTCCTGCCCGATAAAGAATTAAATGGATTGACTATGGGTGGCGTAGGCAAAGGCACCGTCATTGACCATGTGCAGGTAAGTTATGCTGCGGATGATAGTTTCGAGTGGTTTGGCGGATCAGTTGACTGCAAATACCTGATCGCGTATAAAGGCCTGGACGATGATTGGGATATGGATAATGGGTTTAGCGGACGCGTACAATTTGGGATCTCACTTCGCGACAGCATGGTGGCCGATATAAGCCAGAGCAATGGTTTTGAAATTGATAATGATGCTTCGGGAAGCAATAATCTCCCGCAGACGAGTGCTACATTCAGTAATATGACCGTGATAGGGCCAAGAGCCACGTTAACCAATGTTGGGAATTCACTATTCCGGAGAGCCATTCATACCCGCCGCAACAGTGCCGTTAGTATTTATAATTCAGTAATAATGGGCTGGCCCATTGGCTGGAACCTGGACGGGAGTACCGGCACTGCAACTGATCTGAATTATTCTGCAGCGTCTCCAAAGGCTTTTGTATCCACCACCATCCTTGCCGGCAATAATACACCCCTCAGCTATTCTGCCAATGCCGGGTCACCAACCGGTTGGACAACTGCTGACCTGCTGAATTATTTTAATCGCCCGGGTGGCGGGAACAATGTATTGACAAATACCTCAGATGTCATTCTTACTGCCCCGTTCCGCTATGACAATACGGTTGATTTTAATCCGGCAGCCGGTTCACCCGCTTTAGCAGGAAGTGATTTCACAAGTGCGAAAGTAGCGAGCTGGTTCATCGCTACCACTTACCGTGGAGCAGCCGGAAGCGGTGAGACATGGTGGAAGAACTGGACAAGGTTTTTTTGACAGGGTCTGCCCTTTACATACGTTTAACATACGCTGGTTTTCTCATGCAGTTACCATCCCGCGACCCGATGAGGATCAGGTGCGGGGTGGTTTTTTGTTTTTATCTTACACGAAATTTGATGCATGAGATTTCTCCTGTTAATCGTCACCCTGTCTTTCCTGGTAGCCTGTTCCAATGATTCAGCCATCAGCAAACAGCTTTCGGGCAGTGATAGCCTAGTGATCCACTTCACTGCCGCTCCTTCGGATTCCATTATTAAAACGGTGGTAACTGCCGAACCCAACGCTATCAAAAAAATCATACAATTTGTAGACGCGAAAAAAGCAGCCGAATATAAATGCGGTTATGACGGCCAGTTGATTTTCTTTTCAAAGGGACAGGAAATAAATGATGCCTCCTTTAAATACACCGAAGAGGATTGCCGCCACTTTTTACTGGAAGTGGATGGAAAACTGTACAGCACCAGCATGAACAACGAAGCGTATAACTTCCTGAAAGGACTGGCAGAAGGGAAAAACTGGTATTAATAACAGGCCCTGCGTTCCAGGAAGTGTTTTCCAAATCCAACCGGCGTCGTTATGACCTAATTAGTTTTCAAAAACGATCTCGCTGCAGTTAATTCTGGCCTGCCCGGGCCGGGATGGTTGGCAACTGCCAGTAATTGCTGGTAATAAGATTTTGCCTTTTCGGTATTGCCTGATTTTTCTGCAGCCATGCCGGCTCCATAAAGGCCATTAAAGCGATTCGGGTGTTTTTTCAGGTCCGCCTCATAAGCCGTAAGCGCCCCGGCGGGATTATTCATTTGCAAAAGCATATCACCTAATAATTCCCTGGCAGGTATTACTTCACTTGGAGTCACGGGGTGCTTTTCGGTTTTGTCTTCCATATCAGCTGCCTCCTTCATTAATGCAAGTGCCTCATCATTTTTTTGCATTTTAAACGCAATCCAGGCTTCCGCAGCTTTTATCTGTATTGAAACCTGGTTGGCTTTATACACATCTTTTTGCCTGGTCAGGGTGTCATGAATTATTTGTAGAGACTTCAACTCTGCATCAGCTGCAGCTTTATTGCCGGTGTGAACAGCGCCGAGTAAGCGGGCAAAATGGTGGATAGCTTTTTGCCAGGGATATTTTTCCCAGCCTAAATCCTGCGGGTGTAGTTGCAGGGTAGCTGCCTCTTTCCAGTTTTTATTTTCCAGTGCATAACGGGCTGGAATAGCAGAAAATGAATAGGCCACTTTAAAATTTAAAGGTGTTACCACCTTGATATTTTGAAGGTAATTACAAAGTCGCCTCGCGGAGTCATTATTTCCTTTCTGGAGATAGGCATATTCAAGGTAATCCAGCACATGAAGTTCTTCATCCCAGTGACCTTTCATTCCGGCACTCTCCGCATAGCATACGGCGGCAGCACTGGATACAATATTGGACGCGATACAGTCATCCCAGAGGCCAAGCCGCGTGAAGATATGCGAGGGCATGTGTTGCGCATGCGCCGAGGCTGGTGCAATCGAAGCATATTTCCGGGCAGCGGGTAAAGCCAGTTCGGCGAGTTCGGGCGAATCATAACTGTGAATGATATAATGAACGATTCCCGGGTGTGTAGGTTCCCCCGGGTAAAGGGCATTTAAGATAGAACCCGCTTTCTTCTGGTTGCGGAATTCTTTGTCGGCAGGATCAGCAGCTGCAGTCAGGGATAATGCATAGAATACAGCGGCTTCCTTGTCATCCGGGTAATCCTTATAGACCTGTACCATCGCTTTCTCAAATTTTATACAACGGCTGCGGTGATCCAGTTTCTCCCTGTCATTATAAAACGATGCAATGGCATTAATATAAGCTGATTCTTTTTTGGTTTTCCCGGAGATAGACTGGGCAACTTCGATTGCTCTTGATCCTTTTTCCAGTTCCTCCCCGGTGGGTGGTGCCCAGAGAGCATGAAAGTTAGACATCGCCACGCCCCAGTACGCCATCGCCACGGCAGGATCTTCCGCGATAACCCTGGCAAACACTTTTTCTGCTTCATCATATTCAAAGGAATGCAACAGGGCTACTGCCAGGTTAAAATCCTTTTTTACTTTTTCAGATCCTGAAAATTCAAAATTCACCGTGCCAAATTGTTTATCGGGAGGTCCACAGAGAACAACATCTCCTTTTTTCAGGTTAAGGGCATTTATTTTTTCCGGAGCAGGACTTTTATTTTCCAGGTTGCAGGAGAATAGTGCCCATACCAGGGAGCTTACAAAAAGAAGGCGGGAGGAAATGGTTTTCATGATCGGGTAATTGTTGACACAAAGCATGGTTATTAATTTGGACTGTTCAAATTCAGCGTATTCCTTTGAATCAGCTGGCAGCTCCTTCGCAGCAGCCACCCCTAAATTTACAACACTCCATTAAAACTTCAGAAAAAATGAATTGGGACAATTCCTTTGGAATTTTTCGCGGAAAGGAAACAATGCTTTGCATTCAATCCCGTCTTGTGTCCAGCGTAAACCCTATCGTGGTCCCGATACTTTCACGGCTGCGGACATGGATCGTTTGACCATGGGCCTCGATGATATGTTTACAAATGGAAAGCCCCAGCCCGCTGCCCGTAACGTCTATGCTTCGGCCCTCATCAGTCCGGTAAAAACGTTCAAATATCCTGGGCAGATGTTTCTCGCTGATCCCGATACCATCATCACTGATCTCTACCAGGATATGTTTGCCGTCTGTTTTATACATGCTGGCTGTTATACTGCCTCCCTTTTTGCTGTATTTGAGTGAATTTTCCACCAGGTTGGTAATTACCTGTCTTATTTTTTCCTGGTCAGCGAAAACCGTCAATGGTGATTCACAGCCTTTCTTGATACTGCAATGTATCTGGTTCGCCTCGGCGATCAGGGATAAACTTTCATAAATCTCTTTTACCAGGTCCTGGATTACAAAGTTCTGTTTGTAAAGGATCAGTTCCCCTCTTTCAAGACTTGAAATCTCATCCAGGTCATTTAGCAGGTTCGTCAGCCTGTCGACATTCCGGGAAGTTTTCTCTAAAAATTTTTTATTCACTTCCGGGTTGCTCAATGCTCCCTGGAGCAGGGTGTCCACATAAGCCTGTATGGCAAAAACAGGTGTTTTAAATTCATGGGAAAGGTTTTGCAGGAATTCTTTCCGGTACTGTTCATTGCGGCGGAGCATGGCTATCTCTTCTTCATTTTCCGCGGCCCATGCTTCCACATCCTCTCTTACCTCGTCAATGCTTTTTTGCGGGAGTATGTATTTATAATAAGTTTCTTCCTTCCGGGTGGCTTTGGTGCGGTAAATGAACTTGTAAATCAGTTTGATCTTCCGGTAGATAAATCTTTCCAATACAAAGGAGATCAGCAAATAACTCCCACCTGCTATTACCACGAAAGCACCCAGGGCCCATAGCCATTTCTTTTCAACAAAATAAACCAGCAGGCTGACAGGGACTGCCAGGACAAAAGCAGTGAATGCGGAAAGTTGCCGGGGAGATAGGTTTTTAGTGGAAAACATCTGGGTTCATAGTTGATGGTTCATAGTTCTTAGAAGGAAAATACAAAAGTAATGAGAATGGCTATGAACCCTCCGTCAGCGGGCTGATGAAGTTTTTTACAATTCAAATTTATAACCCACACCCTTCACAGTAGTAATACAATCAATACCCAGTTTCTGGCGGATCTTGCGGATATGAACATCAATGGTACGATCACCCACGATCACCTCATTACCCCAGACCTGGTTGAGTATTTCGTTCCGTAAAAAAACACGGCCGGGCTTCTGCGCCAGCAGGTATAGCAGCTCAAATTCTTTTTTGGCCAATACCACTTCCTGTTCACCCACCATGACAAGGAAACGTTCAGGATCTATCGTAACATGATCAAAAGTAAGGGTCCGGGCTTCTGATTTATTTAACCTGCGGAATAGTGCATTTACACGGCTCATGAAAACTTTTGGGCTCACGGGCTTACTGATATAATCATCGGCCCCTGTTTCGAGGCCTTTTATCTGCGTGCCTTCGTCGTTTACAGCGGTCAGGAAAATGATGAGAGTTTCTTTAAAAGCTGGCTGTGAACGCAAAAGCTGGCAAACTTCAACCCCAGTTTTTTTAGGCATCATCACATCGAGGACAATCAGGTCGGGCTGGTTGCGGCGGGCTTTTTCCAGCGCTTCATCACCATCTTTGGCTGTTACCACCTCATAACCCCCATTCGACAAGTTGTATTTCAGGATTTCAAGTATGTCCGGCTCATCATCGGCAATCAGTACTTTCCTTGACTTTGCTTCCATACCCGGTTCAAATTTGCGCAAACCTAACGGAATTTGCCTGTCAGGGAAATTTGCAGGCGGCTGTTTACTTAGACTTAATGAAAACTTAACCTGCTGTTGACTGGCATGGATTTTTCTTGGGGGTCATACAGCGAAACGGCCTCTAAAGCCGTCTAAACCAGTAATAAACCAAAGAAATCAACCATTTGGGCAGGGGTTATTAACTTTGGGGAACGATCCTTATGATAGCAATGAGCAGATATCTTCTTCTTTTGACCGTACTCCTGTCCGCACAATTAATAAATGCACAGGGTTTGGCAGTTTCAGATACCCTGGGGATACCCCGGAATTATAAGCCTGAATTCAGGCGGGAAAGAAATCATGACCTGATCGATAAAGAACAGCAGGCCATTCTCAGTTCGGATGGGAAGGCGGATAAATTATTCACTCCTTCCCGTAATGAAGAGATCAACTTCATGGTTACAAAGGCCCTGATCACGAAAGTGGATAATATCCAGTATATGATCGAAACCGATGACAAGTTTGATCACCGGCTAAAGGTTAACTATTTACATGGGCTTGAAAACCTGCTAAGATTCTTCAACCAGAACTGGAAAATAAAATCGGATAAGAAGGTAAACCCCCTGAATTTAGCTGTCATTATAAATGCTTACGAGCAGTGTATTGAAAAAGACAGGAAAAATGAATCCATCGCAGAAATCATTCACCGCCTTTCTTTTGATGCGGGGACCAATGTGATTAATGCGGGTTTATTTGATAAAAACCCGGGATACACTATCGCAAAAAACGATCTTGTTTTAAAATATTGCCTGCTTCACCCGGAACTGACTTTTTTCACGCTGAGCAAAAACCCGGATGTGCCCTTTGCCGACAGCCTGGTAAGAACAGTCGCAAAAAAATATCCCCGGCAATTGTATGATTACGCGGCTGCCAGTAACCGACTGGCCAATCTAATCCGGAATATAACCGATGACCCCTTTATTAAATCGGTTGTAAGAATGGCTAAAAGCAAAAGCGGCCAGCAATATTTTCCCTTCCTGGATAATATTGTCAACGAAAAAATGACTTTCGATGAAATCGATGCCGCGAAGGACGATTCGTTATTGTATTATAAGTTGTTGGTGAAAACACAAATGGACTACGTGGGCAGGGCTGTCAATAAAGACACTGCATTTGAGTTCAAATCACTGACCCGCCGGCTGGAGGAAAAAGCCAAAGCCAATTTTATTAATGTCATCAATGGATTGCACAATGAAAGAAACCTGGATGTCCGTTTCAAGTCAATCCAGCCCCTGAACGCACAGGAACTTTATTACCTCGCCGTGTCTTCAGACGGGTCTATTTACACGTCCAGTTTTGTTAAGGGCGTTTACCCGTTAATGATGAAGAAAATAAATAACCGGGGTGATTCGTTGCTGATGCTGCTGAACTTTGACAAGTACCGGAAGTTCATAAAAATGTCTGCCGGTTTTAATACCCTGGATCATTTTCTTGCTTCTTTCCCCAAGAGTAATAAGCCGGGCGAAGAAGACCCGGCCAATACATTAATGAGAGCTTTTGTAAAGAACCTGGAAAAATCAGATGGGTTGGAGGATGGTGTTGATGTCGCTGATTCTTATGCCAGCATTGCAGAAACACTGAAACCGGTAGCCGTTGAAATGTTGAAAAACATCCAGGATAATTACCAGCGGAATCTCTCCCAGAACAATAAAAAAGGAATTGCGATCTATAATATTCTCAGCAAGCTTTTTCTTTCTGCCGATACCACGCAAAAGATTAACCTGACAAAGGAATTGGGTATTCCCCCGGTATACGAAGTTCCCTTTGCAGCCCTGGCAGGGGATAGCGGCAGGGTGGCTGTCCAGTTATTTATATATGGAGACAAAGATGGCATCGGTGTTTTCCCGGGCCTGATCAGCATGTTCAGTAACGCTAACTGGAAAATTGATGGCAGCAACAAACAATGGGTTACTGTTACAGCGGCAAAGGGCAAGCCCGTATCCTTATATATGAACCGGCCATTGCCGGAAGAAACAGGGGAAGATGCCAAAGCCCAGGAAGCTTTGTGCAGTTACCTGGAAAAAAATAAAATCATTCCGACCGTAACCATCAACAGGGGGCATAGTTATAATGCTCCCTATACGATCGAACAGATGTCAACGGCATCAAAAATCGTATTCATGGGATCCTGCGGCGGGTACCGGATGATACATGATATCCTGGAAAAGGCACCCGATGCACATATTATCGGTACCAAGCAGATCGCCGATGCACCCGTCAATAATCCTTTTTTAAAGTTGATCATGGAAAAACTCAGAACGGGGAGTAATATTGAATGGATCCCTTTCTGGCAGGAGTTGGGCAGTATGGTCACGGACAAAATTTTTGAAGATTATGTTCCCCCGCATAAAAATCTCGGCGCCTTGTTTATTAAGGCCTATAAGATGGCGATGGATGAAAAAGATGAAAATCAATAAACGGTAACCGCATCTACCGGCTTCTGTCTAAATTTGACTCCTTTAATCTCCCATTTTGGCAGGAACCAAAAAGACTTTTTTTGATTTTGCTTTATTGCGCCGTGTATTCCGGTATGCTTCGCCGTATAAGAAAAAATTCTACCTGTCGGTTATACTGGCTATTATTTTAGCGATTATCACACCGGTAAGACCCATGCTGATCCAGCTTACGGTCAATGAATATATTTCCAATTCCGTGGCGCACATGGTCATCAATATTACCCTGATCCAGGTGGGGCTGATATTGGTGGAAACAGCCATGCGGTTTCTATTTTCGTTTACGACTGCCTGGCTTGGACAATCCGTTGTCAGGGATATGCGGGTGGCTGTTTATAAAAAGGTCCTGGGGCTAAATCTTTCCCAGTTTGATAAAACACCGATCGGAACATTAACCACCAGGACGATCAATGATATTGAATCGGTCAATGATATTTTTTCCGATGGATTGGTTCCCATCATTGCAGACCTCCTTTCCATACTATGTGTGCTGGCTTTTATGTTCTGGACAGACTGGCAGCTGACGCTGATCGCCCTGATCCCCTTTCCCATTATACTCATTGCCACCTGGTATTTTAAGGAGAGCATCAACCGGTCTTTTTTTAAAGTAAGAAATGCCGTGGCCAATCTCAATGCATTTGTACAGGAGCATCTTACGGGGATGCAGCTGGTGCAGGCTTTTGCCGCGGAGGAAAGGGAGTTTGAAAAATTCAAAAAAATAAACAGGGAGCACCGGAACGCCAATATCAGGGCCATTTTTGCCTATTCGGTGTTTTTTCCTGTAGTGGAAATCGTTTTGGCACTGGCCATAGGTTTAATCGTATGGTGGACATCCAAAGAAGCACTGCAGTTACAACAAAGCCAGCAGGGCACGGTAATCTCTTTTATTCTATGCATGAATTTGCTGTTTCGTCCTTTGCGGGTAATCGCCGATAAATTTAATGTGCTGCAGATGGGTATTATTGCCAGCGAAAGAATTTTTAAAGTAATGGATAACCCCGATTACATCCAGCAGGAAGGCAACTACTCGCCGGAAAAAACAACCGGGAAAATTGAATTTGACAAGGTCTGGTTTGCCTATAACAACGATGATTATATAATAAAGAACCTGAGTTTTTCGGCCAACCCCGGCGAAACGATTGCTATTGTGGGACATACCGGGAGCGGTAAAACAACCATTGTGAGTTTACTGAATCGCCTGTACCATATCCAGAAGGGAACCATTAAAATTGATGATGTCAGTATTGATGAGTACCGCCTGGATGCACTCCGGAAAAATATCGGCGTGGTATTGCAGGATGTTTTTCTTTTTTCAGGTTCAGTCATGGATAATATTACACTGAGAAATCCCGTCATATCGCGGGAAAAGGTGATCGAAGCCGCCAGGCTTATCGATATGCATGATTTTATTATGCGGTTGCCGGGCGGTTATGATTATAATGTTATGGAAAGAGGTGCTACCTTATCGCTCGGGCAGCGGCAATTATTGTCTTTTATCAGGGCGATGCTGTACAATCCTTCTATCCTGGTACTGGACGAAGCCACTTCTTCGGTAGATACCGAAAGCGAAATGCTGATCCAGCACGCGATCGATACATTGATCCAGGGCAGGACCTCCATTGTCATAGCACACCGGCTATCCACTATCCGGAAAGCTGATAAAATCATCGTTTTGGATAAGGGCGAAATGAAAGAAATGGGCACCCATGAAGAGCTCCTGCAAAAGGGTGGTTATTATACAGAATTATACGAGATGCAGTTTGAAAAAAAGAGCCGGGCAGCCTCCTGAAAATGGCTTGTATTAGTTTGAAAATCAAATCGTATGATAAGTAATAATCATGCATGAAGGGAGATATTAATTCTATTTTTTGCAAAACCCCAAATTCCTTCCAAACAGGGTTCGTTTTTGCCGGCCCACCCTTATCTTTGCGGCAAATTTCGGAACAGGTATGTTAGCACGGCGTTTCAAATCCTTTACTGTAGCGGTTTTCAGCATATTTTTTATCATTTTTTCAGTATCCCTGCATGCCCAGCATCCCGATGCTGATACCAGCAAACAGGATGCAGGTCACCCGGCGAACGATCACGCTGAAAAAAAGAAGGGATTTAACGCTTCGGAAGTGATTTTCGGGCACGTTCTAAATGCCCATGAATTCCATTTCATGGATATCGGCGGCAAACCGGTTTCAATCCCCCTGCCGGTTATTTTGTATTCCCCCGAGAAAGGATTTACCAGTTTCATGTCTTCCAAATTCCATCATGGACATGAAGATCATAAAGGATACCGGTTGCTGACTGATCATTCTATTAAGGAAATGGGACTTGATGCAAAGAAGTTTTCCCCCCAGGATATCATTGCAGTAGACGCAGGCGGGAAATATGATCCTTCGGTGAAAGTGTATGACGTTTCGCTGACCCGCAACGTAGTGCAAATGCTCCTCGCGTTGATCCTCTTTACCTGGATCATGCTTCGTATTGCCAAAAGATATAAAAGCGGTGTCGGGGTTACTTCAGCTCCCAAAGGTTCCCAAAGTTTACTGGAACCCGTCATCACCTTTGTGCGGGATGAGGTAGCCAAGCCTAACCTGGGTCACAAGTACGAGAAGTATCTCCCTTACCTGCTGACCATTTTCTTTTTTATTCTTATCAACAACATATTTGGCCTGATCCCCGGCTCTGCAAACGTTACCGGTAATATTGCTTTTACGGCTGTGCTCGGACTGATCTCTTTTGTGGTGATCCTCGCCAGTACCAACAAGCATTACTGGGGACATATTTTTAATCCACCGGGAGTACCACTGGGGGTGAAGTTTATCCTGGTTCCGGTCGAGTTTCTCAGTGTATTTATCAAGCCCTTTGCACTGATCATCCGTCTTTTTGCCAACATGGTGGCGGGTCACATTATCATTATTTGCCTGATCTCGTTAATATTCATTTTTGGACAGCTGAATCCAATTGCCGGCTGGGGTGCTTCCCCATTATCGATTGGGTTTACTGTTTTTATATACCTAATCGAAGTCTTAGTAGCCTTTTTGCAGGCATTCATCTTTACGATGCTGACGGCGGTGTTTATCGGGCAGGCGTTTGAAGGAGAGCATCATGAAGAAGCGCATGCCCACTAAAAGTTTTTTATTAATCATTATATAAACGAAGAATCATGAGTTTAATTACATTGATCAGCGACATCGCCAACGCAAACGCGGGTGGTGCAATTGGTGCAGGTCTTGCTGCTATCGGTGCCGGTATCGGTATCGGTCAGATCGGTAAAGGCGCTGTGGAAGCCATTGCCCGTCAGCCGGAATCATCCAATGATATCCGTGCGAACATGATCCTGACCGCGGCCCTGGTAGAAGGTGCTGCGCTGTTTGCGATCATCGTTGGATTCCTGGCGATGGT
Organism: Chitinophagaceae bacterium; assembly: GCA_025449935.1. Classification (GTDB taxonomy): domain Bacteria; phylum Bacteroidota; class Bacteroidia; order Chitinophagales; family Chitinophagaceae; genus JJ008. The sequence goes on from JANWIJ010000062.1 coordinate 91,252, forward strand.
ATTATAATACCCGCTGAAAAAAAATTACTGCATCCAAAGCACAGGGCGGAGGGTGCAGTATTTTAAAACTGAAACAAGAAATTGACATAAATAATGAAACTCCTTACTCCCGAATTTGGATTGCTCCTCTGGACCTTACTGGCCTTCCTCATTGTATTTTTTATCCTCGCAAAATTTGCCTGGCCGGCTATCATCAAAGGATTGCGTGAAAGGGAAAACAGTATTTCCAGTTCACTCGAAACAGCTGAAAGGGTTAAAGCGGAAATGATTCAGCTGAAAAGCGAAAATGAAGCGTTGCTGGCCCGGGCCCGCGAAGAAAGAGCCCAGTTATTAAAAGAAGCCAGGGAAACAAAAGATAAGATCATCAATGAAGCGAAAGAGCAGGCCAAAACCGAAGCAAATAAAATTGTAACGGAAGCACAGGCGGCGATCAATTCACAGAAGATGGCCGCCCTGACGGAAGTGAAAAACCAGGTAGGTCAACTGGTGATTGAAGTGAGCGAGAAAGTGTTAAGAAAAGAGCTGGGAAATAAAGAGGCCCAGGAAGCTCATATCAGGGGGCTGGTTGATGAAGTAAAAATGAATTAATAATAGCCGACAACTATTAGCGAAAAAAAATGCCTAACCCACGTCTAGCAACGAGATACGCCAAATCACTAATTGACCTTGCCATAGAGAAAGGCCAGTTAGAGAAAGTGTACGCGGATATGCAATGGTTGAACAGTATTTGCAAAAGCAACCGGGACCTTGTGAACCTCCTCCGCAGCCCGATCATTAAAGGAGATACCAAGAAGAAAATCCTGGAAGCCGTTACAGGTGGCAATATCAGTGAGATGACTGCTGCTTTTAACCGCCTGCTTATAACCAAAGGCCGGGAGAGTAATTTACCGGAAATCAGTAACGCTTTTATCACAGCATATAAAGACAAGAAAGATATTCAAACCATACACCTGACCACTGCTGCACCAGTTACTGATTCGGTAAAAGCCGCCATCGTCGAACAGGTGAAGAAAACTGCGGGCTTCCAGCATGTGGAACTCGAAGAAAAAGTGGATCCTGACCTGATCGGTGGTTTTGTTTTACAGGTCGGGGATAAGCTGGTGGATGCCAGTGTGGCCTATGACCTGAAAGAAATTGCCAAGCAGTTCCAGAACAATGACTTTATTTATAAGATCAGATAATACAAACAAACAGAATAAATAAATTAATATGCCAGAGATTAAACCGGATGAAATATCAGCGATACTTCGTCAGCAGTTAAGCAATTTCAACGCCAGCGCCGACCTGGAAGAAGTGGGAACCGTGTTGCAGGTGGGGGATGGTATTGCCCGTGTGTATGGATTGGGCAATGTTCGTTATGGGGAACTGGTGGAATTTGAAAATGGGGTGAGGGCCATTGCCTTAAACCTGGAAGAAGATAATGTTGGTGTGGTGCTGATGGGAGAAACCGGTAATATCGATGAAGGTTCAAAAGTGAAGCGTACCGGCCAGATCGCCTCTATCAAGGTGGGCGAAGGAATGGTTGGCCGCGTAGTAAATACCCTGGGAGAACCCATTGACGGCAAAGGCCCCATCAGCGGCGAACGTTATGAAATGCCGCTGGAGAGAAAAGCACCGGGTGTAATTTTCCGGGAGCCAGTAAAAGAGCCATTGCAAACCGGTATCAAAGCCATCGATGCGATGATCCCCATCGGCCGCGGGCAACGGGAACTGGTAATCGGTGACCGCCAGACCGGTAAGACCGCTATCTGTGTCGACACGATCATTAATCAGAAAGAATTTTTCAAAGCAGGTAAACCTGTGTTTTGTATATATGTCGCGATTGGTCAGAAAGCCTCTACCATTGCCGGTGTAATGAAAACATTACAGGATGCAGGAGCGATGGAATATACGATCATTGTTGCGGCATCTGCATCAGATCCTGCACCCTTGCAATTCTATGCACCATTCGCCGGTGCTGCGATCGGCGAGTTTTTCCGTGATACCGGCCGGCCGGCATTGATCATTTATGATGACCTGTCCAAACAGGCGGTGGCCTACCGCGAGGTATCTTTGTTGTTGCGTCGTCCGCCGGGTCGTGAAGCTTACCCTGGTGATGTATTCTACCTGCACAGCCGTTTGCTGGAAAGGGCCGCGAAAGTGATCAGTGATGACAATGTAGCTAAAAACATGAATGATGTTCCGGACAGTATCCGGCATTTGATAAAAGGTGGTGGTTCATTAACGGCCCTGCCCATCATCGAAACACAGGCGGGGGACGTATCCGCTTATATCCCAACCAATGTTATCTCAATTACGGACGGGCAGATATTCCTGGAAGGTAACCTGTTCAATGCAGGTATCAGGCCGGCGATCAACGTTGGTATCTCGGTTAGCCGGGTGGGTGGTAATGCGCAGATCAAATCGATGAAGAAAGTGGCGGGTACGCTGAAACTGGACCAGGCGCTTTACCGGGAACTCGAAGCGTTCTCCAAGTTCGGGGGTGATCTCGATGCGGCTACCAAATCAGTTATTGATAAAGGAGCCCGGAACGTGGAGATCCTCAAACAGGCACAGTATTCTCCGTTTGCGGTGGAGAAACAGGTGGCGATCATTTACCTCGGTACCAACGGATATATAAAGGATGTGGCCGTAAAAAGAGTAAAGGAATTTGAAGAACACTTCCTGATGGAAATGGATAACAAACTCCCTGAAGTCATGGCCGAGTTTAAGAAAGGTAACCTGCCGGAAGATGGTTTGAAGAAGATGGTGGAGCTCGCCAATGGTTTGATACCGCAGTATAAGTCGTAAGTAATTTATTTTTAATACCTGGAAAGGCGGCCACTGGCCGCCTTTTTTTGTTTTGTCATCTAAAAAGTATAATTTAAGAGTGGTTGAAATCCTGCCCATCCGTCTCCGTTATGTCCTGCCGTTTGTAAGCTTCCTGTCCAATATGCTGTAAAGCAACCACCGTTAAGCCTGGTAGCAGCCATTTCAGTCATTTGTAAATGCCTTGTATGAAAAATATAAAGAAAGGATTGTGCTTCCTGGCCATACTCCTTGCGGGCAATGCCTATGGACAATTGTGGAAACAGTATGCTGACAGCGCAAAGACATTTGAAGGGCAACAAAAAACCAATAAGGCAGTCGAGTATTATGAAAGGGCGATTGGGCTGGTTGAAAAGGATTCCCTCCGGACGGCGAATTATGCACAGGTTATTACAGAGCTTGGAGCCATTTACGGGCGAAGAGCACAGCATTCAAAAGCTGAATCACTTTTTTTGGAAGCCAAAAAAATATGGGAAGAGGTATATGGAAAGGAGCATCGCGCTTATGCAGAATCATGCAACAACCTGGGCATAGTTTATCGGATGACCGGTCAATATACAAAAGCAGAATCTTTTCTATTGGAGGGGAAAGAAATCAGGCAAAGAGTATTAGGGAAAGACAATATACCCTATGCTCAATCATGTAATAGCCTGGGTTATTTATATAAGCAAATGGGGAATTATTTAAAAGCAGAAACATTTTTACTGGAATCAAAAAACATTGCGGAGAAGGTAATTGGAAAAGAAAGCCCTGTATATGGCGCGGCTTCGGGAAACCTGGCCAATTTATACAGGGAGACCGGTCAGTACCAGCGGGCAGAAGCCGCTTATATTGATTGCCTTGAATGTTTCAGCAAAATATCGGGGAAAGAAAGTGCTAACTACGCTTCCTCTATGAGCAACCTGGCGAATTTGTACAGGGAAATTGGGCAATATGAAAAGGCAGAAGCAGGATATTTAACAGCTATTTCTTTGCGGGAGAAATTATTGGGAAAGGAACACCCTGAGTATACCACCAGCTGTGAGAACCTGGCGATCTTGTATGCAACGATGGGACAAATAGAAAAAGCTGAACTTCTATTACAGCAAGTAAAAGATACGAGGGAAAAAGTCCTCGGCAAAAAGCATCCTTCCTATGCAATGGCTTGTTGCAACCTTGCCGGTGTCTATGCAGAGGGAGGAAAGTATGACATGGCCCAGAATCTTTATACGGAAGCTAAGGACGTCAATGAGAAAAGTGTGGGGAAAAATCATCTCCAGTATATCAATAGTTGCAATAGCCTGGGTCTTTTATTTGTCGAGTTGAACGAGTATGAAAAAGCTGAATCCTTGTTACTGGAGGTAAAGCAATTGTCTGAGAAAGTGTTGGGTAAAAAACATCTTAATTATGCTGAAAACTGCAGTTTTTTAGGTGGACTATACAAAATGACAGGTCAATATGAAAAGAGTGTGGCCTTCTATATGGAGGCACGAAATATCGTGGAAGAAATATTTGGTAAAGAAGCGCCTGAATATATGATTAACAGCACTTCCCTGGGTAATGTGTACCGGGTTCTTAACAGGCTTGAATTGGCGAATAGTTATTACGGGCAGGCATTTGAATCTCATAGAGCCCGGGTTAAGGAGATTTTCAAGTTTACAAATGAAGATGAACAATTTTCCTACCTGGAAAAAAATACCAACCTGAAAAAATACATTTTATCCGCCAGTCTTTCAACCAATTCCTTAAATAACCAGGATTTACTTTATGATATTTCACTGGCAAACCGCAATTTAATTTTATCCTCAAGCCAGCAGCTTCGCAAAATCATATTTAATGCGGGCGATACAGCTATGTTGAATAAGTATACTCAATGGATTGAATTGCGGGAACAAATTTCGTTTTGGAGTACCCGTCCATTGACGGAAAGACCGGGTTACCTGGCAACCCTTGAAGAGAAGAGTAATTTATTGGAAAAGGAGCTTACCAGGTTTTCTTCTGCTTTTAAACAGGGTGCGCTTTCTGAGCTAAACTGGAAAAAAGTTCAGGACGCATTAAAAACAGATGAGGCTGCTATTGAATTTTCCTCGTTTCAGTATTATAATGGGAACAATTGGACGGATAGTACTTACTATGTTGCCTTAGTATTGAGGAAAGACAATTCCGGACCCCGGTTGATAAAATTATTTGAAGAACGGGAGTTGAGTGATTTGTTGAAGGTTTACAAAGGCACAAGTGCCGGTCAATACCAGGCAAATTATTTATATGTAAAAAGGAATAAAGGATACAAAGATTTGTATGACCTGATATGGAAGCCCATTGAAACTAAACTTCAGGGCATTAAGACAGTGTATTTCGCGCCGGCAGGTAATTTGTATAAAATATCCTTCGGAGCCCTGCCAGTGAATGATAAAGAAGTATTGGGCGATAAGTACCGGTTTGTGCAACTGAACACGACTGCCTCTGTGATTGACCAGGCCCGGACGGTTATTGCTTCATCAGAAAATGTGGTTTTATATGGCGGAATACAGTACGATATTGATTCAACCAATATGAAACTGGCCGCCATGCACTCAACAAACAAGTATGTGGCCGTACGCTCATTTCCGGATGAATTTTCACGGGATGGGGTGCCGGAATTCAAGTACCTGAATGGAGCAGAAAAAGAGATTAGCGGGATCAGCAAACTGGCAGGACAAATGAACTATGATGTAAAAGTATCTGAAGGAAAAAATGCTACGGAGGAATCTTTTAAAACATTGACAGGGACAGGTTCGCCTTCAGTTATACATATTGCTACTCATGGATTTTTTTTCCCTGATCCCAGGACCAATAAAAAAATTGATAAACCCAACCGGGGGGATGTATTCAGACAATCCGATAATCCGCTGATCCGTTCAGGGCTTGCATTAGCCGGAGCCAACAATGCCTGGAAGGGTAAACCTGTGGCGGGAGTGGAAGATGGAATATTGACTGCTTATGAAGTGTCCAATATGTATTTACCCAATACTAAACTGGCGGTATTGTCTGCCTGTGAAACAGGATTAGGGGACATACAGGGCAGCGAAGGTGTTTATGGTTTGCAGCGGGCCTTTAAAATGGCGGGGGTGGAAAACCTGGTGATGAGCCTTTGGAAAGTGCCGGACGGGGAAACCGCAGAATTCATGCAGCAGTTTTATAAAAACTTGTTTGCCGGGCAAACCATCCAGGATGCTTTTTACAAAGCCCAGACAACGATGAAAAGCAAGTACCGGAAGGAGCCATTTAAATGGGCAGCCTGGGTGCTGATCAGGTGATCCCAGAATGTATGGCACACTTAAAGGAGTATGTTATGAAGCAATTGCAAAGATTTTTATTGCTGGCAGTCCTGTTTCAATCATTTATAGCAAACGGCCAGGTCTGGAAACAATATTCCGACAGTGCCCGGGTATTGTTTGAGAAGAATAAAATCAGGCAGGCTTTAGAACTTTGCCTGAAAGTCGATGAGCTGCTAAAAGTGGACTCCCTGAATACGGGTTCTTATGCATCAAATTGTAACAGCCTGGGAATTTTATACGCCGAACTGGGTGAATACGAAAAAGCGGGACCTCGTTTCCTGCTTTCAAAAGAGATACGGGAAAAAACGCACGGCAAGCTAAGCGATGAATATGCCTCCAGTTGTAACAGTCTCGGTAATTTTTACATGCTGCTGGGGCAGTTTGACAAGGTGAAGCCATTTTACGAGGAAGCCATGAAAATCAGGGAAACCATCTATGGGAAAGAACATCCGGATTATGCCGCCAGTTGCAATAACCTCGGTGCATTATATGAATATACAGGTCAATACACAAAAGCGGAGCCGCTTTATTACCGGGCCAAAGAAATATGGTCGAAGAACCCGGGGAAGGATCATCCTCATTATGCTTCATGTTGTGATAACCTGGGTATATTATATATGCAACTGGGTCAGTTTGATAAAGCAGAGATTTTTTATATCGAAGCCAAAGATATCAGGGAGAAGTTATTTGGCCATGCTGATCCGGTGTATGCCATAAGTTGCAATAACCTGGCAGATTTATATCGCAGGATCGGTCAATATTCAAAAGCAAAACTTCTTTATTTGCAGGCAAAAGAAATCCGGGGAAAAGCATTTGGTACAGGGCATGTTCTTTACGCCGGCAGCCTTAATAACCTGGCTATATTATTGGAGCAGATGGGCGAATATGGGATGGCTGAGCCATTGCTTGCCGAGTCAAAGCAGATAAAGGAAAAAACTGTTGGTAAGGGACATCCAGACTATGCCACAAGCTGCTACAACCTCGGGCAGGTCTATGAATACATGGGCCGGTATGATAAGGCAGAAAGCATGTACCTGGAATCAAAGCAGGTGCGGGAAAAACTTTTTGGGAATGCCCATCCGGACTATGCCGAAAGCTGCAATGTACTTGCCGGTTTATACGAGCGGTCCGGCAAATATGCCCAGGCCAGGGACTTATTTGAAACGGCCCGCCAAATCCGCGAAAAATCATTTGGGAAACAACATCCCTCGTGTGCTGAGAGTTATAAAAACCTCGCTAACCTTGCCTGGGTCAGTGGTAATTATGTAGATGCTGGTAATCATTTTTCGGAAGCACTGTACTTACAGGCGGAGCAAATAAACAGGGTGTTCCAGTTTACTTCTGAATCCGAAAAACAAACATATCTCGCGGGAAGTAAAATGCTGATAAACCAGTTCTTTTCCTTCAGTTTATCTGGTGAAAATAATAATAAATACAGGCCGCTGGCATATAATAGCGCTCTGTCAGACCGAAACATGATTTTATCTTCCCTGGAGCAACTCCGGTGGTCTATTCAAAATTCAGGTGATACAGCCATAAAGAATAAATATGATGAGTGGATGAGTGCGAGAGAGCAGATTTATTACTGGTCAACAAAACCTGTTACCTACCGCGTTCCTTATGCAAAGGACTTAGAAGGAAAGGCAGAAGCCATGGAAAAAGAACTTGCCAGGCTCTCATTGGCTTTTAAGCGGGAGCAAGGACGAAAAGAGATTACCTGGAGAACGGTCCTGGGAAACCTTAAAGAAAATGAAGCGGCTATCGAATTTGTAGAGTTTAATTATTATGATGCCCGGCGGCTTTCTGACAGTGTATACTATATTGCCCTGGTCCTGAGAAAAGATCGTCCGGAACCCGAACTCATACCTTTATTTGAAAAAAAGCAACTCGATAAGTTGTTGAAAATTTATAGTGGCACCAGCGCCGGTCAAACACAATTAAATTTTTTGTATCGCTATATCGCCCGCTCCTCAAAAGCCGGTCAACAGAGCCTTTATGACCTTATCTGGAAGCCCATTGAAAATAAGTTGCAAGGAATTAAAACAGTTTATTTTGCACCTGCCGGTTCATTATTCAAAATTTCATTTGCTGCACTTCCTGCAGGTAACGATTTGTTATTGAGTGATAAATATCAGCTGGTACAATTGACTACTACAGCAGCTGTTGTAGATAACTCGAACAAAGGCATTACTGGCTCAGACAAAATCGTCTTATATGGCGGCGTGGAGTACGATGTTGATTCGACCGGGATGAAACTGGCCGCATTAAAATCTTCAGGAAATGGTATTGCTACACGATCATTGCCACCCGATCTGACACGGGAGGTGGTACAGGAGTTCAGCTATCTTGGTGGAACGGCCAGGGAACTGCACGACGTAAACAAGCTTGCACAACAATACAAATACACCGTTGACCTCGCAGAAGGTAAAAACGCAACGGAGGAATCATTTAAGCTCTTAGCAGGATCGAACGCACCGGTAGTTCTCCACATCGCTACACACGGCTTCTTTTTTCCTGACCCCGGTACCAATAAGAAAGATAACAGGGCAGGAGGTGTTGCTGTATTCCGTCAATCTGACAACCCGCTGATCCGTTCCGGTCTTGCCCTGGCCGGCGCCAACAATGCCTGGAAAGGAAAACCCGTTGCCGGGGTTGAAGATGGGATACTGACTGCCTATGAAGTGTCAAACATGTATTTGCCTAATACTAAGCTGGCCGTTCTCTCCGCCTGTGAAACCGGGCTGGGTGATATCCAGGGAAGCGAAGGTGTTTATGGCTTGCAGCGTGCATTCAAAATGGCCGGGGTAGAAAACCTGGTAATGAGCCTTTGGAAAGTTCCCGACGGGGAAACGGCAGAATTCATGCAACAGTTTTATAAGAATCTTTTCGCCAAACAAACCATCCAGGAAGCATTTTATAATGCACAGACAATCATGAAGAACAAGTACCGGAAAGAACCTTATAAATGGGCGGCCTGGGTGTTGATCAGGTAATCCCGGTAGGTTTTCATACTTAAAGTGTTTTGATATGAAACAATTGCAAAGATTTTTATTGTTGGTGGTCCTATTCCACTCTTCTGAGGTAATCGGGCAGCGGTGGAAGATGTTTTCAGACAGCGCTAAAATTTTCCAGCAGGAAAATCAGAATGAAAAAGCGATTGAATATTTTATTAAAGCAAACGAAATTCTCAGACTGGATTCTGCCTGGACAGAAACCCACGGGCGAATTGCAAATACAATTGGGGGGATGTACTGGCGGAAAGGTCAATACAGGGAGGCCGGCGAGTTCGGAGAGGAAGCTTTAAAAGTCTGTGAAAGGATCCTGACAAAAGCCCATCCTTTTTATGCCACCAGTTGTCATAATCTTGGGATGGTATACAGTACACTTGGCGATTATGATAAATCGGAAATGTATTACCTCGAAGCTAAAAAAATACGAGAGCTTTTGTTTGGTAAAAAGAACCGCGATTATGCTGCCACCTGTAATACGTTGGGTATTTTGTACAATGACATCGGGCAATACCATTTATCCGAGCAATACCTCCTGGAAGCGCAACAGTCAAACAGTGCATCGGTTGGGAAAAACAGCAGTGAGTATGCCCTGGGCCTTATAAACCTGGCCGGATTGTATAAAAAAACAGGAATTATTGAAAAATCTGAACCCCTTTATACCGAAGCACTTGAAATCTGGAACGGGTTGAATATACCGCGGGGGCAGGAATACGCCAGCATCTGCATCAATCTTGCGAACCTGTATACGCATTTTGCCAAATTTGATAAGGCCGAAAAATTATTGTTGGAAGCCCGGCGTATACTTGGGAAAACACCCGGAACCGATCACCCGGATTATGCAACAGGTTGTCATAGCCTGGCCGCCTTATATATGAGCAAAGGGCAGTATCAAACAGCAGAGCCTTATCTTTTTGAAGCAAGAAAAGTCTATGAGAAAGCAAATGGAAAACTTCATCCTGACTTTGCCAAAAACGCTAATGCCATCGGGGCTTTGTATTCATTTCAAAGCAGGTATGTGGATGCTGAGAAATATTTTGAGGAGTCCATGGAAATATCGGAAAAGCTATTTGGAAATGAGCACCCTGATTATGCCAGCACCTGCCATGACCTTGGCGGGTTATATGTTCGGATGGGCCGGTATGAAGAGGCCTGCACATTACTGATTGCGGCTCGGCAAATATTTGAGAAAAATTTTGGAAGTAATAATCATGATTTTATCTCAACCACTATCAACCTGGCTAATCTATATGTCCGGCTTAATCAAATTGGCCATGCCCTGGCACTTTATAAAATAGCGTTGAGTTCACAACAAAACCTGATGGGGAGGACTTTTCTCGTCACTTCGGAGAATGAAAGGTTGACTTATTTAAAACAAACAACGGTGCTCAACGATGAAACCTTTTCTTTAATCGTTACCCGGGAGAAAGAAGTAGATAAGAAGTTCTTGTTTGACCTGGCACTTTCCAGCCGTAATATTCTACTTACTTATTCACGTCAGCTGAGGCAAGAGATCAATAATTCCCAGGATACCGGCCTGGTCAGTAAATATAATAGCTGGATCAACCTCCGGGAAAAGATTTCCTATATTTATTCGCAACCTAAGATAAAACGGCCGGTCAATTTTGAAATCCTCGAGGAGCAGTCTGACCAATATGAAAAGGAGATCATCCGCTATTTCTCCCGGAACCGGTCTTTCAGTCAATTTTCGAATTTTACAGTCAGTGACCTGCGGAAGCACCTATTACCAGGCGAGGCGGCTATTGAATTTGTGGCATTCCGGTACAGCGATAGTACCCACCAGACCGACAGCACCTATTATATTGCTTTAATATTGAGAAAAGACAGACCTGAACCTGAACTGGTGAAATTGTTTGAGGAAAAGCAAATCAATGAATTACTGAAAGTGTATAAAGGTACCAGTGCTGGCCCCCTGCAGGCAAATTTTTTATATGCCAATAACCGGGTTAGTGAAGCTAACGGTAAATCGCTGTATGACCTGGTCTGGAAGCCATTGGAAAATAAACTAGCCGGTATTACAAAAATATATTTTGCCCCTGCGGGTTCTTTATTCAAGGTTTCATTTGCCGCATTGCCTGCAGGTCGGCAGGGAGTTTTGAGCGACAAATATCAAATGGTGCAACTTAATACTACGGCTTCTTTGATTGATCAGCCTGCCACACCCATTTCGACTACTGACAGGCTTATTTTGTATGGAGGTGTTCAATATGATGTGGACTCAACAAGTATGCGGTTGTCGGCTTTGAAGTCAGCAGTAAATGAAGTAGTCAGCCGGTCGATCCCGGATGACTTGTCGAGGGATGCCGTTCCTGAATTTCACTACCTCGAGGGTACTGCGAAAGAAATTACCTATATCAATAAACTGGCAGAGCAAAAAAAATATACGATTAACATGTTTGAAGGCAAGGATGCCACGGAGGAATCATTTAAGACAATGTCCGGTAAGAATTCGCCTTCGATCCTGCACATCGCCACCCACGGCTTCTTTTTTCCTGATCCTCTCAATAGCAAGCAGGATGACAGGATGGGCGGACGTGAAGTATTCCGGCAATCAGAAAACCCGCTTATCCGTTCCGGGCTTGCATTGGCAAGCGCTAATAATGCGTGGAAAGGCAAACCTGTAGCCGGGGTTGAAGATGGGATACTGACTGCCTATGAAGTGTCCAATATGTACTTGCCAAATACTAAACTGGCCGTTCTCTCCGCCTGTGAAACAGGATTAGGTGATATACAGGGCAGCGAAGGGGTTTATGGTTTGCAGCGTGCATTCAAAATGGCCGGGGTAGAAAACCTGGTAATGAGCCTTTGGAAAGTGCCGGACGGGGAAACGGCAGAATTCATGCAACAGTTTTATAAGAATCTTTTCGGCAAACAAACCATCCAGGACGCATTTTATAATGCACAGACAATCATGAAGAACAAGTACCGGAAGGAACCTTATAAATGGGCGGCCTGGACATTGATCAGGTAGGAAATCTAGTTTTTTGTTTTTTTTAATCCCCGGGATTACCGGTTACCCTGTCTATTGTTGTAACTTGTTAGCAGGATGCGCACCCTTATTATCCTTCAGTTAAAACTATCCTGTTTAGATCCGCACCCTCTGATAACCCTACCTGTTAAGTCCTGACCGTAGCTGGTAATTTTTCATCGCAAATAATCCTTTTATGAAATATCTTCAAAGGGTATTGCTGGCATTGATTTTTTTAACCGGCTACAGAGTAAGCGGGCAGGAATGGAAAATCTATTCAGACAGTGCAAAAATATTTTTGGATCAGCGCAAGCCCGAAAAAGCAATTGACTATTATCTAAAAGCAAAAACAACATTACCTCCGGATTCCTCCATTACCAATACCTATGCACAAATTTGTAATACGATAGGTATATTATACAGAAACACTTTCCAATACAATAAGGCGGAACCCTTTTTTTTATCCGCAAAGGAAATCCGGGAGAAGACAGTGGGCACCGGCCATATTGATTATGCTGTTACCTGTACGGGGCTCGGCGCTTTATATATCCAGATGGGGAAATATAAGGTTGCTATCCCTCTGTTGTCACAAGCCCGGGAAATAAGAGGAAAAACCACGGGTATGCAGGATTCCGAGTATGCAAGATGTTGTTTTCTCCTCGCGATCTGTCACAGCTACGCCGGCGATCCCCAAGAGGCTGAAAGACTTTACCTGGAATCAAAACAAATCAGGGAGTCCGTACTGGGACGGCAACACCAGGACTATGCAGCCAGTTGCAACAGCCTGGCTATTTTATACGCGAGCACCAACCAGCTCGACAAATCAACGCCGCTGTTTGAAGAAGCAAAACAAGTAATCGAGAAATCATTGGGAAAGCAACACCCGGACTATATTGCTGTTTGTGGTAACCTGGCTGCCCTGTATGCGAAAAAAGGGCAATTCAAAAAGTCGGAAGCCCTTTTTCTTGAATTGCTTACTATTAAAGAAAAGCTGTTGGGAAAAGAGCACCCCGAGTATGCTACGAATTGCTTTAATATGGGCTCAATGTACAGGTCAATGGGTGACCTGGAAAAGACCGAGAAATACCTGCTGCTGGCTAAACAGGTATGGGAAAAATCATTGGGCAAAGAAAATTTTCACTTTGCTACAAGTTGTAACAGCCTGTCAGTTTTGTATGCAGATATGGGTCAGTTTGATAAGGCATTACAGTGGGGACTGGAGTCCAAACAACTTCGGGAAAAACTACTGGGTAAAGCCAATATGGATTATGCCCAAAGCTGCAGTAACCTGTCTGTGTTATATCGCGAACTCGGGCAATTGGAAAACGCAGAAGCCGTCGCCATTGAAGCAAGGCAGGTGTTTGAAAAACTTACCGCGAAAAAGCAGGCTGAATATGCACAGAGTTGCACTAACCTGGCCACTGTCTATAATGATATGAACGCAATGGATAAGGCCGGGCTACTTTATAACGAAGCAAAACAGGTAATTGAATCCGCGGTGGGGAAGAAAAATGCTGAGTACGCGGCCGCCTGTAATAACCTGGGAAGTTTTTACCGGCAAACAGGGGAGTATGATAAAGCGAAACCGCTTCTCGAGGAGGCATTGCAGGTAAAGCTTTTTGATCTTAAGGAGAAAGACCAGGTTGTGTCGGAGATTTATTATAACCTGGCCGAATTATCCCGGATGACAAAGCAATACAAAGAGGGAAATGAATATTACAGTAAGGCGCTGGCTGTACAGAATACCAACCTGAAAAACTTGTTTCTTTTTACTTCGGAAAGGGAAAAGGAGTATTATTTAAAAAAGATAGAGCAGCTGCGGCATTCTTATTTTTCATTTTTGAAAACCTATCCTGCTTACCCGGGATTTGCATATGACGAAGTTGTTTCAAACAGGAACCTGATTTTATCTTCTATCCGGCAGCTGCATAACCTGTTTTACCAGGCCAGTGATTCATCAGTTTCTCCTGTTTATAACGAGTGGCTGGATATTAAAGAACAACTTGCTTTTTGGTATACAAAACCAAAGGTAGAACGCCTGGGGTATGTAAAAAACCTGGAAGAGAAGGCACAGCTCCTGGAAAAGACGCTTGTTCGCAATGCGGGCGCTTTTAATCAACAGGATACAGCCAATAACTGGACATTATTGCAGGCAAACCTCAAGCCAGGCGAAGCAGCCATTGAGTTTGCTGAATTCCAGTACTATGATGGAAAAAGATGGACAGACAGTACCTACTATGCAGCGCTGATCTTAAAAAAAGAAAACCATGAACCCCATTTTGTTTATTTATTTGAACAAAGGCAATTGGATTCACTCCTAAACTACAAAAGCAGCAGTGCAGGCCAGCACCAGCTCAATATAACCTATGCGCCCGAAGCCGGCCCAAAGACGAAACCAATTTATGATGCCATATGGAAACCACTGGAGGAAAAACTAAACAACATCAGGACCATTTATTTTACACCCGCCGGCCTGCTGCATAAAATAGCCTTCTCAGCATTACCTGTAAACAAAACAGAAGTTTTAAGTGATAGATACCAGCTTGTTCAATTAAATACTACCGCTTCCCTTAAAAATAAATCCACAACTTCTCTGTTGGTATCCGACAATATCAGTTTATATGGAGGCGTTCAGTATGATATTGACCCGGCAACTTTAGAATTGGCGGCTTTGCGGGAACCGGAAAACGGGATGGATAACCCTTCTTTACCAGCGGATCTCTTAAGAAGCGGCACCGGTGATTTTACTTACCTGTCAGGATCTGATAAGGAAGTAGAAAGTATTTCCAGAATAGCGTTGCAAAAAAATTTCCAGGTAAAACTTTCAGCCGGTGCGGAGGCGACAGAAGGATCGTTCAAAGCGTTAACCGGCAATAACTCACCGGCCGTCTTACATATAGCCACGCATGGTTTCTTTTTCCCGGATGCCCGCAAGAACAGGAAAGATGACCGGACAGGGGGCGCCATCGTTTTCAGGCAATCTGATAACCCATTAATCCGTTCCGGCCTCGCATTGGCAGGAGCCAATTATGCCTGGAAAGGAAACCCGGTAAGCAGCGTCGAGGACGGAATACTGACTGCCTATGAAGTGTCAAACATGTATTTACCTAATACCAAACTGGCCGTATTATCTGCCTGTGAAACGGGACTTGGGGACATACAGGGAAGTGAAGGCGTTTATGGTTTGCAACGGGCATTTAAGATGGCCGGGGTAGAAAACCTGGTGATGAGTCTTTGGAAAGTTCCGGACGCGGAAACCGCTGAGTTTATGCAACTGTTTTATAAAAATCTATTTGCCAAACAAACCATCCAGGATGCTTTTTATAATGCGCAGGCAACCATGAAGAACAAGTACAGGAATGAACCCTATAAATGGGCTGCCTGGACATTAATAAAATAGACCTGGCCGGGTCATTGACCCGTAAATCCATAAGGGCAATCTCTGCTTCTTCGCGGGTCAATAGCTGTCCCGGCAGGCTGAAAAATGATTTCTTCCATACCGGGGCAATTCATCCATGGCAAACAACAGCTCATACAGTAAACTGTTCCCGCGACTCCAGAGGACCGCTATTTTGGAAACCAAATAAATTTTTCGTAGCATTAGTCCCCATAATCAAATTACCGTTGTGAAAAACACCCCGCTAATCATCGTTTTTTTTCTTTTGATTGTCTGCAGCCAGGCCTGGAGCCAGGAATGGAAGCGTTATATGGACAGCGCAACGCTGTTTGCAGGGCAAAAGAATAATCCAAGAGCACTTGAATATTATCTCAAAGCAAATGGGTTGCTTAAGCAGGACTCTGCCCTCACTATTACTTATTTTCTAAATAATACATTAACCGGTGACCTGTATATCACTATCGGTCAATACGTAAAAGCTGAGCCTTTTTATGTGGCCGCAAAACAAACCATCGAAAAATTGCAGGGGAAAGTAAATGCGGACTATGCCTCGAGTTGCAATAATCTCGGCTGGGTTTACCGGTTGACGGGGCAGTACGAAAAATCAGAGCTGTTGCTTATCGAAGCAAAAAATATACGGGAAAAAATATTCGGAAAAGAAAATGCAGATTATGCCACCAGTTGTAACAGGCTTGCTGTACTTTATGCCGATGCTGGTCAATATGAGGATGCAGGTCCGCTTTACAGGGAAGCAAAAGATATCAGGGAAAGGGTACTTGGTAAGGACCATCTTGATTATGCGATGAGCTGTAATAATCTCGCCATTTTTTCTGTGCTGACAGGTAAACTGCATGAAGCAGAACCGCTTTACCTGGAAGCTAAACAAATACGGGAAAAAGCGATTGGGAAAGAGAACCCTTTATATGCAGCCAGCTGCAACAACCTCGCAGCATTGTACCTGGACCTGGGGCAATACGGGAAAGCGGAGCCATTATACCTGGAAGCCAAATTAATCAGGGAAAAAACATTAGGAAAGGAACACCCGGATTATGCAGCCAGTTGTGATAACCTGGCTATTTTATACCTCGACATTGGCGAATACCGGAAAGCCGAACCGCTTTATATTGAGGCCCGCCAGATACGCGAAAAAATATTAGGCAAGCGGCACCCGGATTATGCGAGGGGATCCAACAACCTTGCTTTGTTTTACAGGAAACTTCGTCAATATGAAAAAGCTGAACCACTTCTAATAGAAGCCCGCGAAATCTTTGGATCAGTCCTTGGCAAAGCGCATGCTTTATATGCGGCCAGCTGCAATAACCTGGGCGCTTTGTATATGGATATGGGTGATTATGTAAAGGCCGCAACATTTTATGATGAAGCAAAGACCATATGGGCCAGTGTTCTTGGCAAAGAACATCCTGAATATGCAAAAAGTTGTAACAATCTTGCCCTGATCTACCGTCAACTTGGTCAATTTGAAAAGGCCGAACCGCTCTTTACCGAAGCCAGGCGTATCCGGGAAAAATTACTCGGCAGGGACCATCCCGATTATGCACAGAGTTGCGACAACCTGGCTGTTTTATATACCGATATTGGTCAATGGAGTAAGGCCGCACCGCTTCATGAGGAGGCAAAGGAAATAAGAGCAAAAGTATTGGGTAACGAGCATCCAGACTATGTTGAAAGTTGCATCAACCTCGCCAATTTATACTGGAACCTTAATGATTTTAATAAAGCAAATGATTTTTATACCACCGCTTTCAATTCACAGCAGGCCCAGACAAAAAAAATATTTCAATTTACCACCGAACCTGAAAAACAATCTTACCTGCAAAGGGTCAATGAGTTTAGAAGCTATTTTCTCTCTTATAGTTCTTCCGGTGTAACCGGTCCCGAATCCGCCTATGCTTACGCGGTATCCCTGGCCAACCGGAATTTGGTATTAACATCTTCCCGGCAGCTCCGGCAGTCGATTTATAATACGGATGATTCATCCCTGGTCAATAAGTATAACCAGTGGAGGAATGCCCGGGAACAACTGGCTTTTTGGTATACAAAGCCAGTAAACCAGCGGACTGAGCAGTTCGGGAAAACGGAAACTAAAGCCAATGCACTGGAAAAAGAACTGGTAAACATTTCTGATAAATTCAGGAAACAGCACCAGGAGATCAGCTGGCAGGACATCCACCAGGCATTGAAGCCCGGCGAAGCAGCTATTGAGTTTTCAGCGTTCCAGTATTACAATGGCAGGCGATGGACCGACAGCATCAGGTATATCGCTATTATTCTACGGAAAGATAAACCGTTCCCGGAGCTGGTTAACCTTTTTGAGAAAAGAGAACTTGATTCACTCCTTGACTACCGGAATACAAGCCCCGGCCAGCACAAACTTTCATTCTTATATACAGCCAAAAAAAGTGATGCCCCCGGAAGTCATGGAAAATCTCTATTTAACCTGGTCTGGCAGCCCCTTGAACAAAAGATGGAAGGGGTCAGGACCATCTATTTTTCACCGGCCGGGGAATTGTACAAGGTAGCTTTTGCGGCCTTGCCGGTAAGCATTACCCAGGTTTTAAGCGATCGTTACCGCCTGGTTCAGTTAAATACAACAGCTGCCCTGGTGGAGAAGCAACTTCCGGCTATCAACGAACCAGATAAAATTATTCTGTATGGAGGAGTACAGTATGATGTGGATTCTGCTAATATGAGACAGGCTGTTTCCGCCTATGGACAGGATGATGGAGGCACGCGTTCCCTACCCGATACTTTTTCGAGGTACGGTGTTCCTGAATTCAACTTCCTGCAGGGCTCAGAGAAGGAAGTAAACGGTATCAGCAAACTGGCTGAGCAAATGAATTATCACGTGACAATCGCAGAGGGCCAGCATGCGACAGAAGAGTCATTTAAAATTTTATCTGGAAAAAATTCACCCGCAGCGATACATATCGCTACCCATGGATTCTTTTTCCCGGATCCTAAAAACAATAAAATAGTGGATAGGGTTGCGGGAGGTATTGGATTCAGGCAATCGGATAATCCCCTGATCCGTTCCGGGCTCGCATTGTCGGGTGCCAATAATGCCTGGAAAGGTAAACCCGTTGCTGGTGTGGAAGATGGTATTCTCACAGCATATGAAGTGTCAAATATGGACCTGCCCAATACCAAACTAGCCGTACTGTCAGCCTGCGAAACCGGCTTGGGAGATATACAGGGTAGTGAAGGTGTGTATGGATTGCAGCGGGCTTTTAAAATTGCCGGGGCCGAAAACCTGCTGATGAGTCTCTGGAAAGTACCCGATTTCGAAACCGCTGAATTTATGCAGCAGTTTTATAAAAACCTGTTTGCCAAACAAACCATACCCGATGCATTTTATACTGCGCAGTCTGCTATGAAAAAAAAGTATAGAAACGATCCGTTCAAATGGGCGGCCTGGGTGCTCATCAGGTGATTATTGATCTTAATCCCCGGTTTTTTCAGAAAATGAAGGTGGGTATTTGGTAATTCAGCGGGAAAGCTTAATTTAAATTCTGTTTCCGATCCATTCCCTTCGAATACACCCGATCCACTTCACTTTGTCAAACCAGGCCAGGTCAGCAGCCACCCCGACTTTTTATTGAACAAGGGGCATGGTTAATTTAATAAATCAATCAATTACATGAAAGGCGTACCCTATGCGTTCCTGCTCACTATTTTTTTTATGGTGGGTGAAGCCAACGCACAACTATGGAAACAGCTGGCAGACAGTGCTAAAATTTTTCATGATGAAAAAAAGCTGAACCAGGCAAAAGATTATTTTTCCCGGGCAATACATGCACTTCCGGTTGATTCTGCCGAATCAGGCACCAAAGCCCAGTATTGTTACAACCTCGGCAGGGTATACCTCAACCTCAATAAATTCGATGACGCAGAAACCTTCTTAAATGAATCCAGGGAAATAAGACAAAAAAAGTATGGCAAGATAAGCATTGAATATGCTGAAAGCTGCAATGCGATGGGAGCGGTGTATTATTACACAAGTCAGTTTTCCAAAGTAGAAACTTTCTGGTCGGAAGTTAAGGATATACGGGAGCAATTATTTGGGAAGGAAAGCCTGGAATATGCTGCCATTGCTTACAACCTGGGAATTCTTTGTGCGGCAACCGGGAATTATACGAAAGCTGAATTAAATTATAATGAAGCCATCCGGATCAGGGAGAAGAAATCCGGCAGAGAAAATAACGAATATGCTATTCTTTGTAATGCGTTAGGGGCATTGTATCAAAAAATGGGGCAATATGAAAAAGCCAGGATAGTCTATGAAGAAGCGAAAAACATAAGAGAAAAAGTATTGGGAAAGGATCATATCGATTATGCCCTTACCTGTAACAATCTTGCCAGTATCTATGCGGATTTGGGCGATTATGTCAGTGCGGAACAATTTTGCAAAGAGGCCCTGGAGATAATAGAACGAAAAGTTGGGAAAGCGGACCTGGAATATGCACGAACCTGCAATCAACTGGGTATTATATATTTTGAATCGGGGCAATACAGGAAAGTTGAGCCTTTATACCTGATAGCTCAGGATATCTGGAAAAATATTTATGGAAACAAAAGTCATAATTATGCCATCAGCCTGAACAATTTAGGAAACTTCTACAGGCAGACTGGCCAGTATGACAAGGCAGAATCTGCTCATCTCGAAGCTAAACAGATCAGGGAAGCACTATTGACAAAAAATCATCCGGATTATGCACTGAGTTGTAACAATCTTGCTAATGTCTATACAGCCATGGGCCAATATAAAAAAGCGGAAGCATATTTTCTGGAAGCCAAATCGTTAAGACAGGCATTGGTGGGCACCAGCCATCCCGATTATGCACACAGTTGTAATAACCTGGCTGATCTTTATAGTTATATGGAGCGTTATGAAGAGGCTGAAACACTTTACATCCAGGCCAAACTGATCCGGGAAAAAAATCATGGGAAGAACCATCCGGACTATGCACAAAGTTGCATGAGCCTTGCTAACCTGTATACAAATACCAATAAGCTTGAAATCGCAGAACCCTTGCAACTTGAGGCAAAGCAGATCTATGAAATGATTTTTGGGAAAAAGAATCAAGATTATGCCAATTGTTGTAATAGCCTCGCTGTGCTGTATGCAAATATGAAACAGTATGAAAGAGCAGAAGCCCTTTACCTGGAATCCCGGGGTATTATTGCTGATATATATGGTAAGGACCATGCTGATTATGCCCGGAATTGTATCAACCTGGCTAATTTGAATCGCAGCATGATGAAAATTGAAACGGCAAAGAGATATTACGAGGAGGCATTTTCTTGTGTTGGAAATTTAATTGATGCCGTATTTCAATATACTTCGGAAACTGAAAAACTGGCATTTTTGAACGAAATCGCCAATCTTGATTTAGTTTTCTTTTCTTTCAGCACGTCTATGCAGCCACGGGATCAACAGGGATTTGCATACAATGTTTCTCTCAATAGCCGGAACATTATTTTGTCAACCCTGCAATACCTCAAACAGGCAATCTACTATTCGGAAGACTCGCTGCTAAAAAGCAAGTATGATGAATGGATCAGTATAAAAGAGCAATTGTCCAACTGGTATACTAAACCCGTTTCGCAAAGACCAGGATTCATTAAAACTTTTGAAGAAAAAGCTGAAGCAGGTGAAAAAGAGCTCACCCGCTATTTAGCTGACACGAAAAAGCAGCTGCCGCCCGGAAAAACAAACTGGCAGGATATCCACCGTTTTTTAAGCAACGGTGAGGCGGCCGTTGAATTTGTTCAGTATGCGTATTACGATGGGAAAGAGGTGACAGATTCTTTTTGCTACGTCGCCTTTATTATAAATAAAAGTAAGGCTGAACCAGCTTTTTTACACTTGTTTAGCCAGGGTGAGTTAGATGCGGTTTTGAATATATATAAGGGCACAAGTGCAGGGCCAACCCAATTGAATTTCTTATATGGCCATAAAGCTGCTGATAGTGAAGAGGGCAGCAAGACCTTATACGACCTTATCTGGAAGCCTCTTGAAAATGCGCTTGCGGGAGTTCACACGGTTTATTTTGCCCCCGCGGGTTCTTTATTCAAAATATCTTTTGCTGCCCTGGCAGTAAACAGCAGTGAAACATTAAGTGACAGATACCGGCTTGTACAATTAAATACAACGGCTACGGTGGTTGAACGAACAGTACATAATATAACAGCCTCGGGCAGGCTGGTATTGTATGGCGGGGTGGAGTATGATGTGGACTCCACGGCGATGAAGCTCTCATCATTGCAGTATTCAGGCAACGGGGTGGCTTCCCGTTCTTTGACCGATGATTATGGCCGTGACGGAGTTAAGGAGTTTACTTATTTATTTGGGACGGGTAAAGAGGTAGCAGGCATCAGCCGGCTGGCAAACCAGAACAAGTACCAGGTAAGCCTGGAGGAAGGGAAAAATGCATCGGAAGAATCTTTCAAAGCTTTATCGGGCAAAAATTCCCCGGTAATATTACATATAGCAACGCATGGATTCTTTTTTCCCGATCCAAAGAATAATAACAAAGATGATAAGGCAATCGGTTCGGGAATTTTTCGTCAATCTGTTAATCCACTGATTCGTTCGGGGCTGGCTTTATCCGGTGCCAACAATGCGTGGAAAGGTAAACCGGTAAAGGGAGTGGAAGATGGCATTCTCACGGCGTACGAAGTATCAAATATGTATTTTCCTAATACGAAACTGGCGGTGCTCTCTGCGTGTGAAACCGGGCTGGGAGATATCCAGGGGAGTGAGGGCGTATATGGTTTGCAGCGTGCGTTTAAAATGGCAGGGGTCCAAAACCTGGTGATGAGCCTGTGGAAGGTCCCGGACCAGGAGACATCGGAATTTATGCAACAGTTTTATAAAGGGTTGTTTGAGAAGCAACCTATCGGGGATGCCTTTTACCAGGCACAAACAACAATGAGAGATAAATACCGTAATGATCCTTACAAATGGGCTGCCTGGGTGCTGATCCGGTAATTATTGATTTTAATCATTAAGCACCTTTTATTCCCTGTTTGATTGATGGCTAATTCAGCCGGAAAGCTTAATTTAAATCCTGTTACCGATCCACTCCCTTCGAATTCACCCGATCCACTGCACTTTGTTAAACCCGCCGGTCTGCCGGCACCCTGGCTTTGTTGAACCAGGGGCATGGTTTAAATTCATAAAACACTTACATGAAAGGCGTACCCTCTGCATTGTTGCTCATCACTTTTTTTATTGCCGGCCATGCGGGGGCACAATCCTGGAAATTATATTCCGACAGCGCGAAAATGTACAGTGATCAGAAAAAGCAGGAGCTGGCGATTGAATATTATATCAAAGCCAATGACAGGCTGGCGATTGATTCAAATGTAACCACTACACATGTTCGCATCAGTAACCAGATAGGGTCACTTTACCAGGCCAGGGGGAGATACGACCAATCAGAGAAATACTACAGCGAGGCCAAAAAAATACAGGAACTGGTTTCGGGTAAAGAGAGTGAGGACTATTTACGGGTATGTACCAACCTGAATTATCTCTACATTATTATGAGCCGATACGCGCAGGCGGAGCAGTTGTGCCTTGAAACCCACCAGGCCGCCGCTAAGCTACTGGGTAAGACTAATTATGAATATGCGCGAGCCTGCCGGAACCTTGGTATGTTGTACCGGACACTGGGAAGATTCAGGGAGGCAGAGTCCTATTTGCTCGAAGCGCAAAGCATTACCGCGAATACAAAGGGGAAAGAAAAATTTGAATATGCCAGCATTACAAATGATGTCGGTGCCCTGTATATCCTGGCCGGTTTTTCCGAAAGGGCCGTTGAACAATTGCTGGTAGCAAAAGAAGTGTATATAAAAACCGCGGGGAAAGAAAGCTCTTCCTATGCCATTGTGTGTAATAACCTGGGCCTCGTTTACAAAAACCTGGTGGATTTTTCTCAGTCCGAACAATTATACCTGGAGACAAAAAGCACCTGGGAAAGAATCCAGGGTAAGCGGCATCCTTCTTATGCCCAATGTTGTTACAACCTGGGGGACCTTTATTTACTCATCGGGCAATACGATAAAGCAGAACAACTTTTACTGGAAGCGGAAGCGATCTACAGGATTACACCCGGGGTGGATCATCCTGATTATGCAAAAGTCTGCAGTAAACTGGGCAAATTATATTATGCTTCTACGAATGATTACGCCAAAGCAGAATATTATTTGTTGTTGTCGAAAAATATCCGGGAAAAACGGTTCACCAAAAAACATCCCGAGTATGCCATCAGCTTGGGTTTACTGGGCGAATTATACCGGTTTATGGGCGACTTTGGTAAAGCGGAAATATACTACCTCGAAGCACACCAGATATCCAGGGAAATACTGGGCGATGATCACCCGGAGATCTCCAATTCTGCAGTGGCCCTGGCACTTGTGTATATCAAGATGAAAAAATTTGATAAAGCAGAGCAATTATTAAATGATGTGCACCCCGCCTGGGCACAGTTTGGCGTGGCCAGCAGCAGTCACCGCCTCATCCAGGAGTTATACGCCCGGTTATATGCAGGCCTCCAAAACCCAGAGAAAGCTGCTGAGTTTTATAAGAAAGCGATTGTATCACAGATGAGCCAGGTTCGGCGGGTATTCCAGTTTACCAGTGAAAATGAGAAATCAGCTTTCCTGGATGATATTGCAGACTCCAACGATGAATACTATTCTTTTTTCGGCAATTCCCGGGGACCGGCCACTGAGTCATATGACCTTTCGCTGGCCTATCGCCAACTGATCCTTTCTTCATTTGGAGCGGTCCGTGAAAGTATCCACGAAAGTGGTGACAGCATCCTGCTCAGCAAATACAATGATTGGATGAAGTTGCGGAAGACCCTGGCTTCTTTATATTCTAAAAACAGTCTCCCGGATAATATCCGCAACCTGGAGGACAGTGCCAATGAAATTGAAAAACTATTAACCAGGCACTCTTCCTTATTGGAGAAGAAATTGAAGGACCCCAGCTCGGTTTCCATCCGCCAGGCACTGGCGGCTGATGAAGCGGCCATTGAATTCATCCGGTACCAGTATTTCGATGGGGCTAACTGGACGGATAGTATTTATTATGCCGGGGTATTGCTGCGCAAGGACCAGGAGCCACGGGTGGTCCGGTTATTTGAAGAGAGTGAACTGGTAAAAGCGTTGAAAATATATAAGGGTACCAGCGCTGAACAAACACAATTAAGTTATTTGTATTTATGGAAAGACCCCCTAAGTCATCAAAGCCGGCAAACGCTTTATGAGTTAGTGTGGAAACCATTGGAAGGAATGCTGGGGGAGGTTAAAACTATTTATTTTTCTCCTGTTGGTTCCTTGTTCAGGATCTCATTTGCCGCGCTGCCTGTGAATGAAAAGGATTTGCTGAGCGATAAATACCGGATGGTTCAGCTGAATACGACGGCATCCCTGGTTGAGCGCCCTCTCCAGGTAATCGGGGAATCTGATGAATTTACTTTTTATGGCGGAATAAACTACGACAACGATTCCACCGGCATGAAACTGGCGGCTATGCAATCATCAGTTTCGGATGTTGCGACCCGTTCCCTGCCCGGCGACCTGTCCCGGGATGCTCTTCCTGAGTTTACTTATTTATTGGGAGCAGAAAAAGAAATTAACGGGATCAATCTATTAGCAGAAAATAAAAATCATCGTACAAATATCCTGGAAGGAAAAAATGCCACGGAAGAATCTTTTAAAAGCTTATCAGGAAAGAACTCACCGGCTGTTTTGCATATAGCTACCCATGGCTTTTTTTTCCCGGATCCCACTAATATTAAAAAGTCCAGATCGGGAGGAAGCGCAACTGTTTTCCGGCAGTCCGGCCATCCCTTAATGCGCTCAGGTCTTGCTTTGGCCGGTGCCAATAATGCCTGGAAGGGTACTCCGGTTGCAGGAGTAGAAGATGGTATCCTTACGGCCTATGAAGTATCAAATATGCATTTACCCAATACCAGGCTGGCGGTATTGTCTGCCTGTGAAACAGGACTGGGAGATATCCAGGGCAGCGAGGGTGTATATGGTTTGCAGCGTGCGTTTAAAATGGCGGGCGTTCAAAACCTGGTGATGAGCCTGTGGAAAGTCCCGGACCAGGAGACTTCGGAATTTATGCAGCAGTTGTATAAAAACCTCTTTTCGAAACAAAGTATCGAAGATGCTTTTTACAATGCGCAGTCGCTGATGAGAACCAAATACCGGAAGGATCCTTACAAATGGGCCGCCTGGGTGTTGATCCGGTAATGCGGATGGGTGGTTCAGCCGGCGTTTATTAGCCCGTTAAAGAAGAAGGTTTGAAAAAATCAATTAGCATAATAACAAGTCCTTATGAAACGTAACTCCATAGTATTTTTTTGTTTCTTTATTTGTACGGGCAGCTTTGCGCAGGGCTGGAAAGAGTACAAGGACACCGCCCAGCAGTACTTCGCCAAAAAATTGATTGACCCCGCCCTTGAGTATTATCTGCTGGCAAAAAATCTCCTGCAGAAAGATTCGGCTGTTACATTCACGCAGGCCGAGGTATGTTATTATATCGGGTACGCTTATTCATTAAAAGGGGAGTTTGAAAGTGCCGAGCCTTTTTACATTGAATCAAACAAGATTTTTGAGAAACGGGTCGGGAAACAGGATTTCCGCTATGCAACCAGCTGCTTTAACCTGGGAGCTGTGAATATGAATATGGGGCGATATGAAAAGGCTGAAAGTTATTTTATTGAAGCCAAAAACATCCGGGAAAAAAATGTTGGCCGCCAGAGCCCAACCTATGTCAGGAGCTGTAATATATTGGGCGGGTTATATATTCGTATGCTGCTGTTTGCAAAAGCGTCATCGCTGTTCATGGAGGTCCGTGAAATCCTCAAAGGCCTGAACGTGCCGGAAGAACATCCGGACTATATTTCCAATTGTAATAACCTGGCTTATTTATTCAGCCAGATGGGTAATTACAGAAAAGCGGAACCCTATTTACTGGAAATAAAACAGGTTCATGAAAAAGCACCTGCCAGGAATGATTCCGCCTATGCAGAAGTCTGTAACAGCCTGGGTACCCTCTATATTGATCTGGCGGACTATGATAAAGCAGAACAGTTCTATCTGGAAACCAAAAGAATCAGGAAAAAAAATGGCATACAAAACCCGGATTACGCCGGCATCTGTTTAAATCTGGGTAATTTATATTCACTTCTCGGGCAATATAAAAGAGCAGAGCAACATTACACGGAAGGAAAGGATATCCAGGCGAAATTATTATCGGACCAGTCAACGGAATATGCAATGAGCTGTAATAGCCTGGCGGGATTATACCGGAATACAGGTGAGTATGAAAAATCCGAATCACTTTTCCTGGAAGCAAAAAAAATCTTTCAGCGAAACGCCCAGGCCGGGCTCCGTTCTTATGCAGGGGTTTGCTATAACCTGGCCAGCCTGTACCGCGATAAAGGTCTCCCGGGCAAGGCGGAACCTCTTAATAAGGAGGCATTGCAGATCTGGGAAAAAATATCAGGGAAACTCAGCCGGGATTATGCCGCAGCATGTAATAACCTGGCAGCTACCTATCTCGCCATGAACGAATACAAAAAAGCCGAACCGCTTTTCCTGGAAGCATTATTTGTTTATGATACACTTTCGGGGAAAGACCATCCTGAATACGCAACGGCCAGCAATAACGTGGCCGCATTATACTGGAGCATGAAGGAATACAGCAAAGCCAGGCAATTTGACGAGGCATCTTTCCGGTCCTTTTATTCAAATATCAGGAAAGTGTTTACCTTTTCTTCCGAACAGGAGAAATATGCTTATTTGAAAACACTGGAACAGTTTAATGCGGAAATACTTTCTTTTAATGCCATGGTGTACCCAGGAGGCAGCCAGGATTTCACCTATGATGTGCTGCTGGCAAACCGGAATATGATATTAACTTCTTCACAGGAAACAAGGCAATATGTTCTTGGAAAGGGCGATACCGCCCTCGTAAAAAAATATAATGACTGGATTGACCTAAAAAAAGAACTTTCATTCTGGTATACCAAGCCAGTTTCAGAGCGGGAAGAAGTGGTCAAACGACTGGAAGAGAACGCGGATATTATTGAAAAGGAACTCACCCGGAGCTCGTTCCTGTTTAAAGCCATTCAATCCCCGGTTACTGACATAAACTGGAAAAGGGTTCAGCAATCTTTGAAGCCCGGTGAAGCCACAGTTGAATTTGCCAGCTTCCGGTATTATGATGTTAACCGGGTAACAGACAGTACCTATTATATAGCGCTGGTTTTAAGAAAAGACAAACCCGAACCGCAGCTTATTAAACTTTTTGAAGAAAAGGAACTCGATGCGCTCCTGAAGATTTATAAGGGAACAAGCGCCGGGCAAACCCAATTGAATTTCTTATACACAAAAATGGATGCCGGTGGGAAGGAAAATGACAGGAACCTGTATGAGTTGCTTTGGAAACCACTGGAGAATAAACTTGCCGGTGTTCACACGGTGTATTTTGCTCCCGCGGGTTCATTATTCAAAATCTCCTTTGCCGCGTTGCCCGTAAGCAGCAATGAAACTTTAAGTGACAAATACCGGCTGGTACAGGTAAATACTACGGCTTCGGTAGCAGCCCAGCCTGCAGTTTCTATCACCGCAAGCGACAAGGTGATGTTGTACGGTGGTGTGCAATATGATGTTGATTCAACGGGAATGAAATTATCAGCTATACTCTCTTCCGGCAATGATGTGGCATCGCGTTCTTTACCGGATGATCTCAGCCGCGACGGTGTTCCGGAGTTCGGGTATTTATCCGGCACCGGGAAGGAGATAGCCGGTATCAGCAGGCTGGGGGCGCAAAAAAAATATAACGTAAGCACAGCGGAAGGAAAAAATGCAACAGAGGAATCTTTCAAAGCCTTATCGGGAAATAACTCCCCGGCTGTCCTGCATATAGCGACACATGGATTCTTTTTTCCTGATCCGAAGAACAATAAAAAAGACGACCGTGCAGGGGGCTCCGGTGTTTTCCGGCAATCCGGTAATCCATTGATCCGTTCAGGACTGGCCCTCAGTGGTGCCAACAATGCCTGGAAAGGTAAACCGGTGAAAGGGGTGGAGGATGGTATCCTGACTGCCTATGAAGTATCCAGCATGTATTTACCCAATACAAAACTGGCAGTATTGTCGGCTTGTGAAACGGGGCTGGGCGATATACAGGGAAGCGAAGGGGTGTATGGATTGCAACGGGCATTTAAAATGGCTGGCGTTCCAAACCTGGTGATGAGCCTCTGGAAAGTGCCGGACCTCGAGACCTCCGAGTTTATGGAGCAGTTGTATAAGGGATTGTTTGAAAAACAAACTATCGGGGATGCATTTTACCAGGCGCAGAGCATGATGAAAAATAAATACCGGAACGACCCATACCGATGGGCTGCCTGGATTCTTGTCAGGTAAAAGAGGAAGTACATACATTATTAACTGGTTGGTTTATTGACCAGCCATTTTTTATTACCTTAGAAAAGATTGTTGTGTAAAATAACGCGGCCCGGGCAGAACCCCTTATCGTAGAATCAAATAATATGGCTGTGGTTTTTACTGTCTTTTACATTAAGGCGAAATATCTTTCCGAAAAATTTCAAAAGGCAAACAACTGACAGTCATCACAAATAGTATAAATACTACAGAAAATACGGTAATATTCGCGAAATAATGCTCGAAAAACTTGCATTGTTAAATTACGCATATTATGTTTGTCCCCGTATCGAACAATCCCTAAGAAAACGACGTAATCCGACCAATGAAACAAACTTATCACCTTACGGGGTATTACTCCCGGACTGTTTCAAACACATCAAGTCGGTTTTCATAAGTTTCAAAGGGTAGTCGAAAGATGCTATATCCTGAGAGAGCCTAATCAACTCAATCTTGACCCTAAACTGAAAACGATGAAAACAATTGTACTCTCTAAAAAACAGGACATCCTTGTTATTTTGTCCCTTGTCCTGTTGTCTTTTGCGGGCAACGCACAAACTTATACCACGCAGGCGGCTGGTAACTGGAACAGTGCCTCTACCTGGGTAGGTGGTGTTGCTCCCGGCAATAGCATCAATGCCGGCGTTGTAGTAAACATTTCCCATGCTGTAACGTACGACCTGACCAACGACCTGATTATCTCAGGTACGTTGAATGTTAGTGGTGATACGCTGAGCTTCGGATCGGGCTTTAACAAAAACATTCAGGTAAATCCAAATGGAAAATTGAAAGTGATCAACGGCGGCCTGTTTCTGAGCATGTTAAGCAGCAATTCCCTCGAGGTTGACAGGGGAAGCATTTTTTTTAGTAATGCAAAGGTTTTTGTTTCAAAAGATTTTGCTGCCATAAAAGGAAGCACCAGGAGCATCAAAAACAGTAAACTGATAATCGGAAAAAATTATGACCTGGCAGGCGATGCTGCATACCCTTCTGTGGATACAATCCAATTCTCTGTCGTAGAGACAAATCTTACAAATAGCGGGGAGTTCCGCGTCCGGGCCTATACAACGCTGCGGGTAGCCAATGCCTATGTTAATATTAAGAACGCCAGCAAATTCAAAAATGAAAGTGGCGGTGCGATAACTACTATAACCGGTGCTAACGGTAATTTCGGGTTTGATTACCTGAAAGTAGCGGACGAATTTAAGAACGATGGAACCTGGAATGCACGTATTGATGCAGCCTGCGTCAATGGATCAATAACAGGTACCCAAATGGGCCAGATCGATTTTACCCGTAGCCAGGACTGTTCGCTTACGCCATTAGTAGGTTCTGCTCCTGAACTGGTATTTAAAAACGCCGTGCTGGTATCAGGTACAGCTAACAAGCAAGGAGCTGTATATCGCTTTGCCAATGTTACCACTGGTGTGGATGCCCAGATAAAACTGAAGAAATTTTCACGGTCAGATATTTTAATGGAGAATGTTGATCTTCCTTCTTTAGGTTGGGACAAGGCCTTTCAACCCCAGTTTGGTTTGCCAGGCAATGTTTCGCCAAACCAGAACTGGTATGTAGATTTTGAAGTAAAATTCTATGTGGCCGGCACAAACACCATTAAAGTAATGCCAAAGGTTGATATGACCGCCCTCGATGTGGATGGTGACGGGGTTTCAATAAGTGAGTATGCTTCCTTTCAAAATCCGTCGAATGTGACCTATTCTACCGTAAATAATTTAACAGAGCAATCTTCAAACCTGGTGGGCCAGTTATTCACCTGTTCCCTTGATGCACTACCCAGTTTACTGATCAGCTGCATAGGTTGTGGCGGCGATGGTAAAACAGGCGTTTGGAATTTGACCGATTGTTTGCTTTGTGATGCTACGGGATTAGTGCATGCAGGTTGTAGTCATGCTTTTGAAGGTATGAATGCAAGTGCCATCAATGGCCCGGTATCAAATTTTGTAAACATTGACACAGCTGCTACACAGGTAATGGCCGTTTATCAATACACGGACAGGAGTGTTATTAATTTCAGGTACGGTGCCAAGTCGGGATCATCCAGCAGTTCAGCGGGTATCCGTCTGAATTCACTTTGGTTCAGGCAATTTAGTTTGTCACCGGTACAACATATGACGCTACCTGTTAAGCTGCAGTCTTTCACGGCTACCCTCAACAACAATAATAAAGCAGATCTTAAATGGGTGACCTCCGCTGAAATCAATTTGAGTCATTTTGTAGTACAGAAAAGCACGGATGGTACCAATTTTACGGATGCAGGTATTGTGTTTGCATACGGAAGCACCACCGGCAAAACTAACTATGGTTTTGTGGATGACCTGGGCGCAGAACAAGCCAGGATTGTTTACTATCGCCTTCGCTCTGAAGATATTGATGGTAAGAGCCAGTATTCGGATACCCGGGTGATCAAACTCGGTAAGCAAACAGAAAACAGCATTACAATCGCTGCCTATCCCAACCCGGCAACTAATGAATTAAGGATTACTGTTCCGGCGGGCTGGCAGAATAAGAAGATTGTGTACGAGTTATTCAACAGTAACGGGCAGGTTGCAAAAAGATTGGAAAACGGCAGCAGCAGCCAGACGGAAACCATAAATATCAGCAGCCTTTCTCCTGGCTTTTATTTCGTCAGGGTTACCTGCAACGGTGAAACAGCGCAGCAAAAGATCGTTAAACAGTAAAATATTTTTACATAGGGGTTCCGGCCGTCCCGAATTCGGGACGGTTTTTTTTATGGGAGACAAAAAAAATTATTGACCAGACTTGATCGTAATAATACTGCAGTAAATACGGAATTTTTTGCGAAATAGTACCCGTAAAACTTGCACGTAAAAAAACAAAATATTATTTTTATACCTGATTCGACCGATCCCTTAGAAAACAACCTTATCCGGCCAATGAAACATTTATCACCTTACGGGATAACACTCCCTGTCTGTTTCAAAACTTTCAAGTCGGGTTTCATGATTTTCAACGGGTAGTCAAAAGATGCTATATCCTGAGAGAGCCTTAACAACTCAATCTTGACCCAAACCGAAAGTGATGAAAACGTTTGTATCCTTTAAGTTAATAACCGGCATGGCGGCGCTCGCCTTCTGTGTTAACTTATGCGCGCAAAGTGCGCCCGGATTAATTTTTAAAGACCCCACCCTGATATCAGGAACGGATAAACAGGTGAACGCTGTTTATCTTTTTGAGGATATAGCCAGCGGGGTAGATGCCACTGTAAGCGTCGATAGTTTGATCAATGGCGCTGAATTAAAAAAGATCGATGATAACTCAGGAGGCCTGGGTTACCTGAATGCGCTGCAACCCGAAGTAAAGATCCCCAATGGTACCGGCTTATCCTACGCGGTATTCACGGTTCGTTTTTACGAAGCCAATACAACGAACATCAAAATGCTGGATGTGATCCAGGGTACCGCCCTGGATATTGATGGAAATCTTAGTTTAAAAGAATTCGTTGAAATCGGCATGGGTGGTGGTACGGCCACCTACCAGACCGGTACAATAGATATTTCCGTGTTGCAGCTGCTGTTGAACAAGTTCAAAGGACAGAATATACTCGGAATAGAAAGAACCGGGATTGATACCGCCGCGCTGGGTAATATGTTTACCGTAACTAAAAATTACATCACATCATTCTCGGTAAAATTTGGGGCAACGACACTTGCTTCCGGCAGTTCAAACCGCCAGTTTAGCCTGTACATGAAAGGGTTCAATTATATCAACACCTCAACGCTACCGGTCAAATTAAAATCTTTCGATGCAAACCTGCGGCCGGATAACAAAGTGGACCTGAAATGGATTACTTCCTCGGAAATCAACGTAAGTCATTTCGTGGTTGAAAAAAGTACAGATGGCACTTACTTTTCGGATGCCGGGATAGTATTTGCTTACGGCAGCAGCTCAGAAGATAAAACGTATACGTTTACAGACAACCTGGCCAATACACAGGATGCGATTATATATTACAGGCTTCGATCGGTTGATGTGGATCAGCGGAGCCAATTCTCCGGTACCCGTATTATTAAAATCAATAAAAAATCTGAAAACTATGTTACCATACTTACTTATCCTAACCCTGCAAACAGTGAATTACATATTACTGTGCCTCCAAACTGGCAGGGCAAAAGAATTGTTTACGAGCTTTTCAATGCCAGCGGGCAGGCTGCCAAAAGAAGGGAGAATGCAAACAGCAGCCAGACAGAAACGCTGAATATCAGTAACCTGGCCCCCGGCTTTTACCTGGTAAGGGTCAGCTGCCTTGGCGAAATCGCACAGCAAAAGATTATTAAGAACTGAAAATCATACGGAACATAGGAGTACAGCCGTCCCGGAACCGGGGCGGTTTTTTTTATTATTTATAATTTGGTTTATATTATAAACTACTTTATGTTTGTGTTCCAAATAGGATTTGCTATGAGACATTTTAATAAAATTTGGCTGTTTTTCCTGCTCGCAGGCCTGTCCGGATCAGCCGCAGCACAGGTAATTGTTAAAGGAACCGTGAAGGATCATAAGAACAACCCGATTGCCGGGGCCAGCATTTCAATAAAAGACAGTTACGACGGCGGTACTTCCGATTCTTCCGGCAGGTATTCATTTAAAACATCTGAAAAAGGAACGAAGATCCTGGTCGTTTCTTACATTGGCTACAAGAGTATTGAACAACCTATAAAACTGGAAGGCAGCCCCATCACGATTGATGCGTCGCTGAAAGAAGAGATCAGTGAATTGACCGCCGTAGTTCTTACCGCAGGAACTTTTGAAGCGAGTGACCGTAAAAGAGCTTCCGCGGTACTGGACCCGATAGATATAGTTACAACGGCCAGTGCCAACGGCGATATAACCGGGGCGTTAAAAACCTTACCCGGTGCCCAGCAGGTGGGAGAGAGCGAGGGACTATATGTACGGGGTGGAACGGCGGCAGAGACCAAGACATTTATTGACGGAACACTGGTAAATAATTTTTTCTACAGCAGTGTTCCCAACATTGCACAGTTCGGACGATTTTCTCCTTTTATTTTTAAAGGAACTGTTTTCAGTACCGGGGGTTATTCGGCACTGTACGGACAGGCGCTTTCCTCTGCCCTGATACTTGAATCCATTGACCTCCCCGAGCAATCTTCCGCCAATCTCGGTATCACAGTCTTAAGCGCGAATGCAGGATACCAGCACCTTGCAAAGAACAAGCAATCATCCTGGGGAGTAAGTTATGGATATACGGATCTCGCGCTTGCATTTGCTGTAATCAAACAAAAGCAGGATTACTCAAAAGTGCCAGCCTATCATAATGCGGATGCCAATTTCCGTATCAAAACATCCAAAACCGGCATCCTGAAATATTATGGTTATCTAAGCAGCAATAAACTCGGGTTTACCAGCAATAGCATTGATTCGCTGGGATACTTCGATAAATTCGCCATCAGCACCACCAATAGTTATCACAATCTTGCCTGGAAGGAAAACCTTTCTAAAAGATGGAAGGTGAATACCGGGGTATCCTATACAAACAATAAAGATGAAATAAACAGCGGTATGCAGGATGCCGGAAAAAATGACGTGGTCCTCAGCGGGCTGGAGTTTAAAAAATTCCACCTGGATACCAAAGGAAATTATTTTAATGCAAAACTGGTACTGGAAAAAAAGTTAAAAGGATTAAGTGCTATCCGGTTTGGTACCGAATATAATTTCAGTAATGATAAACTGGTTTATACCGCATTCAACGGGCAGAAGTTCCCTTCCGGGCTGAAGGAGCATATTAAATCTTTATTCGCCGAGGCGGATGTGTATGCCACCAACGACCTGGCATTAAAGGGCGGTCTCCGCTTTGAGCATTCATCTATCCTGGATAAAACCAATATAGCCCCCCGGTTATCCTTAGCTTATAAGCTGGGTAAAGGTAGCCAGGCTTCGCTGGCCTATGGTATTTTTTACCAGAATCCTGAAAGAAGATACCTGCCATCACCGAATGAATTATCATTCATGAAAGCCACCCATTACATTGTTCAATACCAGAAAGTACTGAACCAGCAATCTTTCCGGGCTGAGGTTTTTTATAAGAAATACCACAACCTTGTTAAAACCGGTAATACCGGGTTTACCGAAGCCGCCATTAATAATAACGGCTTCGGGGATGCGAAAGGGATTGAATTTTTCTGGCGCGATAAAAAAACCATTAAAAATTTTGATTACTGGATATCTTATTCTTACCTGGATACCAAAAGGGATTTCCTGAATTTCCCGTTCGCTATTACGCCCAATTTTGCAGCTAAACACACGGCCTCCGTAGTGACCAAAAAGTTTTCCCAAAAACTAAAAATGAATTTCAATGCATCCTACAACTACAGCAGCGGCCGTCCTTATTATAATATCGGTTATGACGGCTCCCAGTACAAATTCAATGACCGCGGGATGATCCCGGATTATCACAACGTTAGTTTCGCGATCAATTACCTGCCGTTTATTGGGAAGCAGCATCCAAAATCGTATGCTGTATACGTTTTCCAGGTGAGTAATATTTTCAACATCAAACAAACCTATGGATACCAGTACTCCTATAATGGTTACCGGAAAGAAGCTATTGTCCCGACCTCGAGGATGTTTGTATTTATCGGCGCCTTTATCAGTTTTGGTGTGGACAGGAGCGATGAAGTAATCAATAACAGCATGTAACATGAATTATTACCTTATTCTTAAAGTGGTTCACCTGCTGGCAGTGGTTGCCTTTTTGGGTAATATTGCCACGGGCCTTTTCTGGATGAAGTTTGCTGTCAGGACGGATGACCTCAAAATAATTCAGCATACGGCTTCTGGAATTATTGCTTCAGACAGGTTATTCACTATTCCCGGCGTCATTATTATTACCGCAGGCGGTTTTGGTGCTGCCCTGTATGCCGGGATCCCGTTACTGAAGACCGGGTGGATCTTCTGGCCCATCATATTGTTTTCGTTGTCCGGCGTTTTTTTTGCTTATAAAGTCGTACCGCTGCAGTCTAAAATGAAACGATACCTGGCTGCCAGCATCAGCAACAATAATTTCGAAAAGAATAAATTCACCGGCCTGTTGAAGCAGTGGGAGTTCTGGGGTTTCCTGGCCCTGGTCACGCCGGTTATTTCTTTTTTCATGATGATATTAAAGTGGCCGGCGGAAAGCCCGCTTGCCTGGTAAAAAATAAAACAACCTGGTATGGAACAACCTTCAACAACTTCGCAGCAAAGAGATGATAAACTTTGGTCATTGGCTAAGGAACGGGTCGCCTTTAAAAAAGGGCTGGCTTATTATATTGTAATCAATATCTTTTTATGGCTGATCTGGCTGCTTTCCGGGGCAAAAACGGGGAGCAACGGTATTCCCTGGCCGGTATGGACAACCGTGGGATGGGGAATCGGTATGATCTTTTATTATCTCAGGGCCTACCGTTTCCCGGACGAGAACGCCACCGAAAAAGAGTATGAAAAATTAAAAAAACAACAATAGTATTAATTGATCACCTTAAAAATTATCAACAATGAAAAAAGGATTTTTTGTTTTTCTCGCCTCCTGTATGATGACAGTAACCTTTGCACAAAGTGAAAAGTATATCAAAGCCATGGAAGCCCTTGTGCCCGCGGTTGATACTACCCGTACGATGGAAGGACTGACTGAACTGTCGAACTCGTTCGAACGTATTGCCAATGCCGAAAAAACACAGTGGTTGCCCTACTACTACGCGGCACTCTGCCAGGTTAATATGGCCAATAGCTACTTCCAGCTGCAGCAACTGGATAAGATTGACCCGATCATGGAAAAAGCAGAACCCTTGTTGATTAAAGCAGAAGAGCTGGAAAAAAATAATTCAGAAATTTTCTGCCTGAAAAAGATGTTTAATACGGGAAAGATGATGGCGGACCCCATGAACCGGTATATGACCTACGGTCCCGCTGCATCCCAGGCACTGGAAACCGCAAAGGGACTGGATGCGGGAAACCCAAGAGTCTACCTGCTGGAAGGTATCGATAAATATTATACACCTGAACAATATGGCGGCAGCAAAACGCAGGGAAAGGAATTGTTTGCTGAAGCGGCAAAAAAACTGGGCACGTTTAAACCGGCCAGCAGTATACATCCTTCCTGGGGCGCATCACAGGTAAAATATTTTCTTACACTTGAATAGCAGCCGGAAGAACAGTTTTTCTGCCTGCTGTTCTTTAAGCTTTTTAAAAACCATAATATGTCAGAAGAAAAATTTTCACCTGAACAAAGCCTGCAGCTGATCCAATCCATGATCAGCAAAACCAAGGAAGATATGTCGGGGAATGCAATCTACTTCCTAGTTTGGGGCTGGCTTACTTTTTTTGCCTGTACCGGCCAGTTCATCCTGAAGCATATCTATGCCTATGATAAACACTATATCGTCTGGACCGTGGTGCTAATCGGGATCATTTTTTCCATTTACCAGGGCAGGAAAGACAAGCGGAAAACCCGGGTTAAAACCTATGTTGATGAGAATATGAAATACCTGTGGGGCGGCATGGCTGCCAGTTTCTTTGTTTTGGGAATGATCCTAACCAGGCTGGGATGGGGCACCGTCGTCTTCCCTTTCTTTATTATGCTCTACGGCCTGGGCACCTTCGTTTCCGGTAGTATGATCCGGTTCAGGCCGCTGATCATTGGAGGCCAGGTGGCCTGGGGACTGGCGATCGGTTCCACCTATGTGTCTTATGACTACCAGATGTTGTTTGGCGCGGCAGCGATTCTGATCAGTTATATTATCCCAGCACATTTATTGCGCCGCAGAAATAAAATTATTAACGGATAATTTTCTTACTATGAGCCAGCCGGAAAAAGAATTAACCGAAAAAGAAAGTCTTGATCTTATTGCGATGATGATCAATAAGGCTAAAGATTCTTACCACGATACCGGGATCGGTGCGATGATGTGGGGTACCATTATTACCATCTGTGCCCTGGTCCGGTTATCCGAAATCCATTTTGGTTACCGTTTACCATTTGATATTTACTGGCTGACCATCCTGGCCATCGTTCCGCAGGTATATATAAGCATAAAAGAAAAGAAAGAACGGAAAGTAAAATCCTACGATGATATTTATATGGATTACCTGTGGCTGGGGTTTGGTATCAGTATTTTCCTGATGATCTTTATTATAAACGCCATCTTCCGGGTGTGGGAGCCTGTTTCAGCGGAGTATGCACAACTGTCGGGCCAGGCCGCGGCTTTTAAATTCAGGGAATTTATTGCCCCGCTGTTTTTGTTGCTGTATGGCATGCCCACTTTTGTTACCGGGGCGGCCTGTAAATTTAAACCCATGTTGTGGGGAGGATTGTTATGCTGGGCCTGCTGCCTGGTTACCATTTTTACTACTATAAAAATTGATTTACTCTTAACAGCGTTTTCAGCTGTATTTGCATGGCTGATACCAGGTATCATTATGGAAAGAGATTACCGCCGGGCAAAAAAAGAGTTAGCTGATACCCATGTTTAAAGACCTTGATCCCATATTACATTCGCAGCTACGGTTGGCTGTCATGTCACTCCTTATCAGTGTAAAGGAAGCCGAGTTTACTTTCCTGCGTGAAAAAACAAATTCTACGGCTGGTAACCTGAGTGTGCAGATCCAGAAGCTGAAGGATGCCGGCTACATAGATGTCATCAAACAGTTCAAGGATAATTACCCCCAAACGATTTGCCGGATTACCAAACCGGGCATCCGCGCTTTTGAAGGGTATGTGGCCAACCTGCAATCCTACCTGGGAAAAGGGTAAAAATGGAGAAAGCCCTTTAGAAAAAGGGCTTCGTTCTCCGTTGGTACTCTAAGTGTATGAAATAGTTAGTATAGACCGGTACCCCTCAAATTATTTTGACGCCGCGGCTGCAATACAAATGCAGGTATGGGCTGTTCTCTTCGTGGTTTGAATATCCTCTCAAATATTTTCTTTAACCGGTTGACTCCTTCACTCAGTTTTTGTTTGTTAGCTTTTGGCATGTGGATGAGGTTTAATGGTTAAGGGTCAGGCTTCGGGATTAACTTCAATCAGGGTCGAATATTCTGTTGTTTTATTTTTACTGATCAGTTTGATGCGGTATACGACTTTTTGTTTTATAGCTTTTTCATAAAACTCGTACTTGCCATTCCGGGGTTCATCTGTGCCAAACACCAGTGCAGCCATTACAAAATGCTGCCCGTCTGTACTTTTCTCTATTTCAAACTGGTCGGCAGATTCGTTGTCAACCGTCACCCAGTTCAGAACGACATTATTCCTGGTGATACTGGCTTTTACACCGGTAATTTTTGATGGAAAAGTGGAAGGAATAGCGGTAACAGGTGAGAGGTTTGTAAAAGAGGTTGATTGTGCCTGGATATGTGAAGGCTGGTAGAGTAACCTTAGCACCAGTATAATTATAGTTGCGTATTTCGTCATTTCTTAGGGTCTTGTATGCTTATTTTTCAAATATCCCCACAGAAATATTGGATGTTAGTTTCGGTTCAATAGCATATACAAGATTCCGGGAACTTCGGACAAACCATACATGAAGGGGAGGAAATCCCGGTGACAACAGGTACGGATGTTTATCGTAGTTTTACGTGGGTATATGTGGTTTTCCGAATAGAAAACAAACCTACTCACTGCTCCTTACAAATGCAAATATTTTCTAAAATATATTTTCCAAAAAGCCGCCTGATTCATTCACTGTGCAAACATTTAATACATTTACCCGTTAAGAAACAGGCATGCAGACGATCATTCAGGTAAAGAATCTTTCCAAAAATTTCAGGGATATAAAAGCGGTTGATGACCTTTCCTTTTCTGTTTCAGAAGGGCAGGTCTATGGCTTCCTGGGACAAAACGGGGCTGGTAAATCTACGACGATCCGGATGCTCCTGACCCTGGTCCGGCCCAGTTCGGGGAGCATAGAGATATTTGGGATGAACCTCCTGAAATCCCGCAACGAGATACTGCGCCGGGTAGGAGCAATCATAGAACGCCCCGATTTATATAAATACCTGACTGCACTCGAGAACCTCCGGATTTTTGCAGCGATGAGCGGCGTGAGAGTGCCGGAGAAAAAACTAATGGACCAGTTAAACATGGTAGGATTAGCTGAAAGGGCGCACAGCAAGGTGAAAACCTATTCACAGGGAATGAAGCAAAGATTGGGTATTGCCACAGCCCTGGTGCATGACCCGGCATTAATTATCCTGGATGAACCCACCAACGGGCTGGATCCGCAGGGGATTGCGGATGTACGGAACCTGATTTTGCAATTGAGCCGGGAAAAAAATAAGACCATGCTGATATCCTCCCATTTGCTGAGTGAAATGGAGCTGATCGCTGATTCGATGCTGATTATTGATAAGGGGAAAAAACTGGTGGAAGGGAAGGTGAGTGAATTATTTCATCCTTCCGAGACCGTGGTTGAATTAAAAACAACCGACGATGAGGCCGCCTATGAAAAAATAAAACAATCAGGGTTGCAAAAATACCTGAAAGACAAAAGAAATGATTGTTTGCTGCTCCGGTTGCATCGTAACCAGGTACCTGAAATAATTAAAACGCTGGTACAACTGGATGTGGAGGTAATTTCGCTGCACGCCAGGCATTCGCTCGAAGATTATTTTTTATCACTAACATCCGGGAAAGCACTGGTGTAAGCCGCCGCCGGGAGCATCAACATTTATACTATGGTCATGGGGCAATTATTAAGAATTGAGTTATTTAAAATATTCAAACGGCCGAGAACTTATATTGCTTTTGGCGCCATTGCGGCCATTGTTATCCTTATCCAGGTCGCCTTAAAGTTCGACGGCAAATCCTATGTAGATCTGTTGTTGAGCAGTCTCTCCGGTTCTTTTGAATTCTCCGATGAGTTTAAAGGGAAATTGCTGAATGGTTACCTGATCTGTTTTATCATATTAAATACCCTGCTTATCCAAATGCCCCTGCTGGTGGCACTGATTGCCGGGGATTCTATAGCCGGCGAAGCCAATATGGGTACCTTACGGTTATCATTGGCGCGCCCAATCAGCCGGACGAGGTACATGACGGTAAAATTCCTGGCTTCTGTAATTTATACACTGGGCCTGCTTATCTGGATGGCCGCGCTGGCATTATTTGGGAGCATGCTGATTTTTGGTACGAATGACCTGGTGGTCCTCCGCTCGGAAGGAATAGAACAGATGAAGAACGGGGATGTGCTCTGGCGCTATGTGGCTGCATTCGGGTATGCGGCCGTGGCACTAACGACGGTTTCCGCGCTCGCATTCCTGCTGAGTGTGTTTGCTGAAAACTCGATCGGCCCGATCATTGCCACGATGAGCATCGTGATTGTATTTACCATTTTATCAGAAATGAATATTCCCATTTATGATACCACGGTTAAACCTTACCTGTTTACTTCACACATGGTAGCCTGGAAAGGTTTTTTTTACGTGAAAGCGAACGCGGAAGGCACCACGATCAACGGGAGCATAGAAAACCTGCCGGCTATCCTGCGAAGTTTGAGCATCCTGCTGGCCTATATAGCCCTCTTTTTTGGCAGCGCCGTATGGATCTTCAGGAAAAAGGATATTCTAACTTAAAATATTAAAATGAAAAAAGTCTTCTTATCGGTTTTATTCTTGGGTGGCTTGTTCGTGCTGAAGGCGCAGACAGCCGAAGAGATCATTCAATCCGTAAAATCGAGGCTCGGTAAAGTGAATGATTACGAAGCGAAAGGAAAAATGAAAACCAACGTGATATTTATCAAAGCACCGGTGGCCAATGTAAAAGTTTTTTATAAAAAGCCGGATAAACTGAGAATTAATAATGAAAGCGGCATTTCTTTTATTCCCAAAGGCTCTGTCAATATCAATTTGAACAACATTTTTATTAATACTTCCGGTTTTGACATCATTGATGTGGGTAGGGAAAACGGTACAGGTCTCCGGATCATTAAACTGTTGCCAAAAGATGAAAACGCGGATGTGGTCCTGTCCACTTTGTATATTGACGAAGCAAAATCACTGATCAGGAAGGCAAAAACCACGACAAAGGAGAATGGTACCTATGAACTGGAGATGAGTTATGGAAAGTATGCGGACTATGGCCTGGCAGACAAAGTGATCTTTTCCTTTAATACAAAAGATTACAAATTACCCAAAGGGATCACATTTGATTATGATGATGGCAGTAAGAAGGAGCAAACACCTGAAAAACTAAAAAATAAGAAAGGGCGCATTGAAATCAGCTATTCCGGCTATACCATCAACAAGGGCGTACCTGATTCGGTGTTCCAGTAAACTTATTCTTCAATAATCTCATCTTTGGCATTCGCTAAAATGGCCGGGGTCATTTTCTTTAACGGGTTTTTCCGGTTCTCTTCATATTCCCTGCGGCGGTTGATGATGTCAATGCATTCAAAAACCGCTGTTACAAACGAGGATGTATCCGCTTTATCCTTTCCTGCAATATCAAAAGCCACACCATGGTCGGGGGAGGTCCGAACGGCCGGCAGCCCCGCGGTGTAGTTTACTCCTTCACCGGTGGCCAGGGTCTTGAAAGGAATGAGGCCCTGGTCATGGTACATCGCCAGCACGGCATCAAATTTTTCAAAACTACGGCGGGCAAAAAATGCATCCGCGCTATAGGGCCCCACAACCAGTATGTTATTGTTCTTTGCTTCCTTGATGGCCGGTTTGATGATCGTTTCTTCTTCATTTCCGATCAGGCCCTCATCCCCGGCATGCGGGTTTAGACCCAGTACAGCGATGCGGGGCTTATCAATACCAAAATCTTTCTGCAGGGTCTGATTTATGATGTTAATCTTGCTGACGATTTTTTCTTTGCTGATGTGCTTGGTGATTTCACCAACTGGCACGTGTTCCGTAACGAGGGCGACCCGGAAATTGCCGGCACAAAGCATCATCACCACATCGTTTACATTGAACATGCTTTTCAGGTAGGGGGTGTGACCGGTAAAATTAAAATCCGCGGTCTGGATATTTTTTTTATGGACGGGCGCAGTTACAAGACCGTCCACCTGTTGTTGTTTTAACGCGGCCACCGCTGTTTGTAAGGAAAGCACGGCATATTTTCCGCCCACGTCACTTAACTGGCCGGGGGTGATCGCCACTTCTTCCTCCCAGCAATTGAACAGGTTTACCTGTTTGGGATTGATACGGTCAAACTCTTTTGTGCTCGAGTAATTGAAGTTGATGTCCGCGACAGATTTCCTGTAAAAATTGATGGCTTTATTGGAAGCAAAAATAACCGGGGTGCAGTGATCCAGCACCCTGTTGTCAGCAAAGGTCTTGATGATCAATTCTATGCCGATTCCGTTCAGGTCGCCGCAACTAACACCAATAACAGGTTTTGTTTGACTCATAATCAGGGATTAAGGGTAAAAATAATGATTTTCTCCCCGATAACCTTTTGGATCTGGTATTATACATGGTGATAACCCGAGGCAATTACTATCCTGTTACGTATTACTACTTTATTATAAATGAAAGATTACGATAGGGTTGTATTTCTAAGTAAAAACTCTCATTTTAGCTTTACGAAACTGAACCAATAATCCATTATCAATGAAAAAAATTATCCACCATCTGCTACAGGTTTCTTCGGGCTGACGATTGGCCTGCCGAAGATAACTTCCACTTTTATTGAATTGAATATTGTGTATGACCTGGTGAGCAATACCCTGGTAAGTTATCGCCTAGCTGAGCGCTGATATTTATTTTCATACTATATCATAGATCCGGACCTGTTGAAATGAATTAAATCCAATCCGATGTCAAAACGAACCTTTATTAGCCTCCTCTTATTCCTGCCATTGGCATTTTTCGCGGGGACAAAACTATCGGCCCAATGCGGAGCTGGATACACCCAGGCACAGACCAACTGGGATAACCTGGATTATTATTGGAACAGCGGAAGTAACATCGCACCTTACGGACACAGCTCCGGTAATTATATCACGAATGCATGGGAGCAAAATCAAAAATTTGGAATCGGGTCGAATTATTTTACTATCGTTACCAGTAACAACGCAATGGTAAACCCGGGCGCCGGAGTGAGTGCCGAAAATGCCACCCATACGGGCGACCTGGCGGGTTATGCTGGCGAAGATGTTCAGTATAATCCATCCGCAAACGGCCAGTCGATTACGATCACGTTTAACAACATGGTGACCAATGCCAGTTTCACCCTGTACGATATTGATTTGAACCAGGTCATCAGCGTTGCCGCAGTTGACAACCTTGCTGTACCCCAGGTAGTAAATATCGCCACCCAGGCAGGTACCATTCTAACACTTGGAGGAATATTTCCATTACCAAGGACAATCACTGCCAACGGAACAGCACTGGCCAATAACCTCAACACGGGCTCCGCCACTATTTCGGTAGCCGGCCCGGTTAAAACAATCACTATTACAATTACCACCGTAGGTACCGATGCCGTTTTCTGGCTGTCTGATATCAACGCCTGCGTAACCGGTAGTTTCCCGACCAATTACCAGCAGACGGGTAATAACCAGCCCATGACAGGCCCGGTGGTCAACCAACCGGATTATTTTATTGTTACTCCCGATAACCAGGGGGTTTACATGGTTGATCCTGCTA
Source organism: Chitinophagaceae bacterium (assembly GCA_025449935.1). Lineage (GTDB taxonomy): Bacteria > Bacteroidota > Bacteroidia > Chitinophagales > Chitinophagaceae > JJ008. The sequence goes on from JANWIJ010000062.1 coordinate 135,871, forward strand.
CAGGCGCTGCCCGCTGGTTGTTTACGGACGCCAGCAACACCTATGTTAATTCCTTTGGTTATGATCCTTACAACCATATTCTATATTATGTAACCGATGGCCACCCTACGAGTCCGCAGAACAATAAGGCATTAAAAAAGTATGATTTTAATACCGAGACTATTTCCACGGTGGTCGCGGATATCAGTACCACCCTGGGTATTCCCACGTTTAACCAGGGAGTGGAATCAGCGGCAGCTTCTTTTTATGACGGAGCATTGTATTTGGGAATAGAAGGCGGCAGGTATGGATCCGGAGGAGGTTCCGTTACCAGGGAAACGATTTTTTGGCGTGTTGAATTTGATGCTGGCCTGAACCCGGTAAATGCCTACCAGGTATTTTCCGCCAATACATATATAAGCGGAGTCAACACCTCTATTCATGATTATGGAGACTTTATAATAAAAAATGGCATCCTTTACGATTATAATACCGCCCGGAATGGAACAAACTATAGCCAGAGTAAATACCATCATTATAATTTAATGACCGGTAACCTGGATGCACTGTATAATAATCCGGGAACCACTTCATGGAACGGGCAGTCTGGTATGACATGGGCAGGTGGGCTTTATTATTTCAGGCTTACGACAGCGGGCTCCTCAGGTATTGGTACCTATGACGGTGCTGGTAATAATGGCGCTACTGTGAATGTTACCTTGTCTGGTCCCGGCCCCGCATGGCCGGGTGGTGCGGGTGATGGATCCGAAAATTTTCGCCCAAAATGTGATTTTGGTGATGCACCTGCTACCTACGACCCCAACCCAATCAGCCCGGCTGTGCATGAAAGGGCAGATACAATGTGGCTGGGTACCACCACATCAGAAATAACTTCGTGGGACAGGGAATTTATTAAAAGAGGCGTAAATGGTACTGCTGATGTGGACAATGGAATTTCAACCGTGCCTTTTTTACTGCCGGGTGTTTCTAATTACCTGGCCCAGGTGTCACTTTATAATAACAGCAGCGGTAATGCAACGGTCATGGCATGGCTGGATTTTAATGGGAATGGTGTTTTTGATGTGGCAGAAGCAGCCCAGCTTATTCCCGCGGGACCCATCGCTCCGGGTGCGGCTGTGCAAACAAGATATTTATACTGGCCCGGCATTAGTACACCGCTGCTTGCGGGGGCAAGCACTTACCTGAGGGTTCGTATTACCTCCACCGCCGCAGGTATGACCAGCAGTCATGCAACCGGTTATTTCCTCAAGGGAGAAGTGGAAGATTATATTGTGAATGTAGATGACTACCCGCTGACAACCCGGCTCTTAAACTTTGATGCTTCGCTGCAAAATAAAACTGTAAAATTGAACTGGACAGCGGCTGAAGAAAGCGGCATATATGCATATGAAATCGAAAGAAGTGCGGACAATATTACCTGGTCTTCCATTGGTTCGGTGAGGGCAAATGGGACAAACGGTACTTTTGATTACCAGTCAACGGACCCGGCTCCATTAAAGGGAATTTCTTATTACAGGCTGAAAATTATTGAAGCAGCAGGTATGAACCGTTATAGCTCCGTAAAGCAGATCAGCTTTAACGGGTTTGATATTAACCTGACCGTGGCCCCGAACCCGGCTAAATACCAGACAACGCTTTTTATAGAATCCACGGCTGCTTCTGAAGCAACCATCAGCGTTATGAATATCCAGGGCAAGATAATTTTTTCATCCACACAGCGTATCAATAGTGGAACAAATAGTATCGGCCTTGCATTACCGGCAGCTACCGTGAATGGAATGTATATTGTGCGCCTGTCTGTTGGCGACCAGGTAATTCATAAAAAACTTGTTGTAAATAAATAAAACAGCTTACCCCAAACAGTGATTACTCATTATAATCTCTGTTTTAATAATAACCAATACCCAATCCAATTTGTATGAAAAAAACCAATTTTAAACTATTAGGACTGCTGGCCTTCCTGGTCGTTGTAGCTACTATCGCCTGGATCAGTTTATTCCCGGCGGGAAAGAATGAAGAATCAGAAGAAATGGAGGAGAAAGAACATGCGGAGGGGCACCAGACCGGTGCAGAAAAACAAATGATGACCTGGCTGTGGAGCCGCGGCTACCCGGATGCAACCAACATGACCAGCAAATTCCGGAAAGGATGGGAGCAATACAATGAAATAAGAGAAAACACCAATGCCCTGATCGGCAATCAATCCAGGCTCGAAAGCTTTGGCACCTGGTCCTCCCTGGGTTCAGTGGCTAATATCGGGGGCCGGATCCTCTCAATAGCAATCGATCCGAATAATGCGAATAATTTATTTATTGGTTCAGCCAGCGGTGGAATCTGGAAATCTACCGATGCGGCTGCAAACTGGACCTATGTACCAACGGTTCTCCCGGTCACGGGTGTAGGGCTGCCGGTACTGGGCGTTTCTTCTATTGTCTATCATCCTACCAACAGCAGCATCCTGCTGGCAGGTACCGGTGAAGTTTACCGCACGAATAATTCAAATATTGGCTATAATGTATGGAAAGCCCGCGGCACCTACGGTATAGGAATTCTCCGGAGTGCCGATGGAGGAGCCAGCTGGACACAGGTGATGGTGAAAGACACCACCGACCTGTTCGCCATACAGGAAATAAGGTATGATCCCAGCAATGCAAATACGGTCTATGCCTGTGCTACAGATGGTTTGTATAAATCAACCGACTGTGGTGTCACGTGGACATCAAGCCCTGTTTTTGTAAAAAATTATGTACGGGATATTGCTATTCACCCGACGGATCCTAACCAGATGGTTGTTTCGGTGGGAAACCTCGTAGATGCCGATAAAGGCATTTACCGCACAACGGATGGCACTAACTGGATCAAATCCGCCGCAATCGTTGCTTCATTTCCCGGTTATATTAAGCTGACCAATAATGGTACCCGTTTGTATGCAGGTGTAGGCAGGGGCGGTACTAACAACGAATTGTATATGTCGTCTGATTTTGGCGCTACCTGGTTCTTAAAAAATACATCAAGCCATTGCGGCGGACAATATTGGTTTGCACATGATGTGGAAGTGGACCCGGGAAATGCAAACCGGGTACTGATGGGAGGAGTGAGTTATTACAGCTATACTTCCACCAACGGCACCACGGGTGGAACAAGAACCGGCATATCAGTAGGACATGCTGATGTACATGACATAGAATTTCTTCCTTCAAACCCGACCATCGTTTATATTGCCAATGATGGCGGAATGTATAAAAGCACCGATGGAGGCAGCAATTTTGTTGCGAGGAACACGGGATTAATCGCTGTGCAGTTTTACGCGTCTTTCGCCGTTTCACCGTCCGCGGCATCTGCTAATGTCATGATCGGCGGATTGCAGGATAACGGGGTAGTAAAATACAATGGTACATCCTGGAGCACTGTAATAGGTGGCGATGGAGGCCCTTCCGCTTTTCATCCCACCAATGACCAGATCGTACTGTATTCCAATGATGCCCGCGCGGTTTACCGTTCCGGCAATGCAGGAGGATCGGAATCGCAACCATTGATTAACCTGGGATATGGTTATTCACCTGCCGTATATGATGACCGTACCGGGTTTATGTCACCGGTAGCGATCAGCAAATCAAACCCCCTGATCATGTATGCTGCCAGTGATAACCTGCATATCAGTACAAATGGCGGTACTTCTTTTTCAAGGGCCGACCCGGCAGGTGCGGGTAATGCGGGGATGAACAGGGCCATTGATGCGACTTTTAAACCTGCTATAGCTTTGGCCGTATCACCAACAAACCCGGACAAAGTATATGTATCCACTTCCAACTTATCGCAAAGAACAGACGAAGCATTGAATGTAACCGGTGTGCCGGAAATTTTAAAAAGTACCAACGCATCTGATAATGTAAACTATAGTTTCACGACCATCAGCAGTACCCTGCCCGCCAGGTTTACCACGGATTTTGCGATCAGTAAATTCAGTGATGACAGCGTGTATATAACCATGGGCGGGTTTGGGGGAGGACATGTATACCTCACCCCGGACGGAGGTACAACCTGGTTGAACCGCAGTACGGGTCTTCCCGATCTTCCCTTTAACGCGATTGTGATTGACCCGATCAGGCCGAATGTTATTTATGCTGCCTGTGATTTTGGTGTATATGTAAGTCATAATAAAGGTGTCAACTGGTTTGATTTTAATGTCGGCTTTTGGGGAACTACCCTGGTGATGGACCTTCAGATCACGGCCGATAATAAAATTGTAGCCGCCACCCATGGAAAAGGAGTTTTCCGTTCTGATCTTTTTGTGCCGCCTGCCACACTTCCGGTAAAATTTGTTTCGTTTACCGGAATTAACCGGAACAATTTTAATGACCTGAAATGGACAACTGAACAAGAGATTAACCTGTCACGTTATGAACTGGAAAGAAGTTCAGACGGGATCAATTTCGAACGGATAACCAATGTCACGGCCCGCAACTCAACCGGCCCGGCAGATTATACGTATGCTGATAACATACAGAACCTCGCAGGACCCAATTATTATTACCGCCTCAAAGCGATCAATGCCGACGGCAGTTATTTTTATTCGGACGTAGTTTTAATAAGGGCCCCCAGGAAAAATATTTTTAAAGTGCTGGGTAATCCTTTTACCGATCACCTTTCATTCAAATACAATAGCACGGAGACAGGGAAGATGGTTGTGCAGTTAAGAGATATGCAGGGACGCCTGCTGCGCAAAGAAGAACAGCAGGTAACGACCGGGACAGGCTATTACACAGTCAACAACCTTTCTACTCTCTCTTCCGGTACTTATTTGCTTGAATTGTGGATCGACAGGGAACGGTATGCAGAAAAAGTAATAAAACGATAATACAACTTGGTAGCTGGTTATTACAGCAGGTAATTCCTGCAGCCTCCCCGGAAACTGGGAGGTTTTTTTATTTATTGACTATCTGCCTGTTAATGAAAAAACTCGTACAGATACTTCGGATTAGGTGCAGTCCGGGCCTTTTTTTTTGCACAGATTACTATCGTTTCTTTCCTTCTTTTCGTGTTGATTTTCAGACCGGGTATGTGGTTATTAGACACCGCAAATCGGTCAAATGTACTCTATACTGCTAGGGCCCATTATTGTAATTTTCTATACCAAATCCGTGTGCCTATGAATACTGTGCTACTTAAAATCTGCTTACGGTTTACTAAAAAGTTTTTCGGAATTCTTTTTCTGCTGGCCGTGAATACTTCCGCTTATTCGCAATGTATAGCCGGGAGTAATACTGCCAACCTCAACTGGGATAATCTTGATTACCTCGTTACAACCGGTAACTATGCAGGGTATGTAACAGCCGCCATGAGCCAGAGCCAGGGATTTGCCATTGGAATAAACCGCGTGGTGATTGTTTACCCTGCGGCCATCACTACATCCGGAGAAAATACTGCACATACCGGGGAAGCCAGTTCTTTTGGAACAGGAGCAGATGTGCAATACGGCGGTAACGGGAACATTACTTTTACTTTCGACAGCGAGGTGAATAATTTTCAATTCTCGCTGTATGATCTGGATAACAGCCAACGTGTAAACGTAACAGCCGTCAATACCGCGCTGGTGCCTCTCAATATTACGATGACCAAGCCAGTGGGCGGTACAGTAACGATTACCGGGAATGGTACGACCAATGCACAGGGACAGGCTGCTGGTGGTGCGGTAGTAAATACCTCTAATCTTGGAACGGTAAATATCACCGTTACAGGACCGGTTAAAACTGTTTCAGTATCCCTGAGTGGAACGGCGGGTGATTTCTGGCTATCTGATCTTACCGCCTGCGTGGTGGGAACATTCCCCAACAATTATTTTATCGCATCGCAACCCTTTACCGGGCAGCCGACCTATGTTATCGGTACTTCGGACACAAACACGGTTTCACTGATCAATACCTCAAACGGGCAGGCTAAAATGATTTTCCAGGACGCGACGTCTCCCCGATATATCAATGGAATTTCATATGATCACCTTCAGCATGATCTTTATTACGTAATTGACTTTACCGCCACACCGGCTACAAACAAGACAATCAAGCGGTATAATTTTGATACGGAAACCATGAGTGTGCTGGTGCCCAATGTCAATACGCTGGGTATTCCTACGTTTAACCGCGGGGTAGAGTCTGCTGGTTGTGCTTTTTATGATAATGATCTGTACTTTGGTGTAGAAGGGAACCTGACACCATCCAATACCGGTGGAAGGGAAACCATTATCTGGCGGATTGAATTTGATGTACCTGGCGGAAACGCTATCAAATCCTGCCAGGTATATGCGACACCTTCTGACAACGGATCCGGTACTTCTCTTCACGACTGGAATGACTTTACAATTGCCGATGGATTGCTGGTCGACTTTGCGGGTTCACCCAATGCGGCGGCGCGGAGGTTTACTCACTATGACCTGCAAACGCAGAATATCGTTCAAAACTATTTTACGGGCGGACTGACCCCGCGCCAGGCCGGGATCACCTGGAACAATACCCGTTATTGGGTGTATGACCAGATTGCTGTTTACAATATGAACGGCACGATTGGTCCTTTAACAACGATCAGTGGTGCTACGGTACTGGACTGGACGGGCTTTTGCGGCGACGCAACAGGCTTTCGCCCCAAGAGTGATTTTGGAGATGCACCGGCCTCCTATGATCCCGTGGCATTGAGTCCGGCCCTGCATGAAAAGGATACTGCCTTGCGTCTCGGCCCAACATGGGACCAGGAATTCAATAAAACTTCATCTGTTCTTGCGGATGCGGATGGATCTGATGAAGATGCCATCGCTACGGTAAATGTGCTTGATACGGCTACCACCAATTATATTGCCGGGGTGACTATTTATAATAATACCGGTGGTAATGTGACCCTGGTAGGCTGGCTTGACATAAACGGGAACGGCGTGTTTGAAGCGAGTGAAGGAAGGTCTTTGGTAGTTCCCTTTGGCGGACCCGTACTGCAGGTAAGAACATTGTCATGGCTTGGTATCAATACACCGCTTGTAGCCGGCCAGAATACCTATCTCCGCATCAGGGTGGCCCGGAGCGGGCTGACCACCAATAATGCTACAGGGTATTATAATAATGGTGAAGTAGAAGACTACCCGGTATATGTATTTGGGATCCTGCCGGTAGATCTAGTCTCTTTTGATGCAAAAGCGGTCAGCAATAACTCCGTGAAAATTGACTGGACAGCAGAAAATGAGAATAACCTGGACAGGTATGAAATACAACGGAGCACCGATGCGGTGAACTGGTCAACCATTAATGCAGTTCCAGCCAGGAACCAACCTGGCCTGCAGTCATATACTAACTGGGATAATGCCCCGGTTAAAGGGAATTCATATTACCGGTTAAAAATAGTTGGTAATCCCGGGTCAGGAGAAAAGTTGAGTGCGGTGAGGAATGTGTTTATCAGCCCCGATAAGATTAGTTTCCAGGTAATGCCAAATCCTGCAAGGGACCAGGTGCAGCTGCTTGTGCAATCAGAACGACCGGAACAGATCATGGTGCAGTTTTATGATTTTAGCGGCCGGGTAATACATACGGCAAAACAAAATCTTGTTACCGGGAATAACAGCATAACCTTTACCGAGGTTGCCGGTTGGCCCGCCGGGATGTACATGGTGGCGGTGTTTACAGGCAATGAAAGAGTATTAACACAAAAGTTTACCGTACTGGAATAATATAACAGTTTATTGGCCCGGATTCTTTCCCCCGCTATTCGGCGGGGGAATTTTACTTTTGCAGGAATGTATACGCTGAAGAAATCACTGGGACAGCATTTTTTGAAAGATGAGAACATTTGCCGGAAAATTGTAGCAGCATTACAGCAGCATTCATTTTCGCAATTGCTGGAAGTGGGGCCCGGTGGGGGAGCATTGACAAAGTATCTTTTGGAGATCCCCAACACTGATTTCAGGGCGGTGGAGCTGGATGCGGAAAAAGTTGACTACCTGCGGAGGGAATACCCGTCATTGGAAAATAAAATCATTCACCAGAGCTTTTTGGAGATGGAGAAACCATTTGATGGTCCGTTTACGGTGGTCGGCAACTTTCCCTATAATATTTCAACACAGATACTCTTTAAGGTACTGGAGTGGAAGAACCAGGTGGAGTGTATGGTAGGGATGTTCCAGAAAGAAGTGGCGCAGCGGGTAGCGGCCAGGGAAGGGAGTAAAGTGTATGGCGTAACCAGTGTACTGACGCAGGCTTTCTTCAACACCGAATATTTATTTGATGTACATGAGAAATGTTTCCAGCCGCCACCGAAAGTAAAAAGCGGCGTATTACGGTTGATCCCGCGAACCGAACCACTGCGCATGAAAAGCGAGAAAGATTTTTTCCTGCTGGTAAAGACGGCTTTCAACCAGCGGCGGAAAAAACTCCGGAATGCGGTAAAAGGACTATTTGATGCACAGGTACTGGAGGACACCGTGTTTGACAAACGGGCCGAACAGTTATCCGTAATTGATTTTGCCGGGCTCACTTTTAAAATGAACTAAATTAAACAGACGCTGTAATTACCTGTATGCAAAAGATCATCATCACCGCAAAAACGCATCCATACTTAATCGAAAAACTGCAGCAGCATGGTTACATCGTGTCTTATGAGCCTGCGATTACCTATGAGCAAGTCAAAACCATTATCGGTGATGCAGCGGGATTAATAGTAACAACAAGGATACCGGTAGACAAAAGCATGATTGATGAAGCCAGGCAGTTAAAATGGATAGGAAGACTGGGCAGTGGTATGGAACTGATCGATGTACCCTATGCAGAACAAAGAGGAATCACCTGTGTCAGCAGCCCGGAAGGAAACCGGAATGCGGTAGCTGAGCATACACTGGCTCTCTTATTAAACCTGATGAATAACGTCAGCTCTTCTCATGCGGAGATTAAAAACGGTTTATGGAGAAGGGAAGAAAACCGCGGGGTGGAACTCGAGGGTAAAACAGTTGGTATTATTGGTTTTGGAAACGCCGGGAGCAGTTTTGCAAAATTGCTGGCTCCTTTTAATGTCGTGGTACTGGCGCATGATAAATACAAGTTTGGTTTTGGCAAAGACTATATAAAAGAGGCGAGCCTCGAACAGATCTGCCGCTACGCGGATGTGATTAGTTTTCATGTCCCCCTGACAGAAGAAACCTACCATATTGCTGATGCAGCTTTTTTTCACTGCTTGCAGCGAACACCCTTTTTTTTGAATACTTCCCGTGGCAAAGTGGTCTCCCTTCCGCAATTAACAGCAGCTATCAGGGAACATAAGATTGCCGGAGCCGGCCTGGATGTGCTGGAGAATGAGAAGCTTGGTACCTATACACCTGCTGAAAAAGTGGAACTGGATTGGTTGTTAGCAAGCCCAAATGTGATCATTACCCCGCATATTGCCGGCTATAGCCAGGAAGCCTCTTTTAAAATGGCTAAAGTGCTGCTGGAAAAGCTGGGTTTGGGCTGAAATTAACCGGCCGGGGGCCTAAATAAAGGCCCATATTGCTGGGGTTTATGAAATAGTTTTCTATCTTTACAATACAATATTGCAACGCTTCAGTAAAACTGGGGCGTTGTTATTTTTTTTATTTAACCAAAGGAGGTGAACATGAGTGGCATTCAATACGTGACCAAAGAAACACTGGAACAAATGAAGGCTGAACTGCAGCGGATGAAGGGCATAGACCGCCCGGCGGCAAGCCGCGCCATCGCGGAAGCCCGGGAAAAAGGCGACTTAAAGGAAAATGCAGAATACGATGCCGCTAAAGAAGCACAAGGCCTGCTGGAAGCAAAAATTGCTGCCTGTGAAGGCTCCCTGGCCACCTTACGGGTTATGGACGAAGCGAATATCGATACCAGCAAAGTTTCCATTCTCACCAAAGTTACCCTGACCAACCTGGGAACAAAAAAACAGGTCACGTATAAAATTGTAAGTGAAACAGAAGCCGACCTGAAAGCAGGCAAGATTTCTGTAACGTCGCCCATCGGCAAAGGTGTGTTGGGCAAACACGTGGGTGAAACCGCTGAAGTGCAGGCACCGGCAGGGGTGTTAAAATTTAAAATCGACGAGATCACTGCATAAGATACCGGTTTATTTACGGTGTACTGTAAACCTTCATTTTTAATGAAGGTTTTTTATTTCATGATAACTTTACCGCATAAATCGCAACTTTGCTGAAGAGAATTAAATATTATTTGCTTTCTTTTAAAACAAAATTTTTTGGCGGTATGACAATATTTTCAAAGATCATTGCGGGACAGATACCCAGTTATAAAATTGCAGAAAATGAAAAATTCTATGCCTTCCTGGATATTTTTCCTTTACGCGACGGGCATGTGCTGGTGATTCCCAAAACAGAAGTCGATAAACTTTTTGATCTGCCTGATGAATACCTGGCGGAAATGCTGCTCTTTGCCAAACCAATTGCCCATGCTATTGAAAAATCATTTAATTGTAACCGGTGCGGCATCAGCGTGGTGGGGTTGGAAGTGCCGCATGCCCACCTGCACCTGATACCCATTAACTCTTCCAATGATTTGAATTTTACCCAGCCTAAACCAAAAGTCTCCGATGAAAGCCTGAAGCAGGTGCAGGAGAGGATTCTTCTAAACCTGTAATTATTTTTTTAATACCCTGCCCGGGTTCTTTTTGATAAAATCATCCCAACCTTTTGACCCGGCCGTGGATTTTCCCAATACCGCGTTTACCTGGAAGTGATGACATAAGGCGACCGCTAACGCATCCGTGGCATCAAAATGCCGGGGGCTTTCTTTAAAAGATAATAATGCCTGGAGCATTTTCATCACCTGTTCCTTACCTGCATTCCCGTTTCCGGTGATGGATTGTTTTACTTTTTTCGGGGAATATTCGGTCACTTCCAGCCCATGCCGCATGGCCGCAGCAATTGCGACTCCCTGCGCCCGGCCCAGTTTCAGCATGCTCTGCACATTTTTTCCAAAAAAAGGGGCTTCGATAGCAAATGCATCGGGCTGGTATTTTGTAATCAGCCCGCTAACGGTATTAAAGATGAGCTGTAGTTTTTTGTAACCGTCTTTTACGTTCCCGGGTTTCAATACACCCAATTCAAGTAGTTCTGTTTTCGTACCTGTTACCCGGATCAATCCATAGCCCATGACCAGTGTGCCGGGATCAATACCAAGGATTATTTTAGCAGGCTTTTGCAAACAGGACTGTATTTTTACAAGATTAATGAAGCTGAACCGAAATATCAAAATCTTCATCAATTACTTCCTCGGCCCTTTGCTCTTTATCTGGTTATCATGGTCTGTTTACCGCCAGATCACGCGGCAACCTGACCTGGGAATCGCCTGGCAACGCATCAAAGAGTCTTTCAGCAGCCCCACGTTATGGAATCTTGTTATAACCGTTTTGCTGATGTTGGTAAACTGGTCCATTGAAGCCTTGAAATGGAAAATTTCTGTCAAAGAAATTCAACATGTTAGTTTTTTTAGAGCATTTAAAGCCGTGTTGTCCGGCGTTTCTTTTGCAGTCAGCACGCCCAACAGGATCGGCGAATACCTCGGAAGGGTGTTGTATATGAATGAGGGAAACCGGTTAAAAACAATCTCGATAACGATTGTCGGGGGGATCAGTCAGCTCATTATTACATTATTGATGGGATGCATCGGCTGGATTACGCTACGCCCGGTCATTGAAGCGCGGCAACTCATTTCTCCCTTATGGGCAGAAGTAATCCTGTACGGCGTGATGCTGGCCGTAATAGTTTTAACATTATTTTATTTCAGGTTGTCGTTACTGGTGAAATGGTTCGATCGTTTACCGGCAAGCAAACGGGTGGCTTACCTGGTCAAGGCATTGGAAGATTTCAATGCAACATTATTATTTAAGCTATTGTCTTTATCCTTGTTGCGGTTTTTTGTTTTTATTGTACAATATTACCTGCTGTTTCGTTTATTTGATGTCAACATCCTGTGGGGGCAGGCATTCTGGACAGTAAGTGTTTCTTTCCTCGTGATGGCGGTTATACCTACCATTACGCTGATCGAACTTGTGCAGCGCGGAAAGGTGGTGGCCACCCTGGTAGGTCTTTACAGTGCCAACGAACTCGGGATGAACCTGGCCACGGCAAGCATCTGGTTTATCAACCTGGTATTACCCGCTGTGATAGGCAGTTTATTAATTTTGAAGATGAGAAAAATAATTACGCTCAAAAATGAAAGGATTTAAATTATTCGCACCCTTGTTGCTGATGTTGCTGGCGTTTACAGACAAAACAACGCCGCCCCCCGATAGTTTCTGCGGTATCCGCAATGTTTCCTTTAAAGTGGATGAGGAAGTGTCATTCACGGTTTATTATGCGGTGGCAGGCATTTATGTTAACGCAGGCAATGCCACGTTTACCAGCAAACTGGAAACGCTGAATAACCGGCCTGTTTTCCACGTTACCGGGGAGGGAAAAACAAATTCTTCCTACGACTGGATTTACAAAGTGCGGGATAAATATGAAACTTATATTGACACGGGCACCATGCAGCCCTTGAAATTTGTCAGGAACGTAAATGAGGGCGGGTATAAAAAATACCAGAACATCACCTTTAATAAAAATGCCAATACCGCCATCGCCACGGATGGAGTTTTCAAGGTACCCGCCTGTGTGCAGGATGTCGTGAGCGCCATGTATTATGCCCGCAATATTGATTTTTCCAAACTGGAACCGGAAGACAAGATCCCGTTTTCCATGTTCCTGGACAATGAAGTGTTCAATATGTATATCCGCTATGTCGGTAAAGAAGAGATTAAAACAAAATACGGTAAGTTCAGGGCGATTAAAATAAAACCGCTGTTGTTAAAAGGACAGATCTTTGAAGGAGGTGAAAAAATGACGGTCTGGATAACCGATGATGCCAACCATATTCCCGTACGGGTGGAAAGCCCGCTGGTGGTGGGGAAAGTAAAAATAGATATGATGAGCCATGCCAATCTCCGGCATCCCCTGTCATCTTTGATAAAAAGGAAATAATTAAACAGGCGGGGTTTGTCATCCAGACGGAAATTGTCATCCGGCAGAATTTGTTATTCCTACGGAAATTGTCACTCCCACGGAATTTGTCATTCCGACGAAGGAGGAATCTAAAAGATTACAAGAGTCCTGCTACATCCATTCCATACAAATTCGAAATTAATAGACTGCCTAAATTTCCGAGAGTTTGAAAAAATCCTTTGGTCTTATACCGCGTTCGGTTTGTTGCAGGTTGCAGCATTCATGAACCGGGTCATGTTCAAAGAGAAGAATATAATCACCATCCATCGCTTCTTTCAAAAATGATTTTTTTTCATGCAGGGTCGTCAGCGGGAACATATCATAAGCCATTACATAGGGGAGGGGAATATGTCCCTGCGAGGGGAGCAGGTCTGCCATGTATACAATGGTTTTGTCTTTATAGCTTATCTGCGGCAGCATCATTTTTTCTGTATGGCCGCTGACAAACCGGACTGAAAAATTTTGGGTAAATGATGTCTCGCCCAGTTTATCGTCCTTGCTCCCGGTTACATCAATAAACTTCAGCTGCCCGCTCTCTTCAATCGGTAATATATTTTCTTTCAGGAACGAAGCTTTTTCACGGTCATTGGGATGCACGGCCCAGTCCCAGTGTTCTTTATTGCTCCAGTAAGTGGCATTTTTAAATGTGGGTACCAGGCGGTCTCCCTCCCGGCTGATACTGCCGCCGCAATGGTCAAAATGTAAATGGGTAAGAAAGGCATCGGTGATATCATCCCGGTGAAAGCCGTATTTGGCCAATGACTTGTCCAGGGTATCATCTCCGTGCAGGTGATAATGACTGAAAAATTTTGCATCCTGTTTGTCACCATTACCATTGTCCACCAGGATCAGCCGGTTACCGTCCTCAATTAATAAACATCGCAGGGCCCATGAACACAGGTTATTTTCATCGGATGGGTTTATTTTATTCCAGATACTTTTTGGCACTACCCCAAACATGGCGCCGCCATCTAATTTAAAATAACCGGTATTGATTGAATAGAGTTTCATGCCGTTTTATTTTTTGCTGCCTGGGCATAGAATAATAAAAGCAGACCAATGACAAAAAAACTGGCGAGTGCCAGCACGGAATTCCGTTGGGAACCGGTGAGCTCTGTAATAAAACCAAAACTGAAAATACCAACTACTGCGGCCATTTTTTCCGTGACATCATAAAAACTAAAGAACGAGACCGTGTCGCGGGTGCCTTCCGGTATCAGTTTGGCGTGCGTGGAACGGCTTAAAGACTGTATACCCCCCATGATAAAACCAACGCCTGCTCCCAGTGCATAGAATTCATAGATCCCGCCTTTTGGCAGGTAATAGGCGACGATACACATGCCGATCCAGACGACAACAAGTGTCATCAGCGTTTTCAGGTTGCCAATTTTGGAAGAGAGCCAGGAAATAACAAAGGCCCCCGGTATTGCAATCAGCTGGATGATCAGGATGGCGATGATAAGATTCTCCGTGGGTATCTCCAGTTCACTTTTACCATATAAGGCTGCTACCAGCATCACGGTCTGTACACCCATATTATAAAAAAAGAAGGCCAGCAGGAATCTTTTTAACCGGGGCAGTTGTTTTACCTGTCCCCAGACTTTTTGCAATTCCCTGTATCCCTTCGATACAATATTATGCTGCAGGTCACCCGTGCCGGCGGGAACAGGTTTTGGTAAACGGCGGAGTGAATACTGTCCGAATCCCCACCACCAGACGCCTACCAGCAAAAACGAAATCTGGGAGCCCCTGCCTTCGGTAATCCCGAAACTCTCATTCATCAGTACAAAAACAAAGCAGATCAGTTGCAGCAACACACTGCCCACATATCCATAAGCAAAACCTTTGGCGCTGACGCGGTCACGGTCCTGGGGGATGGCTATCTCGGGGAGAAACGAATTATAAAAAACCTGGCCGCCCCAGAATCCCACGCAGGCAATGATCATACTGATGAGACCGAGAGCGAGGGTGCTTCTCTCAAAAAAAAACAACAGGGCACAGGCAATACTGCCCATGGTTAAAAAGAAGTTGAGGAATTTTTTTTTGTTTCCCCTGTAATCGGCGATGGAGGATAAGAGTGGCGACATAAAAGCTACAATCAGCATGGCCAGTGCAATCGCATAATTATATAACGCTGTGTTTTCAAATTGCCTTCCCAGGAATGTAACAGTAGTTTTGGAGATTGCTTCATTGTCAACAGCAATCGCTTCAAAATAAGTGGGGAAAATAGTCGAGGTGATAACGAGGTTGTACGAGGAGCTGGCCCAGTCGTACATGGCCCAGGCATTTACTATTTTTTTAGGAGCCGTTTGCATGCGCAATGCTTTCCGTAAAAATAGGGGATAAATGGTTTACCCGCTTATCACACCCGTCAGTATTAAGACCAGTAATATGATCCCGGCAACAATCCGGTATATTCCGAACACTTTAAAGCCATACACTTTGAGGTAATTGATAAAAAACCGGATAGCGAGTATGGCCACAACGAAAGCAACAAGGTTGCCGGCCACGAAAGCGATGGTATTGTCACGTGTCCCAGTTATAAGTTTTATTCCTTTATGAATGCTGCCATTGTCTCCCGGCCATTCTTTGATAAAAAGCGAATAAGCCGTGGCGGCAAACATGGTGGGCACTGCCAGGAAGAAGGAGAATTCGGCAGCCAGGTTCCGGGTGAGTTTCTGCTGCATACCACCGATAATGGATGCCGCGCTGCGGCTTACACCGGGTATCATGGAAATAACCTGCCAGCAACCAATGATAAATGCTTTGCCAAAACTTAACTGGTCATCGGATTCAATAACCGGGTTCCGGAAAACCTTGTCAATCACCAGCAGCAGGAAACCACCGGCCAGCATGGCAATGGCTACTACGGTGGGGTTGAACAGCCATTTATCAATAGCATCAGAAAAAAAATAACCCAGCACCAACGCGGGGATTACACCAACCACCAGCTTTGCATAAAACTGCCAGCGGCTGAAATCAAAAAATTTGCGCCAGTAAATAACGACAACGGCAAGGATGGCTCCCAGCTGAATGGCGATAGTAAATAAGGTGACAAAACTTTTTTCACTTTCTGTGGTGGCAGTGCCCAGTAAATGTTCTGTAATAATCATGTGCCCGGTAGATGAAACAGGCAGGAACTCAGTAAGACCTTCTACAACGGCGATGATGACGGCTTCAATAATGCTCATGGAGTTAGTATACTAAAAGGCCAACAGGCATTCGGGCGGAAGACAGGAACGGGGCCTGGATTATTCTCCTTTGGTATTTAGGGATTTTGGTTTCCTGAAAATGGCAAAAATTTCAATGACCAGGCCCGCCAGGATCAGGATCGGGGCAATGGTAATGCGGGTGGTACTGTACACGGCACTTTTGTCGAACACATTCGGGTCCTTATTACTGGCGCCACCAGACATTAAAAGCATACCTGCCGCAATGATCACGATACCGATCAGCATCCATTTGTAATTATCTTTTGTGAAAATGGAAAAACTTGCTTTTGTCTCACTCATGTCATACGATTTTGGTCGTGCAATATAGGAAAAAGTTCATAGTTTAAGGTTGATGGCCCAGGGTAAACGGGCCCTGAACCATGAGCTGGGAAGCTTGCTTAATACAGGTCATCCAGCTTCATCCGGAGGTATTTGATAACACTGCGGTGGGTACTGAACAGGGTGATGCAGATACCGAGTACAAACAACCCGCTGAACAATAAGATCAGCGAGGTGGTATCATGTATAGCTTTTAGTTCAGGCAATATTCGTTCCGCGATAAATATCACCATCAGCACGGCAGCCACTGCAATAACGCCGCTGATCGCACCGTTGATCACAGCTCTTGTATTCATTGGTTTTGCGATAAACCAGCGGGTAGCGCCCACCATTTGCATGGTTTTGATGAGGAAACGGTTGCTGAACATCGCCAGCCGGATGGTATTGTCAATTAATATGATCACCACGATCGCCAGGAAAATGGCAATGGCCAGCAGGATGATACTGATGCGCTTGATATTTTTATTCAGGTTATCGACAAGGGCTTTTGGATAGGAGACTTCACTGACATAGGTCTGGCTCTGAAGATCCGCCTGGATGGCAGCCAGGGAATCGGCATTCATGTATTGCCGCTTCACTTTGAAATTAATGGTATTGGGCAGGGGGTTGGCATCTAAAATACCGTCCCAGCTTTTATTACCGTCGCCGATAAATATTGTTTCTGCTTTTTCTTTGCTCACAAATTCGATGGTCTTTACATACGGCTTCGTGGATATATATTCCATCAGGAAAATGCTGTCTTTTGGGTTCAGGTTCCCCCGGAGTTCTGCCCGTACTTCTACATTTTCTTTAAAATAGTCGCCGAGTTTATTGGCATTAATGACCAGCCAGCCGATAATGCCCAGCAGGAGCAGGACAAGGGTAACCCCAAGAATAGACATGAAATAAGAGGGCTTACCACGTTTAATCGAAGCTTTACCTGATTGGGACATGGGATTATAAATTAGATTAATGGGTTGGCGCAAAAATAGCCAATTAAGCAGTACAATCAGTATTTTTGCTGCCCATTTAAACGGTCACAGCGGTTGCATATTGCCATCTGGAGTAAAAGATATTTGTTAAAGAATTCCTGTTTATAAACTGATTAGTTCCCAAACGAATAAGTACTGATAACTGATATGGAATACGATTTCAGAAGAATAGAAAAGGCATGGCAACAAAAATGGAAGGAATCAAAGATCTACCAGGTTAGTAATGATTCTGTCAACCCCAAGTTTTATGTCCTGGACATGTTCCCTTATCCCAGCGGGGCCGGGTTGCATGTTGGCCACCCCCTGGGATATATAGCCAGTGATATTTACAGCCGGTATAAAAGACTGAAAGGTTATAATGTACTCCACCCGATGGGATTTGACAGTTTTGGTTTGCCCGCGGAGCAATATGCACTGGATACGGGCCAGCATCCTGCTGTAACTACGAAAAAAAATATTGCCACGTTCAAAGCCCAGCTGGACAATATCGGTTTTTGCTATGACTGGAGCCGCGAAGTGCAAACCAGCGATCCGCATTTTTATAAATGGACACAATGGATCTTCCTGCAACTGTTCAACAGTTATTTCTGCCATACGGAAAAAAAGGCCCTGCCCATTTCATTACTGATCAAAAAGTACGAAACGAAAGGTTCGATGCCAAAAACCGGGGAACCTGTACCGGGAAAACATTTTACAGCAGAACAATGGAATGCTTTTTCCGAAAAAGAAAAAGCGGAAATATTAATGAGAAGACGGCTGGCTTATTGCGGGTATGGCGAAGTGAACTGGTGTGAAGCGTTGGGAACCGTACTTGCCAATGATGAAGTAGTGAACGGGGTCAGCGAAAGAGGCGGTCACCCGGTCGTAAAAAAGACATTGCGTCAATGGTACCTGCGGATCACGGCCTATGCAGACCGTTTGCTGGAAGGACTTGACACGATAGATTTCAGTGATGCGATGAAAGAGATGCAGGCAAACTGGATCGGGAAATCTTCGGGGGCGGAAATAGATTTTTCGATAAATGGACATGAGCAGAAACTGCGGGTATACACCACCAGGCCCGATACCATATTCGGGGTTGACTTTATGGTCATCGCACCGGAACTGGAACTGGTGAATGAAATAAAATCTGTTCCGCAAGCTGCAGCCGTGGATGAATACCTTGCCTATGTAAAAAGCCGCAGCGAAAGGGAAAGAATGGCGGAGAAAAAAATAACCGGTGTATTTACCGGTGCCTATGCCATCAATCCTTTTGATGACCGGGAAATACCAATCTGGATTTCAGAATATGTGCTGGCGGGATATGGTACCGGCGCAATCATGGCCGTTCCCTGCGGTGATGACAGGGATCACCGCTTTGCAAAGCATTTCGCTATTCCCATCACCAATATCATCGGGGATCATTATGATGGCGAGGAAGCCAACCCGACCAAAGAGGCCGTGCTGCAAAACTCGGGGTTCCTGGACGGGCTGGTAATGAAAGGGGCCATGGATGTGGTACTGGAGGCATTGGAAACAAAAGGTATCGGGATACGCAAGGTGAATTACAAAATGCGTGATGCCGCCTTCAGCCGCCAGCGCTACTGGGGCGAACCCTTTCCCATCGTTTGGAAAAACGGGATCGCTTACCCGCTTAATGAAAGTGAATTACCCCTGGAATTACCGCATGTGGATAGTTACAAACCCGGCCCCGAGGGTGAGGGACCGCTGGCGAATATTGATACCTGGGTCCAGCAGGATCTGGAAACGAACACCATGCCCGGTTATGCCGGGTCGTCCTGGTATTTTTTAAGGTACATGGATCCGCATAATGATAAGGAGTTTTGTAACCGGGAAACATCCGACTACTGGAACCAGGTTGACTTGTACATTGGCGGAACGGAACATGCTGTGGGGCATTTGCTGTACAGCCGTATGTGGACAAAAGTATTGTACGACCTTGACCTGATCGGCCATGATGAACCTTATAAGAAATTGGTGAACCAGGGAATGATACAGGGAAGTAGCCGGTTTGTATACAGACTTCAAACAGGAACAGCTGCCGGACGTGATAATCAAATTCCATTAAATAAAAATGGGTTACCCATTCAGGTTTTTATATCAAAATCTTATTATGATCAGGGTTTGAAACTTAATATCGAAACGATATTAAAGAAAGTTAATGCTCATATAAATATTTTTAACGGCGTTGAGTTACGAAATGATTATGGCTTTTTGGTTTCCCAGTTACATGTTGATGTGAACATGGTTAATGGAATTGAGCTTGATGTGGAAAGTTTTAAAAAGTGGAAACCAGATTTCGAAGATGCAGTTTTTATAACTGAAGAAGATGGTAAATATATCTGCGGCACCGAAGTTGAGAAAATGTCCAAATCCAAGTTCAACACGGTTAACCCTGACGACCTGGTTGCCAAATACGGAGCTGATACTTTCCGCATGTATGAAATGTTCCTCGGGCCGGTGGAAATGAGCAAACCCTGGGACACCAAAGGCATTGAAGGGGTGCACCGGTTCCTGAAAAAATTCTGGCGCCTGTTTGTAGATGAAGCAAAGGGCCTTTTAGTAACGGACGGGGAACCCAGCATGGAAGAACTGAAAGTATTGCACAATGCGATCCGGAAAATTGAAAACGATACTGAACGTTTCAGCTTCAATACCGGTGTCAGCAGTTTTATGATCGCCACCAACGAACTGACAGATCTTAAATGTCATAAACGGTCTGTACTGGAACCCCTATTGATCCTGCTGGCTCCCTATGCACCACATGTTGCAGAGGAATTATGGATGTTGCTGGGCAACAAGACTTCTATCCTGGATGTTTCCTACCCGTTGTTTGAAGAAAAATATGTAAAGGAATCTACCAAAGCCTACCCGGTTGCCATTAATGGTAAAACAAGAACAGAACTTACCCTTCCCCTGGATATTACACAGAAAGAAGTGGAAGAAATTGCCGTAAAAGATGAAGTGGTGCAGAAATGGCTGGAAGGGAAAACACCTAAAAAGATCATCTATGTAAAGAATAAGATGATTAATATTGTTGTCTAATTTTATTTTACTTATGAGGTATATTCTTTTATTGCTAACCGTACTAATCACGCTGGCGTCATTCGATCACCAGGCGCCCACCATCAAAGCATCAGAACTAAAACCCTGGCTGGGAAACTGGAAAGGAACACTTACCTATAAAGATTATAGCTCCGGTAAACCAACTACCATTAATGCCACCATGAAGTTCGGTCCCATCGTGGACGGGAGCAAGCTGGTTGTAGCAGAAGGCTATCCCGATGAGCCCAGTCATGATGGAACAGATACATTACAGATCAGTGCTGATGGAACGTATATCAACGATAACAAACTCGCCAGCAAAAAAAAGACTGCCGATACTTTTCAATTTGTCCTGGAAAACGAAGGAGAAGATGCCGGTCAGAAAGCGGAAATCAGGATAACCTATTCCTTTTCCAAAAGCCGGTTCACCCGTAAAAAAGAAATCCGTTACCGCGGACAAGCGGACTATTTTGTAAGAAACGAATACAAAATGGTGCGCCAGTAGATCCGGTCTATTTCATTTCCAGCCTATTATTAAGAAATCTTATCCAGCCCTGCTGCCGGTTGTTTAATCTTTTGGCAACTGGACTAAGGGATTTCCCGTTCCCTCCTGAAAAACAAGCAGGGAAAAGCGTTTACATTCCAGTTTCTAGGCTACAATGATTATTTTTATCAATCGGTTTCCCCCCAGGGATGCCACCTACACTAATTAAACGTTTATGAGAAAAACTTTACTCTTATTTGTATCAGTTCTTTCATTACTGGCCGGCAGCGCACAGCCGCGGGAAAATGAAACCGCGGCAGCGAGAGATATTGTAAAAAAGCACCATGCTTTGATCGGGTTATCCGCTGTTGACCTGGATAATTATATTATTTCAGACAGCTACCAGTCGGCCGAGGGTATCCGGATGCTGTACCTGCAGCAATCTTACCTGGGAATTCCTGTTTATAACCAATTACAGGTATTGGCTTTCAGGAATGACAGGCTGCTTTCCAATACGGGCGGTCGTATCCCTTTTATCGAAAGCAGGATCAGTAACAAATCAGCTTTCCCTGCCGTAACAGCTACCCGCGCCGTCTCAGCAGCGTTGACAGAAAGCAAACTTCCCAATGCTCAGCAAATTACTGCTATCAAAGAGACCGGTGGCCGGCAGGAGTTTGGAAAACTGGGTGTATCACATGAGAATATTACCGCGGAATTGATATGGGTACCTATCAACGGGAAAGAAATAAAACTTGCCTGGCAGGTATTTGTAGTTCCTGTTAACGCAGAGGATATGTGGCTGATACAGGTCGATGCTTTCAGCGGGCTCATACTCGGAAAGATCAACCTGACTGTTTACGATGCATGGCACGGGGATGATCACCCGGAATCGACTTCTACTACAACCTCAATGCGGGACAATTATATAATAGCAAGGCCAGATGCTCCTTCTTTCAATCTTCAATACCGGATGCCGGTTGTCAATTCAGCATCTTACCGGGTCGTGCCATACCCGGCAGAAAGCCCGACACATAACGGGGGCACTCCTGCATTGGTCACCGATCCATGGTTGCTGGCTCCGGGCAATGCCACCACGTTGAAATGGCATAATGACGGAACCGCGGATCATGACAGTACCCGGGGTAATAATGTCTGGGCTGCAGAAGACAGAAATAATACCAATAACATCATTGACAAGGCGGCAGTATCTACTACGCCCCAACCCAACCTGACATTTGATTTCGTACCTGATTTTACACAGGCCCCAACTACCACCACGCCACCTAACCAGCAATTCAATATTACCAACCTGTTCTACTGGAATAATATCGTACATGATTTAACTTATCTCTACGGATTTGATGAAGTCTCCGGTAATTTCCAGAACAGCAACCTTGGGCGTGGGGGACTGGGCGCTGATTATGTTATAGCCGATGCGCAGGATGGCGGTGGTACCAACAACGCAAACTTTGCCACCCCCGCAGATGGATCAAGACCCAGGATGCAGATGTACCTGTGGACAGCTCCCAATCCGGATCGGGACGGAGATGTTGATAACAGTATTGTTGTTCATGAATTCGGGCATGGTATCAGCAATCGACTTACCGGCGGGCCCTCCCAGGCAGGTTGTGTGGGCAATGCGGAACATGGTGGAGAAGGATGGAGTGATTATTATGCCCTGATGTACACCACCAATTGGGCTTCAGCCACTCCATCAGATGGTTTCAATATTCCACGTGGTATAGGAACCTATGCATTAGGACAGCCGGCGACGGGTTTGGGAATACGGGCCTTCCGCTATTGCACCAATATCGCTGTTAATCCACGTGTTTATTCCGCCGTCATTCCATCGGCACCTCATGACCGTGGAGAATACTGGTGTATGGCCCTGTGGGAAATGACCTGGGAGATGATCCAGCAAACGGGCATTAACCCCAATTTATTTAACCCATCAGCTGCAGGAGGTAACTCCGCTGCATTAAAACTGGTGACAGAAGCTATGAAATTACAGCCCTGCGGACCCGGGTTTATCGATGCGAGAAATGCAATCCTGCAGGCAGATACTATCTTTTTTGGCGGTTTATACAGTTGTGCTATCTGGAAGGCATTTGCAAAAAGAGGAATGGGGAGAAACGCATCACAGGGTTCTGCCAATAGCGTTACAGACCAGATCCCAAGTTTTATTGTTGACAATGGATTTTTCTCGGTGACGCAAACTGCACCCCAAATCCAGGAAGGTCAGAACGTAACTTATTCCAATCATATTACCGCCGGCAACTGCAGCCCGATGGCGAATTTCTTTGCTACGGATACATTGCCGACCAATGTTACTTATGTTAGCGGCGGTTCGTATAATGCCGGTAACCGCACCGTTACCTTTGGCCCTATCAATTTATCAAGCGGGCAAACTCAAACGCACCCGGTTACTGTTACTGTAAACAACGGAACATATTTTGTCCCTGTCACCCATTTTAATGAACAGGTAACCGGTGCCACTATTCCAGCCGGCTGGACAGCTACTCCTTCGTCTGGTAATGCATGGACCGTGTCAACAACACAGGGAAATAGTCCGCCCAATTCTTTCCTAGCACCCAATTTGGCTGTTGTAACTGATATGTCACTGGCCAATTCAACATCCTATACACTTAATGCGACTGCTTCATCATATACAACGCTTAGTTTCTGGCATCGCTTCAACACGGAAGACGGATGGGACGGGGGCGTAGTGGAAATAAGTACAAATGGTGGCGCTTCCTGGTCCGACCTTGGGTCCCGTATGATCATTGGAAAGTACAACGGTTCATTAGGCGTTGGATCTAATAACCCGATAGGGGGCAGGGCAGCTTTCACTGGTAATAACGGAGCATCCTTTATGAAGACGGTGGTAAATCTTGCTTCTTTTGCCGGACAGTCGGTCCGCATCAGGTTCCGGTTTGCTTCTGATGATAATACAGCACCAACCGGTGGCGGATGGTTTGTGGATGATATCATATTACATACCGAACCCGCTGTATATATTAAGTCTAATTTGTTTAATGCCGGAAGCCAGCTGGTGTCTGTAACAGATACCATAACTCAAATATTACCGGCGGCTCCTTCCTGTATCCCCGTTAGCATTACCATCCAGCCCCTTGCTGTAAACGGATGTGCCGGGGGAAATGCAACATTTACAGTGGCCGCGACCGGAACAACCCCTTCTTACCAGTGGCAGGTGAATACAGGAGCTGGATTTGTTGATCTGACCAATACTGCTCCTTATTCCGGGGTTACAACTGCCACACTAACGATTACCGGCATCACAACAGGAATGAACGGGTACCAGTACCGCAGCGTATTATCCAACACCTGCACGGTGGCACTCAATTCATCCCCGGCGGCTTTAAATGTAAGTACGGTTGCCACGCTAACTTCACAACCTGCAGACCGTACAACCTGCGAAGGAGCGATCCTTTCATTTAGTGTCATAGCTTCGGGAGCTACCTCTTATCAATGGCAGGTAAATACCGGCTCAGGGTTTGTAAATGTTTCCAATACTGCCCCTTATTCAGGTGCAACAACCACAACACTTACGATTACGGGCGCAACGTCCGCTATGAGCGGGTATCAATACCGCATTGTTCTTGGAAGCTGCGGATCCCCTGTAAATTCAAATGCAGCAACACTTACTATATCTGTGCCTGTATCCATCACCACACATCCTGCCAGTATTGCTGTATGTGAAGGAAGTAATACCGGATTCTCCATGGCGGTTACCGGTTCTGCATCGGTTTACCAGTGGCAGATCAGTACAGATGGAGGTACGCTATTTACAAACATCAGCGGCGCTACCACTTCTTCCTATAATTTAACTGGCGTAATGATGGGACAGAACGGCTATCGTTACCGCATCATCGTAACTGGTGCCTGTGGCCCCGTTACTTCCAATATTGCTGTGCTAACGGTGAATCCATTACCTGTATTTACATTAGCTGGACTGAACCCTGCAACGGTTTGTATTTCTGATCAGCCTTTTAACCTGAACGCTTCTGTAAGTGGCGGCACCTGGAGCGGAACAGGGGTGCAGGGAAATGCTTTTGATCCGGCTGTGGCTGGAACCGGTGCAGCAACTATTACCTATTCCCTCGCAATTTCAGGGTGTACCACAGTTCATTCAACGGTGATCCAGGTAAATGAGTGTGCGGATCGTCATATTCCGCTGGACAGGTACCCGGCCTTACTGGTTTATCCCAATCCCAATAACGGAATCCTCAGCATCCGGGTAAATACAGACCTGTATACACAGCTTGGAATGAAAATGTTTAACAGTGATGGCCGGCTGATGAAATCACAAATGTTCAGTAGTGTGTTCTATGGATCTGTTCTTCCGGTAGATCTTCCGGGAGTACCTGCAGGCACCTATCATTTGTACCTGTTCAATAATGAACATGGTTCATTCATCAGCAAGGGAGTGAGCATTATTATTTATAAAAAATAGAGAAAGAAAAACGCGTTTGCGTTCTGTTCCGTACTACCCGTGAGTACGGAACATTTTTTTATTCGGCAGCTTTCAGGAATTTTATCATGGCGCTGCTTCCTTCCGAACTCGCCAGGTAGGCATCGTACCGCTTTTTATCTACAATGGCGACCATGTAGGATGTATTGGGTGGAATAGTACCCATATTCTCAGCCACCATGATCAGTTCATTGGTAACATTCATTTCACTGACCGCGATTTTGATGATATAGGCATTACCGGTCAGGCGAATGTGTTCAAAAAGTAATTTACCGTTCAGGAACAGTGAGATTGAATCTCCGTCAATCTCTGCATTGTCATAAAAACGGAGTTCAATGGAATCCCCGCTAACGGGTATTTCCCTGATCAGTTCTTTTTTACGGCTGACAAATTTTTCTTCGATCGATGGAGCCTTTAAGGGTGTTGATGCAGTGATAACCGGTGGCGGGACCTTGTTTGGGGCGACCGGTTTCTCTGCGGGTTTTTGCAGGGGCACATCCGGTTTGCTGACTATCCTTTCCTGCGGAATGTCCAGTACTTCATTTTCTGAAACCTCAGGATTTTGCGTGGCCACCAGGGAAACACTATCAATGATATCGGGGTCATTGGCCCCGATGGTATAGTTGTCAATGACAAAATCCCATTCATCTTCAAACTGGGTAATTCCACTTTTATCCAAATGCACTTCCCCCTTTATTTCGGTATCACTTTCTTTTTTTGCCACTTTTCCATCCAGCATCATCCGGTTACCTCCCGGGCAATTAAAATCTGCCCTGGAAAGCATCGGGATTTTTCCTGGAGTCGTGCTGAAACGGCCTGCTTTTTCATCCAGTAACTGGTCATCCCACCAAACTGCGCTGTTCGTACTCACATCAAAATATCCTTTAATACTGTAACGACGGAAATTATTGGCTGACTCGTAATAATACGATGTACCGGTCAGGCTATCGCCGTTCAGAATAATTTTTACCTCAACTTTTTGCTTGTTTATTTTTCCATGCCACACGCCGGTTATCATTTGAGCGTTGGCCGTAATAAAAGCATGCAACAATACAGGAAGAAGAAGTGCTCGGAAAAGGATTTTTTTCAAAATATAAGTTTAAAAGTCCCGGGACAGTTGTTTTATTAAACGATTAAGTACCGGGAAATATTTTGCCGGGAAACAACGTAGAAATGTTTTGGCTTGAATTTGTTTTATTTCCTATATTAGTCCCGTATTTAGTGCCATTACCTGCTTATGTTGAACGTAGTTTCATACCTTCTTCCCGGTCGGGTATTCGCATTTTTACGACTTTCATATCCTGATAAGAAATTTTCCCGGACCCACTAAATTTTCTATCTCTGTTTTCGGCACCAAAAAACTAACACAATCTTTCTTTTATGAGAAAAGTTCTACTACTTACCGGCTTACTAATCTGTGCTTTGACCGGTTTCACCCAGGTTGACAACAATGCAAAGAATGCTGCCTTGCAACTTGTACGGCAAAACAGTGCGGCGATTGGCCTGAGTTCAACAGACATCAACGATGTTCTTATCTCTTCTACGTACCTGATACCCGGTACAGATATTACGATGGTATACCTGCAGCAGAGTTATAAAGGCATCCCGGTATTTAACCAGCTTAAAACGCTGGCCTTCCGTGGTGGGAAAGTAGTGTCCAATGCCGGTGTACATCTGACCGGGATGGAAAAATATACCAGGGGTGCCAGCGAGATACCTTCCGTATCGGCAGAAAGGGCGATACAAACATCACTGGCAGATGCAAAAGTGGTGGCAAAAGAACCGGCTGTACCATTAAGTATTACGGAGAATGGCCGTAAAATGGAATTTGGCCGCCTGGGTGCTTCCCAGGAAAACATTAAAGCAGAACTTATCTGGATGCCGGATGATAAAGGGGAATACCGGTTGGCCTGGCAGGTGTTCGTAGTCCCGGTTAATTCTTCTGATTACTGGCTGATGAGAATTGATGCAAAAAATAATACCCTGATCAGTAAACAAAATCTCACGATCACCTGTAAATGGGAAGCTGACCAGCATTCAATTGAAGACCATTTTACATCAAATCATGGAAACGTTGCTGAACAAACGCCGGGGAATTATGTGATGCAGCGGAAAAACAATCATTCTCCATGGGAATATAAACCATTTGTTATTGGTACAGGTACTTACCGGGTAATCCGCTATCCTGCAGAAAGTCCGCAGCATCCTGGTGGAACTCCATCTATTCATACGGACCCGTGGACACTTGCTCCCGGGAATGCCACTACATTAAAATGGCATAGCGACCCGGTGGATTACAATATCACCCGCGGTAACAATGTATGGGCGCAGGAAGACAGGGATGCCAATAACGGAACATCTGCCGTACAGGTGAGTTCTACTACGGCCCTTCCTGACCTGACTTTTGATTACGTATATGATTTTACACAGGCTCCGTCTCCTCCCACTGGTCCCCTGGTCAACCAGCAGGCTGCTGTGGTCAACCTGTTTTACTTCAATAATATCTTACATGATATAACTTATATCTATGGCTTTGATGAGGTTTCCGGAAATTTCCAGGAAGATAACCTGGCACGCGGTGGAGCAGGAAGCGACCATGTATTTGCGGATGCACAGGATGGCAGCGGTACCAATAACGCCAATTTTGCAACACCAGTAGATGGTACAAATCCGCGTATGCAAATGTACCTGTGGACAGCACCTACTCCTGACCGGGACGGGGATCTTGACAATGGTATCATCGCCCATGAATTTACCCATGGAGTCAGTAACAGGTTGACGGGTGGGCCACTTAACGTTTCCTGTTTAGGTAACCAGGAGCAGGGTGGTGAAGGCTGGAGTGATTATTTTACTTTGATGACCACCACCAACTGGGCCACTGCTACCGTCAATGATGGTCCTCTCCGCAGGGGGATCGGTACTTATGCACTGAACCAGCCCACAAATGGTGTTGGAATCCGCAGGTTTCCCTATTCTACAGATATGTCCATTTATCCGTTAACCTATGCAGATCTGCCGGGTTCTGTTGCACCGCATGGTGTAGGAGAGGTTTGGTGTATGATGATATGGGAAATGACCTGGGAGATCATCAAACAGGACAATGCGATAAATCCAAACTTATTCAATCCCGGACCACCTGCTACAATGGTAGGTAACGCATCCGCTTTCAAACTCGTGATGGAAGGTATGCGTTTGCAACCCTGCAGCCCGGGTTTTGTAGATGCGAGGAACGCTATATTACAGGCCGACCAGCTTTTATTTGGCGGCAGGTACAAATGTGCTATCTGGAAAGCATTTTCAAAAAGAGGATTGGGAAGAAATGCTCTCCAGGGATCTTCAGGCAGCATCAGTGATGGAGTACCCAATTTTGAAGTGGATGCAGGAGCTTTTGGTTTTAACCCCAACCTGCCTGCAGTACTGGAAGGGACAAACCTAGTGTATACAAATGTTGTCACGACAGGAGAATGTACGCCAATGGCTAATTTCACACTGAGAGATACATTGCCACTTACCGTAACCTGGGTTAGCGGTGGTGTGTACACACCTGCTGACAGGGTAGTAACTTTTAACCCGGTCAACATTCCAATCAATTCATCTCAGAACTTCCAGGTAACCGTGAATGTAAATCCCGGTACTTATTTTGCACCCATACAACATATCAATGATCCGGTTACTGCGATAGCACCTAACTGGACCGCTTCATCTACCACGGCCAATGTGTGGACCACCTCGGGTGCTTCTGTAAGAAGCGCGCCGCTGGCATTCTTTACGCCCAATTCGGGAATAACATCTGACCAGATACTCCGCACAACAGCACCCATTGCATTGCCTGCTAACCCTTCAGCTACATCGATACTCTCTTTCTGGCACAGGTATATTACCGAAAACCAGTGGGATGGTTGCGTAGTGGAGATCAGTACGAATGGAGGTGGAACCTGGCAGGACCTGGGTCCATATATGAGTGGTGCTCGGTATAACCTAACATTGAATGCCTCTCCAAATCCTTTATCCGGCCGCCAGGCATTTTCAGGAAACAGCGGAGCTGCCTTTGTACAGACAAGGATTAACCTTGCTTCATTTGCAGGTCAAAACGCGCTGATCCGCTTCCGGTTTGGTTCGGATAACCTGATCGGGGCCACCGGCTGGTATATAGATGATATATTATTGGAAAGCGGACCCTTTGTTCATGCCAAATCGGGATTATATGATGCGGTAAATGCACGGGTACAATATAAAGACACACTTACTCCTATTATTTCTGCAGTTGGTTGTGTTGATCCGGCTATTACATCCCAACCTGCCAGTGTAGTTCGTTGTTCTGTCGCGGGCAACGGAATATTTACGGTGGTTGCAGCAGGCACATCACTTACGTATCAATGGCAATTAAGCACCGATAACGGAGCCACCTGGAACCCGATCGCCGGCGCTACACTTGCTTCTTATATTATTATTAATCCAACCACGGCGCTGAACGGAAACCTTTACCGCGTTACTATTACAGGTGCCTGCGGTTTACCGGTCACATCTGATCCCGCATCATTGTATGTTAGTCCTGCATTAACACACTCGGCTGTATCAGCAACACCGGCTTCGGTTTGCGTGGGTGGTTCTACGGCCATTACCGGAACAGCCGGCGGGGGAACAACCGGTACGAATGGAAGTATCGGGTCAAGCGGTATTATTAGTCTTGCTATACCCGATAACTCAGCTGCAGGTGTGAATTCTACCATCACACTGCCTGCATTATCGATCACAACTGCGGCCAACCTGAAATTAAGATTGAACATGACGCATACATGGGTGGGTGATGTAAAAGTTACCCTGACCAGTCCATGCGGTGTAACTTATGCTTTCGACAGGCCGGGTGTACCAGCGGGTACATTTGGAAATGGAAATGACTTAAGCGGGGTTTATATTTTTGACCTGGCTGGCGCTACGGTTTTACCTGAAAGCGGTGCTGTTCCTGCCGGAACCTACCGGCCTTCTGATGTAAACGGGGCGGCGCATACCTGGGCCGGACTGACATTCCCCTGCAGTACATCCGGAGGTTGGATTCTGAATATATCCGATAATGCAGCCGGCGACCTGGGAACACTTACCGACTGGGCTATCCTGCTGGGTGGTAACTATACACACAGTTTAACAGGCCCCGGAACAATTGTGCAGAATGCACCAACTGGAGCCAATAATAGTACGGGCAACTTTACCATTACTGCGCTGCCTGCTGGTGTTCAGAATTATACACTGGTATCAACCGATGTTCTTGGATGTACCGTAAGTTCAAATATTGTAGTAACAGTTACCGGTGCACCAACCATCACAACACAACCCGCTAACAGGGTGATCTGCCAGAACGGTAATACAACCTTTGCCGTGGTTGACAACACACCACTGCCTCCTGCATACCAATGGCAGGTAAGCACCGATGGAGGTGTTATCTGGACAAATCTTGCGAATGTGGCGCCGTTCTCGAATGTGACTACTGCTACATTAACTGTAACTGGCGCCGGGTTGGTATATAATGGCAATCTCTTCCGGGTTGTTATCACCAATACCTGCGGAACAGTTACTTCCAATCCAGCTTCTTTAACTGTGAATCCACTACCAACCGTAAATGCCGGGCCAAGCGGTTTCTGCGCACCGGTTACATTAACGGCCAGTGGTAATGCAAATACATATTCCTGGTCACCGTCTACCGGGTTGAATACAACAACTGGAACAACGGTTATTGCATCCCCGGTTGTTACAACGGTTTATACTGTGACAGGAACAATCACTGCAACAGGCTGCCAGAACTCAGCATCCGTAACAGTGCTGGGCACACCGGCAACACCTGTTATTACGCCGGCAGCACCGGTCATATGTGCAGGAACTATTCAACCCCTGACAGTGCCTGCTACACAGTTCTCCGTTTCTGGCGGTGCCATCACAATTCCCGCACTTGGGCCTGGGTCACCGTACCCGTCTGCGGTTAGTGTAGCTGGATTACCCACTTCGGGAGTTAGAGTGAAATCTGTTAATATCAATGGCATTTCTCATACATTCCCGGCTGATGTGGACATTCTTTTGAGATCACCTGGCGGTACGAATGTGATCATTATGTCTGATGCCGGTGGTGGTACTGATATCGTCA
>JANWIJ010000063.1 GCA_025449935.1 Chitinophagaceae bacterium
ATGAAACCGGCCAGCCTCAATGGAACCAGTACGGCCTGTATTTTACTACGCCTGCAAATAATGCGAACATCGTTTTGCGAATTACCAACAATGCCCCGGGGGGAATTGGCAATGACCTTGCTCTCGACGACATTACCTTTCGTCCATGCGGTCCGCAGATCGCCGTGTCTATACTGGGTAACCAGGATATTGTTGATCTTTGTGAGGGGAATACGGATCCTTTCACGCTTGAGGCAACCATCTCACCGGGATACCAATTGCCCGTATTTTGGTGGCAGGTAAGTATTGATTCAGGCGCTAACTGGACAGATATCCCCGGCGAAACTGCTATTACATTCCAGCGACCGCCTACAGCGGCCGGCTCTTACTGGTACCGGATGACTGCAACAGAAGCAGCTTCAGCCAGTTTAAAGGTCTGCCGCATAGCGTCCGGACATGTAGCGATAAATATTCACTCAAAACCGGTAGTGGATGCGGGTCCCAACCGGATTTTACTGACAGGTGATACGCTTACACTCCGGGGCAATGTATATGGTGAGACACCTTCCTATTCATGGTCACCACCAGACAATTTATCAGACATAACCCTTTTACAACCTGTTGCCTCACCCATCGCTGAAACGACCTATACGCTATCCGCCATATCCGCATATGGCTGCACCAACTTTGACCGGGCGACCATTAAGATTGTAGATGGTGTTTTTGTTCCCACTGCCTTTACACCTAATAATGACGGTAGGAATGATACCTGGCGGATACCTTTTCTTGACCCGGAATGGGATGTATCGGTAACCGTGTATAACCGTTACGGGCAATTAATTTATTCAATGAAAGGAAATGGGGTAAGCTGGGATGGAACTTATAAGGGAGTGCTCCAGGCGACCGGCACCTATGTTTACCTCGTCACCTGCAAAAACCCTGACCTGGTTTTGAAAGGAACGGTAACACTGATACGGTGATAGCGAATATACGGTCACCTGTCATCTGCCGTCGGCTGCGTCAACAAGTGTCATCTTAAATCCCCGTTGCTGGTACATGGTCTGAAAATCAAAATTATTCCAGGCTTCCATAATCTTCCTTTTTCTCTTTGTCCATAACGGTTCGGTTGACACCGGTCATTTTTTCCTGGCGTTAATGAAAATGATAAATCCCCGGCCTTAAATCCATGTTGTTGAGTTACCATGACGGGGAATCAGCGCTACTTTCTTAACTTTGCACCTCCAATCTAAAAGCTATATGAAAGAAGTTTATATCATCTCCGCCGTCCGGACACCGATGGGAAGTTTTGGGGGCGCATTAAAAAATCTAACGGCCACGCAGCTCGGAGCAGCTGCTATTAAAGGAGCAGTTGCCAAAGCAGGTATCCAGCCCTCGCAGGTGCAGGATGTGCTGATGGGTTGTGTATTGCAGGCCAACCTGGGCCAGGCACCCGCCAGGCAGGCAGCGAAATTCGCCGGGCTGGCCAATGAAACAAATTGTACAACCGTTAATAAAGTTTGTGCCAGCGGCATGAAAGCGATTGCCCAGGCAGCGCAGAGTATTGCATTGGGCGATGCGGATATTGTTGTGGCCGGTGGTATGGAAAGCATGAGCAATGTTCCTTTTTACGCAGACAGTGTCCGGTGGGGAAATAAATATGGCAATACGTCGATGACCGACGGATTGGCGAGGGACGGGCTGACAGATGTATACGATGGCAAAGCGATGGGAAATGCTGCAGAATTATGCGCTGCCGAGTGCGGGATCAGCCGGGCCGACCAGGATGCTTTTGCCATTGAAAGTTATAAACGCAGCCAGGCCGCCTGGGAAAAAGGATTATTTGCCGATGAAGTAGTGCCGGTGGAAATACCACAACGCAAGGGTGACCCTGTCGTTGTTGCCAGGGATGAAGAACCTTTTAATGTAAAATTTGATAAGATAGCTGGCCTGAACCCCGCTTTTGTAAAAGATGGAACGGTAACAGCTGCCAATGCTTCTACCATGAATGACGGGGCTGCAGCACTGGTGTTGATGAGCAAAGAAAAAGCTACGGAACTGGGCCTGAAACCAATCGCGGTTATCAGGTCATATGCAGATGCTGAACAATCCCCGGAATGGTTTACAACCACACCCAGCATTGCCGTGCCGAAAGCCGTCGCGAAAGCCGGTCTGAAAATGGAAGATGGTGCCTACTGGGAATTGAATGAAGCTTTTGCCGTGGTAGGCATTGAAAATACAAAGCGGATGAAACTAGATCCATCTAAAGTCAACGTACATGGCGGGGCAGTATCTTTAGGTCATCCCCTCGGATGCAGCGGTGCCAGGATCATTGTAACACTGATCAATGTATTGAAACAAAATAATGCAAAGTATGGCGCAGCGGGTATTTGTAATGGCGGAGGGGGCGCATCTGCCATGGTGATAGAAAATATCCCTTCTTAATACGCAGGCCATTTGCTAATAAATCAGTAATGATCCTGATCCTCTCAGCTGGTTTTTTTCATCCGTCACTTTAAAATATATCAGTCCCTTAATATCCGATAATACCGGCACGGGTACATCGTTGGTGGCGGTAACAGCTTTTCCAACAATCTTCCCATCTGCCTTATAAAACTGGATGATTAGATGTTCTTTCGAGGGATTCTGAATAGTCAGGTCATTTCCTTTTGTCCAGGGCGATGGAGACAAGGTAATAATATTGTAAGTAGCGAAATGTACCGGGATAATCTTTGAGAATGTTTGACCACCAGTTTTATCCAGCATTTTCAGGCGGTAATAGGAAGTACCCGTTAACGGGCTCTTGTCTGTATGCAGATAATTTCCCTGTGACTGGTTGGACGCAGGAATACTGGCTATCGCGTAAAAACTTCTCCCATCTTCCGAACGTTCCGCGATGTACTGGTCCATATTACTTTCAGCACTTGTGCTCCATGCCAGCGTTACGGTTTTGTCATTCTTGGCGGCGGTAAAGCTGGTCAATGAAAGTGGCAGGGTTGTAAAATTATAATACACGGTAATCCGGATATTATCAATTTGCCCGCCGGTAATACCTCCCAACGCATTTCGCTGTGCAGCTATAGCTATTCCAAAATCATTATTGCTGATATTTTTAAAACTCCAGCTTTCACCCCAGAGATCAGTAGAACTGCCATAAGTAATATACTGGTCGGTGGCAGGATAAGGTGTCCCGGTGGATTTATCCGTGGAGCCCAGCACCCCTTCGCGTATGATGCGAATGCTGTAGTCAGAGGTCCTGGCACCAGGATCGGAACGTTCAACTTCCACTGCAATACCTTCTATTACTGTGGCTGGGGGAATGTTGAATCCAAAATTGGTCACCAGTATATAATCACTGTAAGCTCCCACTGAATTTTGCAGGTCGCCAAAAACGGCATA
Source organism: Chitinophagaceae bacterium (assembly GCA_025449935.1). Lineage (GTDB taxonomy): Bacteria > Bacteroidota > Bacteroidia > Chitinophagales > Chitinophagaceae > JJ008. Next base: position 3,376 of record JANWIJ010000063.1, read on the forward strand.
TGAATCATTACTGCTGCCTGCGTTGCCTGTGCTGGTCCAGGATTGGGAGAATCCTGCTATGGGTGAAGTGGAAAAAGTTAAGCCGCAATTCGGTCCGCTGACCTGGGCGGAAACCCCGGTAATGACAAAAAAGCTGGCGCAAAGGGTAAAAATGGTTTTCATAGTGGTTTTTCTATTAGGAGGTGATAACCACAAAACTAGATAGGAATTCAGGCACAGATGGTATACTATGTAAAAAAAATGAAGCACACCCGTAGTTTCCGGTCCGGGGTATAGTACTCTTACGAAGTGGGGGCCTGCATGATGAATTTAAACAGGTTTTGCGGGATATTTTTCATCATGCAATAATCCCTTCCGGCGACATTGCCGGAAGGGATTGAATAAGGCCCAATCCTGACTTGTTTTACTTGCTACCCAGGTCTGCCCTTAAAAAAAGCATTTCGCTCCAGCGGCGTTCTACATTTTTGGCATAATCTGCCAGGTAGTAATCCCAGGCGCCTTCTCCGTGACTGGCATCATATCTTTCAGGAAGGGGCTTTCTGAATGATGGATCCAGTTCCTGCAATCCTGATTTCAGCCGGCTTACGGTGAGATACTGTGGTTCGCCTGAAGCCACTACAGAATAAACGGCAACCGTTTCATTCCCTGCTACCCAAACCTTTTTGAGCTTTTTAATCAGGTCAGTTGTACCATTGATCATACCGGGTTTTGGATACATGTGATTGATAATAATTTTATCGGAATAATCTGTCATCTGTACGGTACTCAGGTCAGCATTGAATGTCGCGTAGCTTTGGGTACCCATCCCCGTGGTAAGCGGGGACACATTCTTGTTCCAGTCAGCCATGTGTTCATTACCCAGGTCACCCCGGGTGTCAAACTCTCCCCAGCTAAGCGGGCCTTCCACTACATGAAATCCGCCGGCATCGGGCCCGGTTTGAATTTCAAATACCCGCCATTTCCAGTTGCCGGTATGGTACTTCTGGGCATGGGCTGCAAAAGCTTTTTCAAACTCCGCCTGTTTATCCGGCTTAGAAAAAATCCGGAATGAATTGACTACGTTTTTTGTCTGGCCTGCGCTGAAGAAGGGGATAAGCAGGCAAAGCATAAGAATCTTTCTCATGTTTTGGTAATTTAGGTGGTTAAAAAAAGAGGGTAGAGTCGTGGATAGGGAGCGAAGAATCTAAAAGGTAGGAATAAAAAAAGAATTAATGTTTTTTTTAAACTGGTTAATTATATGACCGCTGTAACCATCCGGGGCGCCAGTAAAAACGACGCGGAACTTATTGCGGCTATCAGCCGGCAGACGTTTCATGAAACCTTTGCTGCATCCAACACGAAAGAAAACATGGAAAAATTTATGGAGGGAGCTTTTAACAGTGAAGCATTGATGAAAGAGGTAGGGGAGCCGGGAAATATATTTTTACTGGCGTATATTGGTAACGATGCAGTGGGATATGCCCGGTTGAGGGAAAACAATAATCCGCCGGAGCTCCGGGATTTGAATACCCTTGAAATTGCCCGGCTGTATGCCATCAAAGGGGCAATTGGAAAAGGAGTTGGCCGGGCCCTGATGAAAAAATCAATTGAGATCGCTGAAGAGAAAAAAGTAACGCTCCTATGGCTGGGGGTATGGGAACATAATCAGCGGGCCATAGATTTTTATACAAAATGGGGTTTTGGAAAATTCAGCACCCATATTTTTATGCTGGGTAATGACCCGCAGACGGATTGGCTGATGAAAAAGGCGTTGCGTTGATTTTAGGGTATTTGGTATCAATGGTTTAATTTGCTGTATACTTATGACAATACCAAAGATCATTAAGATTATCCTGTACTCATTACTGCTGCCCGTTTTGTCATATTCCCAAAAAAAACAGGTTACCATACGGATAGCCCAGGACGAGTCCGTGTTGCTGCATTCGTACGAAACAAACCTGGTGCTTAAAAAAAAATCATTTAAAATACAGGTGCTGCTTGGAAACACTTCCGGGTTGTATGTATTTGCGGCTTTTAGCGATTCAATTTGTTGCCGCGTAACAGAACTCGATACTATCGCCGGTTTCGGGAGTTTACCGGACAGGGCGATGAAGGAAGCTCATTATAATAAGGAAAAAGAACTGCTGGTAAATGACGATAACAGCTGCTCGTACTGGTTTTATGATAACCAGGTCAATGACCACATGTTCAATAAAAAAATCATTTTTCTCGACAGTGGCCGGGTCGTTGGCACTAAGACAGTGAAGCAACTTTTGTACGTGCCTGCGCAACGGGAAATAAAATTAAAAGACGTAACTGTTCCCCTGTATCTTTTATTTGTTGCCGTCAGCGAATTTGACAGCGCCGGGAAACCCTTCAAAGAGCTGGTACGCCGGAAAGTAAAAATAGAATGGACAAATGACGACTGAGATCACTAATATCCGGCTGCTGGTTAATACCCGCCAGCAAAATCAACTATTACGTGGAAAAGAACTGGCCAGCTTACCCTGCCTGCAAAATGCCTACCTCGTTATTGAAGATGGCATCATAGCAGAATTCGGTGAAGTAAAGAACCGGCAATCAAAAGTGCCGGATGTTGTTGATGCATCGGGGCAGCTGGTGCTTCCTGCCTGGTGTGATTCACATACTCATTTAGTTTTTGCTGCCAGCCGCGAGGAGGAATTCGTGGACAAAATAAATGGGATCAGTTATGCTGAAATTGCTGCCCGCGGAGGTGGAATATTAAACTCCGCTAAGAAAATTGCCGCCACGAGTGAACCTGAATTATTACGATCGGCACGGAGCCGGCTGCAGGAAGTGATCGCGTATGGCACCGGGGCCATTGAAATAAAAAGCGGGTATGGCCTCTCGGTGGAAGGAGAATTGAAGATGCTGAGGGTTATCAAGAGACTGAAAGAAACATCTGCAATCCCTGTTAAGACAACCTTCCTGGGAGCACATACCTATCCATTGGAGTATAAGGAAAATCACCAGGGCTATATTGATCTTATCATTCACGAAATGCTGCCTGTTATTGCCAGGGAAAAACTGGCCGATTATATTGATGTGTTTTGTGAAACAGGTTTCTTCTCACCCGGGGAAACGGAAACAATTTGCCGGGCAGGTATGCGCCATGGTTTGAAACCAAAAATACATGCCAACCAGCTGAATTTATCGGGTGGCACCCAAGTGGGAGTGAAGTTGGGGGCAATCAGTGTGGATCATTTAGAAACCATGGATGATGATGCGATTCAGACATTGGCGGGGTCAACTACCATCGGCACCTTACTGCCAACAGCAGCATATTTCCTTCGCATGCCTTTCCAGCCAGCAAGAAAATTGATTGACGCCGGTTGTGCTGTTGCACTCGCTTCTGATTTCAATCCCGGCTCCTCCCCGTCGGGGAACATGAATCTTGTCGTTTCGATGAGTTGTATTGCTATGAAAATGTTACCCGAAGAAGCGATTAACGCCGCTACCATCAACGGGGCATATGCTATGGAATTGCAAAATGAAACAGGCAGTATCATGGTGGGCAAAAAAGCCAACCTCATTTTCACCAAACCTGTTCCATCACTGGCTTATCTTCCTTATGCTTTTGGGAGCAACCATATTGATAAGGTGATGATAAATGGTGAATTTCAAAAATCCCGGATATGAAATACTTCCTGCTGATAGTTATTGCTGCATGGCCTGCCGACTTTGTCTATTCCCAGGACAAACCTGCTGATTGCAGTCTCTTTAAAGCCGGCCACTTCGCCTACCGGGAATCTGCTTCGGGCCAGGTCTGGAAAATAAAAAGAACTAAACAGCACCAGACAGAAAAGAATGAACAAACCGGGGTGATAATAAAAAACAGGATTGAGTGGATATCACCCTGTGAATACAAACTCACACAAACCTGGACCAATAAAAAGGAATGGCGGAACCGTAATGCCGGCTCCAGGATTTTCAGCATTTCCTCCGTCGACGGGAATACGTACCAGTATAGCTGTACCTGCAGGGATGGAACAGCCATAGGAGGAACCATTGTAAAAATGATTGATTAATCCCGGGTTCCTCTGCGGTATTAAATTAGCGGGATTTCCTGGTTTCCTGTTCCCGGTATGATGAATCTTTTCCCCGTACACAGCTAATGAAATTTTAATGTTACCGGCAGTGCAAGTATCGTTAAATTTGCGCTTACTGTTTAGCTGTTCCGGTATCTGTGAATCAACAAAAGTGAATGAATGATCTTACTAAAGAATATTACTTTTCCGCTGACCAATCCTGTTCCTATCCTGGCTATTGTACTGTTCATCATCTTACTGGCACCAATCGTATTGCGGAAATTCCGGATCCCCAGTATCATTGGCCTGATCATCGCCGGCATGGCAATAGGGGATCATGGTTTTAATATTGTGGCCAAAGGCAGTATCGATCTTTTTGGGAAAGCCGGGTTGCTGTATATTATGTTTTTGGCCGGCCTGGAACTCGATATGGCAGAGTTCAAAAAAAATAAATACAAAAGCATCATATTCGGGTTTCTCACGTTCGCCATTCCGCTTGGATTTGGATTTTTGTTATGCTATGAGGTACTCCATTTTAATTTTTTAGCCTCGTTGCTGGTATCGAGTATGTTTGCCACCCATACATTGGTGGCCTATCCCCTGGCCAGCCGGATGGGAGTTACCCGGAACGAAGCAGTTACCATTACCGTAGGAGGTACCATTATCACGGATACTGCAGTCCTGCTGATCCTGGCCGCCATCACTGGTTCAGTAGACGGCGAGCTCAACCAGGCATTCTGGTTTAAACTGGCAGGCTTTTTTTTACTGTTTGCTTTTGGTGTACTCTTTGGGTTTCCTTTAATAGGACGCTGGTTCTTCAAGAAAATAAAGGATGATCAAACCACCCATTTTGTTTTTGTGCTCGCCATGGTATTCCTGGCAGCGTACCTGGCAGAACTGGCAGGAGTAGAATCGATCATCGGTGCGTTCCTGGCCGGCCTGGCGCTGAATCAGCTGATCCCGCATACGTCCCCGCTGATGAACAGGATACAATTTGCCGGTAATGCCATATTTATTCCATTCTTCCTGATTACGGTCGGTATGCTCGTTGATCTCCGGGTATTGTTAAAAGGTCCCGACGCATTGCTGATCGCGGGCGCATTAACCGCAATGGCCCTGGCCACGAAATGGCTGGCTGCTTTTTTAACGCAGAAAATATTGCGGTATTCGGCGGATCAACGCAAACTGATATTCGGGCTCAGCACGTCTCATGCAGCGGCAACCATTGCCGTGATCCTGATCGGGTACAATATGCAGATCATTGATGAAAATGTACTGAACGGAACCATCGTGCTCATCCTGGTAACCTGTATGACCGGTTCTTTTGTGACAGCCAATGCCGGCAAGCGCCTCGCGATATCAGAGACAGGAAAATCAACTGCACCCATTAATATTCATGAAAGAATATTGATCCCGGTAAATGATCCCGAAAAAATTGAAGGGCTGATTGATTTTGCCGTTATGATACACAGCGAAAGAGAAACGTCGCCGGTGTTTATGCTGACCGTAGTACAGGATGAAGATGACGTAAAAGAAAAGGTATTGCTGAACAACAGGAATATGGAGACCGCCATCAAGCATGCAGCGAGTACCGAAACAAGAGTCCAGTTGCTCACCCGGGTAGATCTCAACATGACGAATGGTGTGGCCCGTGCTGTAAAAGAAATGCTTATTTCGGATGTCATCATTGAGTGGGATGAAAAAAGCAGCAGCACCACGGATATTTTATTCAACAGCCTGTTTGGAACCGCCACCCGCAATGTGCTGGACATAACCTGGGAAACGGTCTATGTATGCCGCCTGAAACAACCGCTTAATACCACCCAGAAAATTGTCCTGGTGCTGGCAAAAAATGCCCAATTTGAAATCGGGTTTAAATACTGGGTTAAAAAAATGGTGATGTTATCCAGGCAGGCCGGAGCGAAATTGTTTGTTTGTTGCTCCGATGCTACCCGGGAGGCTCTTCAAAAAGAACTAAAAGCAACCAGGAGCAATACGGAAGTTAGCTACCGGCATTTCGAGGATATGGAAGATTTCCTGGTCCTTTCAAAAGAAATCGGGGATGACGACCTGATCATTGCGGTAAGTGCCCGGAAAGGGACATTATCCTACCACTCCTATATGGATAATTTGCCATCCAAACTGCTTAAACATTTTCGAAGTAACAACTGCATTCTTCTTTATCCCGAACAGCAACAGGCTGAATACCTGGAAAGCGGGATGCAGTCCCAGGATCTTACCCTCACGCCAATCCAGGAACAGATTGATAATTTAAATAAGATCAGTAAGGCAGTTAAGAAAATATTTACCGGGGGAACAAAGACGCCCGGGCCCGGAAAAACAGAATAGGTGGGCTGATAAGTATATTTCCTTTATTTTGTCTCTTGTTACCGCTAACCAGGAAGCTATGCAACCAATCATCGAATGTGTTCCCAACTTCAGCGAGGGAAATGACTTAAATATCATCAGGCAGATCACCAGCCAGGTTGAAACTGTAGAAGGAGTTCGCCTGCTGAATGTGGATCCGGGAAAAGCCACGAACCGGACGGTTGTTACTTTTGTGGGACATCCCGAAGCAGTGATTGAGGCTGCTTTCCTTGCCATAAAAAAAGCCGGCGAGCTGATTGATATGAGCAAACATAAAGGAGAGCATCCCCGTATGGGCGCCACCGATGTTTGCCCGCTGATACCGGTAGCCAATATCTCGATGGAGGAAACTGCAACATATGCGCGGCAGTTAGCTGAACGGGTCGGAAAGGAATTGCAGCTACCTGTTTATTTATATGAAGCCGCACAGGCGGACAAAAGCAGGAGTAATTTGTCCATAATCAGGGCCGGTGAATATGAAGGGTTTTTCAAAAAAATACAGCAGCCGGAGTGGAAGCCCGACTTTGGTCCGGCCACATTCGATGCGAGGCGCGGGGCCACGGTTATCGGGGCCAGGGATTTTTTAGTAGCTTATAATATTAACCTGAATACCACGTCCACCCGGAGAGCCAATGCAATTGCCTTTGATGTAAGGGAAGCCGGCAGAACCGTGGTGGAGAATGGTGTAAAAGTCAACCAGCCCGGGAGTTTAAAATCAGTGAAAGCTATTGGCTGGTATATCGAAGAATACGGCATTGCGCAGATATCCATGAACCTGACCAATATTAATGTCACTCCCGTTCATATTGCTTTTGATGAAGTCGTAAAAAAAGCAGATGCAAGGGGAATAAGGGTAACCGGGAGTGAACTCGTGGGTCTTGTTCCGCTTAATGCTTTGCTGGATGCAGGAAAATATTTCTTGCGGAAACAACACCGCTCCACGGGTGTTTCTGAAAAAGAGCTTATCAAAATTGCCGTGAAATCAATGGGATTGGATGAGCTTGGTCCCTTTAAACCAGCAGAAAGAGTTATTGAATATATGTTGCAGAGTAATACCGAAAAAAAACTGGTGAATATGTCGCTGGTAGATTTTGCCAATGAAACCGCCAGCGAAAGTCCTGCACCGGGGGGAGGTTCCATTGCTGCTTATGTTGGCGCGCTTGGTGTTTCCCTGGGAGGAATGGTTGCTAATCTTTCCTCGCATAAAAAAGGCTGGGATGAAAGATGGGAGGAATTCAGCAACTGGGCTGATGTAGGAGAAAAGTATAAAAATGAACTGATCAGGTTAGTTGATGCCGATACAAAAGCCTTTAACCAGATCATGGCGGCGATGGCCCTGCCCAAATCATCCGGGGAGGAAAAAAACATCCGTCATAAAGCCCTGCAGGATGCCACCCGGCTTGCGATTGAAATCCCTTTTAAAGTGATGGAAACGGCCCATGCCAGCATGGAGGTAATAAAGGCGATGGCTAAGTCGGGTAATCCGAACTCCGTTACTGATGCCGGAGTGGGGGCTTTGTGTGCACGCAGCGCCGTTTTGGGGGCCTTTATGAATGTGAGAATCAACGCCTCTGGCTATGATGATAAGAATTTTGTTTTAGATATGCTGGCGCGTGGCCGGGAAATAGAAAACAAAGCCATAGCTTTAGAAACAGAAATTTTAAAAATCGTAGATGGAAAAATTGGAAACTAAGGTTCCATTCAGCGAACCGAAACTGAACGATATGCAGCACCTGAAACTGTATAGTAAACAGGATGTGTTATCGCTTACGAAACTCAGGAGGTTTGAAACAAAACTCGGGGAAAGAGTACAGGTACTTCATGATATTACCGACCTTGAAGGGTCTATTGCTTCTTCCAATGCGAAATATGTTTTGTTTGGTATACCTGAGGACCTCGGCGCAAAAGGCAATTATGGCCTGGGTGGCGCCGATACCTTATGGATCCCTTTCCTCCAAAGTTTGCTGAATGTCCAGAGTAATGATTTTTTTGATGGCGGGGAACTTCTCCTCCTTGGTCATTTTGATTTCGGCGACATACAATACCTGATTGACACTACTGCCCGGGGAGAAGAAGAAAAAATAGAAGCCTACCGTCACGCTATCCGTACCATTGATGATGAAGTAGAGCGTCTTTCAAAAATCATTACTGAAGTAAAAAAAATACCCATTGTTATCGGTGGGGGTCACAATAATTCTTACCCGCTGATAAAAGGCAGTGCAAAAGGATGGCATAAAGCGGGGATGATTCCCCTGGCACAGATCAACTGCATTAACCTGGATGCGCATGCGGATTACCGCCCGCTGGAAGGAAGACATAGCGGCAATGCTTTCCGGTATGCAGAAGAAGACGGGTACCTGCAGAAGTACTGCATCATTGGTTTACATGAGAATTACCTGCCGCAGAATGTGTGGGTGGATATGGTGAACAACCCGTTTATCGACTGCATTACTTTCGAGGATATTTTTGTGCATGAGAAAAGAACGTTCCTGCAGGCCGTGGCCCATGCTACCGGCTTTACAGAAGATACACTCTCAGGAATTGATATTGATCTGGACGGTATTCAAAACACGCTTAGCAGCGCCATGACTCCAGTTGGCTTTCACCCCATTCATGCCCGGCAATATATTTCATTTGCAGCCTCCGATGCCAAACCGGCCTACCTGCATATCTGTGAAGGAGCTACCCGCTTATCCGATGGCAGGACTGATTCTACCAGTGGTAAATTGATCAGTTACCTGGTAAGTGATTTTATAAAAGCGCAGGCAAATAATCGTTGAGGAATTTAGAAATAGCCGGAATGAAACCAGGTCATAAATACTGGTCCCTTCTTTTAAACTGATTCATTTACTGAAGATTTATGTATCAGAATACCGGGCCGCTTAATTTAATATCTGCCTGCCCAAAAGCAATTTTGAACCGGGTCAGGTACTTATCAGCTTCAGGTTTTTTATTTTGAGCTTTTAATGCTTGCCAGCAGCCAAACAGCGCCCAACCGTTCTCATGATTGTTTTCCAGGTCCTTTTCCAGTATCATCTTCGCCGTGGAAGATTGACCGGCTTTCAGGTAAGCATTAGCCAAGTAATGTTTCGGGTTCAGCAGCCAGTCCCGGGGTTCATTATAAACCATGTTCTCTTCTGTGCCAACTGCCTTTTCAAAAGCTTCAATGGCTTCCCCGTATTTTTTTTCGTTCAGCGCAATGGTGCCGGCCAAAAGGTTCTCGGCAATTATTGCTCCCTCCATTGCGGATGAGAAAGGTGTAAGGGGAATATGGAGACTGCTGTCTTTCATTAAATTTCTCAGGCTGGCCAGTTCCAATTCCGCTTCTTTCATTTTCGGACGCTGTGTAAAAGCCATCCCCCGGCCAAAATGATAAAGAAGGCTGGCGTAGACCATCGATGTGGCAGGTTTGGGTTCGGCCAGCAATTTCTGCCAGTTGCCAAACCGGACATTCACCAGTACGGGTGTCATATAGATATACTGTATATAATTTCCCAGGGCAGCAGGTATGGAAAGATAATCTCCGGGGATACTGTTCCTTGTCGCCAGCGCAGATGAAACCGACTTACCCAGGTTCCCCTGCATCATGGTATGATTGGTTTGCATGTGCAGGTTATGAATGACATAAAGAAAATCATTGGCAGAAACGGGGGCATATAATGGTTTAATCCGCTCGTAACTTTTTACGGCCGCTTCATTCACACTTACTCCTTTATCATAAAACCCGGTGCGCAGGTAAATATGCGATGGCATGTGAACGGTGTGAGACAAGCCCGGGGTCAACCTTCCCAGCCTGTCGGCGCTCGGCAATGCTTTGGCCGCGAAAGGAGAAGGTTCCATTACATGGATATAGTAATGATTGGCGCCCGGATGCTGGGGCGTTTTTGCCAAAAGTTTTTCCAACACTTCCCGGATCAATGGGGTCCATGGTTGCGGTGTGCCATCAATTTTCCACAGGTCCCAGGGATGCTGCAGCATCAATGCATCGGCGTATAAAGCAGCCACATCCGCATCAGCAGGAAATTTTTCATAAGCGTCCTTCATTTTGTCTACATACAATTGATTCAGTTGATCTCGCTGGGCGGTAGAGTCTGCGGAATACCGGATTTGCTGGGCCAGTATCAGTAATTTCTCCTTTTCCGTACCCGATCCCGATAATTCGACTGCCTTATTGATTGTGCTGAGTGCATCGGGAGAAGCGGCATAGCCCAGGTCATTAATATTGGGCCCATAAGCCAGGGCCTGTGCCCATTGCAGCATAGCCGCAGCCGGGTCAAACTTTGCCGCTTTCTTAAAGGATGCCATGGCTTCGATAATATGAAAGCTGTAATACATATTAATGCCCTGGTTAAAATAAAACTGGGCGCTGTCGTGGGTAGTACTGATCTTCCACTTGTAATTACCGGCACCGGGAATGGGGGGTATCCCCGTTTCTTCAATCCATGCCTTTAGTTTATTCCAGTCCGGGCTGCAGGATACCAGGTTCTTCCGGGAGCTTGCCGGTTTAGAAATTTGCTTTTGCACCACCGGGATCGCTGAATAGCGGAAAGCAAAAAGCATGGCAACCACCAATGCAGCAATAACCAGCAAAAACTTCTCTTTCATAGCCGTTGTTTGAGTATTAAAAGGTACGAAATTTCATGAGAGTTCCCTTGAAGCTCCGCGGCTGCCGGTTAATTTTTTATATTTAGGATATGATCAGAGTCCTGCTTTTCTGTTTCTTTTTCAATATCGTCACTGTTTACGGTCAAAATGAATTTGCCGCGTCTTCGTTTTACACCACTTTTAAAAAAATACAGGAGGATGGTGAGAAAGGCTTTGTTCAGTATAAGGGAGCTCAGCTAAAAAGCCAGTTCGGCGAAATTAAAGCAGAGTATAGAATAAAGCTGTTGCTTCCGCTAGCTGACTCTGGTAAGATCGTTGTGCCGGCAGCAGGCAATCCCTATGCAGTTTATTTTTTTGAACCGGAGAAAAGAAAAGAAAACATAGATGAACGGGCTGTGCACCTGCGGGAGGCTATATTAACAGCACATGCAAATCCATTATACGCCAAAACAGTTTCAACAACTGTAAACCGGCGCATTTATTCAGACACTTATTTTTATGCAGCAACAAATCAAAATCATACCAGCCTTGCTTTATTCCGCTTAAGTGTGTTTCACCAGGACGATAAATATCATTTATTGCTGGAGATAAAAGGCAAACACCCGTAAGAGCTGTATAAAAACAGGTTGCAGAAACAACGCTGTGAAAAAGTTTAAAAAAAAGGTTGCCCTGAAGCAACCTCAAAAAAAAATTACAGCTGATATATTAATTCTCTACGGGTGTAAGGTATTGTGCATAGGAATACCCTTCTTCACCGTCATCCGTTCTTACCAGCCACCACATATCACTGGTTTGACTGACCACCGTAACTATTTCATGATGGGCGGCTTTACCAACCACCGGCTGGTCTGTACCCGGGCCTTTCCTGATGTTTAGGTTGGAGCGTTCCGTTGTTACTTTTGCTTTTGTAACCGGGGCGGAGGAAGATACATTCACGTTCATGACTACATCGCCGCTTAAAAAATTGGGATCAAGCTTATCGTAGACATTCCACAACTTGTCTTTAACAGCGCCGCTGGGGGCTTCGCCATCAATATATAATACGCCTTCTTGTTCCCTGATCTGCAAATTAGTTACACCAGAATCAGTTGCAGTAGTTACCAGCTCCTGGTATTTATCCTTTAGTACCATAAATAGTTCAGTTTTAAATGATTATTTTATTTTCAAACCCGTAAGATCGTATCCTTTTGATTTCAGTTTATCCAGCATTTGTTTCAACGCCACCCATTTGGCTTTTACAATTTCACCGGTAAGGACAATTTTTCCGTCTACAATCGATGATTTAACCGTAGGGTTATCTTTCAGCGCATCAGCAAGTCCCCGCGTCAGGGTTTCATCATCCGCATTAACAACAGGAGGGGGAGGTGCTGCAACCGTTAAATTATTCACCACGGATTTTACACCTTTGATTCCTTTGGCTGCGGTTTCAGCGGCCGCTCTTGCAGCGTCAGTTCTTACTTCTCCTGTAATAGTAGCTACTCCATCTTTAACATCTGCCACCACACCGTTAAGATCAGGATTGGCGGCCAGTGCCGTTTCAACAGATGCTTTAACATCAGCATCCTTTACTTTGGATTTACAGGCCGGTAAATAAAAAGCGAGGCAAATAAAAGCGGTAATTGCAAGTAATTTTTTCATTATTGAGTTTTTAGTAAATCAAAAAAAATCTACCCAGGTAGCTGGGCCCAATGTAAATATAAATGATCAGAATTCCAGAATATGTCTAAAGCAAGCAGCAATTAATAAGCCAAAAAGATGCGGTTACCTGCCGTCTTTTTGGAGATCAATGATCTTGTCGAATATTTTTTCATAATCAAGATCCAGGCGTTTTAATTCCTGCTCGGCTTGCCGGAAGGCATTTTCTGCTTCAAGGAATTTTGATGTATCCGAGTAGATGGCAGGGTCTACCAGCGACGATTCAAGGGCGGATTTCTTTTCGTTCAGTGCCGCAATCCTTTCTTCCAGCTGCTGGAATTGTTTTTGCATTTTCTGAAGTTCTTTCTTCGCGTCTTTATCGATAGGGGGTGAGGCAGGGGGCCTGGAACCGGCTGCCGGGTTTACGGCTGTGGATTTCTTATTGCTGACCCCGGGCTTCCTGTTTATTGTTTCAGGCTGCTTTTTACCGGGCGCCTGGGTCTTCTTTTTATCTGCTTCCTGTTTTGCCATCCTCTCTTTCCAGGCTACCCATTCTTCGTATCCTCCTTTGAATTCCTTGATCTTGTGATCCACGATCTCCCATATTTTATTCGCGGTTTTTGAAATAAAATAACGGTCATGGCTTACCAGGATAAGACTGCCCTGGTACTTATTTAACGCGTCAATCAGCAGGTCGCAACTGTGCATATCAAGGTGGTTCGTCGGTTCATCCAGCATTAAAAAATTGGCTTTGCTGATGATGGTTTTGGCCAGGGCCACCCTTGCTTTTTCGCCCCCGCTCAGGATTTTGATCTTTTTATCGGCATCATCACCACTGAAAAGAAAACAGCCCAGCAGGGTTCTTAATTCCAGCTCGGTCATCTGGCTGCCGCATTCTTTCATTTCATCAATGATCGTATTATTGATATTTAATGCTTCCAGCTGGTGCTGGGCATAGAAACTCTCTTCCACGTTGTGACCCCACTTTCTCTCCCCGGTAAAAGACTCCGCGCCTGCAATAATACGCAGCAGGGTAGACTTCCCTTTTCCATTAGCACCGATCAGGGCAATTTTATCTCCCCGGTCAATTTCCGCCGAAGTGTGCTCGGCAATGATCGTGTCGCCAAATCTTTTACTGATATCTTTTAGTTCCACCAGCACTCTGCCGGGCACTTTATCAACCCTGAAGTTGATGCGCATATTCGGTCTTTCCAGCTGGGAATCCTCAATGCGTTCGAGCTTATCTAACTTTTTGATAATGCTTTGTGCCATGGCTGCTTTGCTGGCCTTGGCCCTGAACCGTTCTACCAGCCTTTCATTCTGTCGTATATAATCCTGCTGGTTCTCATACGCTTTTTGCTGCAGGTCTATCCGGATGGCTTTTTCCTTTTCATAGAAATCATAATTGCCATTATAAATATGTAACTGTTGCTGGTAGACTTCAACAATTTTTGTGACCATGCGGTTCAGGAAATATTTATCGTGGCTGACGATAACAACAGAGCCCTGGTAATGCAGCAGGTATTTTTCCAGCCATTCAATCGACGGAAGATCGAGGTGGTTGGTGGGCTCATCGAGTAATAAAAGATCGGGCTGCTGCAGGATCATCTTGGCCAGCAATACCCTCATTCTCCATCCACCACTGAATTCTTTATAGGGTCGTTGCAGGTCGGCATTGGAAAAACCAAGCCCCTGCAATATCTCTTCTGTCTTGTGATGAATATTCCAGCCGCCAAGTGTTTCCAGCTCGTGCAATTTATCGGTGTACTCGTGCAATGTTTTCTCATCCCCCGTTTTTTCCAGTTCTTTCCCCAACTCTTCAATTTCCTTTTCCAGTTGCAGTACCCGCTCAAATGCGCCAAGGGCTACCTGCAGGATGGAATCGTTGGTATCAAAACTTAATAAATCCTGGTGCAGGTAACCAATAGAAGTGGTCCGGCTTCTTTCCACCGTGCCACTGCTTGGGGCGTATTGGCCAACCAGCAGTTTAAGAATAGTCGATTTACCGGTACCGTTATAGCCAATCAGCCCGATCCTTTCATTGGGTTGAATATGCCAGGTCGCATCTTCTATCAGGGCCCTTGCGCCAAATTCAAATGTCACATTTTGTAATCCCGCCAGCATAAAATGTCAGTTGTGAATGGTGAATAGTCAATTTTTAGTAGTTGCATTAATTAAGCCTGTCAATAGCTTAAAGCTGGTAATCATGGTCTTACCTAATTCTTCTATAGGAATATTCTCAAGGTACTTGAGTCCTTGTGCGATATCCAGGGCAGCATCAATTTCAATAACAGACCCCCGGGCAACCTCAAAGTATCTTTTTCGCTCTCCTTCGGACTTTCGGGATGCACCTTCAGCAATATTTAAATGAACTGAGAGGGCAGCCCTTCTGATCTGGGTTACCATACCAAAACGTTCATCCTGTGGTAACAAATTTGTTAATCGGTAGCATTCCAGCACAAATTGCCTGGAAACCTGGTGGACTTCCAGTCGCTGATGATTCAATTTTAAAAACATATTTTATCGGTAGTTTCTTTATTCAGTTTTGACGATTCACTATTCACAAAATTAACGGATTAGCAGTTCCGGTTAGCAGCGATTATCTTTGCCCCACTCTTTCCCGCTATGAAGAATATTATTGAGTTACTGGGGATAATATTACCGGCCCTGATTATACTGGTGGGGATTATCCGCGTTTTTGTATATAAAACAAAACTATTTAACGGCCTCACCCTGTTGTTCGCCGTTTTACTGCTGATTATTGGTCTGCTACAGTATTTCGTTTTCAAAAACAGCTCTCCAGCCGTGGCGGATTCAAAATTACCTCCGCTGGCAGTCAGCCAACACAGCCAGGCATTTAACAAGTCAGTAGAGAATATATTAAACGCATATTTCAGGATGACTGACGGGTTTGTCAACGCGGATCCTGCCGCCATCCAGCAATCCGGGTATGAGTTAAAAACAGCGCTTGACAGTTTTACGATTGATGAATTGAAAGTGGACAGCCTGATCTTTCAAACAGCTTTGCAGCCATATGGAAATACTAAAGCGGAGATTGTTTCCATTATTTCCGATCCTTCCCTGGAGGAGAAAAGAAGTTCCCTGAATATTTTTTCCAATGAATTGTATTCCCTGTTGCGGACGGTCCGGTATGACCTGGCCAAGCTCTACTGGAAAGAATGTCCTTTTGCTTTTGGTGAGGACAAACCCGGCAACTGGCTGAGTAAAACTGAAGAAATGATGAACCCGTATGGCAAAGAAAATTGTGCAGAGATCAGGAGTACGATCAATTTTCTCCCGGCGGATACAAACATCAATAAAGGCCCAACAAAAGATCAGTAAAATTGTTGTTGCAGCTATGCGTAAGATCATCAGTGGAGTGGCAGTACTACTTGTTTGCAGCGCAGCTTTATCCCAGGCCCGCTTTACCCTCAATGGTTATGTAAAGGACAGTCTTTCCGGTGAATCCATAATCGGGGCTACTATCTCGGTAAACCGTCAAGCGGATCAGGCCGTCGGCCCGGCAAAAGCAGTGTTCAGCAACCAGTACGGGTTCTATTCTATTACACTGGATGCGGGTAAATATAATATCAGCGTTTCGCATGTATCTTATCTCGGCAAATCAATTGAGGTGGAACTGGACAACAACCAGGCCTTTAATTTTGATGTTATTTCGAAATCCGCCGCGATCAGTGAAGTGATTGTATACAGCAGGCGCCGTGATGGCAATGTCCGGAACGCCCAGATGGGTAAGGTTGATCTCAGTATGAGCCAGGTCAGGAATATCCCGGCATTTATGGGTGAGGTCGATTTGCTTAAAGCCATTCAACTTCTCCCGGGTGTGCGTAATGCGGGCGAGGGCAATGCCGGGTTTTATGTTCGTGGCGGGGGGCCAGACCAGAACCTGATCATGCTGGATGATGCCGTGGTATATAATACAGGCCACCTGTTTGGATTTTTTTCCATATTCAATTCCGATGCGATTAAAAATGTATCCCTGATAAAAGGAGGGATGCCCGCACAGTATGGCGGGCGTCTTTCTTCCGTGGTGGATGTGGTGATGAAGGAGGGGAATATTAATAAACTGCAAATGGATGGTGGTATTGGCCTCATCGCTTCGCGGTTCTCTGTCCAGGGCCCCATCAAAAAAGACAAAGCCTCTTTTATCCTTTCTGCGCGGAGAACCTATATCGATGCCCTGGTAAAACCTTTCATAAAAAAAAGCAGCAGTTTTTACGGTTCAGGCTATTATTTCTATGATGTAAATGCCAAGATCAATTACCGCTTTTCAGAAAAAGACCGGGTATACCTGAGCGGGTATTTTGGACGGGATGTATTTGATTTCAGGAACAGCAAGCGCTCTTTTAAGACAAATATTCCCTGGGGCAATTCCACGGCCACGCTTCGATGGAACCATGTATTCAACCGGCGGCTCTTCGCAAATACCACCTTGGTGTACAATGATTATAAGTTCCGGTTTACCGCCTCGCAGGAAAATTTTGAACTCGGGCTTTCCTCCGGCATAAAAGACGGAACATTAAAAACAGATTTTGATTATTACCCCTTGCCGGATCACAAATTAAAGTTTGGCGGCCTGCTGACCTATCACCGGTTTATTCCGAATGTGGTAACAGGTAAGCAGGACTCCATTGTATTTACCCCCAACAACGAAAGCACGAAATTCGCGGCAGAAACGGCGCTCTATTTACAGGATGACTGGGAACCGGGAGAAAAGTGGAAGATCAATTACGGCCTGCGCTGGAGCAGTTTTACCCAGATTGGGCCTTACACCAGGTATCTCCGTGATGCAGATGGTAATAAATTAGACAGCACAGTATATAAAAATTTTGACCGGGTAAAATCGTACGGCGGGCTTGAACCACGTATGACCATCCGTTATTCGGTGAATGAATCTATGTCGGTCAAAGCCGCGGTCACCAGGAACCTCCAGTATATACACCTGGTAAGTAATGCAGGTACTACTTTACCGACAGATCTCTGGGTGCCCAGTACCTATATTGTAAAACCACAGATCAGCTGGTTATATTCGGCGGGGTTGTTCAAAAATTTCGCAGATAACCAGTACGAAACATCCCTGGAATTATATTTTAAGGATATGAAGAACCAGGTGGATTACAAGGAAGGGTATACGCCTTCCTTAAAAGATCCGGAGGATGAATTTGTTTTTGGAAAAGGCTGGAGTTATGGCGCCGAACTCCTGGTGAATAAAGTACGGGGAAGATTCACCGGCTGGGTCGGGTACAGTTTATCCTGGACATGGAGAAAATTTGTGCAGTTGAATGAAGGACAGAAATATCCAGCGCGGTATGACCGCCGGCATGACATGTCGGTTGTGGCCAACTATGAACTGGCTAAAAAATGGAAACTCGGTGCTGTGTTCGTTTATGGAACAGGGAATGCCATTACACTTCCGGAACGCTTTTATATTATCAATGGGGTGCTTACCCAGGAATACAGCAAGCTGAACCAGTACCGGATGAAGGCGTACCATCGCCTGGATCTGTCTGCCACTTACACACCTGTTCCCAGGAAAAAAAGAAAGCTTGGCAGTTATTGGGTATTCAGCATCTACAACCTGTACAGCCGGCTGAATCCCTATTTTATTTATTTTGACCAGCAGGGGAGCCTGGCAAACGGTGATCTGAAAGTGGAAGCACAACAAGTATCGCTGTTTCCCATCCTGCCCGCCGTGACCTGGAATTTTAAATTTTAAACCCGCGGATTACCGGCCGGTTTATGAGAGCAGCAACCTGTGATTTTTTAAAACGCCGTTAATTTTAATACGCCTGTTAAATCACGTAAAAACTAAATGCTATTTTAGATCCCTATGAAATCAAAATTTCTTTTTTTCCTGGTCGTTAGTTTCCTGGTGGCTTCCTGCGATGATACCAGTAAAAGCAAGGCAGAAAATGCTTCCCGCGCGGGTGATAAAAATATTTCAGCTGTCAGTTGCTACCGTTATGCAAATACAACTGATACCATTACATTGAAACTAACTCGTGCTGGAAACCTAATTACCGGTACACTGGTCTACCAGCTGGCCGGAAAAGATAAAAATACAGGAACCATACAGGGAAGCATGCGCGGGGATATCCTGGTGGCTGATTATAATTTTATGTCCGAAGGGATCCGGTCAACCCGGCAAATTGCATTTAAGCAGGATCAAAATTTTTTCGTGGAAGGCTGGGGAGATATCGACACAAGCAACAACAGGGTCAGGTTTAAAGATATCGGGGCGCTGCGGTTCAACGAAGCCACCAGGTTAACAGGATGGGATTGCCCGGAATAATGTCCGGGGTCATCTTCCGGGGCACTTATCTTCCTGTTTCACTGCCAAACAACGGGTTAGCCCCTTCAAAGTTTTAAGGGGATATACCAAATAATGCTGTATCTTCACCGGGTGATTTAAAGTTCTCTCTACATTCAGTCCTGATCAGTATAAATTTTTACTCTTCGTCCCGGTAATTGTTAATCCTCCTCTTTACTTTTTGTCGCAGTCCTTTATCACAGGTATCGTATTATTTATTTTAAATTATTGATTTATGAACATGTATGTTTCAAACCTAAGCTTTCACACAACAGACGATGATCTGAGAAAATTATTTGAGGAGTTTGGAGCTGTCTCTTCTGCAAAAGTTATTACTGACCGCGAGACTGGACGTAGCCGTGGTTTTGGATTTGTGGAAATGAGCTCAAATGATGATGCTCAGAAAGCGATCAAAGGATTAAATGGTAAAGATCTTGAAGGCAGATCCATGTCGGTGAGTGAAGCAAGAGAAAGAGCCCCCCGTTCAGATAACAGAAGATTCTGACAATATAGCTAACTTCATTTCAAGAGCCTGTTTACCGGGCTCTTTTTTTGTGCCCGGGATACAAACAACCGGCGGGGTTATCCCTCACCTGCTTCTGTTTCACCGGAACCACCTTCTGCATCGGCAGGCTCTGCTGCAGGGGCTTCTTCAGGAGGAGTAAGATTCTTTATGCTAAGCTGGAAATCTGAACTGAAAGTGATGGCATAGTGCTTTTTACGGAGCAAACCATCTGCCACGCTGTCCTGTAATAATATCTCCAAAAGATCCTTGGCCTGTACCGGGGGATTCAGGGTACGTAAACGACCATTTATGATTTCAATAGAAAAAGAAACTACGGGCTTGCGAAGCTTGGTGCTTTTTTCGAAATCAGTGCGGTTCAGCGTGAGTAATTGTTCAGCGGACGCCGATCGTTTTAGCAAAAGACGGATAACAGGCAGGTATTTTTTCCAGGTATATGTATACATTCTCTGAGTTTGGTGAAGACGAAACAAATGAAAAGCCGGCAAGTACAGAAATCAGTCAAAGGTCAGTTTTTATTTTAACATCTCAGCAATTAATTTGGAATCCTGCAACGAATACTGTATAAATAAAAAGGGCAGTCCGGGTTATAAAGCGTACCTTTCATGCCTTGCAGATGATTCAGTCTGCTCCTAAATCTCCTCCATGTTCACTATCCTGGAAATAACTGAAACCGATCACAATTTTACAAAACTGATGAGGAGTATTAAGGCAACCGGCCTGGAAGGAACCCTGAGCGGTATCGGCCCATTCACCATTCTCGCGCCGGTTAACCTTGCCTTCGGAAACATGTCTCCGGATTCGTTGGAAGAATTACTGAAGCCAGCGAATAAAGAACAGCTCGCTAACATTTTATCCTATCATGTATTGTCCGGGAAAAAAATGCTGCGGGATTTTACCAATGGCCAGAAACTAAAAACCATACACGACAAAGAAGTGATGGTATTGGTAAAGGATGGGGAGACTTATATTAACGGGGCCATGATATTAACCCGTGACAGGCAGGCATCGAACGGGGTTGTTCATTCCGTGAATATTCTCAATATGCATTACAATCCGCAATAAACAGGTATTTGGCAGGCATTGCTTCCTGCCCTGATAAAAATAGTAATATGAAAAAAGACAGCGTTATACAGTTTGTTGGTTTTATTACGAACCTTGAGTTCAGTGACTTTGTTCCCCAATGGGAAGAATATGCCAAACAATTTATGAAAGTCCCGGGTGCCAAAATCACGCAGCGTAAAAGCGATGCCAAAAACACGTTTAAATATGTGTCCCAGCATGAATTACCTGAAGGAGGTTTTCATTTTAATTTTATGAAGGGAAGGAATTCAGAACACTTCCCGGAACAACGCGTAAAAGTGGTGCAGGCTGGTGGGTACCTGGCGGCAGAGATGGGGTCGAAGCTGCATGAAATAAAGGGATGTGTAAAAACAATGGCATTTATCAGTCATGATGAAAATGATATTGATTTCTACCGCCAGTTGACGGGTTATCGTTACCTGAATATTTACCAGGCCTATTACGAAAATTGTACCTACGGCCATATCTTGGAATTCTTTTCTGCTCCTGCGCAGGCCCAGGTATTGCTGGAACAATTGCAGGCAAGACCCGGCTGTGAAGCAGGTTTTTACAAGGACTGTGCAGTACCGTCTGCCCGGATGGCTTCAGCAGGTTTACAAGCCCGTGCAGCCCACCAGTAAAAGCAACCATAACCACCAGCAACCGTAAGTCCATTGAATAACAGGAGGGAAGGAGCCGGCCGGTTATGCCTTAAAAGTGTTACCTTTAAGGCAATTCCGGTGAAGGCTTTCAGAAAGTAATCTTTCCATCTTCAGTTTACTTCTATTATTTTTCAACGGTACATTGTTTTAAAAATTATCGATATGCCATTCGTTAAAGAAGACCTTGCCGGAGATCATTATGACTGGTCAAATGCTGACTCATTCAACGGTTCACCCAGCCGCCGCCTGTTTGACAGGTCGAATGGTAACCAGGTATTATTTATCATTAATTCTTTTGGTTCCCTGTCAGAGCGCTTCAGCATACAGGAGTGCCGGCAGGTAGAAGAACTGATCAGTGCGCAAATGCCGACTGATATCAAAAGTGAAATGTCTGTGTACAACTGGCTGCGAGGCCTCCGTTAATACGTGCTGTTTAAAAAATTAGTTATGACAAACGAACAGATCGAAAAATTTGTAGTAAAAAATTACCTGGATAAAGCCCCGGTACAGATCAATTTTAAAACCCGCCAGTCTATCCAGGGTATTTTTATTAAAACACCGGACTACGATGAATTACGGTCAAAGAATCTCTGGCGCATTGTGGGCGGGGGCAGTATCCCGGAATACAAAAAATCAAAAGATGTTAACCTGGCCCGCATCTTTAATGGTGTGGAAATTACCAGGCTGGAAGCTGTATAATTGTTGGTGATGGTATAGCTCCTGTTATCCGGCATAACAGCTAATCCTCTTTTCCTGATTTCACCCCGTCCTTTATTTTTTATTTAGCATTGAGAAAGTATGGACGATTTCAAAATTGTTGTATTCATCCTGGCTATCCTGATCACTCTTACTGCGATTGCCAACAAAAAAAAATTCCCTTTCCCTGTTTTACTGGTTGCTGCGGGATTGATCATTGGATTTGTTCCGCAATTACCCAACCTTGCCCTGGATCCTGATGTGGTTTTCGTGATCATGCTGCCACCACTCTTGTATGATGCCGCCTCCAAAACTTCCTGGCATGAATTCAGGACTTCCATACGCCCCATATCGGCACTGGCCATTACACTTGTTTTTTTTACCACCACCGCAGTAGCGGTTACTGCCTATTATTTTATCCCTGGTTTTACCTGGCCACTGGCTTTTGTTTTAGGGGCCGTTGTTTCCCCGCCCGATGCCGTGGCCGCTTCCAGTATTATTAAAGGGTTGGGACTGAATCAAAAAGTAATTACCATACTGGAAGGAGAGAGCCTGGTAAACGATGCATCTGCCCTGATTGCTTACCGTTATGCTGTGGCGGCCGTTACCACAGGAACCTTTGTATTCTGGAAAGCGGGGCTGCAATTCTTATTGGTAGCCGGGGCAGGCATCCTGATCGGGGTTGTTACAGGTTATTTATTTGTACTGGCCCACAAAAAAATTGTGAATAATCCTGTTGTGGAAACAAGTCTTACGCTGTTGTCTCCCTTTGTATCCTACCTGGCCGCGGAACAGTATCATTTTTCAGGTGTACTGGCGGTGGTAAGTACCGGGCTGGTCACTGCCTGGAGAGCCCCCGAAGTTTTTTCCTACGAAGCAAGAATGCGGGCAAGAGTATTGTGGGATACGCTGATATTTCTTTTACACGGCTTTGTATTTATACTAATTGGCCTGCAGCTCCCTTTAATTATAAGAGGGCTTGGCAATTATCCACTTACAGAAATACTGGGTTATGGTTTGCTCATTAGCGCCGTGACGATACTCGTACGTATTCTCTGGGTTTTTGCCGGGGCCTACTGGCTAAATTTTTTCCAGGGAAAGAAAACCGGTACAGACCATTCGCCCGGGTATGAAAACTCCTCCGATACCTGGAAAAACGTGGTGGTGGTTGCATGGACAGGCACAAGAGGCGTAATATCGCTGGCCGCGGCGCTGGCCTTGCCGCTTTTATTGGCGGATGGAACTCCCTTTCCAAAAAGACACTCCATCATATTTCTTGCTTTCGTTGTCATTTTTGTCACGCTGGTGGTACAGGGCCTTTCACTTCCGCTGCTCATACGCCTGCTCAAAATAAAACCCCAGAGCAATACGGATGCGGAAGAAAAGGACCTGAAATTATACCTCGCCAGTCATACCTTTCATTTTATCGAAGAAGGATCAGCCATATCAGCAGATTACCGGTTAAAGGAACAGCTAAAAAAGAAATACGAATTACTGATCACCGACCTAACGAAAGAAATCCGGCGTCATAAAAAGGCGAAACGCAACGATGAAGAAGTGCGGGCCCTGCCACAGGACGCACTCCTGGAAGCCCAGTTAGAAATCAATAAATTTCAACGGGCCTTACTGGTGAAACTCCATAAGGAAGGAGAATTCAGTGACGCGGTCATCAGGCAGGTTGAACGGGAAATGGATATCAACGAACTTAAATTAGACCTCCGGGTTCCGAAAGAAGAATAACCAGGCAGTGCGGTAAAAATAACCCCCTGGTGTTACAGGTGGTTTATCTGGAAGGGAAGGATTACTGGTTAATCTGAATCATTTCTCCCTGGTTTTCAGACACGGAGTCCTTTCAGGGAACTCAGTACCCCGAATGCCTTCAGCAACCAGATAACCACAGCAATGACAACTACTATGTTGAGAATGTTTTTGATCTTACGATCCATCGGAATATAGGTGTTCACGAGCCAGAGAAGTACCCCAACAACCACGAGGACAATTAAAATATTCAGCAGCGGCATAATAATTATTTTTTATTGGTGTCGGCAAAGATACCTGATTTCAGGAGCTTACTGTTACAGAACCTTAGATCAGAGTTACATCATTCACACATTTGAGTGGCCGGGAAGAATTTCACCTGCTCCTGAAACTTATTCATCCCGGAGTGCTTCTTGTATTTACCTGGTTGGGGAAGTTGGGGAAATTTTCTTCCCGGAATGCCGGGGCCAGGCCGGGCCAATATGCAAAATGAGCAATCCAATCCTGAAAAATCAATGACAATCATTATTTATTTTACTTTATCCTGTTCCTGTTCATAAATTATACGGGCCATAATAGAGTGCGGCAAAGATGAGATGATTTCAAACAGGGGTATTGTGGTATTATATCAATAGGTTACACAATTCACACCTTTCAATGAATTGGATTGGTATTGGGATGGAATGCAGGGTTAATACGTGGAAGTTATCAGAAATTAGGCTCAATGGCCTGCCGGGAATGAAACGTGACGCGAATATGCGTATATTTAGATAAGTATCCCGCTATATTTCAAAAGCTGATTCCAGTCTGCAAAATCACCTAAGAGTAAACAATTATAAATAGCCGAGTTTTTTGAAATTATATATAAAAAATATGGTTTGCATCCGCTGCAAAATGGTAGTAAAGGATGAACTGACCAAATTGGGATTGCATTACAGGGCCGTAGACCTGGGCGAAGCAGACATTGTGGAAAATCTCAGCATGGAGCAACAGGATAAGTTCAGGGAAGCGTTGTTACGATCAGGACTTGAATTAATGGATGACAAAAAAAGTGTGCTGATCCAGCAAATAAAAAACGTAATAATTGAACTGGTGCATTATGCAGAAGAGCCACTGGCCATTAATTTGTCTGATTTTTTGAGCCAGAAGTTAAATCATAATTACACCTACCTCGCCAATCTATTTTCGGAGGTCCAGGGTACCACGATTGAAAAATTCTTTATTGCACACAAAATAGAACGGGTAAAAGAATTGCTTGTGTATAATGAACTCAACCTTACTGAAATTGCTTACCAGATGCACTACAGCAGCGTGGCGCATCTTTCGGCCCAGTTTAAAAAAGTGACCGGTCTTACTCCATCACATTTCAAGCAATTAAGGGAGAAAAGACGCACCATGCTGGAAGATTTATAGAAGTTAACGTCTTAAGAAGACAGCCCGATATCCCGGCTGTCACCGGCTCAATACCAGTTGCCTCCGCGGGGATTGCAAATGTTCAGCATTTAATCCCGTTTCACCTGCAACAGCATCTGAACGGCTGCATAGAATTTAAAAAACGTGAATTATGAAAAGCAAAGGAAGACCCCGGGTTCGCCAGGTACAATTAAAGGATGGTTTTTACATTGAAGTTTGTAATAAAGGCGCCAAAAAGGGAATGAAAATAAGAAGTGACGATAAGAAAACGATGGAAGAAACAGCCAACCTGTATAAAACGCACAAAGACGTGATTATCCACGGTGAATGCAAGGACGGGAAACTGATTAGCGATGCCCGGGTTCCTTCATGACAAAGTGTGAATTATGTAAGTTTTTGTGCCAGTCATGTAAGCGTACTCGATATAAAAGACTCATCTTTATCAACACGTACACCATGTCATTTTATTACTATCTTTTTTTAATCGTTTTGTTACTGCTCATTATTTTTTTCGCCAGGTAACGTTCAACGGAAAAAGAATATCCCGGTAAAATTATTTGCGGAAGCACTAAAAAACGAAAATGGAGGTTTTTTTGAGGGAGCTGTTGTTCATTATAAAAATGCGCTCACAGCCAACCGGAGCGTCAGGTTTACCAGTAGCGGCCTGGAAAATAAAATCGTGGAGAAACTAAAAGTATTGCATACCGTGATAGAATATAAAAAATCACACGCTGGCTGCACGACCGGCAAGTTTCAATAAGTGAAAAATTCCAGTTTTGGGATTGGGAACCTGTTGAAAGTATCATGGCTGCTGGAATTCTTTGTTATGGTAACCAAAAATTAAAAGGCAACCTGTGAAAGTTCTATTCATCACCACGTCACATGATAAATTAGGAGAAACCGGCCGCCAGACCGGTGTATGGCTGGAAGAGCTCGCGGATCCTTATTATATATTCAGGGAAGCAGGCGGGCAGATCACGCTTGCCTCTCCCGGGGGCGGCGAGGTTCCCCTGGATCCGAAAAGCCAGTCAATCATCCT
Source organism: Chitinophagaceae bacterium (assembly GCA_025449935.1). Lineage (GTDB taxonomy): Bacteria > Bacteroidota > Bacteroidia > Chitinophagales > Chitinophagaceae > JJ008. The sequence continues at coordinate 29,492 of JANWIJ010000063.1, forward strand.
GGCAACCCGGCATACAAAGATTTTCTTGAAAGATGAGGAGGCGATGAATCTTCTCACACATTCAACCCTGCTTCAGGAAGTGAAGGCGGATGATTTCGATATGGTATTTCTCCCGGGAGGACATGGCAGCATGTGGGATATTGCAGGTAATAAAATGGTAACCCGCTTACTGGAAGACTTTTACAGCAGTGGGAAACCTGTTGCAGCCGTAAGTCATGGTGTAGCCGGCCTGCTGGCATTACAAAATGACAATGAAGAATTTTTATTAAAAGGCAAACAAGTCACGGGCTTTAGTAACAGTGAGGAAGAAGCAGCGGGGTTGGCAGCCGTAGTACCGTTTTTATTAGAAACGGAGTTGCTTTCGATTGGCGCTTTTTTTAGCAAAGCGGCTGACGCTGTTAAGCATGTGGTCGTGGATGGTAATATCATTACGGGTCAAAACCCGGCGTCCTCGGGTGAAACAGCCCGGAAAGCACTTGCCTGTTTCCGGCAGCATGAACAGAAGCAAATAAAACAACCGGCCCTGGATTAAAGCAGGGTGGCGACTTCCCCAAATGAGCAAGTACAACCCAGAATGTGTGAATTATATAATTCCTTTTTCAAATTGTAGAACAATTACCAGTGAAAAACAAATCAACTTTACATAGCCTTTCATATTTAAATTATTCATAGCGGTTGGTTTTGGTCAAGCCCCTGGTCTATCAGGGGCTTTTTGTAGGAAACAAAATATTCGTGGGAAGTAAACAGCGACGGCAATAAAGATCATCAAATAAATTTCAGGTAATGGCAAAAGAAACCAAAATAGGCAAGCCCGATATTAACGAGGTGGAAAAATCAAAGGCCCACATTATTGTGGAAATCATTGAATATATGGCCAATGCAGTTGTGATCAAGACCATCATCAAGAAATCAACCGGCAATATCAGCGTTATGTCGTTTGATGGCGGGGAAGGGCTGTCGGAGAAGACTTCGCCCTTTGATACTTTTTCCCAGATCATCGAGGGCAGGGCAGAGATCGTTATTGACAAAATATCACATATGCTTGAATCCGGCCAGGGTATTGTGATACCTGCGCATTCATCGAATTATATTAAGCCAAACGGGCGGTTCAAAATGGTACAGACAATTATTAAAAGCGGCTACGAATAAAACCCTGTAAACGTAGTAAAGGATAATAATACCAATTTTATGCAGGAACCAGATCAAACTCCCGAAGTGAACCCATTAACAATTACTCCGCCTGCCCAACCTCCTCCGGTTATCTGGAAAGATCCGGCAGACGAGTTTGTTTACTTCCTGGCCCATGAAGTTCGTAACCCGTTAAACAATATCAAATTATCCATCGAGGCCCTTGAGTTTGCGATAAAAGACAGCAGCCTGCAGGTTTACCTGGATATCATCAGCCGGAATTCCATTCGTATCAATGTGTTAATTGATGACCTGTTGAAGCACCAGGAAACGGACGTGGTGCCTGTTGAACTCTATTCAATTTACCAGATGCTGGATGAAGTGCTTGAGATAGCAGAGGATCGTATAAGGCTTAAGAATATCAGGGTCACCAAAAGCTATCAGGCCCGGGACTGCAAAATAAGCGTGAATGCCCCGAGAATGAAAATCGCATTGACGAATATCGTCATCAATGCCATCGAAGCAATGGTCCCCGGCAACGGGGAACTGAAGCTGGTTACCAAATTAAAAGAAGATGTATACATCGTACAGATTGAAGACAATGGATGCGGGATCGCAAAAGAACACCTGGTATTTATATTCCAGCCCTATTTTACCAACAAACCCGGCGGGTTAGGCCTGGGATTGTCCACCACGTATGATATACTCCGGGCAAACCGTGTCAGGGTAAATGTCGAATCAGAAGTAGGAAAAGGAACGCAATTTATGCTGCAGTTTGAAGAAATAATTTCCCCCTGAATGAATTTGGGTTAGATCCGCTGGGCGGTTGTCAAAAAAAACAGGGTTTTCATCTTACTGAAAACCCTGTAGCTTTTCATGGTCTTAAGAAGTATATAAAAAAAGGCCGTTTTCAAGGGCCTTTTAGTACGAATCAATTTGAATTCAAAATTGTTTACACCGGTAAATTACTAAAGGGTCAGGTTCCAAAAATCAACAGGTATCTGTTATGTACACTTATTTAGAAAATGTTAGTACATCCCTTTATATCAATCAGGTTATACCCTTATTTAACGAATTGGTTTCTTGATATAAATCAAGACAGTAGTCATTCAAAAGCAACAGGGCCCTCTTTCGGGGGCCCTGCCGGTTTCTACATGAAACTGATAAAAAAGCAACTTACTGTACCACGATCTTGCTGGTCATGGATACTTTATTGGATTCGCTGAATACTTTTATGAAATAGTTTCCCCGGACACTAAGTTCCGGCATCCTAAGCTCTTCCAGTTGCACATCACTGCTGATGGTTACTTCTTTCGCACTGATCAGTTTGCCTGAAACATCCAGTAACTGCACCTGGTACCTGCCCGCCGGCTGGTTATCGAATGAAACTCTGACCACGCCGTTGGTAACCGGGTTGGGAAATACGGAAATATTGTTTTTCCCGGAGGCTTCCTGAACGGGACTTTTCCTGGCAGCATCAGCAGCCACCACCGGAGGTTTTGTTCCAGGAATAACTTCTTCTTTCTTTTTTTCTTTCTTCTTCTTTTCAAACGCCAGGTTACCATTAGCAAGGTCAGAAGCATTGAATACCTCGCTGGCGCCAGAAACTTTTTCAGCCTGGAGGCTGTTCAGGTCGAAGCGGTAATAACCTGCCGTAGATTGCGAGCTCGCAATAATCACTTTGCTACCTTCTTCCACCATCGCGCCATTGGTACTAAAACCCTGCGGTAATCCTTTGACTGCTCCCAGGTGTTTCGCCGTTTTACTTTCAATGTTTATATTGAAAACATAACGACTGGCTGTAATAAGGAATAAATTACCGGAGGCATCGGCGATCATGTCCCCGCCATACATCCTGCTCCCATGAACTGAATGGTCCCCGTTGCCTGCATCATCGGTTAATGCCCCCAGGTCAGTGATCACGGGTTTCTTCCCCGTAGTAAAACGGATCAAATGATTTGCATCATTGGTCAGGGCATATCCATTTCCATCCGAAGCAATCACCATACGGGTAATCTGGTTGGCCACATCGCCCATTCCCTTTACCTGTCCAAAGGGTTCATCCTCGAAATAGTAAAGTTTGGGTGATTTTGCTTTTAAGTCAATATACCGAAGCTGGTTAATGCCCATAGGTGTATAGTAAAGACGTTCGTGTTTTTTATCATAAGCCATCGCAGCCGAGCTGGTAGAAAATGGTTGGTCCGCTGCCTCCATTCTATACTTTACCATAACCACCCGGTCCATATGGATCCGGCCATGCGATTCCATTTTGGTCAGTTCCTGGTCAAGGTTCACCACTTTTCTTTCCGGGTTGGGGATTGTGGTCGCCATATAAGTGTTGGTCACCGTTTTGGAAGGACTCTCTTTCTTCAAAACCGGTTTGCCGGTCCTGGCATTCAGTGCTTCCATTTCCCCGTTACTCTGGTAAATGCTTTTTAGTTCTTCCCCTGATGAAATATCAACCAGGCGAACTTCCTTCCAGCTTTTGCCTCCCTTTTCGGCTGCCGTGATGGCATAACCGGTGATTTTTTGTTCCTTCTTTTGTGCGTGGGTTGAGGTAATGAGCGCAGTCATTACAAAGACGAGTAGAATTCTTTGTTTCATGGCAATTTGGTTTTAATCCTATTAAATTACGACAAGTTTCGTCGGTTGGGCTGAATTAATGATAGAAAGCATTTTTCTTATATGAGCGGGGAAGCAGGTTTCGGAACATTGCCTGCGGTTGAGCATCGATTTCCCTTAGTAATTGACCTTTTTTAATTGATCATAGGTTTCCGCGAACCCGCGTGGCTCAATCTTTGAGCAATTTTACGGTTCAAAACCAGTACTTATGAAAAACCCGGCCCACCTGGTATGCCAGGTCCTCTTACTGATAATTTCCTCCTGGTTCCTGGCTTCCTGCCAAAAAAAAGATAACCCCCACAACGGCGGAGGAAACGGGGGAGGTACTCCTGTGGTTTGTAACGCCACAATAGCAAATGCGGAAAACATCCCTGTGTTCCCGGCAGACAATCCCTGGAATAAAGATATCAGCGGGGAACCAGTTGATCCATATAACACACAGATCATTGCAGCTATTTCATCCAATGTGGTCAAAGCGGATTTTGGGAGTGGACTCTGGCAGGGGGCCGCGATTGGTATTCCCTACGTTGCTGTATGCGCTAACCAGGGCAGGATTCCCATCAATTTCACGGACTATGGTGATGAGAGTGATCCCGGTCCTTATCCAATTCCATTATCAGCCCCCATAGAAGGAAATGGGACAGGAGATTCGCACGTCATCGCCGTGGATATTGAAAACGGTTACCTCTATGAACTTTTTAATGCACATGTAAACGGTAATCACTGGGATGCTTCATCGGGAGCAGTCTTTAATCTCAATTCAAATCAACTTCGCCCCGAAACCTGGACATCAGCCGATGCTGCCGGGTTACCCATATTTCCAGGGTTAGTCCGCTACGAAGAGATTATAAAGGGAGTGATTGATCATCCCATACGTTTTACATTAACCAGCAACAATGTAAAGCCGGCCTATATTTACCCGGCCCGTCACAAAGTAAACAGTAGCGGCGGACCGTATTCATTACCTTTTGGTGCAAGAATAAAACTGAAAGCCAGCTTCGACATCAGTGGATTTTCTCTGACCAATCAGATCATCCTGCGCGCCATGAAAAAATATGGGCTCATTCTCGCGGATATCGGCAGCAACCTTTATATCAGCGGGGCACCGGATGAACGATGGAACAATGATGACCTGAGAAGGCTGGGTAGTTTACACGGAAGCGATTTTGAAGTGGTAAAGTTCAATTAATATAATAGTACTGAGGAATGCGAAGGCCTTATCAGAAGTTTTTCGAAATAGCCGCCGGCTTTTCATAGATAAATCTTACCATGGCATTTTTCTGTTCATCCGAGGTAAGATAAAGCTGGTAACGTTTATCACCGGCGTATACGATCATCAGCGCAGTATTGGGTGGAATGGAACCCAGGTTTTCACCAACCATGATCAGCTCCTGTTCGGGACGTTTCAGATCAATCCGGATAGTTATCGAAACAGGCTTTGCCGTCAGTCGTCTGTTAGATACCACGGGCATGTTGTTGGCATATACAGAAATTGTATCCCCGTCGATCTGCCCGTTATCGTAAAAGTCAATTTTGATGCTGCCCGTATCCACTTTTATCTCTTTCACCAGTTCTGCCTTTCTCCTGGTTAGCGTGGGAGGGAGGCGTAGTTCTGGTTTGAATGTAGATTTATCAAACCGGGTTAATACAATCGTACCGGGATCGCAGGTGGTCTTCCCATCAGTGGCTTTCCCGGTCCACGATCCACGGAGTTGTTCTTCGGTCACTACATTGCCGCCTCCTTTATGGTAGGTTAGGTTATATTTTTTAACGCAGGGTACGCAATCCTCTTTGATCCTGAAAGTGATGATCCCGTTTTCCTGGATCAGGACCATGTTACTGTCGCGCTTGTAAATTCCTTCAAAATTTTCCTTTACATAATTAAGGGAATCTGAAAAATGATAAGCTGTACCAACTATTCTTGTACCTGCCACCTGTAACTGTAATTCTATATTATATACCGGGAAACAACCCCCGGGTGCCATCACCAGCTTCCCTTTCCAGATGCCATTGATATCCTGTGCCTGTATAAGTACAGATACTGATAACGTGAAAAATAAAAGGATTTGTCGCAGCATTATGCAGGAAAAATATATTAAAATGACCAAGCCACGTTAAAAATTACAGAAACGGCAACCAGTCATAAATCACGGGAGAAAAGGTAAATGGCTACCTCGGTTTCTCGTATTTAAACCGCACCATGGCATTTTTTTGTTCTGTGGACGTGATACGGACGTCAAAACGTTGCCCGCCCGATTCCACGATCATCAGGGACGTGTTGGGTGGAATACGACCCAGGTTTTCAGCTACCATCACCAGCTCATGCTCGTTATTCTCTTCATCCATTCTTAGTTTGATAGTTAGTGGCGACGCGGTAAGCCGTTTGGATGAAAGCACCAGTTTATTATCCAGGTAAACCGATATCGTATCATCATCGATTTCCCCGTTGTCATAGAGCTTCACCGTCACCTCCGGGTCCCTGACAGTAAGAGCCCTTACAAGTTCATTCGAACGGGTCTTTAAAACCGATGGGGTAGGAACGACCGCAGGTTTCGTCTTTACAACCGGCGGCACGTTTGCTTTTATTGAATCGGTGTTTGTTTTAGTAATTGGCGGGTTGCCAGGTTTGGTGACCGGCTTTTTAACCGGCGGCTGGTTAATAATTACCGGTTTCTTCACGGGGTTAGTCTTTACTAATACCTGTGAAGTATCTTTCTGAATGGGTGCTTTATTAATAATGACGGGGACCGTTTTTATTTTTCCGCGCAAAAAAGGCTCAACATAAAAATCAGAGGTAGTGACTCTTCTGAGGAATACTTTCCCGCCCCCGCAATTATCTCCTTTCTTGGTGTAGGGGCCGTCCTTTTCAAATTTGCTGGTAAAAGTACCTTCCAGGAATTCTTCTTTGCCTGAACGTTCATATTTAAACATGCATTTCATGATGCAGGCCTGCGAGCCACCCGACATGCGGAGTTCAACTGTTTTGATTTCCTTGATCAGGGCACTTTGTCCCTGTTTACTGAAAGTTCCTGTCAGGGTTGCTTTCCCGTAAAAAATCGTACTCAGGTAAGAATAAGAAACACCGGAGACAAAACTGCCGGATTGCTTTATCTGCACCTCGAATTTGTAATACTGGTTTGATTCGGTGATAAAATTCCCCCTCCAGATCCCCGTCAGGTTTTGGGCAGGTAACGGGAGTTGGGAGAACGGGACCAGGAACAGTATCAGCAAGCACCTTGAAAAAATCCGCTTCATTACTGATCAAAACTAAGAAATATGAAGTTATGGGTCTACCGGCACAGGGCAATAGTTTGTTAATTTTAGGAATTCAACCCAACGAATGACACCCTTCTGCAGGGCAGCGATTCCCTTCTTCTATTTTAGTTTCATTTATTAAAAAACCCGTCACCTAATCAAACAGCCCATTACCATCTATTGTTGGAAAAAAGAGGCTTCCTTATACAGCGAAAGAACAACCCGGGCAGAGCAGAACTTCACCATTTTTACCGGGAGTTTGTTACCTTTGCAGGCTATTTAAAAGAGGATTTACTGCATGATCAATATTACATTACCGGATGGAACAGTCAGGCAATATGAAAAAGGTACTACCGCCCAGGATATTGCAAAATCAATTTCCGAGGGTTTGGCCAGGAAAGTTTTAGCAGCGAGTGTCAACGGCCAGGTATGGGATTCTTCCAGGCCAATCGATAAAGATGCTTCCCTGAAACTACTCACCTGGAGTGATACGGACGGGAAAAACACTTTTTGGCATTCCTCTGCCCACTTGATGGCTGAAGCTGTTGAATCCATGTTTCCCGGGGTAAAATTTTGGGTGGGCCCCCCGGTTGATAATGGATTTTATTATGACATGGATCTCGGCGATAAAAAGATGAATGAAGAAGACCTGGTTGTACTGGAAAAAAAGATGAATGAGCTGGCAAAGAAGAACAGCAGCTATACCCGGAAAGAAATATCAAAGGCAGACGCGGTAAAATATTTTGCGGAAAAAGGCGATGAATACAAACTGGACCTGCTCAGTAATCTTACAGATGGTGAAATAACTTTTTATACCCAGGGCGATTTTACAGATCTCTGCCGGGGTCCGCATATTCCCAACACCTCTTTTATTAAAGCGATAAAACTAACCAGCATTGCCGGGGCATACTGGAAAGGGGATGAGAAAAATAAAATGCTCACCCGGGTTTATGGTGTTACTTATCCTTCACAGAAAGAACTGGATGAATACCTGCAGATGCTGGAAGAGGCGAAAAAGAGAGACCACCGCAAACTGGGAAAAGAGTTAAGCATTTATACCATGGATGACGATGTGGGACAGGGCTTAATTATGTGGCTGCCGAATGGAACTGTAATTATCGAGGAACTGGAAAAACTGGCCAAAGAAACCGAACAGGCAGCGGGTTATAAACGGGTAGTAACACCGCATATCGCCAAAGAAAGCATGTATCTCACCAGTGGCCACTTACCATATTACGCAGACAGTATGTACCCGCCCATGGAAATGGATGGTGAGAAATATTACCTGAGATCGATGAACTGCCCGCACCACCATAAAATATTTGCAGCAGAACCCAAGAGCTATCGTGATCTTCCATACCGGATCGCTGAATATGGAACCGTTTACCGCTACGAGCAAAGCGGTGAATTATTTGGACTCATGCGGGTTCGCTGCCTCCACATGAATGATGCTCATATTTATTGTACCAAGGAACAGTTCAACGATGAGTTCCGGGCCGTTAACGATATGTACCTGAAATATTTCAAAATATTCGGTATTGAAAAATATGTCATGCGGCTTTCCCTGCACAGCCCGGACAAACTCGGGATTAAATATGTAAATGAACCTGAGCTCTGGAAGGAGACAGAAACCATGGTCCGGAATGTGCTCACAGAATCGAAAATTCCCTATGTTGAAGTCCAGGATGAAGCGGCATTCTATGGGCCAAAAATTGACGTTCAGATCTTCAGCGCCATCGGGAGGGAATTTACACTGGCCACCAACCAGGTCGATTTTTCACAGGGCAGAAGTTTTAAGCTGGAATATACCGATCCGTCAAATAAACCAGAAACCCCCCTTATAATTCACCGGGCCCCCCTGGGCACCCATGAGCGTTTCATTGGTTTTCTACTGGAGCAATATGCGGGTAAATTACCCTTGTGGTTGTCCCCGGTACAGGTAAAAGTGTTGCCCATCAGTGACAAGTTTATGGACTATGCGAAATCTGTTTCTGATAAGCTAAAAAAATCAGATATTCGTTGCGAGGTAGATGACCGGAATGAAAAGATCGGGAAAAAAATCCGCGATACTGAATTGATGAAAGTGCCGTACATGCTGGTGGTGGGAGAGAAGGAAATGAATGACAATAAGGTGGCTGTCAGGAGACAGGGCAAAGGCGATCTGGGTGTCAAAACGGTGGAAGAATTTATGGCCACTGCACTGGAAGAAATAAAGAACCGCAGCGGAGAATAAACTGTATTTTAGTAACCTCAAATCCTGTATGAGGAATATTTAATAATTAGAAAAATAATAACCCCCCTTCAGGGGCCGGGGGTTTCACTTAAAAAAAATAAATGGCAGTACCACAAAAACCCGGGGGCGGGTTCAGCAGGCCGGCCGGCGGGGGCTTTAAACCTGGCGGTGGCGGATTTAACAAGGGCGGATTCAGGGGCAGGTTTGTTCCCCGCAAAGAAGCAGAACATCGTATCAATCATCATATCCGTGTACCACAGGTGAGGCTGGTTGGTGAAAATGTAGAAGTGGGTGTTTACGACACGGGCGCGGCGATGAAAATGGCGCAGGAACAGGGATTGGATCTTGTGGAAATTTCTCCAACTGTCGATCCTCCGGTTTGCAAGATCATTGACTATAATAAATTTCTTTACGATAAGAAGAAGAAGGAAAAAGAGATGAAAGCGAAAAGCAAAGTCTCTGAGGTAAAGGAAATCCGTTTTACTCCGAATACGGACGATCACGATTTTGATTTCAAAGCCAAACATGCTGTTGAATTCCTGAAAGACGGGAATAAAGTGAAAGCCTATGTGCAGTTCAAGGGCCGTGCTATCCAGTTCCAGGACAGGGGCCAGTTATTGCTCCTGAAATTTGCAGAGAGATTGGCGGAGGTAGGTGTGCTCGAAAATATGCCGAAGATGGAAGGCCGGCGTATGCTGGCTATGTTTGCCCCGAAAGGAAAAAAGAAAGCTTAATAGCAGCAAATATTCATAACCCGTCCTGCAGCCAGGACGGGTTTATTTTTTATATCTCTCCCGTTGTTTAGCACACCAATTTTACCGCTGGTAGAAAAAACATCCAGGGATACGTTCAAACCATTGCTTTACGTATATTGAGCGCTATTATAAAACCCTGATATTATGCAATTATCTTTTCGCCGTTTTATCCTGTTTTTTTCCGTTGTTACAGTTTGCACGGTTGCCAATGCACAGGCCCCGGCAAAACCTGATACAACAAAAAAACCTGTACCCGCCGGGCCAGTAAAAGGCCCCAAACCGTATAAGGAAGTCATTACCTCCAAAGCTGTTTCAGACCCCGGTATGTTTTCAGTCCATAAGGTGGAGGACAATTATTTTTTCGAAATACCGGATTCATTATTTAACCGGGAAATACTGGTCGTAAACCGTATTTCCAAAGCCGCCGCCGGTATGCGGATTGGAGGATTTTTTGGCTACGGGGGCGACCAGATCGGGCAGAATGTTATCCGTTTTGAAAAAGGGCCCAATAACAGGATATTTCTCCGCAATCTTTCCTTTGCGGAATACACGAAAGATTCGACTTCACCGATGTTTACCTCGGTGATCAATTCAAATGTCCAGCCGATTGCCGCGTCCTTTGAAATAAAAGCACTGGGTAAAGACTCCACCAGTGCCGTAATTGATATAACAGAATATATAAGCGGCGATAACGATGTGCTTCACTTTGGTTCCGCCTTCAAGACTTTTTTGCGCCTGGCGAGTGTGCAATCAGACAAATCGTATATCGTCAGCGTAAAATCATACCCGATCAATGTGGAGATCAAGACGGTTAAGACCTATTCCCGCACACCCGCTCCGGCAACAGCCACCGGCCCTGCTGCCGGCTCGGGAAATATGACCATGGAATTAAACAGTTCATTGGTCCTGTTGCCCAAAACACCTATGCAGGCAAGATACTTTGACCCGCGGGTCGGCTATTTTGCAACGGGCTATACCGATTTTGATGCAAACCCCCAGGGTGTAAAAAACATCACGATGGTCAAACGCTGGAGACTGGAGCCTAAGGAAGAAGATATTGAAAAATACAAAAGAGGGGAGTTGGTCGAACCGCGCAAACCGATAATTTTTTACATCGACCCGGCCACACCAAAAAAATGGATACCCTACCTGATGCAGGGAGTTAATGATTGGAAAGTTGCCTTTGAAAAAGCAGGGTTCAAAAATGCGATCATGGCCAAAATGCCTCCAACCAAAGCAGAAGACAGCACCTGGAGCCTCGACGATGCGCGGAATTCAGCGATTGTCTACAAACCTTCTGATATCGCGAATGCCAGCGGGCCCAGTATTGCGGATCCACGCAGCGGCGAGATCATGGAAAGCCATATCAACTGGTACCATAATGTGATGGAACTTGTGCGTGACTGGTATTTTGTACAGACCGCAGCTGTTGATCCGGATGCCCGTAAGCTCGTTTTTGATGATCAGCTCATGGGTGAACTGATCCGGTTCGTATCAGCCCATGAAGTGGGTCATACCTTGGGACTTCGTCACAATTTTGGTTCAAGTTCATCTGTTCCGGTGGAAAGCCTCCGCAATAAAGCCTGGGTGGAAGCAAACGGCCATACCCCCTCTATCATGGATTATGCCCGGTTCAATTATGTAGCACAGCCCGAAGATAATATCAGCCGCAATGGTTTAATGGCACGTATCGGTGATTATGATAAATGGGCGATAGAATGGGGTTATAAATTGTTCCCCCAGTATAAAACCCCGGAAGCAGAACAGGAACATTTAAATAAATGGGTAATAGAGAAATTGAAAGACAGGCGTCTTTGGTTCGGCACCGAATCAAATCCTGATGATCCCCGCAGCCAGAGTGAGCAGGTAGGTGATGATGCGATGAAAGGAAGCATGTATGGTGTGAAAAACCTGCAGCGCATCCTGCCCAACCTGATGCAGTGGACGAAGGAAGCCAACGAAGACTATACGAGTGTTTCAAAAATGTATACCCAGCTTTCCGGTCAGTTTAACCGGTATATGTCGCATGTAGCAAAATATGTTGGCGGTATCATGGAAACACCTAAAAGAACAGAAGAGCAGGGGCCCGTATACGAAATCGTATCCGAGGCAAAACAAAGGGAAGCTGTTGAATTCCTGAACAGGCAATTGTTTGCGACACCCACCTGGCTGGTCAACCCGGATATATACAGCAGGACGGGTCTTAGTGGTCTTACCGTTATCGGGAGTATCCAGGATAACACACTGGGCCGTTTATTGGGCAGCCGTACATTAAATAAGCTGGTGGAAGCTGAAGCGGTCCTGGGGAATAACGCTTATCAATTGACTGACCTTTTAAGTGATTTGAAAAAAGGCATTTGGAATGAACTGGCCGGCCGGAAGGCGATTGATATTTACCGGCGTAACCTGCAAAAATCTTATATCAACATTTTAAGCAATATCCTCAACCCGCCGCCTGCAGCAGCCGGTATGAGTTCGGCGGCAGTGACCAGCGATAAGACGGATATCAGAAGTGTTGTCCGGGCACATTTATCCTCCTTAAGATCTGAAATAGTTGCAGCGGCAGCAGGTACGGCGGACAGCATGAGTAAATATCATTTACAGGACGTTGCAAAAAGAATAGACAATGCATTGAATCCTAATCAATAACAGTAGCTATTCCACATAAATATCCAGGCCGGGGATCCGTAACAGACCCCCGGCTTTTCTTTTGAAAAGGCTTGGCCGGCGTGCGTTTCGCCCTTATCTTTGCACTCCGTTTGAAAAAACGGTAGTTCTTCCACAGTCCGGGTTCTGTACCCGGCAAGCATTGCCTGAAGAGGTTCGACAAAGGTCTCCCTGTGGAGAATGCCTCAAGGGTGTAATATTAAATACTGGGTAAAATGCCTAAAGTAAAAACAAATTCCAGCGCCAAAAAACGCTTTAAAG
>JANWIJ010000064.1 GCA_025449935.1 Chitinophagaceae bacterium
AGCGGAGAACGTTTAAATAATTTATTAATCGCAATTGAATAATGGATATGAAAAATTTATTGAGAAACACATGGTTCCAGGTCATAATAGCTGGCGGGTTGATTGGCCTGGTGCTGATTGTGCTGGACAACAAATTTCATTTCTGGCACGGGGATAATAGCGAAGAGGGAGAATACCGGGGACCGATTGACGCGGATAAAGGAAATATGTATGTAACCACCGCATCTTATTCAGAAACATCCTGGGACTTTGGTAAAATAAAGGAAGGCGATACGGTGATTCATAAATTCATCATCACAAATACCGGGAAAGACCCCTTACTTATTTATAAGGCTATTGGTTCCTGTGAATGTGTGAGGGCTTTTTGCACCAAAGATCCGGTCGCCCCTGGCGGAACACAGGAAATAACTGTGGTTTTCCTTAGTAAAGGCCGTAAAGGAAAGCAGCAACGTTCTGTAATGATTGATACCAACACCGATCCGGCCGAAATGGTGTTGAGTATTACCGGTGAAGTGGAATGATAAGTGATAAACTTCGTTTATATTTTTTCGCTTAAAATCTCCCTGGTGTTTATCCTGAAATACCAGAAACAGAACTACCGGAATAATAAATAGAGAATGATGAAGCGAATTTTACAGGTATTGATAATGTTACCGGTTTTTTCCCAGCTTATTTTTTCCTGCGCCCGGGAAAAGACAACGCTTTTCACATTGCTCAATCCGTCATATACATCTATCGGGTTTAGCAACCGGATATTTGAAAACGATTCGGTTAATATCATCGACAATGAATACGTGTACAACGGTGGTGGCGTGGCTGTCGGCGATTTTAATAATGATGGGCTGCAGGATGTCTATTTGACAGGCAATATGGTAAGCAACAGGCTTTACCTGAACAAAGGAAATATGCATTTCAGCGATGTTACTTCGGCGAGTGGAGCTACCGGTGAGGGCCGCTGGTGTTCCGGAGTAGCATTGGTTGATATTAACAATGATGGCCTCCTGGATATTTATGTCTGCGCAACTTTTAAAAACAACCCCGCAGCAAGGGCCAATATGCTTTATGTGAACCAGGGAATGAATAAGGAAGGTATGCCTTCTTTTAAGGAAATGGCTGAAGCGTATGGTGTAGCTGATACCACGCAATCTACCAATGCGGCTTTTTTTGACTACGACCGCGACGGTGATCTCGATCTTTATGTGCTTGTCGACCGCCTGGAGCCGGATCATTACCCTAATAAATATAAGTATACAGTGACTGATGGCAGCTCTCCCGGCACAGGCAGGCTTTATCGCAATGACTGGAGTGATTCTTTAAAGCATCCCGTATTTAGTAATATTTCAAAACAGGCTGGAATATTAACGGAAGGATATGGATTGGGTGTTCATATTGCCGATCTCAATAAAGACGGCTGGCCGGATATTTATGTAACCAACGATTATATTTCTAACGATATTTTGTATATCAATAATAGAGATGGCACTTTCACCGACCGGGCAAGGGAGTACCTGAAGCATACCAGTTTTTCCGCTATGGGCAATGATATAGCTGATATTAATAATGACGGGCTCCAGGATATTATAGCCCTGGATATGCTCCCCGAAGATAATCTCCGCAAAAAAATGATGCTAAACCCGAATAATTATTCTTCTTACATAAATATCAGGGAATACAATTACCAGCATCAATATGTCAGGAATACGTTGCAGTTGAATATGGGGTTTAACCCTGGTGCCGGTTCAGTAAAGCATCCTTTATTCGGAGACATTGCGTTTTATTCGGGTTTGTCATCCACCGACTGGAGCTGGGCACCGTTGGTTGCCGATTTTGATAACGATGGTTTCCGCGATGTGATTATTACCAACGGATTTCCGAGGGATGTAACCGATCATGACTTTATTGCTTACCGTACCAATACTAAAAATTACGCCCCAAAAGAAATGTTGCTGGAACAAATCCCTGCAGTCAAACTTCGAAATTATGCATTCAGGAATAATGGTGATCTCACCTTTGCCAATGTAACTGGGGATTGGGGAATAGAGCTACCCAGTTTTTCCAATGGCGCCGCCTATGCTGACCTGGATAATGACGGCGACCTGGATTATATTGTCAATAACATCAATGATTCAGCCCATGTCTACAGGAACAACCTGGAGAAACAGAAAAATAATTCGTCAAATTTTCTTCGTATCCGTTTGAAAAATGAAAAAGGAAATGAAGAGGGGCTGGGCACTTTTGTGGAAATAAGATACGGAGACGGTAAAATGCAGGTGCATGAGCAAACGCCTTACCGCGGCTATCTTTCCACGATGGAACCATTTATTCATTTTGGATTGGGTAGAGACACCCTTGTAAAAAATATAAAAATATCCTGGCCCGATGGAAAAGTTCAATTGCTGACCGATATAAAATCAAACCAGGTAATCACAATTGAAAAAGCAGCCAATCTTTCTATAGCCGGTGTTGATACCAGCAGTGTACGGCAGTTACTGCAAAATGTTACTTCCGCAACAGGTATTTCTTTCCTGCACAAGGAAAGGGATTATATTGATTTCAGCGTACAAAAATTGTTGCCGCATAAATTCAGCCAGTATGGACCGGCACTTGCTGTGGGCGATGTGAATGGAGATCAACTGGAAGATTTTTTTGTTGGTGGATCTTATGGTTATTCCGGTACATTTTTTTTGCAAAAACCCGATGGGAAGTTTAGCGAAAAATACCTGCAGCCGGATGCCAGCATGGAAAATAAACAACAGGAAGATGGAGGTGTTCTTTTGTTTGACGCGGAAAATGATGGAGATCTTGATTTGTTTATCACCGGCAGTGGGTATGAGAATATGAAAGGTTCCGATAATTACATTGATCGGTTTTATATCAATGATGGCAAAGGAAACTTCAGGCAGGATTTGAATGCTGTGCCTCCATCCAGCATAAGCAAAAGTTGTGTAAAGGCGGCAGATTTTGACGGGGATGGCGACCTGGATTTATTTGTGGGTGGCAGGGTTTTCCCGGAGAAATATCCTCTTCCCGTTTCTTCGAGCATTTTAAAAAATGAGAGCAAACCAGGAGTGGTTCGGTTTACCGACGTGACAAAGGATGTGGCACCTGGGCTAGTGGATATTGGTTTGATTTGCGATATGCTATGGACCGATTTTGATAATGATGGGATGACTGATATGTTGCTTGCCGGGGAATGGATGCCGTTAACTTTATTTAAAAATGAAAAAGGAAAATTCAGGAACGTCACTGCATCATCCGGTTTACATACAATGCGTGGGTGGTGGACCAGTCTTTCAGCCGGGGATTTTGACAACGATGGTGATATAGATTATGTAGCGGGCAACACAGGATTGAACACTTTTTATAAAGCATCAAAAGTATACCCGGTGAAAATTTATGCCGGTGATTTTAATAATGACGGCGGATATGACGCCATTCCTTCCCTTTTTCTGCCGGATAAGAAAAATAAGTTGCAGGAGTTTCCGGCCTTTGGCCGGGATGATATGATACGGCAAATGATTGCATTTAAAGCCAGGTTTACCAATTACAACTCTTACGCTGTCGCCGCTATGGACAAAGTGCTGACAAAAGATGAAACAGAACATTCACTGAAACTCTTCGCTGATTGCCTGGCAAGTTGCTTTATAAAAAATATCGGGAATGGAAAATTTGAAATAAAACAGCTCCCCGTTCAGGCCCAGCTTTCGACAGTATTTGCCACCGTAGCTGATGATGTTGATGGCGATAATAATCTTGATTTAATTATCAATGGTAACGATTTTGGAACCGAAATCGGCACCGGCCGTTACGATGCTTTCAATGGGTTAGTTTTAAAGGGAGATGGGAAAGGAAATTTTATTCCTTTATCCATGCAGGAAAGCGGTTTATATATTCCGGGCGATGGTAAAAGCCTGGCCTGGATGAGATCGACTGATGGAAAACCATTGCTGCTGACCGCTCAGAATCTAGGGCCCTTACTGGTCTTTTCGAAACAGGTTAGCAGCAAAGTAACTTCCATTTTACCAGGAGATGTCAGCGCTGAAGTCATATTAGCCAACGGAAAAAAAAGAAAAGAAGAATTTTATTTTGGCAACTCATTCTATTCTCAGTCCGGAAGATATATAATTGCCGGGCCCGGTACCAGGTCCATATCCATTACAGACAGTAAGGGAGCGAAACGGAGCATAAATTTTTAAGATGAAAGTCAAACTTTTTTTTGCTGCCTTGATTCTTTCCGGTTTCCTGGTTTACTGCAATACTGGTTGTACTGATTCCCGGGAGAAAGTAATAAAGGAAGGTAAAGAACTGGCTCACGTATATTGTGCCTCCTGTCATGCCTTTCCTGATCCCGCCATGTTAAATAAGATTGCATGGAGTGATGTATTGCCAAAAATTGCTGAACTCATGCGTGTGGATGCCTACTATAATCCGTTTGATATAAGTGGACCGGAAGGAGATCAGCCAGCAACCAGGGCTGCCAAGGATCAATTGTTCCCTTATGAAAAATGGGAAAAGATCGTGAAGTACTACATGGCTACAGCACCGGTGAATCAGCCCGCAAGGATCAAAGAATTGCCTCCTGTGGAAACCGGCCTAAAAAATTTTGCAATACATTCTTTGTACAACAAGGTCGACATTCCATTTACCACCATGGTAAAAATGGATACAGTCCGTCGCCGGATTCTTTTTGCGGATGGTAATGCACAGGAACTTTTTATATCTGATACCCGGTTGAAGGTGATTGATTCCTTTCGTGTATTTACAGGTGCCACTGACATAAACCTGGAAAAGAATCCGGCACCGGTAATATCAATGGGCATTTTAAAGCCATCGGATGGAAAGTTGGGAAAATTAGCCCTGGCCCTGAAAGGGAAAGACCCGGTCATCATCATTGATAGTTTGCAACGACCCGTACATTCTTCTTACGCTGATCTTAACGGTGATCAAAAAGAAGACATCGTGATCAGTGAATTTGGATTCAGGCATGGCGCGCTTGCCTGGTTTGAAAATGTCGGAAAGGACCATTATGAAAAACATTTGCTCAGAGATCTTCCGGGCGCCACCCGAACGGAAGTTTTTGATTTTAACCTGGATGGCAAACCAGATATTATTGCATTAATGGCGCAGGCTGATGAAGGAATCTTTATCTACTATAATGAGGGAAATGGTAAGTTCAGGGAAGAACGGGTGCTGCAGTTCTCACCAGAATACGGGTCCAATTATTTTCAGTTAGTTGATTTCAATGGGGATGGTTTAATGGATATACTCGCGACAAATGGGGACAACGCGGATTATTCAATGGTATTAAAAGCTTTTCATGGCATTCGCATCTTTCTCAACGACGGGACGAATCATTTTACGGAAAAAACTTTTTTGCCGGTTTATGGGGTACAAAAGGCCGTGCCGGCGGATATAGATAATGATGGGGATATGGACATAGTATCTATTTCTTTTTTTCCTGATTACGAAAAGCACCCGGAAGAAAGTTTTGTTGTTTGGGAAAACACCGGCAATAGCAATTTCAGGCGATTTACTTTTGAAGGAGTCACGGATGGAAGGTGGATAACCCTGGATGTAGGGGATATGGATAGGGACGGTGACCAGGATATCATCCTGGGTAATGCAGTTATGAAGTTTGGTAAAGTACCGGCCGCATTAATGGAAAAATGGAACATGCATTCCCCTTCGGTTGTTCTGCTTGAAAATACAATGATCAATAATTAAACATCGCGTCAAAAGCTGGTATATGAACCAAATTTTTCGGATAATACCCATTGTTGTTGTTTTTCTTTTTGGTTGCAACACCGGCCGTGAACACAAGCTGCCAGAGGCATCAGAAGTGCTGCATAAAAACGAAAAGAACTTAACGGAACTTATCATCTACGACATCTTTACTCCGCCTGTTGCAGCCCGAATATATTCTTATACTGCACTGGCGGCGCATGAGGCCTTGCGATACCTGGATAACAACGAACCATCAATCACTTCAAAGCTGAAAGGGTTTCCGAAAATGCCTGAGCCGGAAAAAGATAAAAAATACAATTATGTGCTGGCCGCTTCTGTAGCCTTTTATACTACCATGAGGGAGATGACATTCTCGAAGGATACTATATCAAAATTTGAGCAGGAGACCTATGCGCCTTTTATCGCCGGGCTGGATGAAACCACTTATAAAAACTCCATTGAGTTTGGAAAAGCAGTTTCAGCAGGGATAATGACACGCGCAAAAGCGGACAACTACAAAGAGACCCGGGCTATGGAGAAATATTTTGGCAGTGACCAGGACGGAAAATGGAAACCCACGTCCCCGGATTATCTCGATGGTGTGGAGCCATACTGGAAGAAGATCAGCCCACTGTCACTGGATTCTTCGTCGCAATTTGACCCCGGCCCACCTCCAACTTTCAACAGGGACACCACAAGCCCGTTTTATAAAATGAATAAGGAGGTATTTGAAATAGGAAATGATCTGTCCAAAGAGCGGCAGGATATTGCTTATTTCTGGGATGATAACCCCTTTGTAAGTCATCACCGAGGTCATTTAATGTACAATACTAAAAAGCAAACACCCGGCGGACATTGGATGGGCATAACCGCTATTGCCTGCCGCAAAACAAATGCGGATGCGATAAAAACGGCCAGGGCCTATGCCCTGGTAGCTGTAGGACTGTTCGATGCCTTTATATCCTGCTGGGATACCAAATACAGATACAATTATATAAGGCCGATTACGGTCATCAATGATTGGCTTAATAAAAACTGGGAAACCTATTTGCAAACCCCGCCGTTTCCCGAATATACCAGTGGCCACAGTACCATCTCGGCTTCAGCGGCAACGATACTTACCGGTTTATTCGGTGATAATTTTGCTTTTCATGATGATGCAGATAAAGAATATATAGGGATGGAGAGAGATTTCATTTCATTCATGCAGGCCGCGCAGGAAGCATCCATCAGCCGTTTATATGGCGGCATACATTATAGGATAAGCTTAGACAAAGGAAATGAGTGTGGTAAAAAGATCGGTGAGTTTATAATACAAAAGGTTGGACAATGAGTTATAGATGGCAGTTCATTGTACTGCCAGGCAGCTAAAAACTATCTTGTAAAATTCCGGGTGCGACTGCCAGGTTTTTCCTGTAACAATCTTACCATCTTGTATTGCTTCATCAGGAGTTATATATTGACCACCGCAGGCTTCTACCTCAAACTTTACATGCTCATAGCAGGCGATCCTTTTCTTATTCACCAATCCGGCGGTTACCAATATCTGTACACCGTGGCAAATAGCAAATATGTATTTATTGCTATCTGAAAACTCATTCACGATCTTAATCACTCTTGTATCATTGCGTAAATATTCCGGCGCTCTGCCGCCCGGTATCAACACCGCTTGATACTCTGCCGGATTTACATCGTCAAATGAAATATCTGATTCCACCAGGTATCCCTTTCTTTCTACATAGGTATCCCATCCTGGTTCAAAATCGTGCATCACCAGGTTCATTCTTTTGATGATGGGTGCAGCTATCACAGGAATAAAACCTGCCTCTCTTAAGCGGTGTGATGCATAAAGAATTTCAAAACTTTCTCCCGCATCCCCGGTTATGATCAGTATTTTCTTTGATGTCATAATAATTATTATTCAAAATGTAGTTAGGAAAAATGTTACTCAAAAAAAGGAATACCGGGTATAGCATATTTTTTCATTCCTTCTTCGTTGATTTCAACTCCGATGCCCGGTTTTTCCGACAGGGTGATAAAACTGTCTTTAACCCACTCTCCTTCATATTTTATTATTTCTTTGAACATTGGTTGCGTATGGAAATAAGATTGCCATTCTAAAATCAAAAAATTGGGTACTGATGCGCATACATGTGCCGCTGCCATAGCGCCAAGAAAAGATGCTACCATATGCGGTGCAAATGGCGTATAATACAAATTAGCCAGGTTGGCAATACGTTGCCCCTCTCCTAACCCACCGGCTTTTTGAAGGTCGGGCATTACGATATCAACAGCGCCGATTTCCAATAATCTTCTGAACCCATAAGCGAGATAATGATTTTCACCGGCGCAAATGGGCGTACTCGTCGATTCAGTAATGAGTTTATACGCTTCCACATTCTCAGCAGGTATCGGTTCTTCCAACCACATCAGGTTAAGCGGTTCCAGCCTTTTTGCTACCGCCTGCCCGGTAACAGCATCATATCGTCCATGCATATCTACGCAGATGTCGATATTAGGGCCTACGGCTTCGCGGGCAGCAGTCATCTGGTCTACCATTCTTTGCAATTCTGCCGGGCTTGCCGTCCAGTTGTAGACATCGTATTTATTGGGATCATTCGCCTGGTCCAGATCAAACTTAATGGCGTTAAAGCCCATTTGTTTTGCTTTCGATGCTGCTTCAGCAAAATCTTTTGGAGTGGGTAAATTTCTTTGATAAAGCGCCGTATCACAATACACTCTTATTTTATCCCTGAATTTGCCACCCAGCAATTGATACACGGGTAAGTTCAATGACTTTCCCGCAATATCCCAAAGCGCTGTTTCGATCGCTGACAGTACCGCTACATACATGCCTGATTGTGCTCCCTGGAAAAAACCTGATTTACGAATATCTTCAAATAGCCGGTGGACATTCAACGGGTTTTTGCCTTTAATCCGTGCTCCAAAATTCTTGACTAAATGGTAAGTACCCGGTATAGCATCCACACCTTCCCCGCAGCCCCAGATATCCTGGTTGGTATAAATTTTTACAAATACGCTGCCTCTTATATAGCCGCATTTTATGTCAGTAATCTTTAAATCAGAAGGTGCAGAAAGCTTTGGTGTTTTGTCAATTGCTGTTTGATACCCCTGGCCAAAGGTGGATAATGAAGCCAAAGGCGCTATGGCTGCTGCAATAGCTGCTTTACTGATAAATGATCTTCTTGAATTTGTCATTGTTCTGTTTTTTATTGTTTACCAGGTTCGATCTTTCAGGTATTCCTGGATCTGTTCTTTGGGAACGGGCAGTTCATTAATATGATCGTTTAGCCATTTGGAAAAATCTTTCTCGATTTCATCAGTCCACCGCGAGTCTATCTGCCCCGCAGTGTATTTACCTTCTCTCAGCCGCTGGTGGCCAAATAAATCCCGAAGACGAATAATTTCTGAAGTCTTTACCACTCTTTCCGCCAAATGGGGAGGAACAAAAACCACCACTCCCAGTTTACCCACTACAATATCACCGGGCATCACAGTTACTGTGCGTATACGTGTTGGATGATTAATGCCAACGATCATCGTGTTTAAATCTCCCTGTGGATTATGATAAGATGGGTCATAGCTTGTGTAGTAAGAAGTAAAGCCGCCAATCTCTTTTAATCCTTCAACATCCCTCAATGCACCATCGTATACTATACCATTCCCGCTCTTTGCATAAATCGCATTTCCCACATTATCACCAATCGTCGGACCATTTCTTTTAGCACCAAATTGATCAGCCACGTATACATCTCCTTTAACCAATAAATCAACTGCCCATGTATTCTGACCCCTCTTTCCTGCTTTTTTCCCAACGGAGTCGATGGCGCCCCATACATCAGGACGAGCCGGCATAAACGTAGCCGTTACTGCACGTCCTACGAGTACACTATCCGGATTTATAACCTGCCAGCCTTCTGCAACCTGGTAACCATAGCC